>NZ_JABAEG010000023.1:0-1010 GCF_023701965.1 Rhizobium sp. CG4 | reverse complement strand
GCCAATATATGTCGGCTGAACATCTCTTTTGGCGTCTGAAACCCCAGGCATTTGCGTGGCGTGTTATTTAGTCGATCACACAGGGAGCGAATTTCTTGGTTGGTAACCTCAAGCACGATCGTCTCTGCGGGCAAATATCGGCGAACACGCTTGTTGGTGTTTTCCACCGTGCCTTTTTGCCATGGCGCCTGTGGGTCGCAGAACCATGCTGTCGTTCCCATGCCGTGCTCCAACTCGCGCCACGAGACGAACTCAAGCCCGCGATCAAATGTCAGGCTTTGTCGAGCAAGGGCGGGTAGGGGTGCCAGATGCCGGATCAACTGGTTCATGATCGGCTTCGAGCGCCGATCATTGTTGCGAAACAGTAGGGTATAGCGGCTGGTTCGTTCGACAACGGTGGCGATGTTAGCGGTGCCGTGTTCTTTTCTGAAGATCATCAAATCAGCCTCCCAGTGACCGAATTCACTGCGCTCATTGACGGCTTCAGGCCGGTTTCTAATGGCGCATTCGACTGGAAAGACGAGGCTTCTGGGTTTGCGTGCGTATCGCGGCCGCCGCTTGCGGCGTCGCTCAGGTAGGTACCTGCCCAGCTGCAGATCCTGGCCTTCCTGAGAATAGACGTACTGATAGATTGTCTCATGGCTTAGCCGGACAATTGCGCCACTGGCAAGCCGCAGCCGACCGGAAATTTGCTCCGGTGACCAACCATCCTTGAGGCGGTCGATAACGGCGGTACAAAGACTGGGATCACGCAGGAGCTTGCGATACTTACGCCGCCGGTCAGACGCCATTCCATGCGCTGTGACGTGCCAGTATCCTTCCGCAATCGGGACCTCGCGGTCGTGCCAGAAATTCCGTCGGAGCTCCCGGCAGATCGTAGACCGGTCGCGACGAAGGGTGCGTGCGATCTCGGCCTGACTGATCTTCTTCTCATTCATCCGTGCGATGATGCGGCGTTCGTCCAAACTCAGCTGCACAAAAGAGCGGGCCATTCCATCCTCCTGAAACCA
>NZ_JABAEG010000022.1:0-1181 GCF_023701965.1 Rhizobium sp. CG4 | reverse complement strand
TTGTCTGTCCGATTTATGCTTTAATGCTTGAGAAGTTGGATGCTCCCCGAGGTGGCCACCCCGAGGAGCATGCGGTCGTGCGCCCGAACGGGAGTTGGTCTCATCGACCGTCCTCATAATGGGCCGCGGCCGCACCAGCTTTGCATCGCTTGTTGACTTGAATGGGACGGTTTGCACCGCGCCCGCAGACAATGCCAAGCATGGAGCTCCATCATGAACCCGAATGCCGATAAAATCCAGTTCGCCCTTGGCTGTGACGTTGCCAAGGACACCATCACCTTCTTCGACAGCCAGACGAGAGAAACCTTCACCATCTCCAACACCACTGGCGCACTCAAAACCGCGCTCAAATCCTATGCAGGATGCCTCGATATGCTCGCCGTGTGCGAGGCGACCGGCGGTTATGAAGACCTGCTGCTGGATACTCTAAAAGACCTTTCCATCCCCGCACATCGCGCCGATGCGGCAAAGGTAAAAGCCTTCATCCGCTCCTGTGGCACAAGGGCAAAAACAGACCCGATCGATGCGCGCCACATCGCCGAATATGGCCTTGCCCGGAGCGCGAACCTGTCTCTCTGGCAGGCTGAAGCCCCTGATAACGCGAAGATAAAGCTGCTTGTGCGCCGCCGCGACGATCTTGTTAACATGCGGGTTCAGGAGGAAAACCGCCTCAAAGCCCCGCGCAACAAACCGATAGCCAAAGAGATTGCAAGCCATGTTGCCGAGATCAAACGGCGCATCGCCACCCTCGACAAACAGATCGAGGCGATCGTTCAGAATAATCAACGCATGAAGGAGCGACAGGTGATCCTGCTTGGGGTTCCTGGTATCGGCAAGGTGATTGCCCCGGTGTTGCTCGCTCTTATGCCGGAGCTGGGTCACATCGACCGCAAGAAGGCTGCAAGCCTGGCCGGGTGTGCGCCCCATCCAAGAGATAGCGGCACCTATCGCGGGCGTCGTTTTGCAACAGGTGGACGCCGGCAGTTACGGCCACTGCTGTTCATCGCAGCAATGGCTGCCAGCATAAGCAGGACCCATCTTGCGCAAACCTACAAACGTCTACTGGCCGCAGGCAAATCCAAACTCACAGCGCTCGGTGCCCTCATGCGCCACATCATCGTCATCGCAAATGCAAGGCTCAAAGAGTACGAAAACAATCAATCAAGACTGACTTGATGAGG
>NZ_JABAEG010000021.1:0-1687 GCF_023701965.1 Rhizobium sp. CG4 | reverse complement strand
ACCCCTATGCTCAGGATCTGGTCAACACCCTGCAGGCACCTGGCAATGGACATCTGTTCGGTACGGACGAGTTGGGACGTGATATTTTCAGCCGCCTGATCTGGGGCGCCCGTATCACACTGACCATCATCTTTCTTGTGTCGATCATCGTTGGCCCGATTGGGCTGATTGTCGGCACGGCGTCCGGTTATCTCGGTGGCAAGTTTGATACGGTGATGATGCGTATTACCGATATCTTCCTGTCCTTCCCGAGCCTCATCCTGTCGCTGGCTTTTGTTGCGGCGCTTGGGCCAAGCCTCAATAACGCAATCATCGCCATTGCCTTGACCTCCTGGCCACCGATTGCCCGTCTGGCACGTGCTGAGGCGATGACCTTCCGCAATGCAGATTACATCGCGGCCGCACGTCTTCAGGGTGCGTCACCCATGCGCATCATCGTCAAGTCAATCATGCCGATGTGTCTGCCATCTGTTCTCATCCGCCTGACACTCAATATGGCAACGGTGATCCTGACAGCTGCTGGCCTTGGCTTTCTCGGTCTCGGTGCACAGCCACCATTGCCGGAATGGGGCGCAATGATCGCGACGGGACGGCGTTATATGCTGGATAGCTGGTGGTTGGTGACCTTCCCGGGCGTTGCCATCCTGTCGGTCAGTCTTGCCTTCAACCTGTTGGGCGACGGTCTGCGTGATGCACTCGACCCGAAGCAGATGAACCGGAGATAAGACGATGGAAAAGACCATTCTTGACGTTGAAAATCTCCGCATTCGTTATGGTGGCTCTGCCACGGAAGCCGTGCGCGGAGTGTCCTTCACCCTTGGACGCGAACGTCTCGGTATCGTTGGGGAAAGTGGCTCTGGTAAATCGACCGTAGGGCGTGCGTTGCTGAGACTGCTGCCCGGTGCGACCATTACCGCTGACACGTTGCGTTTCGACGAACTCGACCTTCTATCGCTCTCGGAAAAAGAGATGCTCAAGGTTCGCGGTCGTCGTATGTCGATGATCCTTCAGGATCCGAAGTTTTCGTTGAACCCGATCCGTCGGGTTGGCGATCAGGTGGCTGAAACCTATTTGCGGCATTTCAAATGCGCCAAGTCGGAAGCCAAAGACAAGGCGCTGGCCATGCTGGAGGCGGTGAAGATCCGTGACCCGCAGCGTGTCTACCAGCAGTATCCGCACGAAATTTCTGGCGGTATGGGCCAGCGCGTGATGATTGCCATGATGCTGCTGGCCGATCCTGATCTGGTGATTGCCGATGAGCCAACCTCGGCGCTTGATGTGACCGTGCGCCTTCAGGTGCTCAATATTCTCGACAGTCTTGTGCGCGATCGCGGTATTGGCCTGATCATGATCAGTCACGACCTTAATCTGGTGCGCAATTTCTGTGACCGCGTTCTTATCATGTATGCCGGCCGCGTTGTGGAAACACTTGAGGCGCGTAATCTCGATAATGCGCAACACCCTTACACGCGTGGTCTGCTGGCTGCACAGCCGCGTATTGGCGGTTCGCGTGCGCCGCTTGCGGTGCTTGACCGTCGTCCTGAATGGCTGGAGGAAACTGTCTAATGTCCGTTTCTGTTGAAACTCGCGATCTGTCCATTTCCTTCGGCACTGAACCCAATGCGGTCAAGGTTCTGCCCGGCGTATCGTTTTCTGTTCAGCCGGGAGAATGTTTTGGCCTCGTCGG
>NZ_JABAEG010000020.1:0-2004 GCF_023701965.1 Rhizobium sp. CG4 | reverse complement strand
TCATGGAGGACGAGGTCTTCGAGATGCACCAACTCACCGTCGATCCACAGAGACGCACAGGCGTCGCTAAAATTCTGGCGCTCACACCAGCTAGCACCGACGGATGAGCGGGCAACACGCTCATCGAGACAACAAAACGTTGCCGTGGCGTCGCTGAGCGGTTTCAGCAGTACCTGGAGCAAATCCGGTGGCATAAGGGATTCCTGTTTTCTGTGAATCATGATTCAATCCCTTTATGACGAAGCGCCGCCTGCCCATGGTCGAGCATGCTGACACGCTGTCGCTGAAGGCGCTGCGCGAGCTCGTGACCGGCTTGGTGGAGCGTGCTGACCGGGCTGACGCCCGAATTGAAAAGCTTGAAGCTGAAAACCAACACCTTCGTGCCGAGAATGACCAGCTCAGGATTGAGAACACACGGCTGAAAGTCGACAACCAGCTCCTGCGCGACGAGATTGCGCGACTGAAGAACCTGCCGCCCCGTCCGCCGTTCAGACCGTCGGGGATGGAAAAGGCAACGGGTGACAAGGCGCTCACCGGCAAGGATCCGGCGCCCCGACCGCGAGGGCCGAAGAACGACACGAAGCGCGTGACGCGTGACGAGGTTCTGCCTGCCAGTGTGCCGCCCGGATCGCGCTTCAAAGGGTACAAGGACTGCATGGTGCGGGATTTGGTCCTGCGGGCGGAAGTGGTCCGCTTTCGACGCGAATGCTGGGTGACGCCGGAGGGGGACACTATCACAGCACCGCTGCCTGCGGGGATAAGAGGTGGTTTTGGGCCCAATCTGCGGCGGTTTTGTCTGATGCTGCATGCGTATGGCCAGGTCACGACGCAACGAATGACGACGTTGCTTAACGACATCGGTGTCGAGATCTCCAAACGCCAGGTGGTGCGGTTTCTGACAGAAAGGCTGGATGGCTTTCATGCGGAGGATGCCGCCGTGCTGCATGCTGGCCTTGTATCTGCGTCCTATGTGACGGTCGACGACACCGGCGCCCGTCACGCCAACCGCAATTTTCATACAACGCATATCGGCAGCGAGCATTTCACAGCCTTTCGCACGGCGCCCTCGAAGTCGCGGCTGAACTTCCTCGCCCTGCTGCGCGGCAACTATCAGGACTATGTTCTCAACGACGCCGCTTTCGCGCTGCTGGACGACCGGCAGGTTGACCCTGCCCTTGCTGCCCGGTTGAACACCCATGAGCCGCTGCGGTTTGCCAATCAGGTGCCCTTCCTCCAGCATCTCGCCGAACATGGTATCGACATCTTCGACACGGAAACGCTTCGGCCATTTGCGGAGGCCGGCATATGGGGTGCCATTCGCCATCATGGCCTCGTTGGAAACGCGGTGATCGTCTCCGACGATGCCGGGCAGTTTCGCGTTGGTACCCACGCGCTGTGTTGGGTCCATGCCGAACGGCTGCTCCAAAAACTGATGCCGGCTACACCCGGCCAGGTGAAGCACGTCGAGACCCTGCGAGAGCTGATCTGGCACTTTTACAAGGCTCTCAAAGCCTATCGACGAAGGCCTGACCCAGCCATGGCCAAGGGCCTGCAGGCGCGCTTCGACCGGATTTTCTCGATCCGCACCGGCTACGGTGATCTCGACAAATTGCTGTTTCGGCTGAGGCGTCGCAAACCGAAGCTGCTCAGGGTTCTCGAGCGGCCGGAAATCCCGCTCCACACCAATGCGTCGGAGAGAGATCTGCGCGGCTTTGTCATCAAGCGGAAGATTTCCGGAGGCACGGTCAGCAGAAACGGACGGCAGGCGCGCGATAGCATGTTGGGCCTTTCGAAGACCTGCCAGAAGCTCGGCCTGTCGTTCTGGCACTATCTGGGTGATCGGCTGGGGATCAGCGACAAAGATCATCCTATTGCCTCGCTCGCCTCCCTGGTTGCGGCGCGTCTCTGACGACCACCTTGCCCTCTCAGCAGCCGATCCTGCCAGCGCGCGCGCCCCGAAACTGCAGATTTTCTCGCCATTGCCACCGGATTAGCCCCGCTTAC
>NZ_JABAEG010000001.1:187638-1075655 GCF_023701965.1 Rhizobium sp. CG4 | reverse complement strand
GTTTTACAGTTTGCCTAGGGGTATTTTGCCTTTGGCAAAAACCTGGTAACGCGGGGTGGAGCAGCCCGGTAGCTCGTCAGGCTCATAACCTGAAGGCCGCAGGTTCAAATCCTGCCCCCGCAACCAATAAAACAAGCCCGCAGCAAGCGGGCTTTTTTGTTGGTAACGCGTCGAGGAGTTAACGCCTCCTCAGGGGCCCGCAAGGAGGCACAGCCGACGCAACGGGACAGAAAAATCCCAAATCCTGCCCCGCAACCAAATCACCAAAACATCCCCCAAAAAATCAAAATCTAAAAACTAAAAGAAACCGCAGACCATTGCCGGCACCTACGCGCCCGCGAAAATAACCCTGCTCAAAGCACAACGACCAAGGCACACCAAAGCTGCCCAATGCGAAAGTCAAAGCCACGAAAAACCGCCGGCGACAAAACGCTCAATAACCAATGGTAGACGTCCCACCAGAAAATCAAGGCCACGCTCGCACAACATGCTCGCTCAGAAAATCCAAATAGGCGCGTACCCGGCCAGATAATGGTCTCGAACCACCATAGACACACCAGATAACCTCGACATCGCCTGGGTTATAATCGTCCAGAACAGACACAAGTCTGCCCGCCTCAATATCCTCCTCCACATGAAAACCGCCAACACGGCCCAAGCCTAAACCCTCAAGGCATAATCGCCGCATCGCCAACCCGCTGTTGACAGCCGCATTGCCTGAAACGGCAAGACGGTAGACATCGTCAGATCCAGGATTTCTGAACGGCCATTCGTTCAGACTTCGGCTGAAATTGAAACTGAAGCAGTTGTGGTGTGCGAGGTCTTGCGGCGTTTTAGGCATACCATGTTTGTCGATATAGGTCGGCGACGCGACGATGACCCGTGGCACTTCAAGCAGTTTGCGGGCCCTCAGGGAGGAATCCTGCAGGGCGCCCGAGCGGATCGCGATATCCGTTCGTTCCTCAATAAGGCTGATAACGCCGTCTGTCAGTGAAATATCGAGTTGAACTTCTGGGTATAGGTCAAGGAATTTTGGTGCGAGTGGCAGCAGATAACGTTCACCGAAAGCGAGTGTCGCATTCACACGCAGAAGTCCGCGGGGAACCACTTTGCCGCCGCTGGTGATGATCTGTTCGGTCTCTTGGATGTCAGCCAAAATGCGTTTTGCTCTGGTCAGATAAATTTCGCCTTCTGGGGTCATGGTGACGAGGCGAGTTGAGCGCAACAGCAGACGTGTCCCCAGACGGTCCTCAATACGGGTTACGAGTTTGCTGACGGCAGAAGGTGAGAGCTTTAGTTTGCGTCCGGCGGCAGAAAAACTTCCCAGTTCAGCGGCCGCAACGAAGACCTCCATTTCGCCGGTACGATTGTCCATACGTGCTACCTTGTGAATTCAATTCAAAGGTATTTATCCATTATTGCAGATTATCAGGCAAGTCGTCTTCCCCCATATAGGGTGCATCAATCAGTCAGACGACCAGCAGAGTTGTCGTCAGCGCCCCGATAGATTTCGAGGGTAAAGAGGAAGTCACCATGCCTTTGGCTATATTTGCTTTGACGATCGCCGCCTATGCGATCGGTACCACCGAGTTCGTAATTGTCGGATTGTTGCCGACTGTTGCGACGGATCTCAACATCTCATTGCCGCTCGCTGGTCTTATCGTCAGCGTTTATGCGCTTGGCGTGACCTTTGGTGCGCCGGTCCTGACGGCGTTGACTGGCAGGATAGAAAGAAAGCCGCTGCTGCTTGGCCTTATGGCGCTGTTTATTGTTGGTAACGGGCTGGCGGCATTGTCATCCGGTTATGAGTTCCTTCTTGTGGCACGTGTACTGGCCGCTTTTGCGCATGGCGTTTTCTTCTCGGTCGGTGCGACCATCGCTGCAGATCTCGTGCCGGAGAACCGTCGTGCTTCAGCAATTGCCATGATGTTCATGGGCCTGACGGTTGCCATCGTCACCGGTGTTCCACTTGGTACATATATTGGTCAGGTTTTCGGCTGGCGCGCTACCTTCTGGGCGGTCTCGATGCTCGGTGTCATTGCTTTTCTGGCAATTGCAACACTTCTGCCAAATACGCTCAAAAAGGCAGCGCCTGCACGTCTGGTTGATCAGGTCCGCGTTCTCGGTTCAGGTCGCCTGCTGATCGTATTTGCCATGACCACTTTCGGATATGGCGGCACGTTTGTCGCCTTCACCTTTCTCGCGCCAATCCTGCAGCAAGTGACCGGCTTCTCCGCATCCAGCGTCAGTCTTATTCTCGTACTCTATGGTATCGCTATTGCTGCTGGTAATATTGGTGGCGGCAGGATCGCCAATCACAATCCGGTCAGAGCGCTTGTCGGTCTGTTCCTGGCGCAGGCAATCGTGCTGCTGGTGTTTTCCTTTACCGCTGTGTCACCTGTTCTGACATTGGTGACGTTGGCTGCACTCGGTTTCCTGTCCTTTGCAAACGTGCCAGGTTTGCAGCTCTATGTCGTGCAGTTGGCCAAAGAGCATC
This sequence comes from Rhizobium sp. CG4, assembly GCF_023701965.1. NCBI lineage: Bacteria > Pseudomonadati > Pseudomonadota > Alphaproteobacteria > Hyphomicrobiales > Rhizobiaceae > Rhizobium > Rhizobium sp. CG4. The sequence goes on along the minus strand of NZ_JABAEG010000001.1, from coordinate 1,073,158 downwards.
GGCCGGGAGCCGTTGATGTCGCCTCTGCACTCAATATTGCTGCCTTTAACCTCGGCATTGCCATCGGCGCGTGGCTGGGAGGTCTAGTTGTGGAATCGCCGCTCGGTCTTGTCGCTACGCCTTGGGTTGGTGCCATTCTTGTTGCCGTTGCCCTGCTTCTGACAATTTGGAGTGGTGCGCTCGACCGTCGTGCCGCGTCACCGGCGTTGAACATTGCCTGACCGTTATCAGCCCGGCCGATTTGCGGCCGGGCTTGCCGAACCGACACTTGATGTCTGGTCGGTTCTCAAGTCCAATCATTCCCGGCGAAAATCGCTGCGGATTAATCAAGGAGTAAACCAATGCACACTGTTACCGCAAATGGGGCGACCATTCCCGCGCTCGGCTTTGGTACGTTTCGTGTCCCCGGCAGTGATGTCCTCAGGATTGTGCCGAAGGCGCTGAAGACCGGATTCCGCCATATCGACACTGCGCAGATTTATGGCAATGAAGCGGAAGTTGGCGAGGCCGTCGCCGGTTCCGACATTGCGCGTGGCGACATCTTCCTGACCACAAAAGTCTGGGTCGATAAATACAAACGCGACGCGTTTGTAACCTCCGTTGACGAAAGCCTGAAGAAGCTGAAAACCGACTATGTCGACCTGTTACTTCTCCATTGGCCAAACGACGCGGTTCCATTGGCTGAGCAGATCGGTGCGTTGAATGAGGTCAAGGAAGCCGGCAAGGTGCGTCATATCGGTGTTTCGAACTTTAACACGGCTTTGATGGCGCAGTCCGTTTCACTTTCAAAGGCGCCGATCGTGACCAACCAGATCGAGTATCATCCGTATCTCAATCAGGATGTCGTGATCGCCGAAGCCAAAAAGTCCGGCATGTCGATTACCAGCTATTTTGCCATGGCGGATGGCAAGGTGCTTGCTGACCCAGTTCTGAAAGATATTGCTGCCAACCACGGCAAGTCGGTTGCTCAGGTCGTATTGCGTTGGCTCGTCCAACAGGACGGCGTTATTGCGCTTTCCAAGACGGTGACTGAAGCTCGTCTCGCCGAGAACGCAGCGATTTTTGACTTTGCCCTGTCTTCAGAAGAAATGGCGGCCATTCACGCGCTTTCCAAAGCAGATGGCCGTATCGTGTCCCCGGATGGCCTCGCACCGGTCTGGGATGCTGCTGTGTGAAAACAACAGGAGGAGCCTGCGCTCCTCCCCAAATGCCTCTTTACATTTGTCGATGGTGTTACTCGCGCGCGCCATCGGCAAGCTGCATCAGCCCCGGCATGTTGCAGACCAGAAGTTTCTGGCGGCCGCCCTGCACAAGACCCTTGGATTCCCAGCTGCTAAGAATGCGCGACACCGTATGCAGTGTCGTTCCTGTCATCTCGGCAATATCCTGTCGGGATATCGGGAAATCGATCCGAATGCCTTCGCTTTCCTTGCGCCCGGCTTGTTGTGACAGACGAAGCACGGCATGGGCAACACGGCGCTCAACTTCCTGCGTGGACATTTCACGAATACGAGTATGGGCTTCTTCCAGCCGCTGGCCGATGGTCTGCATGGCAGACACTGCCAGATAAGGGTTTTGCTCAACAAATTGTGGCCAGAGGTCTGTCTGCCAGGACAAAATAACGCTTTCAGCGGCGGTGGTCGCCGTGCCGGGGTAATCGGTTCTTTGAAGAGCCTTGGCAAAACCGAAGAGATCGCCGGGATGCACTACGCGTACAATGATCTGCTGGCCATCCTGCGTGACCTGGGTGACCTTCAACCGGCCGTGAATCAGCAGGAAAAAATGGGACGCCGCCTGTCCCTGCTCAAAGATCGCTTCGCCGGGTGGCACAAGCCGGGAATTGGCATGGGACAGAAGCTTGTCGAGGTCCTCGTCCAACATTTTACTGAACAAAGGCAAAGCCCGGATGACGCTGCGGTCAATCTTCACCAGATGTCCTCTCCAGACACCCTGTTTCCGCTTGTCTGCGGTAGTCGACGCTTCTGATCGAGCGGTGACGGCAGGATTAGTCTCGTTAAAAATTTCCGTGTTGTTTCGTCGCTGTCTTTAGCATGTGTCGAGGGTTGTGGAAAGGTTGCCGGGATTCTTAAACCGACCAACCATGGTTGCGCAGCCTTGCTGCAAGTGGTGCATACCAACGTGTGTCCTTGACCAGCCGAAAGCCGAGATTATCCGGAGGTACGCCCACTGCACAGCCGCCGCCCTTCGGATTGCGCACAAAACCGCTAAGCGCTGCACGGTGTTTACCCGAAGCAACAGGTATCCCACATGAAGATACGGCGCTCGTTACATTGCCGTTGGCATCCAGATTGACGCGGCGACTGCAGGTCGCCGTCCATTCCCATATGTTCCCACCAAAATCCGAAAGGCCATGCTCATTCTCGCCGAACGTGCCGTATGATTGCGGAACCGGATTGCTCGAGGCTTTACGGCTGGTCTGTCGCTCGTAGTCTGCCAGCCAGCGTGCGGCAGGGTTGGTCGAATCCGTATCGACATCCAGTTTTTCATCAGGAAAGATCGAGCCGGCAGCGAAAGCCAGTTGCGCATCACTTGGCAAGGTCCAGACCTCGCCGGTGCGAGCGCTCAGCCATGCGGCATAGGCTTTTGCATCGTCGTGGCTGATGCCGGTTGCCGGTGTTCTCACATCAAGTGCGACGGTAAAACCAGGCTCTGGTGCAGCACAGGCACCATCCGTGACGCAACGGTTATAGTCGCTGCCCGAAACCTGATATTTCATGATTGTCAGTGCACGGCTCATGGTCATGGTGCGCATTGGCGCGTCAACGGCATAACCGTTTTTGAAATGTTCGCCGTCTTCACGATAGCTGAATGTGCCCGTTGGAATGACAACGGTTTGTGGTGCGTCAACGCTTGCAACAGGTCTAGTGTCTGAACCGATGATACCCGCTTGGAAAGCTGCTGTCGCGGTCAGCGCCGCGATAATTGACAGCGGCAGCGCTATCGAGAGTGTTGGCGAGACAGGTTTTAGACGAAGCGCGGTCATAGCAATCTCCTTGCGCCATCAGTCGTGAATATGTTCAGTTTGTATTTCGTACACCCACGAGGTGGGCCAAGGGGCCGGGCTGTTTCCGGTCCCTTGGCTGTTGGTCATGTTAGATGCTCGATGGTGCGAGAACCGCAGTCATCAGGTCGTCGTTCCAGTCACCAGTGACCTTGAAGTGAGCGGCCGCGCCCAGTTCGAAGGCTTCGATGAGGTTGTGGTTCACATAGGCGTAAATGCCTGGCTGCTCGAAGGTGTAGAATGCTGCACCTGCCGTGCCGCCTGGAATGAACCAGGTTTCCTGATCGACATCAGGAATGTTGCGGAACTTGCCGGTCGCCCAAACATAGTCGCCGTGGCCACCGATCAAGTGTGGACGGGTATCACGGTTGGCCTGCGAGTGCACAATCAGCACTTTTTCGCCAACTGCTGCCTTCAGCGCGTTATCACCTGTCAGAGCACCGACTGCCCCGTTAAAGACGATATGGCTTGGGGTCAGCGTGCGCATGACTTCCAGCGTGTCGACCATGGCATCGCCAGCACTGTCATACTTCTTGAAGGCACCCTTCTCATCACGGGGCACGTAGAAGTCCTGCTCACCGACGTAATAGACGCGGTCATAGGCCAGTTCCTTACCGTGACCATCCGTCAGACCGTCGCGTGGTAGAACCATGATGGCGCCATTCATGCCCGAGGTAACGTGCCAAGGCACCATGCCGGGAGGTGCGCAGTGGTAGACAAATACGCCAGCCTTGGTGGCCTTGAAGCGCAGGATTGCCTTCTCACCGGGGTTGACGATTGTCAGGCCGCCGCCACCCAGGGCGCCTGTTGCCGAGTGGAAGTCGATGTTGTGCTGAAGCTCGTTGGTGTCAGGGTTAATAAGCGTCAATTCAACATAGTCATTTTGGTGAACGACCATCAGCGGGCCGGGAACCGAGCCATTGAACGTCATGGCGTGAACTTCAGTGCCCTTGTCGTCCAGCACCATCTTCTTTTCTTCGATGGTCAGTGTGAACTCGACAATTTTTGGTCCGCCGACAGCTTTCTGGGCGTGTTCATGCACGAAAGGTGGTTTCGCCAATTCTACTTTAACGCGAGGCAGTGCCGCAATCTCGGCGGGTGTCAAAGCCTTCTCAGCTGTCTTTGTTTCGCCTGCTGCATGCGCCGTTGCTGCGCCGATGACAGGTGCCATCGCACCAGCAAAAGCCGCACTAGCCAGTATGTTCCGGCGTGTGATGTTGAAGTTGTCAGTCATCGGGTTTCTCCTTCTCCGATAGGACAAGCCTTGCTTGGCCCTGTCGTGATCGTTTTTAGCGCAACTCGCGAATTACAATTTGAGATGGAACAAAGAGCCCGTTTTGACGGCTGCGACATTTTGGCTGGGGGTGTCGCGGTCTTTGCCTGTTCGCAAAGACGGGGTGGCCAGGGGTGGTTAGACAGATGTCAAGAATTCACCACGAAGGCTAATCCCAGGAGCAATATCATGAGTGGTACAGAAACAATCCGGCAAGACGGACATGCCCGTCCAAAGGGCGGAGTTCCAAGAGGTTTCTCACGCACCGGACCGGTCATTTTTTCCTATGGTTTCCGCCCTTTCTTTCTGGCGGCGGCCATTTGGGCAATCGTCACCATGGTTTTGTGGATTTCCGCATTGAGCGGGTTCATCCAGATCGGCGGCGATTATGGCGCGCATAACTGGCACGCGCATGAAATGCTATTTGGTTTTGCCTCGGCTGTGCTTGCCGGATTTTTGCTGACAGCCGTGCCGAACTGGACAGGCCGATTGCCGGTGTCCGGGTTACCACTGGTGCTGCTGTTCGGGTTATGGTGTTTGGGACGGTTGATGTTCCTCGTGCCTGGCATGTTTGGCATGACATTAGCTGCGGTGATCGATGGTCTGTTTCTTCCGGCCCTGCTGGCCATATGCGCAAGAGAAGTCATTGCCGGGCGCAAATGGAAAGACCTGAAGGTACTGGCGGGCTTGTTGGCGCTTTCAGCCGCCAATATCGTCTTTCATTATGCGGCGATCAGCGGCGATCACAGCCACGTTGCCACACGGCTTGCGGTCTCGGCCTATACGGTTCTGGTGATGATCGTCGGTGGACGTATCGTTCCCAGCTTTACCCGCAACTGGATCAACAAGTCAGGCCGTACCGATTTTCCTGTTCCTTATAATACCTTCGATACGGCGGCGATTTTAACGGGGGGTGCCGCCCTTGGTGGTTGGACCCTTGCACCCGAGAGCCCATTAACGGCCATTGTCGCTGTAATCGCTGGGTTCATGCATGCGGTCAGGCTTGTGCGGTGGCGCGGTTGGGCTACATGGCCGGAGCAATTGCTGGTGGTTCTGCATGTGGCTTATGCCTTCATACCGCTCGGCTTCATGGCCATTGCGCTGGGTGTCTATGAGGTGATGGATGCCCGCTCGGTGCTGCATATATTTACCGTCGGCGTTGTTGCCTGCATGATGCTGGCGGTGATGACGCGCGCCAGCCTTGGTCATACCGGTCGCAAACTCCATGCAACGAAGATGACAGTTGCCGCCTATCTGGCGCTGATTGGAAGCGCAGTGCTGAGACCAGCCGCAGAGGCCTTCCCGGATGCCATGATGCACCTTTACGCCTGCTCAGGCGCCCTGTGGATCATAGGCTTTCTGTTGTTCTGCATAGAATTCGGGCCGATCCTGACACAGGAGCGCAAACCGTTGCGGGCTTGACGGTTCGCAGCGGTTTTATCTTTCAGAATGAACCAAAGAAAATGCCCCGCTTGTTGTCACAGGCGGGGCATTTTGATGGAGGTATGCTTTGTTGCCAAGAGTACGCTGTCAGTTCGGCGGCATGCCAATCCTGATGAACATACGGAATGCTGTGCGGCCTTCGTCGAAATTTCCTGCCCATTGATGGCCATTCGACATCAGGTCAGCATAGAAAAAAACCGGTTCCTGCTGCATAACGGCAAAAATGACCGAACCCGGAGGGTGGCTCTTTGTGGCTTCCGTCAACCGCTTGATTTGCAGTGGTGGAGCCAGATCGATGAGATCAAGATATTCGCTGGGATCCGGCCATGCTTCCGGTTCTGCGGCATCATGGACCAGCGTTGGTGACACGGAGAGTTCTTCGCTTTTTTTATGCGGAATGAACTGGACTTCCCACTCACCATTGCCAAGCTCTTTTTCCAGATGATCGAACCCGCGGCGCGCCATGACATTGAACAATGGCACCGGGCGAAAGGTTGTCATAATCGTCAAACCTTCACCCGGAGCCAGCGATGCCACAGTCTCCATGATGGCGGGGAATGGTTCGATGCCACTGCGCAAAAGTGGACGCAGATCCAGTTCTTTCATGATGCCATTCATGGTTCACCTTTTATCTTTGAAACAGCTTTTGCCGATTTTTGCAGACGTCTAGCATGGAGGCGGATTGCTCTTAATGGTTTGATCCACAGCAACAATCGCAGCCGGAATGTTCTTCTTCACTGCCTTCGCTCTCACCTTCCATACGGTTGATGTCTAGGCGCCAGACTTCCGGACCCTGCTCGAGATATTCCCAGCCAAACTCGCCTGGGAAATTGGTGGCCAGTTGGTACAGCAGCGGGCGCGGGTCATGATCACTGGTGATCTGCAGCGACTGGCCGGCGGTTAATGCGCCAAGAGCACCAAAAATCTGCGGATGGCGTTCACGTGGCGGAATGACCCTGACATCAATGTTGGTAACGGGTTGAGCTTCGGACATAATCTGTTTCCATCGCCGCAAAACAAGGACTGCTCATGCGTGCGGCAGCCGCTTGAGCAGTCCGGAAGCTACCTATTGTCACAGCGGGCAACGTTGACGCGGCTCAAATAAATCTGAAAATTGTCATGTATGCGCTTTTACGCAAAGAAGGGCGCATTCTTCGTGGGCAGGATACGGGCACATTTGTAACCGTAAAGGAGTGCCCCATGCATCAGCCGCTTATCGAGAAATACGGCGAAGCGCGACTGCCGCGTTACACCAGTTATCCAACTGCACCGGCCTTTTCGGCCTCGATAGGGGCCGGAACCTATTCGGACTGGATTACCGAAATTCCACCGCAGGATAAAGTCTCGCTTTATCTGCATATTCCGTTCTGCCGATCGATGTGCTGGTATTGCGGCTGTCACACCACGATCACCAGCCGCGATCAACCAATCCTTGATTACCTCGACGTCCTTCATGCGGAGATTGATCTGGTGCGGGCGCGTACATCTAGTCGCCTGAAGGTTGGCCATGTGCATTTTGGCGGTGGTACACCCACCATCATGCAGCCGGAGGAGTTCCTGCGGTTGATTGCATTGCTGGGCAAAAATTTCGTTTTTGACAAGACCACCGAGATGGCTGTCGAGATCGATCCCAGAACATTGACACCGGACATGGCGGTTGCGCTGGGTGAGGGCGGTGTCAGGCGTGCAAGCCTTGGAGTGCAAAGCTTTGACCCTATCGTGCAAAAGGCCATCAACCGCATCCAGAGCGAAGAACAAACGCAGACCGCCGTCACGAAGTTAAGAGCTGCCCGGGTTGCCCGTATCAATTTTGACCTGATCTACGGCTTGCCACATCAAACCGTGGCGTCCTGTATTGCCACGGCCAAGGCTGCGATCAAAATGCGGCCCGACCGGTTTTCGGTGTTTGGCTATGCGCATATCCCGAGCTTCAAACAGCATCAGAAATTGATTGATGAAAAGGTCTTGCCAGATGCCATGGCGCGGGCAGAGCAGGCAGACGCTATTGCCGCCACTCTCGAGCGGGCAGGTTATATCCGCATCGGTCTCGATCACTACGCTTTGCCCGGTGACGACATGGTGATTGCACAAAAGTCAGGACGTCTGCATCGCAATTTCCAGGGCTACACGACGGATGCCTGCCAGACTTTGATCGGTCTGGGCGCGTCCGCCATTGGACGCATGCCTGGTGGGTATGTGCAAAACGAAGTGCCACCTGGCATTTATGCGCGGCAGATTTCCAGCGGGCAACTGGCGACCGTCAAGGGGTATCGTTTGACCACCGAAGACCGGATGCGCGCCGATCTGATTGAACGGTTGATGTGCGATTTTCGCGCCGATGTGGCGGGGATTGCTGCAGGTCATGGTTTTGATGCTGCCATGTTGCTGGAGGACAATCGCCAGCTCTCCATGCTGGAAGATGATGGCGTCGTTGACATCAGAGATGGCATCGTCAGCGTCAAACCGGATCAACGCTTCATTATTCGTGCCGTTGCGGCCTGTTTCGATGCCTATCTGCATTCATCGGGCCGCACGCATAGCAAAGCGGCCTGATCCTTACCTCCTTAAGGTGGATACCGCCTTAAGGAGGACATTCTGCAAGGTAATGAAGACTGAAACAAAACAGCCCCGTTATTTGGCGGGGCTGTTATTTTGGTGGTATTTGCTGCGGTTAACCGGCCAAGCTGCGATAGATGGCGGGCAAGGCCGAGGGCAGTTTGGAAATCCTGTTGACGATGGCGTAGCCATTCTTGCCAAAGATCGCCGGAATGTAGGACTGGGCTTGCCTGTCCACCGTCACACCGAACACGTTGACGCCGGAGCGCCTTGCCTCGGTGACGGCCCGGCTGCTATCTTCGATGGCAAACCGGCCTTCATAGTGGTCAACGTCGTTGGGTTTGCCGTCGGTCAGCAGCAACAGCAACTTGCGTCTGTCAGGGCGCTTGCGCAACTCCGCAGCCGCATGGCGAACCGCAGGGCCAATACGGGTGTAATAGCCAGGTTTCAGTGCGGAAATGCGTCGCTCCACCTTGTCGCCCATTGGCTCGTCAAAATCTTTTACCGTTTCCACCCGCACCCATGAGCGACGACGGGAGGTGAATGTCAGAATGGAGTGGCTGTCGCCGCAGGCGGACAGTCCGTTTGCCAACACCAGCAGGGCTTCTTTCTCGACATCCAGAACGCGGCGATTATCAAACCACGCATCAGTGGACAACGACACATCGACAAGAATGGTGACGGCAAGATCATGAGCCTGCGGTCTGCTCATCATGTGAATGCGATCACTGCCTTGACCGCCGGCAGCCATGTCGCTTCGCACACGGACTACGGCATCCAGATCAAGATCGTTTCCGTCGATCTGGGCTTTGAGCATTTCATGGCGAGGACGCAGAACCTCGAATTGTCGTTTGACACGACGGATCAAGCTCTTGGTTTGTTCATCGGCTTCTGGCGGTGTTTCCGAACCAGCGGCCGCCGAAGCAAGCACGCGGCAATGGTTGGGTAGATAGGTGCCGCTGCGATAATCCCATTCCGGGTAGGTCAGATCTGCCGTCAACGGGGTGCGATCCAGTGCTTCCGGTGGAAGGTCAAGATCGAAACGGAAGCGGGCGGATGGTCTGCCCTTGCGTTCGCCAAGCGTCATCTCATCGAGTTCATCGGCGGCGCTGGCGTCATTATCGTCACTATCGTCGCCGGGGCGATTGACATTGACCATTTCGGCCATGGCCAGGATCTTTTCGAACCGGTTGAGAATGAACGGGCTGCGTTCGGTCTGGCGATTTTCCGCCTTTTCTCTGACCGCAATGTGCCGGGCGGTGGGTGCACCTTGGGGCTGAGCACCGCTGGCCGGCTGGTCTTCATTGTCGCGCGGTTCGGATGCTTCGCGCAGCAGCGTATCGGGCCAAAGGGGAACCGGCAGCATCGGCAGATAACCAGGCGGTGCCTTGTATGGGAACTGGAACGGCGCGACCGGCGCATGGTGTTCGGCACCATTTGCCAGCATCGCCAGAATACGGTTTTCAACCTGCTGCTCGACCTTGGGAAGTGGTCTTTTCTGACGCACGGCAAGGATGGCAGCACACAGGCGACGATAGCGATTTTTCATGCCGGGAAAGGCTTCCATGACATGGTCGGCCAACTTTGATGCCCGATCAAGCCGGGTGAGATCGTTCAGCAGCAAATCATCTGATGGCAACTGGTCGAGTGGCAGGCAAGCCATCGCGGCTGCGAGCCAGACATAGAGGTCACGGTTAAGTCCTTGGTCCGGGAACAGGTCGATGACTGGAGGCAACATCAACGTGGCGTGGTCACGGCCCGGCTGGGCCAACTTTTCCTCACCAAGTCCCATGCGTTGACGCAAACGCAAGCGGTGGGTGGACGTGCGGGCACGGGCCGGCGCGATCTGCACCGCCCGTTCACCGCCGAAGCCGCGAAAGCACACAGCCAGCACCGTTTGCACATCGTCCAGTTTAACGGCATGTTCAGGAAAACGCAGCCATGTTGCAGTTCCGCCAATCAGGCGATGCCATGCACGGCCAACGGTTTCTTCCAGTTCTAGAAAATCCAGCATCGAACTATCCTTGCCGCATCGGCGCGAAATCCGGTTTCGAATTTCGCAAATGGCGATGCGTAGCTTCAGTGTGTCGGAGGGCCTTTTGCGCCGTTGAAGACGCAACGTGCCTTAGCGGATCATTGCGTCCGCGATCTCGAACAGAGCTGCCTTGACATCCTGCTCGTCGGTCAGCGGTTCAATCATGGCTGCGCGGACGGCGTCACGATTGCTCATTCCGGCATCGATCAGGCTTGCGCAATAAACGACAAGGCGGGTCGAGACACCCTCTTCAAGGTCATGGCCTTTCAGGGTGCGCAGACGCTGCGCCAGATTAACCAGCGGTTCGATGTCTGATTCATCAAGACCACTTTCCTTCGAAACAACTGCTATTTCCTGGTCCTTCGGCAGGAAGTCGAATTCAATGGCGACAAACCGCTGCCGGGTGCTGGGTTTCAGGCTTTTCAGCAGGTTCTGGTAGCCGGGGTTATAGGACACTACCAGCATGAAGCCGGGAGGTGCGTCGAGCACTTCGCCGGTGCGTTCCAGCGGCAGAATACGCCGGTCATCCGTCAGCGGGTGAAGCACGACGGCGACATCCTTGCGGGCTTCAACAATTTCGTCGAGGTAGCAAACGCCGCCTTGACGAACCGCTCTGGTTAGCGGGCCATCCGTCCAGACCGTATCGCCACCTTTCAGCAGATAACGGCCGGTCAGATCGGCGGCAGCCAGATCGTCATGGCATGAGACGGTGGAGAGCGGCAGGCCGAGCTTGGCGGCCATATGGCTGACAAAGCGGGTTTTGCCGCAACCGGTTGGACCTTTCAGAAGCAGCGGCAGTTGCCGGGTCCATGCTCTTTCAAACAACTGGCACTCATTGCCGGACGGGCTGTAGAAAGGAATTTCCGTGGTGGTCTTGGGTCCGTCCCTGAAGATCGTGTTCATGTTTTTCTCTCCATGAGATTCTGAAAAAGGGAAGCGCCGGCCCCTGGGGTTTAAGGGCCGGCGCGTTTCTCATTCGGCAGGCTGCACTGCACGGGTGACGTCACTCCGTCGTTCCTTGCCGGGCACCAGGACTGCCCAGGTGAACATGAGAGCCGAAATGAGAACTCCAGCGCCCGTCGCCAGGCGTATCCAGTAGAACAGCGACAGCTGTTCCTGCACGTCCATGTAATTGTCGCCGAGCACGCGCTGCAGGTGCACCTGCACTACACCAGCAAAGGTCAGGGCAAAGGTCATCAGGAACATGGCGGTGCACATGATCCAGCAGCTGGCCATTGACAGCATCTGGTTATACGGTGCGCGCTTGCGCATTTCCGGCATGGCATAGGCCATCATGGCGAGGTTCAGCATCACATAGGCACCAAAGAAGGCGAGGTGACCGTGCGCGGCGGTGATCTGCGTGCCGTGGGTGTAGTAGTTGACCCATGACAGCGTGTTGAGGAAACCCCAGACGCCAGCCCCGAAAAATGCCATGACCGAGCAACCGATCGACCACAACAGGGCGGCGCGGTTGTCGTGCTTGAGTCCGGCCTTCCAGGTCATCACGAAAGTAAAGATAACCATGGTGAAGAACGGTGCGACTTCCAGCGTCGAGAACAGTGAACCGATCCACTGCCAGTATGCGGGAGCGCCGATCCAGTAGAAGTGGTGGCCGGTGCCGAGAATGCCTGAGAACAGTGCCAGGCCGACGATGACATAGAGCCACTTCTCAACCACTTCACGGTCAATGCCGTTGAGCTTGATCATCAGGAAGGCCAGGATCGAGGCCATGATCAGTTCCCACACACCTTCGACCCAGAGATGGATGACGTACCACCAGTACATCTTGTCGAGTGCTAGGTTGACCGGGTTGTAGAAGGCAAACAGGAAGAAGATCGCCAAACCCCAAAGGCCAAATAGCAGGATGTTGATGACGGTGGTCTTGCGGCCTTTCAAAGCTGTCATGGTGATGTTGAACAGGAACATCAGCACGACGATCACAATGCCGACCTTGATGGCAAAGGGCTGTTCCAGGAACTCGCGTCCTTCATGGATGCGGAACAGGTAACCGACCACGGCAACAGCGGCGGCGACGAGGAACAGCCAGAACTGGATGATCGCCAGTTTCGGACTGTACAGCTCGGTTTCCGTCTCTTCCGGCAGCAGGTAATAAGTCGAGCCCATGAAACCCATCAACAGCCAGACAACAAGGGCGTTGGTGTGGATCATGCGGACGATGTTAAAGGGTAAAAGCTCGGACAGCGTGTTGGGCAGCGCGTAGATTGTCGCTGCAAACACACCGAATATGACCTGCGCAATGAACAGGCCAATGGCGCCATAGAAGTAAAGCATGGCGACTTTTTGCGTCTGGTATTTCATGTCTTCTCTCCTTGCCTCACATCTCACCCGGCATCATTCGGTGGCCAGTTCTGGGTCTTGATGCGACTTGCCCACTCAAGGAAGTCGACAAGGTCATCAAGTTCCTGATCGGTCAGGTTGAACTGGGGCATCTGACGTCTGCCTTCGATGCCGGTCGGCTGTGCTGCCATCCATCCCTTGATGGAATCGCGTGCGGACTCCTTGTCCTCAACGCCGCCGTAACGCTTCCAGACATTTCCAAGCTCTGGTGCGAAATAGGCACCTTCGCCGAGCAGAGTGTGACAGTTGATGCAGGAGTTTTTCTCCCAGACATGTTTGCCGCGGGCGACACTTGCCGTCAGCGTGCTTTCATCCGTAGAAACGGTGCGCATGTAATAATGGCTGTGGGCGGTAAGCCCGACGAAAATCGCAAAGAAGAATATGGAGCCGCCATAAAAGACGTTGCGCGCTCCTGTCTTGGTCAGGCGTTCTGCCATGCCATGGTCCTTTCCATTCCGGGGAACCGCCAGCGCGGACCGGCTTGATCGAACCCTTTTCCGGGTGTTTGGCTGTTGGGCGGCGCACTGCGGTAGGGCTGGGACCTTTCTAGAGGCTGGGGCAGAACCGTCTTTGCCATTTGGCAAACAACAGGCACGCTATCGGCCCCAAGCTGCGTTCAAAGATGATAGACGCCCTGCAGAACAGCGCGCAGCAGCGCTGCTGCAGCAAAAAGCACCGGCCATGCCAGCAGGGCATTACGCAAAAGACCCGGCTCGCCGCCAAGGCCCAGGAACTCATCGATAATGCGTCGGGATTTTAACAGCGCAAACAGCGGAACCAGGCACGCCGCAGCAAGTGCAGGCATGTAACCGGCCTGTCTTGCCGTCACCACGGCCATGCCCGCCAGCACCAGAATGCTAAGAATGACAAAGGTTTTGCGCAGTTGTGAAGATGTACGATCAAGCATGGGTCTACACCAGATAGATAACGGGGAAAATGACGATCCAGACAAGATCGATGATGTGCCAGATGGTCGTGACGAGCGTGACGTTTTCATCTTTCGGTTTCACGGCAACGATCAGCAGCAGCCCTGCAACAAAGATGACGTGGAAAAGATGAAAGCCGGTGAGCATGAAATACAGCTCGTAAAAAGCGCCGTAGGCCGCATCTGATGCGAAGGCGATTTCGGTGCTGTATTCGTAGAGCTTCAATGCGGTGAAGACGAAACCCAGCAGGGCCGCCAAAATCAGCGCCCGTCTTCTCAGCTGCGCCGAGCTATTGCGCCGGGCGGCAATCGCCGCCTGCCAACCGCTACCCAACAGTACCAGTGTATTGAAGCCGGCAATTTGCGGCTGCAAATGGCCCCTTGCTGCGATAAATCCTTCTTCGTTCAGAGCAAAGGCGATCAGAAATGCCGCCAGCAATGCCCCAAATACAATCAACTCACTCCATACCAGAATCCACATCAGCAGATTGCCGTTATCCTCGTCTTTTGCCGCCATGACCTCATCCATATTTGCCGAATAGCAAGTCAGAGATAGGCGGGTGCATCATGTGCTTCTTTGCTGCCAATCAAAGAACGCCGTCAGTAAACGCTTATGGTCATGACAAAGCGCAATTACCATTTGATGGAGCATAAGCATGAACGACGCTCAGGTCGGACTCATTGTCGCAACGCCTATTATTATCGGCTTTTCTATCCTTCTTTACCGAATGGGGGTGTTACAGGGACCGGGCACCATTTCGGCCGTGCTGGCCTCTGCTGCCATAGCAACCGTGCTGTTTCTAGGGCAGTAAGAGAACAATCGAGGATCCTGCCGTGATAGAACTTTTAGCCGCACTGGCATTGTTCGTTGCCCTGCACTCCATCCCTGCCATGCCATCGGTTCGCGGCAAGCTGGTTGCAGCCATGGGCAGGCCCGCATATTTCGGTGTCTATTCTCTGGTGTCGCTGGCCGCCCTTGGCTGGGTTTTCCATGCGGTCCTGATGGTGGACTATATTCCCCTGTGGGACACCGCGCCCTGGCAAGCGCATGTGACATTTCTTGCTGCGCCACTTGGGGTGTTTTTTGTTCTTGCCGGCATGTGCAGCGTCAACCCGCTGTCCATCTCGGTGCGGCAGGGAGAGAAGGCCGGGGCGATCGTCACCATTACCCGGCATCCGGTTTTATGGGGTTTTCTGTTCTGGTCAGCAGGGCATCTCGTTCCCAATGGTGATCTGCGGTCGCTGATCCTGTTTGGCGGTTTTGCCCTGTTTTCGCTCTGCGGAATTCCAATGATTGAGAAACGCGCCCGCAAGAGACTGGGTTCTGGCTGGGGTGAGGCGACAGCCCGTACCTCATCCATTCCTTTTGCAGCTTTGTTGTCCGGCAAGGTGCGACCAGCCTTTGATGCACCGCTGCTGGTTGCTGCCGCTTTGACGGGACTTATCACATGGTGGTTGCTGGCTGGCGGTCACGCCGCACTCTTCGGTGCCGACCCGATGCTTTACATGTAATCGCAAGACGTCAGGAGGCCGCAATCACATGCGGCTCCCATGCTTTTGCCTGTGGCGACGCCGGTAGACCAAGCTGGTCGATTGCGCGGGCGGCAAGTTGATCGACAATATCAGCCACACTTTCCGGAAGATGGTAAAATGCAGGCACGGGCGGCATGATCATTGCGCCCATTTCGGTGGCCGCACACATGTTGCGCAAATGGCCTAGGTGCAGCGGTGTTTCCCGTGCCATCAAAATCAGTTTGCGGCGCTCTTTCAAATGCACATCTGCTGTCCTGACAATCAAATTGTCGGAAAAGCCATGGGCGATTGCCGCCAGTGTCCGCATGGAGCAGGGGGCAACAATCATGCCCGCCGTGTGGAAGGAACCGCTGGCGATAGCTGCGCCAATATCGGTGACCGGATGGTTGAAATGCGCCAGCGCCGAAATTCGCTCTACGGCGGCCGCGCCGACTTCATGCAGCAATGTTTGACGGGCAGAGGGCGAGATGACCAGATGGGTTTCTATTCCCTGCATGTCTGCAAGACGCTCAATGATGCGCACGGCAATGGCGGCGCCGGATGCACCGGTAATGCCAACAACGACCCGTGATATGGTCATGGTTTTTCTCCCAATCCGAGCTCACTCCACATGGCGTCTACTTTGGCAATCACATCTGGCGTCATCGACAGCACGCGGCCCCATTCCCGCTCTGTTTCACCGGGTAGTTTGCGGGTGGCATCCAGTCCCATCTTGCCGCCAAGACCGGCCCTGGGAGAGGCGAAATCGAGGTAATCAATCGGTGTGTTGTCGATGATCGTCACATCGCGTGAGGCGTCAAAACGGGTGGAAAGTGCCCAGATCACATCCTCCCATTTGCGAACATTGATATCTGGGTCCACAGCGATGATCAGTTTGACGTAATTGAACTGCGGCAGCATGGACCATAAGCCCATCATGATGCGCTTGGCCTGACCGGGATATCGTTTGTCGATGGAAACAACCATGACGCGGTAGGAACAGGCTTCCGGCGGCATCCACAGATCAACGATTTCGGCAAACTGTCGTTTGACCAGTGGCAGGAAGATTTCCAGCATCGCCGCACCCAGAACCGAGGGTTCATCCGGCGGCCGTCCGGTATAGGTGGAGAGGTAGACCGGTTTTTGCCGCATGGTGATGGCCGACAGGGTCATGACGTGGAACGGCTCAACCGAATTGTAATAACCGGTGTGGTCGCCATAGGGACCTTCTGCTGCCGTCTCATTCGCCGAGACGGTTCCCTCCAGAATGATTTCCGCATTGGCGGGGACGGGCATCGGCACCGTCACAGCCTGTGCGATACGGCTTCGCATTCCGCGCAGCAGGCCTGAAAAACCAAGCTCGCTCATATGTTCCGGCAGGGGCATGACGGCCGCCAGAATAAGGGCGGGATCGGCGCCGATCGCAATGGTAACCGGCATATCCTCTCCGCGATTTTGCCACATACGGTGATGTCGTGCACCACCACGATGGGCAAGCCAGCGCATGATCAACCTGTTGGGTCCGAGCACCTGCATACGGTAAATCCCGACATTGATGTCGGCGGGATTATCGGGTGATCTGGTGATGACAAGCGGCCAGGTTATCAGCGGCGCAGGTTCTCCCGGCCAGCACCATTGCACGGGTAATTTTCCGAGGTCGACCTCATCACCCTGCAGAACAATGTCTTGCACCGGCGCGCGCGATACCTGTTTCAGGCGCATGGAAAACGCCGCCTGCAACATCGGCAATTTGCTCCATGCATCCTTGATAGAGTGTGGAGGGCGTGGCTCGCGCAGTTCGGCAAACCGTTCCGCCAGGGCTTTCAGGCCGCCGGTCTCAACCCCCATGCCCCATTCTATCCGTTGCTGCGTGCCGAACAGATTGGCCAGAAGCGGTATGTCATGCACCTTGCCGTCTGCGGCCACCGGCTTTTCAAACAGCAGGGCAGGCCCGCCATTTTGCAACACCCGGCGGTGAATTTCCGTGACCTCGTGCACCAGCGACACTGGCTGTTCAATGCGCTTCAACTCACCACGTTGTTCTAGCATGGCAAGGAAGCCGCGCAGATCGCCGGCGCGGGTTGGCGTGGTTTTTTTATCCATCATGGGTTCTGTCTGGCGATTGCAAATCATTCTGTCTTTGCGCTCGGTCAAACGGATTTGCGTCCGGTGCGGTTAGTTTGCCGCACACTGGTCCATAGAGTTAGAGACGCCGATGATGACTTTTCCAACCGCTCTTGCGAAACCGATGCTTTACCTGCCGCTGCCGATCGTGCAGCGCATGACCGCGCTGATGCTGACGCAAATCATGAAGCAACATCCCGATCTGTTTGGCCGCCTCGCGGAACATCGCAACAAAAATTATGCGTTTCTGCCAAGCGATCTGCCATTTGCTTTTGTGGTTCATCCGGCACGTCCGTCAATCACCGTCAGCCGTAAAAGTCGTTCCTTGGAGGCAGACGCTTCGGTCACGGGACCGCTGTTCATGCTGCTTGCTCTGATGGAGGGACGGCAAGATGCGGATGCACTGTTCTTCTCGCGTGATCTGACGGTTACCGGAGACATGGAGGCCATGCTGGCGCTCAGAAATGCGCTGGATGACAGCGGTGTCGATCTGCCACACGATCTGGGCAGCATTGCCGGGCCGCTTGGTCCATGGGTGACCAAGGCTGCAAGCAACCTGCGTGGGCGTATCCTGTCTGAAGGCGGGGGTGCGGCATGGAACTGATCTGTCCTGCAGGAACGCCAGCCGCCTTTCGTGAGGCCGTCGATGCGGGGGCTGATGCCGTGTATTGCGGTTTCCGTGACGAGACCAATGCCCGCAATTTTCCGGGTCTGAATTTTTCGCGTGAAGAACTGGCGGACGCGATTGTCTATGCCCGTAAACATGGCACACAGACCTTCGTGGCGCTCAACACCTTCATGCGAGCAGGCAGCGAGGAGATCTGGTACCGCGCCGCGGCCGATGCCGTTAAGGTCGGCGCCGATGCGCTTATTCTTGCCGATTTCGGTTTGATGGCCCACGTCGCGGAAACCTTCCCCGAGCAACGTATCCATGTGTCGGTACAGGCCTCCGCTTCCAATGCGGATGCCGTGAACTTTCTCGTCGATGCATTCGGGGCGAAACGGGTTGTGCTGCCACGAACCTTGACCATTCCGGATATTGCCCGTTTGGCACGGCAGATCCGCTGCGAAATCGAAATCTTTGTATTTGGCGGTCTGTGCGTCATGGCGGAAGGGCGCTGTTCGCTCTCGTCCTATGCCACGGGAAAGTCGCCGAACATGAATGGCGTCTGCTCTCCGGCCAGCCATGTGCGTTACCGGCAGGACGGCAAGGACCTGGTGTCCGAGCTTGGCGACTACACCATCAACCGTTTCCCGGATGGTGAGGCGGCGGGTTACCCGACCCTGTGCAAGGGCCGTTTCGATGTGGCCGATGACAAGGGGTATGCCTTTGAAGACCCGGTCTCACTTGATGTAATGGATCAGATTGACGCCCTGCGCGATGCCGGCGTCAGCGCGCTGAAAATCGAAGGCAGACAACGTGGCAAGGCCTATGTGGCCGAGGTTGTGTCCACCCTTCGCAAGGCACTGGATGCCAGCGCCGATCAACGCGGCAAACTTCTGTCGCGGCTCAGGCTTTTGAGTGAAGGCCAGCGCACCACGTCGGGCGCATACGAAAAACGCTGGAGATAATGGCATGTCACAAACACCAACGCTGACGCTTGGGCCCGTTCTCTATTTGTGGGAAGGAGAAAAGTGGCGTGATTTTTATTTCCGCATCGCTGATGAGGCACCGGTCAGCCAGGTCTTGCTCGGTGAAACCGTCTGTTCCAAACGGTTCCACTTTACCGAACCGCATCTGGCTGATGTGATCGAACGGCTGGAAAATGCCGGCAAACAGATTGTTCTGTCGACCCTTGCCTTGGTGACGCTGGAGCGCGAAAGCCGCCATGTTCGTCGCCTGATTGCCGATAGCCCTTACCCTGTGGAAGCAAACGACCTTTCGGCCTTGGGCATGTTGCGCGGCACGCCGCATGTCATTGGTCCAATGGTCAATGTGTATAATGCCGCAACGGCACGACTGCTGGCCTCGCGTGGCGCCACCGCGATCTGTCTGCCGCCGGAGTTGCCGGTGGAATCGGTCAATCGCATTGTTGCTGACACGCCTGATGTTGAGTTTGAGGTATTTGCATTCGGCCGCATGCCGCTGGCCATTTCGGCGCGCTGTGCCCATGCCCGCTCCAAGGGCAACATCAAGGATAATTGCCAGTTCGTCTGCAAGGATGATCCGGATGGTCTGG
The DNA here is from genome assembly GCF_023701965.1 of Rhizobium sp. CG4. Classification (NCBI taxonomy): domain Bacteria; kingdom Pseudomonadati; phylum Pseudomonadota; class Alphaproteobacteria; order Hyphomicrobiales; family Rhizobiaceae; genus Rhizobium; species Rhizobium sp. CG4. The sequence continues at coordinate 1,053,730 of NZ_JABAEG010000001.1, read as the reverse complement.
CGGTCAAGACGCTTGATCAGCAGTCGTTTCTGGCGCTGAACGGTGTGCAGACGGTGTCACATACTTGCCAGTCGTTGCTGGGGGAATTGCATGATTTGGCGCAGGCGGGTGTTTCCCGTTTCCGTCTCTCGCCGCAGGACTGTGACATGGTGGCGGTTGCCAGGATTTATGATGATGTGCTGACTGGCCGGTGCGATGCCGATGATGGCATCGCGCAGATGCAGCGCATCTATCCCGGCGTGCCGCTTTCCAACGGCTTCCATCACGGACGTGAGGGCGCTGCATGGGTTGCCCGCGCTCGCAACACGGCGCATGGAGCAAACCTCTGATGATCGATATGCAAAACCCGGTTGAAAAAATGCAGCCGAGAACCCTGAACGTGAGCGACATTCCCGACGCCATTCATCTGGTGCGCAGTGTGATCATGAAAAGTGCACTGGACTGTGAGTGTCGCGACAAGGTGGATGCGGCCCTGCAGCAGCTCGAGGCGTTTGAACAGCAGCGCAATCAGGCGAAACTATTGGCGATGGCGCGTGAGGAGCGCCGCAAGATCGGTATCCTCCTGGATATGCTGGGGGATTTTGCCGAGGAGGACGAGATGGACAGCGGCATTATCGAAGCGGCTAGCCTGCTGTTTGCAGACATTGCTGCTGCCGCGCAGGAGGGCTCCCGAATTCTCAAGGAAATAACCTCTCCAGAAACATGCATTTAATTGTCATGTTTTCTCTGTTCTTTGTTCTAGAGCAAAGAGCGGGTACTTGCAAAATGTCATCTCCGGGACAGTAAAGTCTATCAAGGGATGAATGGCGTATGCGCTTGTTGGGGACTGGGTTATTTACGGTAACGGCATTGCTCGCCGCCGGGGTTTCGAGTGTTGCGTTGGCACAATCGGCAGCGCCCGGCTCTACGACAGTTCTGGACACGATCACGGTTGAAGGCAAAACATTGTCGGGCGTGGAGCAGGCGCGCAGACGTCTAAAGGCCGTTCCGGGCGGGGTTTCCTCTATTCAGCCGCAGGCGGATGCCGGTCCAGCCGTGCCGACATTGGCCCAAGCCCTGTCTTCCGCTCCCGGCGTTGTTGTTCAACGGTTCTTCGGTGGCAATGACCAGCCGCGTATCCAGATCCGCGGCTCCGGTCTGCAGCAAAACCCGGTTGAACGCGGAATTCTGGTGCTGAAGGATGGCCTGCCAATCAACCGCGCCGATGGCTCCTATATTGTCGGTCTGGCCAATCCGGGGCAGGCCAGTCTCATTGAAGTCTACCGTGGTTACACGGCAAACCGTCTGGGTGCGAGTGTGCTGGGTGGGGCGATCAATTTCGCTTCGCCGGTCGAAAAGGGCACGACGATTTCTGCCGGCGGCGGCAGCTTTGGGCAGGCCGATGTTTCCGCAAGAACCGGTTTTGACGGCGAACGTTTCGCAGCCGGATTTTATGCCGATGTCAGCCGCCGCGACGGTTTCCGCGATTATAATGATTCCCGTCGGGTTAATGTCGGCGGCGTGGTGGAAGCCGAGCTTTCCGACATCGTGAAAACCCGTATCTTTGCCAGCTACACCGACCTTGGTTTTGATGTTGCCGGGCCGCTGAACAAGACCGCGATGGAGGCCAATCCACAACAGGTTTCACCGGGTCCACCCACCAGTCAGGGACCCAATGTCATCCGCGACAAACCGCGTCGTGAAGCCAGCCAGTTCCTGATCGGCTCTCGTACATCAATCGAGCTGGAAGAACATCTTTTCGATATTGGTCTCGGTTACACCTACACCAACGACATGTTCCGCTTTCCGGTTTCGAGTGGCGTAAGACGCACCGAAGGTGGCGATGTGACCGGCCTGTTGCGTTACGCTTATCAGCCGGATGCTTCTGCCCTGTTGCCGTTGTTTGAAACATCCGTGCAGTACACGGTCGGCTCGTCGGACCGCACATACAATATCAATCGCGCCGGTGGTGATGGCCCGGCTTTCTCCAGCAATGATCTCGATGCTTCGACGTTATCTCTGAATGCAGGACTGAACATTCCACTGTCCGATACGGTGACGCTGTCGCCTTCCTTGTCCTACACCTATGCAACGCGTGACAGTGAAGATCTCTGGACGGCAGCGACCCGGCCACGTCTGACCTATGGTGCCGGTGGTGGTGTCCTGTCGAATGTGGCCGCTGTCGATACCAGCTATGAGCGCAGCTATAGCGGTTGGTCACCGGCCATTGCTGCCAGCTGGCGGCCAGATGAAAACAACATGTTGTTTGCTGCGTTGAGCCGCAGCTTTGAACCACCGACCCATGATGATCTTCTCGGCACCACCGGCGGCACACCGAACGCTTCGCCTACAGGCTTTTCGACACCTGATCTCGACGCGCAAACCGCAACAACGGTGGAGATGGGTTGGCGCGGTGAACGTGGCCTGTGGACCTTCGATGCGACGGCCTATTATTCCTGGGTCGACAATGAGTTGTTGAGCCTGCGCGATAGCAGCGGCTCCCTGCTGGCAGCCTTCAATGCAGACAACACGACCCATGCCGGTCTTGAACTGGGTGTGTCCGGCGAAATCATTGACGGGCTGACGGCGCGCATGGCCTATGTGCTGCAGGACTTCCGGTTCCATGATGATCCGGTGCGTGGCAACAACCGACTGGCCGGCGCACCGCGCCATGTCGTCAATCTGGCCCTGCAATATGCGCTGACTGAGCAGTGGGACATTGGTGCAGCCTTGCAGTGGGTGCCCTCCAAAACCCCGGTCGATAACATGAATACGGTGTTTGCCGACCCTTATGCTGTTGTCGATGTGAAGAGTGAATATCGCATCAACGATACGCTGTCGGTCTATGGCGCAGTCACCAACGTCTTCGACAAGACCTATGCCTCCTCGACGCTCATTCTTGATCAGGCAAGTGCTGGACAGGCGGTTTACCTGCCGGGTGACGGACGTGCGTTTTATGCCGGCATCAAGGCACGTTTCTAACGAAAGGACGGGATCATGACTTTGTTTACACGCCGCCAAACCCTTTCGGCACTGTCAGCCTTTACGGTCGCCGGTCTCGCCGCACCCTCTTTGCTGAGGGCTGAGGCACCGCTGACCTTTTATGGCCCACCGGCGGCACCATCGGCCGTGCTTGCCCATGCGGTTAAGGGTGGCTTCCTGAACGAGGTTGCGCCGGGGGCGATCTTCAAGGCGTGGAAAACACCCGATGAAATGCGGGCGGCCGTCGCGTCCGGTTCGATGGGGGCGGTCGTCATGCCAAGTTACGGCGCGGCCAATCTTCACAATCGCGGGCTAGGCATTGGGTTCCTGAACGTGCTGACCACCGGCCTTCTCTACATCGTGTCGAAAGATGAAACGCTGACGTCATTGGAAAGCCTGAAAGGCAAGACAGTTGCCTTGCCGTTCAAGAACGACATGCCCGACTTCGTGCTGGCCCGACTGATCGCAGAACAGGGCATCAAGCCAGGGGAAATCGCACTTGAATATGCCGCTTCCCCACCGGAAGCCGTGCAGCTGTTGTTGACGGGCAGGGTGGATGCCGCGTTGCTCAGCGAACCCGCGGCAACCGCCGTACTGATCAAGGCCAAATCCTTCTTCATGACCGTGCACCGCACCATTGATGTTCAGAAAGAATGGGCCAGGGTGTCCGGCAAAGCTGAAATTCCACAGGCCGGTTTGGCGCTGACATCGGAGTTTCAGCAGAAACTTGGCAAGGCCGGCATCGCGGCATTGCAGACGGGTATCGAGACGGCGTTGGCAAGTGCCATTGCCAATCCGCAGACCGCCGCAGAGGCCGCTGCCGATGCGCTGGGCTTCCCGGCTGAGATTATTGCGGCGTCATTCCCGACCAGTCACCTGTCGGCATTGAAAGCCAGTGCGGCGCGGGCTGATCTCGAGGCCTTCTATGATGAGCTTGCCAAGGCTAACCCTGCCATTATCGGCGGTAAAAAGCCGGATGACAGCTTCTATCTGGTGTGAATGACATGAACCGTATTCTCGAAGGTTTCGGCTGGACTGGACGCTATCTCTGGGCGGGGTGGGCCGGACTTTCGGGAATATTCTGTTTTCTCGCTGCCTGGCAGGCCGGGCATGAAATCTACGGCTCATTTATTCTGCCGTCGCCGGGAGAGACTTTTTCCGCAATTGCGCTACTGGCAGCCCGACCTGATTTCTTCGACATTCTGTCGCAAAGCGCGGTGCGTGCGCTTGCCGGTTTTGTGATCGCGGCTGGCATCGGCACGACAGCTGGACTGCTGGCAGGTTATTCCTTTGCGGCCATGCGATTGATGAAGCCGGTGGTGACGGTGATGCTGGGCGTGCCGCCGATCGGCTGGATCGTGCTGGCGCTGATCTGGTTCGGCTCCTCCGGCGGCACGGCTGTCATGACCGTGGTAATTGCCTCCGCTCCGGTGTCCTTTGCCGGTGCACTGGAAGGCGTTGCCAAGCGTGACCGGCAGCTTGAGGTCATGGCGCAGGCTTTTGGGGCGTCGTGGTTTTATCGCCTGCGCACCGTCACTCTTCCCCATGTGTTGTCCTACCTGTTTCCCGCCTGGACCACGACGGCTGGCAGCGCATGGAAGGTCACCGTCATGGCAGAGCTTCTTTCCAATTCGGGTGGCATTGGCGGTGAACTGGCAACCGCGCGGGCCCTATTCGACATTCCGCAGGTAACGGCGTGGCTGGCGATCACCGTAACGCTGGCGCTGTTGACCGATTACGGATTGCTGCATCTGCTGCGCGAAGCGTTGGAGCGCTGGCGGGCCGCCGGGCTGCCATGGGGTGTGAAACGATGAATGACACTGTTGCCCTGCATTTTGAGCGTGTCGGTCACGCCTTTCTCGGACGGACCCTGTTTGAAGATTTCGATCTGGATGTCACGAAGGGTGAAACCGTTGCTTTGCTTGGTCCTTCCGGTAGCGGCAAGACGACCATCCTGCAAATTGCCGCCGGCATTATCGAACCGGTAAAGGGCCGTCTGCAAAGAGGTTATCACCGGCAAGGGCTGGTGTTTCAAGAGCCGCGGCTTTTGCCATGGATGACATTGATCGACAATATTGCCTACGGTCTTGCGGCCGAGGGCATGTCGAAACGCGAGCGCCGGCAGATTGCCAGTGCCTTTGCACTGGAAGTCGGGTTGGAAGAAACCGATTTTACAAAATACCCGGTTGAGCTTTCCGGCGGCATGCGTCAACGCGCCGGTGTGGCGCGGGCGCTTTCCGTAAATCCGGATATGCTGTTTCTCGATGAGCCGTTCAGTGCCGTGGATGTCGGCTTGCGGCGCCATTTGCAGGATCTGTTGATCGCGGCAGCGACCAGACGCGGTTTCTCCACCCTGCTGGTGACGCATGATCTTTATGAGGCGCTGCGGGTGGCGAACCGGCTGATTGTACTTTCCGGGTTTGATGGTCGGGTGCTTGCCAATTATCTGCCTGACGGGCAGCCGGGACAGCGTCAGGAACGGATGATCTTTGAAGAGGCAGAGCGTCTGTCGCGAGACCCGACATTCGGCGAGTTGTTTTCGGCACGGGAGCGGCGCAGATGAAACGACATCCCATCCTGTCCGAAGCGCTGCGGTTGTTCTTTCCACTTGCAGCCCTGCATGGCGCCCTCTGGCCTTTCCTTTGGGTGCTGGTGGGCGGTTATGACCTGCCATTTGCTCACGACATTGCCCCGTCGCAATGGCACGCGCATGAGATGATTTTTGGCACCTATGGCATGGCCCTGGCCGGATTTCTGGTGGCCGCCGTGCCGGAATGGACCGATACCAAAACCAGCAGTGGCAAAACGCTGCTCTGTCTTGCAGCGCTTTGGTTGCCCGCCCGGATTATCGGTGCTTTGGGAGCTGATGCTTTAAGCCTGCTGGCAGGGCTGTTTGATCTTGCATTTCTGGTTGGCATCGCCGCTATCATTGGCAGGGCGATGCTGGAGAGGCGCACGACAAAACATCTGGCATTTCTGGCCTGGCTGCTTTTGTTTGCCGGGGCTGAGGCCGGTGTTCGTTATGCCTGGCAGGTTGGCGATGTTGAACTGGCATCTCGTATGCTGGAAGCCGCTCTTTGCATTTTCATCGTGTTGTTTTCCTTGTCGGCCTCGCGCATCAATGTCGTCGTCATCAATCTGGCGCTTGATCCCACGGGCGAAACCTCGCCTTACCGGCCGCATCCCGGACGCAGACACATGGCGGGTGCCATGGTCACGCTCTATCTGGTGGCAAAACTAGCCTTCCCAGACACTGACGTGTCCGCATGGCTTGCTCTTGCTGCCGGCGCTGCATTTTTCGATCGGCTGGCTGAATGGTTCGTCGGCCGCGCTGCGTTCAAAACCGAGGTTCTACTGCTGGCTTTTGGCAATGCGTTTGCGGGCATCGGTTTTCTGGCGCTTGGGGCAACCCGTCTTGGTTTTAACCTATCGCCCGCGGCCGGTCTGCACATGTTGTCGCTGGGCGCTCTCGGCTGCGCTGTCATGGCGGTGTTTATCATCGCCGGCCTTCGTCATACGGGGCGCAACCTCGACCGTTTGCCATGGCAGGCGCATGTTTCTGCTGGTCTGATGATCCTTGCCGCACTGGTTCGGGTGCTTCCCGAGTTTGATGCACTATCCGCCATAGCGCCCTATCATCATGGTCTGAGTGCTGCCTTGTGGGCGCTGAGTTTTGGCGTGTGGTTGCATGGCTTCATGCCATTCATGCTGCGACCGGGTGTCGATGATCAGGGGGCTTGCGGCTGAGCTGAGTGTGTTACACCTCTGTGTTCGCCCCTGAATTCACTGCCCGTTGTATAGGCATGGCAAATTGATGCTGCCGATTTTTGTGACTTAAGTCTGCAATCAACTTCGAACGGACCTCCGCACTCGAGTATTTTTTGCTGAAATTACAATCCTGTTTTTATTTGGCACGCTTGTTGCTTCGTTTTGAAGGCGTCCAACGGCGGGCGCTTATAGCAAAGCTGCTGATCTGAAACTGACGTTCCTCAAGGAGCGGCAATTTTCGATCTGCAGCTTTTTTGTTTTTGGGATTTTCAAAAGACCGGAAGGTCTTATTCGAACCGGGTGATGTGTATGCAGGTTTTGCCATGACAGATACCAGAACGGTCAAAGGTTCCTGTCCCTATTGTGGTGTAGGCTGCGGTATCGTGATGGAGGTCAGGGATAACCGCGTGGTCAAGGTTTCTGGCGATAAGACCCACCCGGCAAATTTTGGCCGGCTTTGCACGAAGGGCAATAGCTGTGCGCAGGTTATCGCGGATCCAGGCCGGATGGATAAGGCTCATATGCGCCATGAACGCGATCAGGACCAGGTTCCGGTTCCCGTTGAAAAGGCGATCAAGGAAACCGCGCAGAGGCTGAAGGCGATTATTGAACGGCACGGGCCGGATGCCGTTTCACTTTACGTGTCCGGGCAGATGTCGCTGGAGGCGCAATATCTGTCCAATAAACTGGCCAAGGGATTTATCCGCACCAAACATATCGAATCCAACTCGCGCCTTTGCATGGCAAGTGCTGGCAGTGGCTACAAGCTTTCGCTGGGATCAGACGGACCGCCCGGTTCCTACGAGGATTTTGACAAGGCCGACCTGTTTTTTGTGATCGGCGCCAATATGGCTGATTGCCATCCGATCCTGTTCTTGCGGATGATGGACCGTGTCAAACAGGGTGCGCGGCTTATCGTGGTTGATCCGCGCCGAAATCGTACTGCGGACAAGGCGAACCTGTTTTTACAAATTCGGCCGGGAACCGATCTGGCGCTGCTCAACGGTCTTCTGCATCTGATTGTCAAAAACGGCCATACAGACAGCGGCTTTATTGCCGAGTTCACTGAGGGTTGGCAGCAGATGCCTGCTTTCCTGGCCGATTACACGCCTGAAAAAGTCTCTGACATTACCGGGCTTGCAGTCACAGATATTCTGCAGGCTGCTGACATGATGGGTATGGCGCGGGAGTCGATGAGCTGCTGGACCATGGGGCTGAATCAAAGCACACATGGCACCTGGAACACCAATGCGATCTGCAATCTGCACCTCGCCATGGGCAAGATCTGTCGGCCCGGGAGCGGACCTTTCTCGCTGACCGGCCAGCCCAATGCCATGGGTGGGCGTGAAATGGGCTACATGGGGCCGGGTTTGCCGGGCCAGCGTTCCGCACTTGTGGAATCAGACCGAACCTTCATCGAAGATCTCTGGGACGTTCCGCGTGGAAGCCTGCGAGCGGAAGCGGGTGGTGGGACGGTTTCGATGTTTCAGGAGATGGCGGACGGGCTGATCAAGGCCTGCTGGATCATCTGCACTAACCCGGTTGCCAGCGTTGCTAACCGCGACAATGTTTTGAACGGTTTGAAGGCAGCCGAGCTTGTGGTGGTGCAAGACGCGTTTCTCGACACCGAAACCAATATCTACGCCGATATTCTCCTGCCCGGCGCGTTATGGGCCGAAGGCGACAGCGTCTTGATCAATTCGGAGCGCAACATCACGCTGACACCAAAAGCGGTTGAGCCACCGGGCGATGCGATGCCCGACTGGTTGCTGATTACCCGTGTTGCGCAGGAAATGGGATATGCCGAGGCATTCAGCTACACCTCTTCAGCGGAGGTTTTTGAAGAGATCAAACAGGCCTGGAACCCGAAAACCGGATACGATATTCGTGGGGCAAGCCATGAACGGTTAAGCCGTAGCCCATTGCAGTGGCCGGTGGCATCGACAGAAAGCGCGTCCCGTAACCCGATCCGCTACCTCAATGACAGCCAGAGCCAACCCCTCAATATGGACGAGTCTGGAGCTCCACGGCTGGTGTTTGCCACGGCCAGCGGCAAGGCTGTATTTTTCCCACGGCCGCATATGGAGCCTGCTGAAATGCCGGGGGCGGAGCGACCCTTCGTTCTGAATACCGGCCGCTTGCAGCACCAGTGGCATACGATGACCAAGACCGGCAAGATCGCTACGCTGAACAAGCTCAACCCCGGTCCGTTTGTCGAGATCCATCCTGAGGATGCTGCCGAATTTGGCATTGAAGACAAGGACAGGGTGGAAATCAGAAGCGCACGCGGACGGGCTATTCTACCGGCTGTGGTCACCGACCGTGTTTTGCCCGGTAATTGTTTCGCGCCATTTCACTGGAACGATGTGTTTGGCGATGATCTCGCCATCAATGCTGTGACCAGTGATGCGGTTGATCCGATCTCCCTTCAACCCGAATTCAAATTTACGGCCGTTTCAATTCGCCTCAGCGAAAAAGCCAACAAGCCCGCATCCGCAAAGGAGACCTTCCCCGTGAACGCCATTGCAGATCCAGCCACCGCCTTTTCTCTTTCTCCCGTGTCGGAAATTGCCGCTTTCAGCAGGATGACCGGTGTCAGTCTGGCGCCTGCACCGGTGTTGACCACTCCCGAGCAGACCTATCTGCAAGGCTTTATAACTGGCCTAAATGCGGCAGCGACTTTGGGTACTATTGAAACACCGGTTCTGCCTGACAATGCACCCTTTGTGCAGGAACGCCGACTGTTAATCGATGGCATGCTGGCGGGGCTTTTTTCACGCAGTCGCCTTAGACAGACTGACACGGTGCCGCTGGCGCCGTTTCTTGTGCCGACAGACGATGTGGAAGGTGCAGGTCAAAGCATTGTTATTGCCTGGGCATCGCAGACCGGCAATGCGGAAACCGTAGCGAGTGCCTTTGCCAAACAACTGGCCGCACAGGGGAAACATCACCGGCTTGTTGCCTTGGAAGACCTGTCAGTTGAGGATATGGCGAATAGCGGCATCTGCCTGTTTTTCGTCAGCACCTTTGGTGATGGTGATCCGCCCGACGGGGGTGAGGTGTTCTGGAGCAAGTTGAGTGCGGAGAATGCGCCACGACTGGAGAGGCTTCACTATTCTGTCTGTGCATTTGGCGACAGCAATTATGATCAGTTCTGCGGTTTTGGTCGTAAACTGGACCAGCGGTTGGCGACACTTGGGGCGCAGCGCCTGACTGAGCGGATGGATTGCGAACCGGATTATCAGGACGTCATTGCCGAGTGGGAAACACGTGTCCACGAACAACTGCAGCCAAAAAAGGAGGCGGCAGTTGCCTCAAACTCATCGTCGGTGGTTGTCGTTGATACCGAGAAGTCGGATGCCAAACCGGCTTTTACGCGCAAGGCTCCCTACACGTCTCGGCTTCTGGTCAATCGATGCCTGACGAAAGAGGGCGGGGCAAAGGATGTTCGCCAGTTTGTGTTTGATCTTGGCGAAAGCGGTATGGTCTATGAGGCCGGGGATGCGTTGGGCGTGTGGCCCAGCAACTGTCCGATGCTGGCGGAAGAAATTCTGACCTCACTTCACCTGGAAGCCGATCGTCCTGTGACGCTTGATGGTCTGGGCGAAATGCCGGTTTTCGAGGCACTTCAACGCCATCTCGAGATCGGCAAGGCAAGTGCCGATTTTGCAAAGTCGTGGGGGGCACTGTCCGGTAACAAAGCCCTGACCGACATTCTGGCGGGTGGGAAGGAGCAGGTTGCGAACTGGCTTTGGGGCCGGCAGATTGCCGATGTGGTGGCTTTTGCGCCTTGTTCCCTTAGTGCAGAGGATCTGGTTGGCAATCTCAAACGGCTTCAGCCACGGCTTTATTCGATTGCGTCCAGCCCGAAATTACATCCTCACGAAGTTCATCTGACCGTCTCTGTCGTTCGCTATCTCAATGAAAGGATGAGCCGTTCGGGTACAGCCTCGGCATTTCTGGCAGATCGTGCCACGGACAGCGCGGTGCCGATCTTTGTGCAGCCTTCCGCGCATTTTCGACCGCCGCGCAATTCAGATGCCCCCGTGATCATGGTGGGGCCTGGCACCGGCATTGCACCGTTCCGGGGCTTTCTTCAAGAGCGGCAAGCCACGGGCGCGAAAGGAAAAAACTGGCTGTTCTTCGGTGAGCAACGGCAGGCAACTGATTTTTATTATCGTGAGGAATTGGAGCAGTGGCAGAAAACCGGCCACCTCAACCGTCTTGATCTGGCATTTTCCCGCGATCAGGACGCAAAAATCTACGTTCAGCACCGCATGCAAGAGCAGGGTGCCGCGCTGTTTTCCTGGTTGGAGGAGGGAGCGCATTTCTACATTTGTGGTGACGCAAGCCATATGGCGCGGGATGTGGATACCGCTCTTAGGGATATTGTTGCCAGGCATGGCAACATGGATCGTGATGCCGCCGAGGCATATGTGAAGCGGCTTTCATCCGAAAAACGTTACCTTAGGGATGTCTACTGAGCAGGCTGCTGTAGCGTGCTTGTTCGTGTCCGAAATGGACAAGCGCAGCGGCCTATCAAAAGAATGTTGGCAAGCCGCGCGATTGTTCCTAAGAATCGCTTCTGCGGCATTCATCACCAATCCTGCCGTACCCGAAATCACGAAGTGGACGGCAAGCTTTGGGACTGGATAATACTTTTGATACAGCCAGGGATCGCGCCTTGCTGGAGGCTCTGTTCAAAGCGGCGGTTGAGGCTGCTGACCCGTTGATCGGCATTAAAAAACATTTGCCGTCACCGCCGAAGAATGGCCGCACGGTGGTGATCGGTGCTGGAAAAGGCGCTGCACAAATGGCCGCTGCTCTTGAAGGCCTGTGGCCTGAACCGTTGAGCGGTGTGGTGGTGACCCGCTACGGATATGGCTGTAAGACGCAATCAATCGAGGTTATTGAGGCCGCCCACCCGGTGCCGGATGAAAATGGGCTTGCTGGGGCCAAGCGGCTTTTCAAGACCATTTCTGGGCTTTCAGAAAATGATCTGGTGATCGCACTGATCTGCGGTGGTGGTTCGGCTTTGTTACCTGCGCCGCCAGAAGGTTTGACGCTTCAGGACGAGATCGCCCTCAATCAGTTGCTACTGGCGTCGGGCGCGCCAATCTCTGCGATGAATATCGTGCGCAAACATCTTTCCACCATCAAGGGTGGTCGTCTTGCTGCAGCGACAAAAGCCCGGGTCGTCAGCCTGATCGTATCGGATATTCCCGGCGACAATCCAGCATTTGTGGCATCGGGCCCAACCATTCCGGATAACACGACGCGGCAGGATGCGCTTGAGATCGTCAGGCAGTATAAATTTGCCCTGCCGGAGGCCGCATTGCGGCATCTGAATTCGCCAGCAGCGGATGCGCCACATCCCGGTGATGTCGTTTTTGCACGCAACAGCCAACACATCATTGCCTCCGCCAGCGTTTCACTGGAGGCCGCCGCAGATGTTGCCCGGTCGCACGGGCTGGAGGCTCATATCCTGTCTGACTCGATTGAGGGCGAAGCGCGTGAGGTGGCGTCGGTGCATGCCGCATTGGCGCGCGAAGTGGCTGTTCGCAACCGGCCGTTTCGCAAACCTGTGGTTCTGCTGTCCGGTGGAGAAACCACCGTCACCTTGCGGCAAAAAGGTGGGCGAGGCGGTCGCAATGGTGAGTTTGCGCTTGCCTTTGCCATTGGCATCAACGGCCATGATATCACCGCACTTGCCGCAGATACCGATGGGATCGATGGTTCTGAAGATAATGCCGGTGCCTTTGTTGATGGTAGAACCGTACAACGGCTGCGGGCTGCCGGACTTGATCCACGGGTCTTGCTGGATGGCAATGACAGCTTCAGCGGCTTTTCTGCTATTGGCGATATATTTCACACCGGTCCAACCGGTACCAATGTCAATGATTTTCGCGCCATTCTGGTCCGCTGACCCCTACGCGCAATGAGAGCATGTCCATGATTCTGTGTTTTGATATTGGCGGCACCACGATCAAGGGTGCCTTGGCGTATTCGGCTGAAGATATTCGCCTTTTGCCGCGCGTCACAACGCCGAAAGATGATTTCACAGCGTTCGTCGGCGTGCTCCGTCAGGCGGTTGAAGACTGCGAAACGAAGCCTGAATGTGTGTCGATTTCGATTGCCGGTGTTGTCGATGAAGACAATGGTTGGGCAACTGTTGCCAATATTCCCTGCATTCACGGTCGTGATCTGAAAGCTGATCTCGAGGTCGAGCTTGGCCTGCCGGTTATCGTTGCCAATGATGCCGACTGTTTTGTGATGGCGGAAGCCGGCATTGGTGCCGGCAAAGGCCACCGGGTGGTTTTTGGTGTTATCCTCGGCACAGGTGTTGGCGGCGGACTGGTGATTGATGGCAAGCTGATCAATGCCAATGGCGGGTTTGCCGGCGAATGGGGGCATGCTCCGGTCGCTGCGACACAAGCGGGCAATCCACCGGCTCATATTCCGCCGTTCCGCTGCGGTTGCGGTCTTCACGGCTGCATCGACGCAACCTGTAGCGCGCGCGGTCTGGAGAAATTGCACGAGCTTCTGCATCAGGAGGAGAAGTCCAGCCAGCAGATCATTGATCTCTGGTGTGCGGGCGATGAAAAAGCCAGCCGTACCATCGATGTCGAGGTCGATCTGCTTGCCTCGCCGCTTGCACTGGTGGTCAACGTTACGGGCGCTAGCATCGTGCCAGTTGGTGGCGGTCTTTCGAATTCGCAGGAATTACTGTCGGCGCTTGATGACGCGGTGCGCAGTCGTATCCTGCGCAAAATTTCCCGACCGCTTGTGGTCAAGGCGCAGTGCGCCATTGAGCCGGGACTGGTGGGTGCTGCGGTGCTTGGGCTCGCGTCACTTGGCGACTGAAAGCACGCGTACTTATTGTAAATAGATATCAGCCGGGCCATCGCCGCGCCCGGTGGTTAGCCAGTTGCGGGTGACGCCAAGAATACTGGCAATGGGATCGAGATAGTTTTCCGGCGGTTCATCGCGGTCATTTTCCCAGTGCGACCAGACCAGTGCGGAAATTCCAAGCTTTGCAGTGACGATTTCGGTTGAAAGCTGTGCTGCATCACGGGCCAGCGAGAGACGGCCACCGATCGTGTCGTCATGGGCGGAGAAGGTCGGGAAAGAATGGATTGTCACAAGATATCACCTGCCGGTCATGACGGTAACAGCCGGGCGATTTGGACCGCCCGGCTGTAAAATTATCAGCCTTTTTCTTCGCCGACCCATGCGGCGATCTGATCGGGATGATCTTCAATGTATTTGGCAACGGCCTCATCGTAGGAGGTTTCCTGAGCGTTGAACATCGCGGCTTCCAGATCGGCAATTGGCAGCTTCATGCGTGACAGGAACTCGGCGACCTTAGGGTTTTCTTCCTTCAGGCCTTTACGCGCCAGAATGTCGACATGTTCTGCTTCGCCAAGCGAGTTTTTAGGATCGGCGATGTAGCGCAGCTTGTATTTGCCAAACATCCAGTGTGGGCTCCACGAGGTGGCGACAAACCATTTTTCAGACCGCATGGCGCGGTCGACAGTGGTCAGCATGCCGGCTTCACTGGAAATCTGCAGCTTGTAGTCGCTCAAGGCGTAGTCTTTCAGTGCCTGTTCGGACAGACGTGTCAAACCTGCGCCAGGATCAATGCCCTGAACGGTGTTGGCCAGCTGTTTTTTCACGTCATCCTTGGCCAGATCTTCGATCGAGGCGATGGCATCTTCCGGAATATAGTCGGGAACGACCCATCCGAGCTTTGCACCTTCGTAAACGGTGCCAAGGGTCTCAACCTTGTCTTTGACCTTGTCGTAATAATCCGCGTGGGTCTGCGGCAGCCACGCCATCATCATGGCGTCAATGTCACCACGGCTGACACCCTGATAGAGCGGTGCAACGTCTGTCTGCACCAGTTCAACCTTGGTGCCCAGCTTATCTGTGATCAGCTTGGCGGCAAGTTTGGTAACAAACTCGGCATCCGACCAAGCTGCCCAGCCGATTTTGACTGGCTTGGCATCCTGCGCGACGGAAAGTGTCGCCGTGCTGCCAAACATCATGGCTGCGAGGCCAAGGGTAGCGATTGTCTTGAACATATGTGCTCCTTTTTTGAAGGTTCGCATGGGGCGGGTTTGAGCCCGCTTATGGGGAAAGTTAGTTGGTGGCAGTGACCAGTTGTGGTTCGCGGGCGTTCTTGTGAAACAGCACACGCCAGAAGGCAGGGCGTTCCTTGCCAAGGCTCTGGGTGATGCGGTCCAGAATGACGGCAAGAATGACGACGGCGATGCCACCTTCAAAACCAGTGCCAACATCAAGGCGTTGAATGCCTGTCAACACGGTGTTACCGATGCCGCCTGCGCCAATCATCGAGGCGATGACCACCATGGAAAGCGACAGCATGATCGTCTGGTTGATGCCGGCCATGATGGATGGCATGGCGTTCGGCAACTGTACCTTGAGCAACAGCTGCGAAGGCGTGCAGCCAAAGGCGAGACCTGCTTCGATAAATTCTGCATGCACCTGGCGAATACCCAGATTGGTCAGGCGAACGACCGGTGGCATGGAGAAAATGACGGTGGCTATAGTGCCCGGCACCGCGCCAAGACCGAAGAACATGGCAGCGGGAATAAGATAAACGAAGGCTGGCATCGTCTGCATGAGGTCCAGCGTTGGACGGGCAACCGCGGCGACCTTGTCATTGCGCGCCATGGCAATGCCCATTGGCAGGCCAAGCAGCATGGCGATGATGGTCGATGCCAACACCAGCGACAGGGTCTCCATCATTGCTGACCACAGTTGTATATGGTTGACGAGATAAAGCGACAGGGCCGTGAAAACCGCAAAACCTGCGCCGACGCGCCAGAGAGCCAGCGCGACAAAAATGGCGATGCCAAGTGGCATGGGAATGGCCAGCAAGCTGTCCTGAATGCCGCTGGTTACGAAGCCGATTGCTGCGGCGATGAAATCCAGTGCAGGGGAAAAGTTATCCAGAATGTAATTGACGGCAATGTCTATACCGTCTCCGATATCGAAATTCATGAGAGGGTCCAATTGTTGCGGCGACGACGAAGAACGGCGTGAGCTGTTCCATCCGCAATCGCCGGGATAAAAGGCGGCATGTCCTTAAAGCGCAGCTTGTCAGGACATGGGGTTGCGATGGTCATCAGTTGGTGCGGTCAAGCGTTTCCAGCAGCGTGGACTTGCTGATCGAACCCAGGTAGCGGTTGCTGTCATCGACGACAGGCACAGGCCATGGGCTGCCTGCAACCTTGCTCATCACATTGGACAAGGGTTCGGATGCGGCAATCGCCTCGGCTTCTGGCAGGAAGGCGTTGCGGTAAGGATCGCTCG
The DNA here is from genome assembly GCF_023701965.1 of Rhizobium sp. CG4. NCBI lineage: Bacteria > Pseudomonadati > Pseudomonadota > Alphaproteobacteria > Hyphomicrobiales > Rhizobiaceae > Rhizobium > Rhizobium sp. CG4. Next base: position 1,037,662 of record NZ_JABAEG010000001.1, on the reverse strand, counting down.
CGCCAGCCTTGACCTTTTCCACTACGGAGGTCTGGCTGACCATGCCATGGTAGGTTTTGTCGCGGCCGAGAATGATCGCGTATTCTCGGTCAAAGCTCTTCATGCGCTCCAGCGCTGCGGCTGCTGAAACGCCCTGCCGTTCGATGATGGTGACCTGCGTTTTGCGGGCAATATCGCCAGCCTTGAAGACGTGCGAGACATCGACGTTGCGGAAGAACGAACGCACATAATCATTGGCTGGGTTGAGAACGATTTCGTCAGGTGTGCCGACCTGCACAACATTGCCGTTTTCCATGATGCAGATACGGTCGCCGATGCGCATGGCTTCGTCGAGGTCGTGGCTGACGAACACAATCGTGCGGCTGTGTTCAGACTGAAGCCGGACAAGTTCGTCCTGCATTTCTGTGCGGATCAGCGGGTCGAGTGCCGAAAACGCCTCGTCCATCAATAGAATTGTGGGTTCACTAGCAAGAGCGCGGGCCAGACCGACACGCTGCTTCATACCACCGGAAAGCTGATCGGGACGGCTGTTTTCATAACCGGCAAGACCAACGGCAGCGAGGGCGGCCATGGCTTTTTCGTTGCGCTCTGTTTCACCAACGCCTGCCACTTCAAGACCGAAGGCGGCATTGTTCAGCACTGTGCGATTGGGAAGCAGGGCAAAGGACTGGAATACCATGCTGATGTCGCGTCTGCGCACGTCAATCAGGTCACGCTGCGACATGCCGGTAATATCGCGTCCATCGATTTCGATCGAACCGGATGTTGGTTCGATCAACCGGTTAAGAAGGCGCAGGAGAGTGGATTTTCCAGAGCCCGACAGGCCCATAATGACGAAAATTTCGCCAGAGCGGATGTCGAAACTGGCATCATTGACACCGATCGAACAGCCCGTCGCTTTGTGAATTTCGGATTTTTTCTGCCCCGACCGGAGCATTTTCAAGGCTTTCTCGGGATGGTCACCAAAAACCTTGTAGATGTTTTTCAGACTGATCTTGGTCGAGTGCTGCTGCACAGACGTCTCATTTTCAGTTGTCAAAGCCATACAATATGAGCCGCGCTCAATAGCGCAGGCATTCTCCTTGAGTTGAAGACTGTAACGTCAAAGAATAAATATCCTTATACGTAGTCTTTCTTGCGTTATTATTGGTTGTCCGGTTTCACCCGAACATTATGGATTTTTTATCGTGCAACTTGTTCAATAACGAAGTCACGCACGCGAATTTAGCGGCCATGTTGCACGCAGTAATATTGAGAATTACGGTGCTTCCGCGATGAAGTGTGCTCATCATATAATTCAATTAACTTGAATTGTCTACCAAAAAATCAAATTTGTGGAAATCCATTGCTAAAATTGCCTTATTTTAGGTTGAAAGTAGCTCAAAATTGTCTTCGCGCTTAAGGTTGTTGGAACGATAATCTGCGTGCGCGCTTTTTGTTCCACACCCCCTGGAAAATAACGGCTTTCCAGGGGGCTTTCTGTGCTCGCTTGGATCAGGAATGAAGCAGTTTTGGCGTCGCCGGAACGGGTGGCAATTTCGACAGGCCAATTCCCAGACTTCCCATCAATCGGTCAAAGGCCAACTTGGCTTTTTCAGTGTATTCCCGATGAACAGGATTATCCGAATAATATCCCTTTAGCGTCGAGAATATCTCCAGTGCTTCGACTGTCTTTCCAGACGCGGTCAGTGCAACGCCACGTTTGTAGAGCGCCTCGCGGTTAAATGGCGACAGTTTGGTGACTTTCTGGAAGGTTACCGATGCTTCTTCGTAGTGATGCAGCGCAAGCTGTGTTTCACCCAACCGCATCAGCACAGGAACGGGGCTATCGACCTGCCTGGCGAGAGTGGAAAAGACAACTTCCGCCTGCGGGAGTTTTCCTTTTTCAAACAGCAGATTTGCCAGTCCAAAGCGTGCGCCGTAATGTTGTGGCGCTGCGTCTACCACTTGTTTGAAGGCGACCTCGGCATTGCCCTTCTTGCCCTCTTTGTACAATTGCAGCGCCTTTTCATAGACGAAGCGAATGCTACGAGGATGTAAGGTGCCGCCGAGATTTTCCCCGGTGCGGGAGCGAAACAACGTGCAGCTTATCTGGCGTTCATCCGGCCCGAACATATATTTGTAGGGCTCGTTGCCACGCAGGAAGTCATAATAGCGGAAGCCATTATCGATCGCACGTCGTATGCAATAACCGTGCAGAACAAAACCCGGTGAAGGGGTTTTCCAGTTTTCATCTCGGCCCGTGACATAAAACAGGACGGCCATTTTCTGCCGATCAACAATATTGGCAAGTGCACCCAATGGTTTGCCCTGATACCACAAAACGGGCACATCCAGATTGCCGTCAACAAAACAATCCATCAGCATTTCGCGTGATCCCGCGATCAACCTTTCGGTGCGCTCCTTGCCCTTGAAAGGCGCCCATTTTATGCGCCACAGGTCGAACAGGATTGTAATGTCTCGTTTGATGGTTTGCGGGGTTGCAAAGGTGATTTGCCAGTCCGCGTCGCTTTCCACCTTGCGCAGGAAACGCCGTAATTTCTGTCTTGACTGGCTGCTCATACGACTATCGAGATAGGCGTCAAAAGTGTCCGGCAGCGGTACGCCCGGGCACACGCAATTGTCGATGTCATTCAGGCTCTTGGGCGTGCTGTCCCGGAATATGACGTCCGGCCCTTGCAGTGCCCGTATCATCGCTTCGCGGCGTCCGGGAGGACCGTAGAAATATTCTATTTTCAGGTTGGTCCAGTTCTGCTGGCGAATATAGGAACAGAAGCCCTCAACGGCATGCTGCTCATATTCGGCCATGGTCAGGAACCCGGTATAGTCAGCGGCAAAATTCCCGGCCATGATCATTTCATCATAAAAACGACCGGTCTTTTCATTGAGGATCGTGACAATGCGCAAGGGGAAAAAGGCGACGTAGGGAGAACCTTCGGCCTTTTCGCGCAGGGCCAGAATAAACCAGCGCTTGCGGCGGAAAAGATAGCGTTTCAACCACACCCAAGACAGGAAATGCTGTGCGAAGGGGTCGCTCATGAAAACGCGATCCCAATTCTCACGCACATCGTGAAACGCCTGATCCGTATCGATTACATCGATGCGCATGGTCCCCTCCCGTTACGATTTACCTCTGTCGGGAGTGTTCATTGTATTGGGAATTATTCGGCTTCAAATATTCCCTATGGGTGAAAATCGGCCATCAATAGGGATTAGGCTCACGCCCATGTCACCGAAAAGACGTGGCCAAATGATCAGAATTTTTTCTTGAGGAAGTAACGGCCGATGGCATTTGGTGCGCCTTCCAGTTCACCAAATACGGTGTAGCCCATCTTTTCGTAAAACGGTTTGGCCTGAAACTCGAAAGTATCCAGCCATATGCCGATATAACCACGGTCTCGAGCAATTTTTTCGGCTTCTTCAATCAGGTGTGAGCCGAGTTTCTGGCCACGGAACTGTTCGGGAACGACGAGGTATTTCACAAAAGCCCAACCGTAGCTGTCGGTGCCGTAAAGGCCGCCCAGTACCTCACGAGTGCCAGGGTCACGTACCAGCACGGCAAAGTCCGGCTTATCCTCAATCATACCGCGGTTTGCCCGGTTAAACTGGCGCAGTGGTGCGATGATTGCTGCACAATCCTGCTCGGTCGGATTTTCGGTAACGATGTCGATGATAGGCAGGCTCATGGGGAAATTATCCTTTGAATTTTCCCCGTATAAGAGCGCCTGCTTTTCGCTTGTCAATATGAGTGGGAGGCTTGAGATGGCCTTACAACTCGCCTGACACATGAGGGCTGGCGTGAATGAAGTTCCAGATGGTCTTGCTGAGTTCGACTATCGCGCCGATTGATTTTTCAAGGGAGTCCAACTCCTTCTGGTCCATCTGCTCAACCTTGCCGTAGCGGACTTCCTTGTCATCGTCAAACAGACGCATCAGTTGAGTGCTGGAAATCTCGCCGTTTTCGTCAAACGAATAAATGCAGTGATTGTATTTGTTGCGCATTTTGGATTCTGACTTCAACCGTGCCATCATACCGAGAATGGCCTTCCGCTCGGCCGCAGGCGTTGCGGAAAGCTTGGCAAGTCGCTCGATGAGATCGATGCGGGCGCGCGTTGTATTAAGTGTCAGAAACACCACAATGGCTGCTTCTTTTTCAACGCGAAGCAGATGAGCGATGATGTAGATCAGCAGGCTTTCCGTATTGGTCCAGACGTAATTTAAACGTCCGACACGTAACAGAACATCTGACATGGCTGCCATTGTGGTCCTCCCATCTGGCATGACAGCACGATCATATGCTTCCGTCTGACGATCATCAACGTTCCTTGAAGGCGCGTGACATGCTGTCCGAAATCGGTTTCGTCAGATACTCGAAGAAGGTACGCTCAGATGTCTGGATCAACACATCCGCCGGCATGCCGGGAACAGGATGAAAGCCATTGACGCGGGCAATTTCCTCATCGGGAATGCGGACACGCACAATGTAGACATCCTTGGTCGAAAGACCGCTGCTTTCTTCGATACTGTCGGCAGATACGTAGAACACTTTGCCATGCAGCACGGGTGTGGTTCTGCGATTGAGGGAAGACAAGCGGATCGCCGCTGTCTGACCTTCATGCAACTGGTCAATGGAGGTGCGTAGCACCTGTGCCTCAAGGATCAGCGGAACACCCGCTGGCAGGATTTCCATGATCGGTTTGCCGGTGGTAATAACGCCACCTGCGGTGTGGTAATAGGAACGTATGACTGTGCCGGTCACCGGTGAGCGGATAATGGTACGATCAAGCACTTCGGCCGCTTCGTGCAGCTGTTGGCGAATACTGTCGAGGTCGGATTCGGCCGTTTCCAATGCGTCCAGTGCTGCCTGTTTGTTGGAGTTGATCGCGATGATTGCTTCTTGCCGGAACTTGGCAATCTCTGCCTCGCTCTGGTTCATCTCGCCACTCAGCCGGGCAATATCGCCCATAGCGTCCGCTATGGCCCGTTCCAGCGCAAGCATATCGGTTTTGCGGATGACGCCCTCCTTGGCGAGGCGCACCTTTGAATCCCGTTCCTGCGTCAGCAAAGATAGCTGACGATCAAAAGAGTCTTTTTGACCCTTGTAGCCCTCGTAGCGGAATTCAAGGGATTTGATATTCTTCTCTATAAGGTTCAGTTGTTCTTCAAGCTTGATCTGTTTGCTGTGAAACACAACATTCTGGCTTTGAATGATCGCGTTGATATCCGGGTCGGCGGCTTCTTTCAAAACGATATCCGGCACTTTGAAAGTTTTCTCACCTTGCGCTTCTGCCCGCAGTCTGGTGACGATCGTTTCCAGTCGCAGTTGGCGCAGTTTCAGCATCCGTTCGTTAGAAAGAGCTGCGGTCTTGTCGAGGGTGAGGAGTACATCTCCCTCATGCACCACATCACCTTCACTGACGCCGACATCCTTGATAATGCCGCCTTCCAAGTGTTGGATGATCTTATTGTTGCCGGTGGCAACGAAACTGCCTTGCGCGATGATGGCAGATGCCAGCGGTGCGGTTCCCGCCCAGTAGCCAAACCCGCCAAATGCGGTGAAAAGCACGGCCAGACCAACAACGCTGTGTAAACGTATCGAGCGTGGCACCTCGCTATACCATTCAAGCTGGCCTTGTTCTTTTATATCCTGCTTTTTGCCTTTTTTCCGGAAAGTCATTTGCGTTCTCCCACAATGCGTGGAGCAGGGCCATTTTGTTCGCTTTTGTTGCCGCGCGACAGCGCTTTAAGGACGTCCATCCGCTCGCCGAACATCGCCACGGTGCCGTCTTTCAGGACCATGATCTTGTCGACGCATTGCAGAAGAGCAGGGCGCTGGGTAATCGTGACCGTTGTGATGCCCTGCTTCTTTGCGTGTATAATGGCTTTTGCCAGGGCAGCCTCGCCTTGCGTATCAAGGTTTGAATTCGGCTCATCCAGCACCACGAATTTCGGATCTCCGAAGAAAGCGCGGGCAAGGGCAATACGTTGTTTCTGGCCGCCGGAGAGTGGTGCGCCATCGGCCGCCACGACGGTTTCATATCCTTGCGGGAAACCGGCGATCAATTCGTGCACATCCGCCAGCACCGCAGCCTCAAAAATCTGGCGATCCTCGACATCGTCACGCATGCGGCAGATGTTAGCCTTTATGGTGCCGGGGAAGAGCTGCACGTCCTGTGGCAGATAGCCAATGCTTTCTCCGAACTGCCGCTGGTCCCAATTGCGCAGATCCATGAGGTCGAGGCGCACATTGCCTGAGGTTGGCATGATCGAGCCGACCAGCATCTTGCCAAGGGTTGTTTTGCCGGAACCGGAATTGCCGATGATGGCAAGCGATTCACCCTTTTGCAGAGAAAAGGAAATGCCGTTGAGAATAACCTTCTTCTGTGGTGGTGGCACAAACAGCAGGCGTTCTACATCCAGTCGCCCTTCAGGATTGGGCAAGCGCAGGCGTGGGAAATTAAGCGGTGAATTCAACAGCAGCGCCTTGATGCGTCCGTAGGCCGTGGCCGACTTGTTGAACTGGTGCCAACCTTCGATAGCACCTTCAATTGGTGCCAGCGCGCGGCCGGAAATGATCGACGCAGCAATGACCATGCCGCCTGTCAACTGATCGGTCAGGGACAGATGGGCCCCCCAGCCGAGCAAGGTGATCTGGGTGATCATTCGGCAGGCTTTGGATATGCCGGAAAAGATAATGTTGCGATCCTGTGCTGCAACATGTGACTGCAGCGAACCGGCTGTCTCACGCCCCCACATTTTCACAGCTTCCGGGATCATCGCCAAGGCGTTGATGATCTGCGAATTGCGCGACATAGAGTCGAGATGGAAGTTGGCGCGGCTGAGATAGACATTTGCTTCGGCAAACTGACGGGCTGTGAACTTTTGGTTCAGCCATGCGATCAGAAACAGGACCGCACAACAGACCATGATGATGATGCCCAGATGCGGATGCACCAGATATACGACCACAACAAAAAACGGCATCAATGGCGCGTCGAGAAACGCAATCAGCGTGCCCGAGGTGATAAAGGACCGCAGTTGCTGCAGGTCCTGCAAAATCTGGTAGTCCTTGCCATTACCATGCATCGATGCGCGCGCGGCGGCGCTAAGAATTGGGGCGCCCAGACGTACCTCAAGTTCAACCGCCGTGCGCATCAGGATGAAGCGGCGAATGGAATCGAGGAACGCCTGCAACAGAACCGCGCCAAGGACTGCGACGGACAGCATGATCAGCGTATCCATTGAGCGGCTGGTCAAAACGCGGTCGGAAATTTGAAAAAGATAAAGAGGAATGGCAAGCAGCAGTACATTTATGGCGATTGTGAACAACATCACGATGATCATGTTGCGCCGGATTGCCGCAATTCCCTTCGCCAGGCTGACCGCAAAATTCACCGGTTCGCTGCGTTTGTGGAAGCCGGTATTGTCGCCGCCGCCACCACCGCCGCCACCGCCACGAAATTCCGGGTCCTTGCCATTGCCGCCACCGCCGGTCGCCACGCGGCGTTCATTGTCACGTACAGGGCCGACATTGCTATCGATTGTTTTGGTGAAGGCTGGAACCTCTGGTGCTGATTTCAACTGTGGTTCTGGCTCGCTTGTTTCACGGTCGATGGGCCGTTGCGGAGGAACCTGTTCTTCAGGGGCTATACGTGCAGTTTCCTGCGGTATGGGTTGAGGCGTTGGTGCGACTGGCACTTCTGGAGCGGAAATTGTTGTTGTTGGCCGGGTCGGTTCGACCGGTGGTGGAGCGGTAAGTTCCACCTTTTCATTGCTTCTTACCTCTTCAACGGGTTGGGACAGTGTGCGAAATTTTTCAACGGCATCATTGATGGCCGAAATGCATGCCTCGGTTACCTCGTCTTCGGTTTTTGCCTTTCCGTCGGCAGTTAGATTACGCGAAAACTGGTTCATCTGCTTCTCCTTCGGAATGCTATTTACGCGACGACGGATTGCATGACGTCGACTGGATGTGCCGACGACCAGGACAGGTCGTGACCGGCGTTAATAACGCCGTCGGTATCGTCCACCGCAGGGTTGTCATCATGGAGAAATGCTATGACCTCGTTTGCGAGGCCGCTTCCAACGGGCGTTGGCTGAGAGGTATCATGTTCGATGATGCCGCCTTGAATGAGGATCGCATCTGAATAGAGGTTACCTGCCAGGTAGGTTGTGGAACCGAAACTGTCGTAGTCAACAATCTGGGCGATGTTGACGATGGCATTGCTTCCGGTGTCGACAGTCACGGTCGCATCGTGATTGCTCTCAAGAACCTTGGATATGGCCTGGGTCACATCGTCGGAATCTCCTAGAATGCTAACCTGTTTGATGATGTTGACGTCGAAGAGGTTGCCCGTGATGTAAAGGACATTCAGTCCCGCGTAGCCCGCAAAGGTCGGGTCGGTCGCAAAGCCATCAGGAAGGTTTCGATCGCGCTCATTGATGGCATCAACCGCTTTGCCAATGTGGTCCGGCATTGCCTCGAAACGATCGTTGCTGCCAATATTGTGGATAGATGCCTGGTTCCAGATGAGGTTGTTGCCGGATTGGGCAACGGCACCATTGGTGCCGCCCAAATCGGCCGTGGCGCGCACCCAGTCATTATCGTAGAGTACGGCGATCTGACTGATGATGCTCATGTCAAGCACATTGCCGCCAACGATGATGAGATCGAACTGCGTACTCATGCCTAGGAACGAAAACAGGTTGATGGCGGCATTACCGCCTGTCAGCACACTGACCTCGGAGCCGGTGGTCGTGATGGTCATCGTGTCGTTGTCGGAAATGAACTGATATTGTTCCAGCCAGTTCACAAAGCAGACATCGCCATCAACAACGCTGACGCGCCAGGCGGTTGGGAATACCAAGTCTCCATGCTCATCAACGGCAGAAGGGTTCGTCGAGTATTCGTACGCGCCTCTTTCGAATGTCGCGATATTGTATGCCGCAGTTGCAGAATGGTTTTCTGAAGTTGTGAGTGCGCTGTCTATTTCGTCGCGGTCGCTATAAACAAAGGCTTGGGTTATCGCATCGATCTGATGGTAATCGCCCATCACAGCCATGACTGGAGCCATGACGCCGGTATTGGTTAGAGTTGTAATATTGGCGACGATATTGGCGCCCGCTGCAACATCCACACTATTGGGATGTGCTGCGTCGCTTTCCAGTGAAACTTCACTTTTTTCTGGTTCTTCAGCAGGTTTGGCGATTCCGCGCTCCGGCATGAAATCATTGACATCGGGTGCCTCTGCGGACAGCGCGCCATTGATGTAGACACCATTAATTTGATGGGCAGCCAAAACGAAATCGACTTCTGCACCGGTATTTAGGGAGGTAATGTCATTTTCGCGGGCATTGTCGACGTAGTCATGGACATCCTTGGCAATGTCTTGGAGTTTTGCGTATTCATCCGTGCGGGTGAAGCCCGAGAACGGAATATAACCCTCGGCCTTGTCGTAAAACTCCATCATGCGTGCCGTGACAAAGGTCGTGTCGCGTGGAATGTTCACACCGTCAGTCATGTTCAGATAGTCATCGTCCTGAAGCAGATTGACCTGCGCGGTGTGCGCGATGGTGGAGCCAGGGCCGCCGTGGATTACGAGTTCCTGTTCTTGCGAAAACGGCCCGACCCCCGGATGGTGGATGCGCGGTGCGCTCAACCCGAGAGCATGACCGGCGTGCAGTCGGTCGAGAGCGTCGTTGAAATCTCCGGCTGGTCTGTAGCCGAGGTAATTCCAGTCATAATAGGGAGCGTGGTAATTGACGCCGGGTGCATAGTCCTGCAAGGCAAGCCGGGAATCGAAATCCCGATCCTGTGTTTCCTCTGTCTGCAGGGCAGGATCTTTGTCCGGGGTGCTTCTGCCGTCGAGAAATTTCTGGCGCATGCGTGCTTCTTCTGTTTCGGTCTCGAACAGCCCGATGAAGTGCGCGATCATTTCCGAAATTTTGTCGTCATACACATACATGGTGAACCCCTCCTTTTAGAGCGGCATCACGAACAGAAATCGCAGGCTGGTCACTTCAGGGGAGACTGGGAGCGTGCGATTTCTGCTGCCACCGGATGCCCTTTGCCGGTTTTCACAACCGCCAAACTGCACCGGCGGGTGCCGGTGCAGCCTTTTCATTGTCGAGGGAGCATCAGTGACTTGAGGTATCTTCGCCCACATCGGTGATGTGAGAGTTGCCACCGATGATGCTGACATCAACGGCATTGCTGAGCATGTTGGCACCCTGTACCAGTTCCATGTGGAAGCCGGAATTTGCCAGGATCGCAGATGCATCGGCTGTGCTCGTGCCTGCGACGTCGTCGCCTGCCTTGAGGTCCCAACCCTTGCCGTCCATATCCACACCTTCAGCACCGTAGGCTGTGCCTGCATCGGCCTTGAGGTGGTTTTCAGCGCCGCCGTTGTTCATCTTGACGTCATAAGCGACGTCTTGATCAGCAAGGTGGTTGGCCTGCACAAGGCTGAAGCCTGTGTTATGGCTGCCACCGTTGAGGGAGCTGTTCAGTACATTGTCGACATCCAGTGTGAACGAGAAGTCGTCACCGAGGTTGAATGTGAGGTCGCCACCGGCAATACCCAGATTGCCAAAGTCCTTCACATCATCAAGAACGGCAAAGTCGGTGTCCGACTTGTAGAAGCTTTCGGAAGAATTGAAGCTTCCTGAGGTGTTGGTTGTGTCGTCATCTGATATGTTCTTGATGTCCGTGTCGGTATCGGTAACGGTGGTTGTCTTGATGTTGGTGTCGTTGTCCGACATGCTGACTGTTTTGCTGTCATAGCTCCAGTCATAGTCAACTTTGGTGTCTGTGTCGGTGATGGTCGTCGTCTTGGTGTTGGTGTCATTGTCCGACAGGCTTACAGTTTTGCTGTCATAGCTCCAGTCGTATTCATTGTCGCGGTTGTCGCCATTGCCAACGGCAACGTCGACTTTCGCATCAATGTCCGTGTTGGTGCTGTTGTCGCTATTGTCGTTGTTGCGGTTGTTACCATTGGCTGCGCCGACATTGCTGTCTTCTACGCTGGTGTCATTGGTCGCTGTGTTGGCAAAGCCGTCTGAAAGCGCGCCGATTTTCGTGATGTCGTCGTCGCTGCCGCTTGGCGATTTGTGATCGTAAGCACCCATTTCATTTCCTCCAAAAGAAATTGGAGCAGCTTTCGACATCCCTTTCATCTAACCGGGATTTTTCGTCTGTGCATGCTCCGTAGCGGTTACAGTTGGGCAGATGTGATCAATACAATTCATCTGCGGTTCATCCCGACCTGTTGATCAGGCCTTATTGTCCGGTTGCGCCGGGTTTTTGGGATTGCACGTTACAAAATACAAAGGCGTACAAATCCGTTCTGGCAGCTGTTGCCGGCTGCAAGTCATGCGTTCATATGATTGTCGTTTAAGAAGGAAGTGCTGCTTACGTGCCAAACACAAATGCATTTCTGCGACGCTTCCGTGCTGCCCTGTGGCAACGGTCAAACTGTGTCCGATAAGGGAATGTTTTGATAGATACCAATTCGGGTTACGTCGCCGCGGGCTATTGCGGGAGCAATATTTTCCGACTTATCTATTTGTAATAAAAAGATTTTTTAGTTTTTGGCTTGTTCTGCGAATGGATGTGCGGAACTTTTCGGGCGCGAAATGATTACTACCCTTCGTACTTTGGCCGCATTGATAGTTATACCAACACAGACAACACGTATGGATATTTTTATTTTGTAAATAAGGTTCAGGCTTATTTTAAACGTCCGTCAAACTGATGGCTTAAACTTATCACGTAACAATTCGAGCAAGGCCATTCTGGCTGTATACCGCACAATTGACCGAAGAGATTTGGTGAGTTGACATTCTGTTGTGCGCCGCACAAGATTAACGAAAAGTTACACCGTCGCGAATGGAAACAGGCAATGGCTGAGCACATAACGGACAGTTCGACTTTGAAATCGAAACTTATTGCATCTGCGTCATATGACGAGGATAAACGCATGCTGTCCGTGACATTTCACGATGGTCGCCAAAGGACAATCGCTGTTCCTCGTGCCATGTATGAGAACCTTATTACGGCACAATCTCCCGGCTGGTATTACACCCGCCACATCAGCCCGCTCCGCAAATTGTTATGAGGAACGGCTCTGTCTTTTCCGTCTCCCGGCGGAGGGGCGCAGGCTTATGGTGACGAGCGGCGCGAGCAGCGCTGCGAAACTTATTGCCATGCCCGGTATCTGCACGGAAAAATCGATTGCCGAGTGAATGGCGACCAGAACGATAGCCGCAAGGCCGAGCTTGGGTGCGAAACCGTAGTTCTTTCTCTTGAAAATGCCTCGTATGAAAATGGTTGCGAAGGTGACGACAAAAATCGCAACCAGAATGGCAAACACGATGCCGAACGTCAGCAGGCCTTCCATGTAAACATTATGGGCACGGGTCCATACACGGGATATGCCGCAGGCGGCTTCATGATATCCGGCATAGACGGATTGGAAGCTAGACAGGCCGCTGCCCCAAGGCAAATGATCTGCAACCGCGGATTTGATAAACGGCATGACGCAGAAACGGCCGTCTTCACCGCCAGCGGCTTCGATGCGCAGAGATGCACGTCCGGCAAAGGCCGAGAACATGATCATCACCATGAACATTGCAGCGCCCGTGAGGGCAAAGGGGCGAATGCGTGTCCACAGCGTTGGTCGGGCGAAACTCGTGGCGGATGATTTTTTCGAACCAAACACCAGCATAACGGCAAGCATCATCAGGGAAATGAATGTTGCAGCGGTTGCGCCACGCGAGCGGGTCAGCATCAATGCAACGAAGGTTGCAAACAGCAACAGAGTATAAAAGCCGGTATGCAGAAGTTGTTTTTTCTGGTTGTCGGTCAGGCCTGTGCCATAGGTGATGCGTCCCCAGATATGGCGAATTTCCAAGGGCTCAAGTGTGCGCCATGCCAGCGTAAACAATGCTAGCAGCAACAGGCCGAGGAACGTTCCTGCGGTGTTTCTGTTAATGAAGAAGCTGGTGAGGCTGTCGAGATAAAATTTCTTCTGCCCAAAGCCGAGAGTGCCGGGCAGAAGCAGAAACTGCAGGATGGACCATATGGAAATGATCCCGCCACCGATGCCGATGATCTTGAGTGCGGACAGTGCGCGCTCATCCGTATCATACAGCATCAGGCCAAGCATGAAGATGCCTGCACACAGCGCGATTTTCAGAAAACCGCCCATGTCGTCCGCCGGGGTCAAGGATATCACTGGCACGGTATCAGGGTTGAGTTTGACCACTTCCTGCCAGGCGGGGTGCGACAGCATATGGCCGGGCAGCGGGCTGGTCTGGAACGTGATAAAACCCAAAATAGCTATCAAAACAATGGCCGTTCCGATTATAACTGAACGGGAATATTTCGGCAGACCTGTTGTTGCCAGCATCATCGGCAGCAGTGCAAAAATGCCAAGACAGAGGATTGGAACAGTTTTTGTACCCGAGCCACCGTAATCAACGACCGACAGCAAGATAATCAACCAGTAAATTACTGAACAAATGCTCCGTGCTTTACTTATGACGAGGCTCACTGGCAGGGAAAGCGTACTCAAGACAGCACCTCATGCACGGCAAATGCATTTTCTGAAATTTTTTAAGGTCATAACGTGGGTGTTATAGAATTGACGCCCATAAACTATTGAACAGTTCTATGAAACAATAATTTTCGGTATGATTAATGCAAGAAGTCACAAGACTTGTTTTCCGTCTGTTTTGCGCTGTTGGTTTTTTCATGCTGGCTATGATGGTGGTTGCACAAATTATCGCGCCACCAGAAAGTGATGCATCATCACATTTGCTTGAAAAGGGGCTGTATTCACCGGATCAGCGGGCCGTTTGGACGACGGAACCTATAAAAGTACAGCGCCGCGAGCCGGATATTCCCCTGATCGATGAATTTCCCTACAAGTTCCGTGCACAATTCAACATGAAAATCCACGACAGTGCGTCCTTCTCGACGGACGAAGGTATTTTCCTTCTGGAAAATGTCGTCGGAATACCCTCACGCAAGATTTGCATTGATAAGAGCGGCCAAAGAAATGCATGTGGCGCAAAGGCATCGGTTGTTTTGCGGAATATTCTGGCCAGAAAGTTTGTGGAATGTCGTAGAACTTCCATCGCACTCAGGACATGGCTCGTCGATTGCCGTATAAATGGACGCAGCGTTTCTGATATGTTGTTGGAAAAGAATGCTGTAACGCCTTTGGAGCGGGCCGCGGCTGGTAGCCCAAAATGAATTGGAATGCTGTGCAGGAAAGTTTTTCGATAGAATGATACCGTCATTGCAAAGACTGTTCGGGAACAAGGCTGCACCACAGGCAGCGACCGAGCACAGAAGGCAGAGAATCGATCTTGGTCCGCAAATCCCGCATTATCCTATCTACGCCATCGGGGATGTTCACGGTCGTATAGATCTGCTGCAGCATGCCGAAAGCCTTGTGGCAGGCGATCTGATTGCAAACGGACAGGCAGGTCTCGTCATTCTTTTGGGTGACTACATCGATCGTGGCAAAAACTCCGCGGATGTGATGAACTATCTCTGTGCACCGTCTTCTTACGGCCTGCAGCGCTATATCGTCTGTGGCAATCATGATGATGCGTTTCTGCAATTTCTGGATGACCCGGCACGCCATATGAACTGGCTGGACTTTGGCGGCCGCCAGACATTGCTGTCCTACGGCATCGATGCCGATTACATGCTGACGCGTGGCAAAAAGGGCATTGATGATCTGAAGCGGGCGCTGGCTGACACCATTCCTTCACAGCACGTGGAGCTGCTGAAAAATATGGTCGGTTATGTCCGAATTGGGTCTTACGTGTTTGTCCATGCCGGCTTGCGGCCGGGCGTGGCACTGGAGGAGCAGGATGACCGCGATCTGTTGTGGATCCGCGAACCGTTTCTGTCACGCGGGCCGGAACTGCCGTTTCTGGTGGTGCACGGTCATACGGTTTATGAGCGGCCGGAAACAGGCCCAAACCGCATCGGAATTGATACCGGTGCTGTTAACAGCAACCGTTTGACTGTTCTCAAACTTGAGGATGGTAAAGGCTTCATTCTGTCCTGAAGCCAGTTTTCAAAATTGCTGTCTATTTTGTCAGGTGAACGGCAATACGGTCTTTCCCGGCTTCAATGACATGGCGCATCGCAACCGTTGCCTTTTCTGGATCACGCAGGGCAATGGCGTGGGCAATACGCAAATGGTTGGTTGCGATTTCCTCGATGGTTTCTGGCGAAGCGGCTGGTGACGACAGCTTGAAGGAGATTGCCAGCGCTGCTTCGATCAGACCGCTTGCCGAACGCATGAATGGATTGCCGGACATGCGGGCAATTGCGAGATGGAAATCAAGGTCCACCTTGGCGATGGTTTCCGGTGTGTGGCTAAGGTCATCAAACCGGGCAGCAATTGCATAAAGCGCTGCAATATCGTCGCTTGATGCCTGAGTGGCGGCAGCCGCTGCGGCTGCCGGTTCCAGCGTCATGCGGATTGTTGCCAGATGTTCTACAAATTCCTGGTCTAGCCCAGCGTCGCAGCGCCAGCCAAGAACATCAGCGTCAAAAAAGTTCCAGCTTTCACTGCCCAGAACGCGGGTGCCAACTTTCGCCTTGGGTTCGACCAGCCGTTTTGCGGCCAATGTCTTCATTGCTTCCCGGAGAACTGTGCGCGAAACACCAAACCTCAGCGACAGATCGGCATCTCCCGGCAGGATCGATCCCTCGGCAATGCTGCCCGAGACTATTCCGCTGCCTAGTTCCGCAACAACATGTGCGTGGCTACTGCGTCTTTTACGTCCTGTGATCGTCGTTTCAAGCAGCCCCACGAAATCTCCTTGGCGTTGGCCCATTTCTGCATTTCGTTAAAACTGTACGTCAAAATTCAGCCATTTGCGAGAAATAGCTTGGTCGTCTCCTGACACAACAGGGCGATGAAGATTCAGCATATAGTATGATTATTGTACTCATGTTTGCTTTGCAATGGAAAACATATGTGTCTTTGTGGTAAATTAGCGTATTAAAAATAATGATGTTTAGCTCTTTTATACGAGAGTGCCGTGTTTGGTGCCAACGACTCTTGACAAGCGTTCCCCTCGATAAATAGTAATACAAATAACGGAAGCGTGGACCGTAGTGGCATAGCTGCGTGCGGATACCTTCCCAGACAGAGCATTGACGCGGCTGTCGTCTTATTTTTGTTTTGAGGCAATCACCATGGGAAATTCCGATAATCTTCCGTCCACTTCCGGAAAACTGCGTTCTCGCGCCTGGTTCGATAACCCGGCCAACGCGGATATGACGGCGCTTTATCTCGAGCGTTACATGAATTTCGGCTTGAGCCAGGCGGAATTGCAGTCAGACCGTCCGATTATTGGTATTGCCCAGACCGGTTCTGATCTTTCGCCTTGCAACCGTCACCACCTTGAGCTGGCCAATCGCCTGCGCGAAGGTATCCGTGAAGCTGGCGGTATCGCCATCGAATTTCCGGTTCACCCGATCCAGGAAACCGGCAAGCGCCCGACCGCTGGTCTCGACCGTAACCTTGCTTACCTCGGCCTCGTTGAAGTGCTGTATGGTTACCCGCTTGACGGCGTTGTTCTGACCATCGGTTGTGACAAGACCACGCCTGCCTGTCTTATGGCGGCGGCCACCGTCAACATTCCGGCAATTGCACTGTCCGTCGGCCCGATGCTGAACGGCTGGTTCCGCGGTGAGCGTACCGGTTCTGGTACCATCGTCTGGAAGGCACGCGAACTTCTCGCCAAGGGCGAAATCGACTATCAGGGCTTCGTGAAGCTGGTTGCTTCCTCTGCACCTTCAACCGGTTACTGCAACACCATGGGTACGGCCACGACCATGAACTCGCTGGCTGAAGCACTCGGCATGCAGCTGCCAGGTTCTGCCGCTATTCCGGCTCCTTACCGTGACCGTCAGGAAGTTTCCTATCTCACCGGTCTGCGTATTGTTGAAATGGTCAAGGAAGACCTGAAGCCTTCCGATATCATGACCAAGGATGCTTTCATCAACGCAATCCGCGTCAATTCGGCAATCGGTGGTTCTACCAACGCACCGATCCACCTCAACGGTCTTGCACGTCACGTCGGTGTTGAACTGACGGTTGATGACTGGCAGACCTACGGTGAAGACGTTCCGCTGCTGGTGAACCTGCAGCCAGCCGGTGAATATCTCGGCGAAGATTATTACCATGCCGGTGGCGTCCCAGCCGTGGTCAACCAGCTCATGACGCAGGGTCTGATCAAGGAAGACGCCATGACGGTCAATGGCAAGACCATTGGCGACAACTGTCGCGGTGCGATCATTGAAGACGAAAAGGTTATCCGTCCTTACGAACAGCCTTTGAAAGAACGTGCCGGTTTCCGCGTACTGCGTGGCAACCTGTTCTCGTCTGCCATCATGAAGACCAGCGTTATCTCGGAAGAGTTCCGCAACCGTTACCTGTCCAACCCGAACGATCCGGAAGCCTTCGAAGGCCGTGCGGTCGTGTTCGATGGTCCGGAAGATTACCACCACCGGATCGACGATCCGTCGCTGGCTATCGATGCCAACACCATCCTGTTCATGCGTGGGGCAGGCCCGATCGGTTATCCGGGCGCAGCTGAAGTTGTGAACATGCGTGCACCTGACTACCTGCTGAAGCAGGGCGTCAACTCGCTGCCTTGCATTGGTGACGGCCGTCAGTCTGGTACATCTGGCAGCCCATCGATCCTCAATGCTTCGCCGGAAGCCGCTGCTGGCGGTGGTCTTGCGATCCTGAGAACCGGTGACCGCGTTCGCGTTGACGTGGGTCGCGGCAAGGCTGACATTCTCATCTCCGGTGAAGAATTGGCTGCACGTTACGAAGCTCTGGAGAAGGATGGCGGTTACGAATACCCGGCTCACCAGACCCCATGGCAGGAAATCCAGCGTGCCATTGTTGGTCAGATGGAAAGCGGTGCCGTACTCGAGCCTGCGGTGAAATATCAGCGCATTGCCCAGACCAAGGGTCTGCCGCGTGACAACCACTAAAATACAAGCTGTTCTCCGCAAATTTTTGTGGAGAACACTCCCGCTCTGAATATGTGAGCGACAGTATATTTGCTGCATCATCGTGAAAGCCGTCCTTAAGGGGCGGCTTTTATGCATTTTTGATAAGATTCTTACTTATGCGTCGTAATCATTCTATTTCATTAATTGGTTCTCAATACCCCCCGTTGATGATGGTTTTCCATGGGGTGAGGCCTGTGAGAAAAATACAAACCGGACACAGTGCCTTCGTATGACTGGGAATTACTTTGTCACATGGTTCAGAAAATTATCCGTTCGATTGAAACGGGGGTGCCACAACAGGCAGGCGCTCATATCCGCCAGCCGACACTTTTCATGCGTGTGAACGCGTGGAGGCGTTCGCTTGTCGGTAAGATCACCCTTGTTTTTCTGGGCGGAGTAATTTTTGCCTATGGCGCCGGAGCTTTTGTCGGCTGGTCGATGTTTGTGACTGCCGCCAGTGAACAATGGCGTAACCAGGCGCGGATCAATACCCAAATCGCCAGTGCTACCTTGCGCAGCATCTACACCTACATTGCTGTCAGTGTGGATGATGGCGGGCAGGTCGATCGCATTGTTACCGATCAGCCGATCGGCGATGACGAATCCGTCCTGGTGACCGGTTTCAGTCCCATTGATGTGCTGACGCTGGTCAGTGCGCAAACCAAAAAGACCACGTGGCTTTACCGTTATGATGCCGAGCAGGCTGCATTTGTTAGCGTTGCTGTTGCCTATGATGGTGGTTCCGGTTCAGACGTATTGGCACCGATCCATGATCCGATTTTTCGGGATTATGGTGGCAAAGGTGAGTTTGCGACCGGCTTTGCGCAAATCGACGGCGTCAAACATTATATTGGGCTGCTGCCGATCCTGAAAAACCAGGGTGGCGAGGTTATCGGTGCGGTGGCGACCAGTATCGGCACGGCTTCGGAGCTTTATAATGTCCAGCAACGGTTGCTCCGGAACTCCCTGTTGGTTCTGCTAGGGGTTTTTAGCGTCACAGGCATCATCGTCAGCTTTGTTGCCAAGCGGTTTCTCAAACCCGTTCCGGCGCTTATTCAGGCGACGTTGCGTATCGCCAACGAAGAAACCGATGTGGAAACACCGTTTCGCAACCGCAAGGACGAAATCGGTGCGATGGCCACAGCCATTGAAAGCCTGCGTGAGGCGGTGGTCGAAAGAGGCCGGTTGCGACAGGTGCGCGATATGGCGCTGCAAATGGAGCATATGGCTCACCATGACGGGCTGACTGGTTTGCCCAACCGTGCCTTGCTAATGAAAACCATGAATGCCTGCCTGGAAGAGACCGCCCAGACCGGCAAGATGTTCAATGTCATGTTGCTTGATCTCGACCGCTTCAAGACGGTCAATGACACGCTTGGCCATGCGTCAGGCGATGCGCTTCTAGTGTCCACCGCATCGCGTGTTCGTTCCGTACTTGGTCCTGATGACATCGCGGCACGTCTCGGTGGTGACGAGTTTGCGATTGTGCAGAGGGTGAATCGCAATCCATTGCGCGAGGGCCAGAAGCTGGCTTCGCGCATTCTGGAATCCATCTCCACCAGTTTCATGCTGGATGACCATGAAGTGATGGTTGGCACCAGTATCGGCATTGCCTGTGCGCCTGCGCATGGCGTGTCTGCGGGCCAGTTGCTGCAAAATGCCGATCTTGGTTTGTACCGTGCAAAGGCAATGGGGCGCGGCATTTCCGTGTTCTATGAAGAAGGCATGGACATGGCCGTTCAAGACCAGCACGCGCTGGAAATGGACATGAAATTTGCCTTGCAGAATAATGAATTCGAGCTGCATTACCAGCCGATCATCAATCTGCATGATGGCAGGATTGCCGCTTATGAAGCGCTTGTGCGCTGGCGTCACCGCAAACAGGGGATGATCCCGCCCGACAAGTTCATTCCACTGGCAGAAGAAACCGGCTTTATCATTCAGCTCGGCGAATGGATTCTGCAGCAAGCCTGCACCGATGCGATGAGCTGGCCTGATAACATCAGGCTGGCTGTCAACCTTTCTGCCGTCCAGTTGCGACAGAGCGATATCGTCGGAACGGTTGAGCAGACCTTGAAGGAAACCGGATTGTCACCTGAGCGCCTTGAGCTTGAGGTAACGGAAACCGTAATGCTGACCGGTGCGACCAGCATTGCGGCCCTGGCCAAACTCAAGGAAAGTGGCGTTCGTATCGTTCTCGATGACTTTGGAACGGGTTACGCCTCGTTTGGGGCGCTGAGAAACGTGCCCTTCACCAAATTGAAGATCGACCGCGAATTCGTGGCTGGCTTGCCGGACGATGCGACCAGTAACGCCATTATCAGCGCCATCACCACACTGGCGCGGCAGGTGGATATGGAAATAACGGCTGAAGGTGTTGAAGGGCCGGGGCAGGTTGCAGTGCTGAAGGTTGCAGGTTGCACGGAAGCGCAGGGTTATTACTTCGCGCGGCCGATGCCTGCGTCGCAACTGTGCCATGACCTGTCTACAGAGAATGAAGATTTTTTGAGGAAAGCAACGGCTCACGGTTGAGCGAAACAATACCTTTTCAGATGTTTAGGTAAATCAGCAGGAGACTTGGAATGCGTAAATTTGCGTTGTCTCTTATTATGCTTGGCAGCCTTGTGTCCTGGTCGACGGCCAGCGCGGAAACGGCAAGTGTGACATTACAGGCCATATCCAAATCGGGAAAAATCCGCATTGGTTACCGTGAGGCAGAACCTCCGTTTTCCTACCGCTTGCCGTCCGGTGAGGTAGTCGGTTTTTCCATCGATCTCTGCAAAAGTTTGACAGACCACATTCGCCAATACCTGAAGCTGGACAAGCTGGATGTCGAATATGTCATGGCGACGCCGGCCACACGGTTCATTCTCGTCAAAACCGGCAATATCGACATTGAGTGTGCGGCAACCACCAACACGGCAGAGCGCCGCAAAACGGTGGACTTTTCCTATTCGAATTTCATGACCGCAACGCAGTTCGTGTCACGGACCGAAGATGGCATTTCCAGCATGAAGGATTTGACAGGGCGTTCGGTGACCTCGGCATCCGGCACGGTCAATATTGATCAGCTGAACCAGATCAACCGCGAGCAAAAGCTCAACATCGCGGTCATTCCAACCAAGAATAACGAAGAGTCCTTCGAACTGGTGGCCTCGGGACGAGCATCAGCTTTTGTGATGGATGGTATTTTGCTGGCGGCAATGATCGCCCAGTCACCAGACCCGTCGAAATACAGGCTGTCTGAGGAAACACTGAGTGAACCGGAGCCTTATGGTCTGATGCTTCGCCATGGAGACACAGCCTTCAAGACGCTGGTTAATGACAGCCTGAGGGAGATTTTCGCGGGAGATGAAATCAAGGCACTTTACAGCAAATGGTTCACTTCGCCGATACCGCCGAGCAACATGAATATGAACCTGCCGATGTCTGCAGCTTTAAGAAAAGCCTACGCAGCGCCAGTGGAGTTTAACGATTAATCCACATGCTGTTGTTTGATGATGAAATGAAGCTCATGCTTTCAGAGGATCACCATGTTGCGACTTAAAGCTCTGCTTTTTACCGGCTTGATGATGGCGTCGTCCTGTCAGGTTCTTGCGAATGAACCGGTGCCGACACTGGAGAGAATGACACAGTCAGGCACTATCAAACTGGGATATGCGACGAAAAACATTCCGTTCTCCTATCTCGATGACAAGGGTGAACCGGTCGGTTATACGATTGATTTATGCAGGCGGGTTGTCGATCTGGTGAAGCAAAAACTTTCCCGGCCTGACATCAAAATTGAGTTTGTTGAACGCACTGCCAGTAACCGCGTGGTGCTGTTGAATGACGGTTCGATCGATCTGGAATGTGTTTCGAGCACCAATACCGAAGAACGTCGCAGAAGCGTGTGGTTCTCCTATAGCCACTTCATTACATCGACGCGCTTCGTGACGCTTAAATCCAGCGGGATCAACTCTATCAACGATCTGGCCGGACGTACTGTCGTCGTTACCAAGGGTTCGACCAATATTGCCCAACTGAACACCATCAACCGTGAAAAGAGTCTCTATTTGGCGCTGGTGCAGGGTGTCAGCATCAATGATGCATTTGATATGGTCACACAGGGCAAGGCATCTGCCTTCGTGATGGATGGAATTCTACTGGCGTCTCTGGTGGCGAACTCGCAAAATCCCGAGAACTATGCGTTGTCTGCGGACACGTTGTCAGAACCGCAACCCTATGGGCTAATGTTGCGCAAGGACGACGTTGGCTTTCGTGATGCGGTCAATGACGCTTTGTTGAAGATCTATAAAAGCGGCGAGATCAACGACATCTACAACAAATGGTTCATGACGGATATCGGACCTGATGGCGTCAACCTCAACACGCCGATGACTGACGATCTGAAGGCGGCATTCGACAATCCTGTCAAACTCGGTGGATAATACTCAACCTGTTCAAAAGGTTGGCGGCGTGCAGGCGCTGATCACTTCGCAGGGAACTACGCCCACGCAGCGAAAGCGGTGCGGGCGACGGCTTTCAAAATAATAGGCATCACCCGGCCCGAGAATACGGCGTTCATCTTCCACGATAACTTCCAGCCGACCGGTTAAAACAATGCCGCCTTCTTCGCCTTCATGGACAAGTGGCACTTTGCCGGTGTCAGCACCGGGCTGATAACATTCTTTCAGAATTTGCAGGCTGCGGCCAAACAGGTTGTTGCCCACCTGGCGAAAAGAAATCGAGCCCTTGCCGATTTCAGTCAATTCTTCCGCTGCGTAAAAGAACTGCCTTGGTTTTTCCGGCTGAAACGCGAAGAACTCGGCAAGGCCGATGGGGATTCCGTCCAGAATGCGCTTTAATGCGCCAACTGACGGGTTGGAGGCGTTCGATTCAATCAAAGAAATGGTGGAATTCGTGACGCCTGCACGTCTCGCCAATTCTCTCTGCGAGAGGTTGTGAAGCGTTCTTAAATGTCGCAACCTGTTGCCAATATCGACTGACATGCCTTAACCCTGTTGTCGTTGTTCGAAATATCGAAACATTAGCTCTTCGGCATCAGTTTTTTCAATAGGTTGGCTTCTTGAAGAAAAAGGCTTGTTGAAGAAGGGGAAATATTTCACAAATTGGCAAACATGGAGAGCATCATGAACGCGCATAACAAACCCAATACACCCGTGCTTGAAAACTTCTGGATGCCATTTACTGCCAACCGGCAGTTCAAGGCAGCGCCTCGTCTGTTGGCCAGTGCCTCGGGCATGTATTACACCGACGTTGACGGCAACAAGGTTCTGGATGGCACTGCCGGTTTGTGGTGCGTGAATGCCGGTCACGGCCGTGAGCGGATTGCCGAAGCCGTCGAGCGTCAGCTTCGCACCATGGATTTCGCACCAACCTTCCAGATGGGCCATCCGATTGCCTTTGATTTTGCCGAAAAGCTGGCCGCCATTGCACCCGGCGGTGAAGCTGCCCAGCTGGACCGCGTGTTCTTTACCGGTTCCGGTTCTGAGTCTGTCGATACCGCGCTGAAGATTGCTATTGCCTATCAGCGTGCCATTGGGCAGGGAACGCGCACCCGCATCATCGGTCGTGAAAAGGGTTATCACGGCGTTGGTTTTGGCGGTATCTCGGTTGGTGGCCTCGTCAACAACCGTCGTGTTTTCCCGCAGATCCCGGCGGACCACATGCGCCATACGCTGGATGTGGAGCGCAATGCATTCAGCAAGGGCCTGCCGCAGCATGGCGTCGAACTTGCAGATGATCTGGAGCGGCTTGTAGGCCTGCATGGCGCCGAAACCATTGCTGCTGTGATCGTTGAGCCGATGTCCGGTTCTGCTGGCGTGGTGCTGCCAGCAAAGGGTTACCTTGAGAAGCTGCGTGCCACGGCTGACAAATACGGCATCCTGTTGATTTTCGATGAGGTGATCACCGGCTTCGGTCGCCTTGGAACACCTTTCGCCACGGATTATTTTGGCGTTGTTCCTGACCTCGTTACCACGGCCAAGGGCATTACCAACGGCACGATCCCGATGGGCGCGGTGTTTGCAAAGCGTGCGGTTTACGATGCACTGATGCAGGGACCGGAAAACCAGATCGAACTGTTCCACGGTTATACCTATTCCGGGCATCCGGTTGCCTGCGCGGCTGGCATTGCAACGCTTGAAGTCTATGCTGAAGATGGTCTGTTGACCCGCGCAGCAGACCTTGCCGAGTACTGGCAGGAGGCGCTGCACTCCTTCAATGGGCATGCAAATGTCCTCGACGTTCGCAACCTCGGTCTGGTTGGCGCGATCGAACTTGCACCACGCGACGGTGCGCCGGGAGCCAGAGCCTATGACGTCTTTGTTGATTGCTTCAACAAGGGTCTGCTGATCCGCGTGACAGGTGATGTGATTGCGCTATCGCCGCCGCTGATTATCGAGAAAGAACAGATCGATACGCTTGTGTCGATTATTGGCGATGCAATTAAAAGAGCAGCCTGATCAATCCTAAAAAAGGCGCCAGTCACTGGTGCCTTTTTTGTTGGCTGTTTCGAAACACCATCAGTGTTTGTCGTCCGTGTCCTGTCGTGCCGAGCGGGAGCGGAGCAATGTATGCGCTGACCGTTTTGGCTCCGGCAGCTTGTCTTCATCCAGTGAGGCGTAAAGCCAGTCGATAAACACGCTGACGATGGGTGCGTTGCGCATTTCGTGACGACAGGCGACGTGAAACGCGTCATCAGCCGGCACAGTCAAATCGAATGGCAGGACAAGCTCACCCTCGGCAATCAGGTTTGCAGCGGTGATGGTGTCGCCCAAGGCAATGCCCTGTCCATAAAGCGCAGCCTGTGTAGAAAGATGGGCGTCACTCATGAAGTGCTGGCGCGGGCGGGGTACGGCAGTTGCGTCTGCCGCCGTCAGCCAGGTGTTCCATTCCCGGCCGGTATCGCCATGCAGCAACACGTGATCCGACAGATCGCGTATCGAGCGTAACGGTCTGTTGTTGAGCAGGGTCGGACTTGCCACTGGAAACAGCCGGATTTCGCTCCACAGGTTGCTCCATATGCCGGGCCACCGGCCGTTTCCATAGAGAATGCACAGATCAATATCGGACGAGTTGAGCATGGCCGGATCATTGCCGGTCATCAGCGTCAGGCTGATATCCGGAAACTGTTCCGAGAACCTGTTTAGCCGGGGGATCAGCCAAAGGGACAGAAGGCCAGCCACGCTGCCGATCGTCAGTTTTCCGCCGGTTGCAGGGCGTGCCATCAGCGCCGTGGCTGCGGCAATACTGCCGAATGCCTGTGTGACGACAGGTAACAGCAGTGCACCTTGTGAAGTCAGTTTCAACCGTCTGCCGCCCCGTTCAAACAGCACTGTGTTAAGCGACTCCTCGAGCGCCTTGATCTGGTGGCTGATGGCGCCATGTGTCACGTTCAACTCCCGCGCGGCGGCTGATACGGAGCCACGTCTGGCAGTTGCTTCGAAAGCCCTGAGAGGGTTGAGAGGGGGCAGACGACTGGACATTGAGCATTGTCCTTGTGTGAGAAAAATTCACATTAATTGCTACAACAATGTGAATTGCTTTTTCAATTGCCTTGCGTTGAAATGACGAAAACATGGGCAGTATTTTTACCGTCCAAAAAATGTGCGGCGCACATGGATGCGTTGCCGGTCAATGTGAATGGGAACCACAAGATGACATTCGACGACAAAAAGCTGCAAGAACTGAAGGCGAAGTATGGCGAAAGCCATGGCGGTGAACTGTTCGATCCCAAGTTCAGCAAGGTGGCGAGCAAGATTTTTTCCAAGAGCGGCACACGTGTTGCGCCCTATGCGGGAATGCCGACGCTGCTGGCTGCGCCGCATATGCCTGTTGACAATGACGAGCCGGATTTCGGCAATCTTCAGGTTGCCCTGCTTGGCGTGCCGATGGACCTCGGTGTGACCAACCGCACCGGCTCTCGTTTCGGGCCGCGCGCGTTGCGCGCCATCGAACGTATTGGTCCCTACAATCACGTTCTCAATTGCGCGCCGGTGCATGATCTGCGCGTTGCTGACATTGGTGACGTTGCATTCCGCAGCCGTTACCGTCTGGAAATGAGCCATGACGATATCGAAAAGCGTCTTAACCAGATTGTCGATGCCGGTGTTCTGCCGCTGGCAGTGGGCGGCGATCATTCCATCACCCATCCGATCCTCAAAGCGGTCGGGAAAAACCGCCCGGTTGGCATGATCCATATCGACGCGCATTGCGATACTGGCGGTGCCTATGACTTGACCAAGTTCCACCACGGCGGTCCGTTCCGTAATGCGGTCCTCGACGGTGTTCTCGACCCGACCCGCACGATCCAGATCGGTATTCGCGGCTCGTCCGAATATCTGTGGGAGTTCTCCTACGAATCCGGCATGACCGTTATCCACGCCGAGGACGTAACCGGTCTCGGTATTCCCGCAATCATCGATAAGGCCAAGGCAATTATCGGTGACGGCCCGACCTATCTGTCTTTCGACATCGACAGTCTTGATCCATCTTTTGCGCCCGGTACTGGCACACCGGAAATCGGCGGGCTGACGACGCGCGAGGTTCTTGAGCTGGTTCGCGGTCTGAAGGGCATGAACATCGTGGGTGGTGATGTGGTTGAAGTGGCACCACAATATGATGCCACAACCAATACCGCACAGGCTGGTGCGCAAATGTTGTTCGAAATCTTGAGCCTGATGGTGTTTAGTCCTTCCGTCAAAAGCTGATGATGACTTATTATCCGTAACAAAAACTGGGGACGGTCTGATAAAAGAAGACAGGCCGAACAATAAAGGAGAAGTCGATGTCTGAAAAAATTACATTGCCGGTCAGTCGCCGCACGGTTCTGGGAGCCGGTCTTGCTGGCGCATCCATGCTGGCCATGCCTTCCATCCTGCGCGCGCAGGACAAGTCGTTGAAAGTCGGTGTTTACGGTGGTTACTTCAAGGATTCGTTCGACAAGAACATTTTCCCTGAATTCACCAAGGCCACCGGCATTGCTGTTGAATCCGTCGCTGAGCCGACAGGTGAAGCATGGCTGGTACAGCTTGAGCAGGCCGCCAAGGCAGGTCAG
The DNA here is from genome assembly GCF_023701965.1 of Rhizobium sp. CG4. Classification (NCBI taxonomy): domain Bacteria; kingdom Pseudomonadati; phylum Pseudomonadota; class Alphaproteobacteria; order Hyphomicrobiales; family Rhizobiaceae; genus Rhizobium; species Rhizobium sp. CG4. Next base: position 1,010,540 of record NZ_JABAEG010000001.1, on the reverse strand, counting down.
GCTCCGGCCGACGTTTCCATGATGTCGCAGGTGGCGGTTCTGAAGGGCCAGGCGACTGATCTGTGGGCATCGCTTGATCTTGCCAAGATCCCAAGCTCTTCCGGTCTGATCGATCGTTTCATCAACAAATATCCTGACGGTCGCGTGTCCGGTATCGGTGCGGTGTCCTGGTACATCACGCTGGTGACCAACACGGATGTCTACAAGGAAGCACCAACCTCCTGGGAAGCCCTGTGGGATCCGGCCAATGCCGACAAGATCGGCCTTCTGGCACTGGTGTCCAACTCCTTCCTTCTGGAAGTGACAGCCAAGACATATCTTGGCGGCACCAATGCACTCGACACCGAAGAGGGTCTTCTCAAGGCGTTTGAAAAGCTGGCGGAAGTGAAGTCCAATGTCAGCCTCTGGTACCGTGATGAGGCGCAGTTCGAACAGGCGTTGAAGTCGGGCGAAATCCCGATGGGTCAGTATTACCACGACGTAACCGGTCTTGCCGCTTCGCAGGGTCAGCCGGTTCGCTCGACCTTCCCGAAGGAAGGCGGCATTCAGGACGCCGGTTCGTGGGTTCTGTCGCGTGCATCCAAGAAAACCGAAGAAGCGCATGCCTTCATCGAATATATGAGCCAACCGGCAACGCAGGCCGTGTTGTCGCGCAAGGTTGGCACAGCGCCAACCGTAAAGCGTGAACTGACCGACCTGACGGCGGAAGAGTTCGCGTCAGTGTCTTCGGATATCGATCCGGTTATCCCGCGTTACGATCTCTACCAGACCAAGTCTGACTGGTTGAACCAGAAGTGGACTGAGATGATTGCCGGTTAAAGCACTCATTTACAAAACAACATCCGGTCCGGGGAAACCCGGATCGGCTTTCAAAAAATAAACGGGGAATGTATGTCCGGTCTGGCCCTGAATAACATCGTCAAGCAATTCGGTAACTTCACGGCCGTGAATGGCGTCAGCCTGAATGTTCCACACGGCACATTCGTCTGTCTGCTTGGCCCTTCCGGCTGCGGAAAAACGACATTGATGCGTATGATCGCCGGGTTGGATTTGCCAACCAGCGGCACGATCCGTCTTGATGGTGATGACATTACAACCGTGCCGACGCACAAACGCGACCTTGGCATGGTGTTCCAGTCGCTGGCGCTGTTTCCGCATCTGACGGTGGGCGAAAATATCGCCTACCCGTTGCGCATCCGTGGTGCTGGCAGGGAAGAGCAGAAAAAGCGCGTTGACGAGTTGCTGGCGATGATCCATTTGCCCGGTTACGCCGACCGCCCCGTTTCCAAACTATCTGGCGGCCAGCGCCAGCGCGTCGCCATTGCCCGTGCCCTGACAATTTCGCCAAAGCTGTTTCTGCTGGATGAACCCCTGTCGGCACTGGACGCGAAATTGCGTGAGGCGATGCAGGTTGAACTGCGCCAGCTTCAGCAGCGTCTGGGCATTACCACCATCGTCGTGACACATGATCAGCGCGAAGCGATGACCATGGCCGACACGGTTGTGGTGATGAATGGCGGCGAAATCCGCCAGGCCGCAGCCCCGGTCGATGTCTATCGTAAACCGGCCGATACCTTCGTTGCCGACTTTATCGGCATGACCAACCTCATTGATTTTTCCGCCGACAGTGCTGGCCGTGCTGTTGTGCTTGGCGAAGCTGTCGAGGGATTGGCACTTTCGTCCGGCCTGTCAAAGGGCGTGATTTCGGTGCGCCCGGAAGATGTCGAACTGACGGCGCCCGGTCATGGCACGATATCCGGAACCGTTACCTTTGTGCGTGATCTTGGCGGTACGATCGAAACCTTCGTCGAGGCGGGCGGCAAGCAGATTGTTGCCGTGTCGACACCGAGCGCCCGTCCTCAGGTTACTGTCGGGCAAAATGTTGGCGTGAAGCTCGGCGCTGATGTCTGCGTGGTGTTGAAATCATGAGACGGGAAGCGCCGCAAAAACTGACCGATTACGGGCCGCTGCTGTTTCCAGCCCTGATGCTGATCATTTTCTTCGTCGTTCCCTTTGGCACGATGATTTCGGTTTCGTTTTTTCAACGCTTGCAGGGGGCGTTTTACGAACCGGCCTTCGTTCTAGACAATTACGCCCGGTTCATGAGCCTGTTTTTCGGGCGCGTGCTTGGCTTTTCACTGATGCTGGCGGTGCTTGTAGCCATTTGCTGCGTGGTGATCGCCGTGCCCTTCACCTACCTGCTGTCGCGCTCGGCGCGAAAGGTGCAGGTACTGTGGCTGGTGACTTTGTTGTCGGTGTTGTCGCTGTCTGAAGTCATGATCGGCTTTGCATGGTCCACGTTGTTTTCGCGCACCGCTGGTATCACCAACCTGTTTGTGGCGATCGGATTGATGGAGCAGGCAAAGGCTCTGACCCCGAGTTTTGGCGCTGTGTTGACAGGTATTGTCTACCAGGCACTGCCTTACACCGTACTGGTGCTTTATCCCGCACTTGTACGGCTTGATCCGACATTGACCGAGGCTGCGCGCACCCTTGGTGCCTCTCCAATCAAGGCATTCTTCACAGTCGTGGTGCCAGCGCTCAGAAGCACGATCATGGCAACCTCGATCATGGTGTTCATCTTTGCGCTCGGTTGTTACCTGCTGCCTCAGCTGCTCGGTCGTCCGCAGCATTGGACCTTGTCGGTGCTGATTACGGATCAGGCGATCTACCAGTCCAACATGCCGTTTGCAGCGGCCATGGCGGTATTCCTTGTTCTCGTAACCCTTGGACTTGTCGGCTTGACGCTGTTTCTAGGACGTAAGGGAGAAGCGGCATGACTACGTTTCTGAAACGCCTTTTCTTCACACTGTTCGGCCTGTTTCTGGCAATGCCGCTGATTGTGGTTGCCGGTGTGTCGGTCAATGAAAAACAGACGCTGGCATTTCCGCCGCAGGGTTTTTCACTGTCGTGGTATGGCGAAATTTTTACCAATGTCGAATGGCGTAACGCGCTGTTTGCATCGGTAACGCTGGCTGCTCTTTCGGCTGCCCTTGCGTTGTTGATCGCTTTGCCGCTGGCGTGGTTTCTGTGGCGTCGTATCGCGCCATGGGCAAATGTTTTTCAGGTGCTGGGTGTTGCGCCATTTACGCTACCACCAGTTATCACAGCGCTTGGCCTTTTGACCTTCTGGGCAACAACGGGCTTTTATGGTCAACCCTGGACGGCAGTTGTCAGTCACGCCATCTTTTTCGTGACACTGCCGCTGGTGACGATTTCACTCGGATTTTCCTCGATCGATCGCTCGCTGGTCGAGGCTGCATCGACGATGGGCGCCAATGACCGTACCATCTTCAGGACTGTAGTATTACCATTGATCCTGCCCTATCTGGTGTCAGGTTATGCCTTCGCATTCGTGCTGTCGCTCAACGAATATATCGTCGCCTATATGACTGTCGGTTTCACCATGGAAACCCTGCCGATCAAGATCTTCAATGCTTTGCGTTACGGCTACACCCCGACCATGGCCTCGGTGACCGTGTTATTCCTGACAATTGCAGCTGTGGTCTTTGGTCTGGTGGCCCGGTTCGGTGACTTGCCGAAACTTCTGGGTGCCATGTCCTCCAACGACAAGTGAGTATCATGAAGATCGCAGCTTTGCAGATGCAATCGGTTTTGGCAGATGTTTCGGCCAATCTGGCGCGTGTTGAACAGGCAGCAAAGGAGGCAGCCTCTCAGGGTGCCGGATTGCTGATTGTGCCTGAACTTGCAGTCACCGGTTACGGGGGAGGCGAAGCCATGGCGTCACTGGCATCTCCGGCCGGTGGCGAGATTGAACAACGCTTGGCAGAGATTGCACGCGTCTATTCGATTGCCGTTGTGGCGGGGTTTGCAGAACGTGCCGGGGACAAGGTTTATAACAGCGCGATCTTTGTCGATGAAAAGGGCAATAGCCGCATCTACCGAAAATCCCACCTTTATGGCGATTACGAGCGTTGCCTGTTTTGTGCTGAAAAACCATCGGCCGTTCTGGTTGAGTATGGTGGCATCACTTTCGGTATGCTCATTTGCTACGATGTCGAGTTCCCGGAAAATGTCCGCCGTCTTGCACTTGCCGGCGCTGAGCTGGTGGTTGTGCCGACAGCCTTGCCCAAGGGGGCGTCGGGCAGCTTTATTGCCCAGACATTGATCCGCACGCGTGCTTTTGAAAACCAGGTTTATGTCGCTTACGTCAATCACTCCGGGAGCGACGGCGCCTTTGATTATGCCGGACTATCCTGTATTGCAGCGCCGGACGGCCAATTCCTCGCACAGGCGTCCGCGGACAATGACGCCCTTCTTTACGCTGAGATAGAGCCCGGGGCCTACGCGCAATCCCGACAGGAAAATACCTATCTGCGCGATCTCATTCCACTCACATAAACAACCCGACAGAAGCTTCGAGCATCTGCCGGGTTATGGAAAGAAGCACGTTGCTTCAGGTGATCTGAGCAACGTGCTTTATTTTTGGTGGTGTCAGCCGATTGACATCAGGCTGGCGTTGCCGCCGGCAGCTGTGGTGTTGACGCTGACAGATACCTCTTCAACCAGCCAGTTCAGGCAATAGGCCTGCTCTTCACCGGCCAGTTCAGCGCTCGATGCGGCCTGTACGAGCACAAGCGGGCCAGGCAGGGCAGCAATAAGCCCGTTTGTCTGCTTGATCTTGTCGACATTGCCTTCAATCAGCGCGCCAGCAAATGGTCCTGCGTTCTTCCAGTCTGCAGACCATGTGATGCGATTTGCGATCGCCTGCGGCACGCCGGAAAGCGATGGCTGCAGGTTTGCAGCCGTATCAATGACCACGTTGTTACCTGTTGCCAATGCTGCCGACAGTTGCTGGTAGAGACCGCTTTCAGTTTCCGGAACCAGCAGGATGCGACCGCGCGGATGCAGAGCATAGACGTTGCGTTCGCCAACCGGGCCTTCCAGTTCGGTTTCAAAACCGACGGCGGACAGGTCTGCGGTGTTGCGGGCATTGGCGGCGGCTGATGTCTTGCTCTTGCTATCCAGCCACTTTGCAAATTCGGCAATCGCCGGATCGGCTTTACCGTTGTGCTTTTCTGCAAAGACCGGTGCCTTGGTCGACAGACGGCCAAGGTAAAGTGGTCCACCTGCCTTAGGACCGGTGCCAGATAGACCGCGACCACCGAATGGCTGCACACCGACGACCGCGCCGATGATGTTACGGTTGACGTAGAGGTTACCTGCCTTCACGCGAGACAAGACATGGGCGATGGTTTCATCAAGGCGTGTATGAAGGCCGAATGTCAGGCCATAACCGGTTGCGTTGATGTCATCGATCAGCTTGTCGAGGTTGTCACGCTTGAAGCGAATGACGTGCAGAACCGGACCAAACACTTCGCGCTTGAGGTCGGATAGGTTTTTCAACTCGATGATGGTCGGCGGTACGAATGTACCCTTGCCAGTTTCGCCAGCCAGTTCGATCTGTTCGATACGATTGCCAATCGAACGCATGCCCTCAATGTGGCTTTCAATGATGCCCTTGGCTTCAGCAGTGATAACAGGGCCGACATCCACGGACAGACGGTCGGTACGGCCGATGCTGAGTTCGTGCAACGCACCCTTCAGCATGGTCAGCGTGCGGTCCGCCACATCTTCCTGCAAGCACAAGACACGCAGTGCCGAGCAACGTTGACCGGCGCTGTCGAAGGCAGAAGCAATCACGTCGAAGACAACCTGCTCTGCAAGGGCAGAGGAGTCGACGATCATGGCATTCTGGCCACCGGTTTCCGCAATCAACGGAATTGGGCGGTTGCCTGCCGATACGCGCGTTGCAAGCTGGCTCTGGATAAGGCGGGCAACTTCGGTGGAGCCGGTGAACATGACACCAGCTGTCTGCGGCGCACCAACGAGGGCAGCACCAGTTTTGCCGTCGCCAGGCATCAGCTGGACGGCATCGGCCGGAACGCCTGCTTCATGCAAAAGGCGGATGCCTTCGGCGGCGATCAGCGGGGTTTCTTCCGCTGGCTTTGCGAGAACCGGATTTCCCGCGACCAATGCTGCAGTCACCTGACCGATGAAAATCGCCAGCGGGAAGTTCCACGGGCTGATGCAGACGATTGGACCGAGTGCCTTCTGTTCGCTTGCAAAGTTGTTGCGGGCTTCTTCCGCGTAATAACGCAGGAAGTCGATGGCCTCGCGCACTTCTGCAATGGCGTTTGGCAGGGACTTTCCTGCTTCGCGCACAATCAGGCCAAGCAATATTGGCATTTTTGCCTGCATCAAATCAGCAGCGCGTTCGATGATTGCTGCACGTTCTGCGACTGGCAGGTTTGGCCAATTGGACGCGGTGGCAGCCTCGAATGCCTGCTTGACGTCAGCTTCGGACGGTTCGGTCACGTAGCCGACGATATCGGTGTGGTCGCCAGGGTTCAAAACCGGTCGGCTTGCACCCGTCGATGCCGGGAAAGCCGCCGTCCACTGCATGGCTGCACTTTCCGTCAGTGCGGCGCTCAATGCCGACAGAGAGTTTTCGTTGGCAAGGTCAATGCCGTCGGAGTTGCGGCGCTCTGTGCCGTACAGGCCGGCTGGGCTCGAAATCTTGTCATGCTGAGCACCCGGAACCGGCATTGCCTTCACAATGGCAACCGGGTCGGTCAGCAGGTCATCGACCGGTACAGCGGGATCGGCAATACGGTTAACGAAGGACGAGTTGGCGCCGTTTTCAAGAAGACGGCGAACGAGATAGGCGAGTAGGGTTTCATGCGTTCCGACAGGTGCGTAGAAACGGCACGGACGGTCAAGTTTGTCCTTGCCGACAACTTCACTGTAAAGCGGCTCACCCATGCCATGCAGGCACTGGAATTCATAATCGCCAATTTTGAAGTCCGGTCCGGCCAGGTGGTAGACGGTCGCCATTGTCTGGGCATTGTGCGTGGCAAATTGCGGGAAGATCACGTCGCGTGCAGCAAGCAGCTTGCGCGAGCAAGCAATGTACGACACGTCGGTGTGGATCTTGCGGGTGTAAACGGGGAAGTCATCCAGACCATCCAGTTGCGCACGCTTAATTTCCGCATCCCAGTAAGCGCCCTTGACGAGACGCACCATGATACGGCGGTTTGAGCGACGGGCAAGATCGATGATGTAATCGAGGACAAACGGGCAGCGGCGACCATAGGCCTGCACAACGAAGCCCAGACCTTCCCAGTTACCGAGATCAGGATCAAGCGCCAGCGATTCCAAGAGGTCGAGCGAAAGCTCCAGGCGGTCTGCTTCTTCGGCGTCGATATTGAGGCCGATGTCGTAGTTTTTCGCCATCACCATCAGCGCTTTGACGCGTGGCAGCAGTTCAGCCATGACGCGGTCTGCCTGCGAGCGCGAATAACGTGGATGCAGTGCGGAAAGCTTGATGGAAATGCCAGGCCCACCATAAACCCCACGGCCGGCAGATGCCTTGCCGATGGCATGGATGGCTGCCTCATAATCCTGGTAATAGCGCTCCGCATCCTTGCCGGTTGTGGCTGCTTCACCCAGCATGTCGTAGGAATACTGGAAGCCCTTTGCTTCATAGGGCTTGGAACGCTGGATGGCTTCGCCAATCGTCTGGCCGGTCACGAACTGTTCGCCCATCATGCGCATCGCCATATCGACGCCACGACGAATGACTGGTTCGCCCGCGCGGGCGATCAGACGGGTGAGGGCGGAGGAAAGACCAGTATCGTTGACGGTCGATGTCAATTTGCCGGTGATCACCAGACCCCATGTGGCGGCATTGACGAACAGCGAGCGACCGCCACCGATGTGAGACTTCCAGTCACCATTGGCAATCTTGTCACGGATCAGTGCGTCACGGGTTGCGGTGTCGGGAATGCGCAGCAACGCTTCTGCCAGACACATCAGCGCCACGCCTTCTTGACTGGACAGCGAATACTCCTGCACCAGACCTTCCACGCCGGTGCCTTTTGCCTTGGAGCGCAGGGCTTCAATCAGCTTGCGGGCGATGGAGCGGATTTCTTGTGCCGACTGTTCGGTGACAGTGGCGCGTTCCAGAAGAGGAGCAATGCAGTCCTGCTCAGAGCGGCGATAAGCCTGGGTAATGGCCTGACGGTATGCATTCTGTTCGCGTACAGGCGGTGCAAACCGCTCGAAGACGCCTTGAGCAGTCGTATTTCCATTCACACCCATGCTGCCTGTGACATCCGCCATCGGTTCGTCCTTCCAATTCTCAATGCATGAAATCGTTTTTGCAAAGGTGCACAGAAATATTTCGCGCACCTTTTCTCTGCTGAGAACATAACATTTCGCAGGAAATTGCATTGTCCTTATTTTTGCAATAAAATAGGCAAAACAGTCTTATTAAATCATAATGAAAGTCTATATTGATGGTTCAAGGCGTAAAATCAGGCGATTTGGATCAGTTCGATATGAAGATCCTCGAAGCTCTCAGCGATGATGGCCGCATGTCGGTTTTGCAGTTGTCGAAACAGGTCGGCCTGTCGAAAACGCCGTGTCAGGCGCGACTTAAAAGACTGATCGAAGACGGATATATTCTGGGTTTTCGCGCAACACTTAATCCGGCCAAGCTTGGACTTGAACATATTGCCTTTACTGAAGTGAAATTGTCCGACACCCGCGAAAAGGCGCTTGAGGATTTCAACTCGGCTGTACGAAAAATCAAGGAAGTCGAAGAATGCCACATGATCGCGGGCTCGTTCGATTATCTTCTCAAAGTCAGAACAACGGATATTCGCAAATATCGCCGGGTGCTGGGTGAAAAAATCTCCAGCCTTCCATCCGTTTCCAATACATCGACCTATGTCGTGATGCAGTCCGTGAAGGACACCGGTATTTAAGGCGCAAGCGCCTCTGGTTTTCATGCAAAAGGAAAAGGCTTGAGAGTGTTGAACTCTCAAGCCTCGATATCAGCGAATGATAGCGCTTGTGGTAACCGCAGTCATCTGGGCATCCGGCCCAAACTCCCGCTCATCCTCAATGCCGAGCAGTTCCTGCAGGCGCAGACGCGCGCGGCTTACACGGCTTTTGATGGTGCCAACAGGGCAGCCGCAAATTTCGGCGGCTTCTTCATAGGCAAAACCTGATGCACCAACCAGCAGAATGGCTTCACGCTGGTCATCCGGCAGCAAGGCAAGTGCCTGCTTGAAATCCTGGAGGTCTACTGAACCGTTCTGTTCTGGTGGCACTGAAAGCTTGGATGTGAAAGCACCGTCGGTGTCCTGGACTTCACGGCCTGATTTTCTGATCTGGCTGTAAAATTCATTGCGCAAAATGGTGACAAGCCAAGCCCGCATATTGGTGCCAGGTTGATAGCTGTCCTGTTTTGCCCACGCTTTCATGATGGTGTCCTGAACTAGATCATCTGCGCGATCGCGCGATCTAATCAGGGAAATGGCGAAGGCACGCAAGTTTGGCAGCGCAGCAAGCATTTCACGCTTGAAGTCGCGCTCGTTCTGATCCGAGGAACCGGTCATCGCGCCTCCGATGTACCGGCGTTACGCTCGGCTTCATCCAGCTTTTCCAGCAGATCGAGAAATTTGTCCGGAATACCTTCGTCTTGAACAGTGTCGTAGAGTTCTCTTAACTTGCGGGAAATAACAGTACGTCCGGAGGCTGGAACAACTGGTCCATCCGCCTTTCCTGCAATATCATCATCTGTCTGAAAATCACTCATAACTTAAAGTAGTCCTTTCATCGCCGTACAATAAAATGCGGCAAGCAAAAAAGAGTTCCGGCAGTGTGGAACTTTTTTTTAAGTGTTGTGTTTACACACGGATTTGCAGGGCAAATCGCATGTAAGGGGAGAATTATTAATGTCAGTTTCCACTCGTATAGCGCCTCATCTGCCTTATTTACGCAGGTTTGCGAGAGCCGTTTGCGGTTCCCAGACCACAGGTGATGCCTATGTTGCTGCGAGCCTCGAGGCCTTGATCGCCGATGTCAGTATTTATCCCAAGACCAGCAGCGACAGAGTTTCAGTCTATCAATTGTTTGTCTCTATTTTTGGTTCCGTTAGCATCAATATAAACCCCGAAGAACCACTGAGTGGTTGGGAAAAGCAGGCCTCTGCCAATTTGGCAGCACTGCCGCCTCTTCCAAGGCTGGCATTTCTGCTAACCACAGTGGAAGAGTTCAGCGCCAGTGAAGCTGCGGAAATTATTCAGGTTTCGGAAAAGAAGCTTGGCGAACTGATCGACACAGCCGCATCGGAAATCGCCCGCCAAGTGGCAACCGATATCATGATCATCGAAGATGAGCCTTTGATCGCCATGGATATCGAGCAAATGGTGACAGACCTCGGTCACAATGTTACCGGCATTGCTCGTACCCACAAAGAAGCCATCGAGCTGTTCAAGACCACCCGTCCAAAGATGGTTCTTGCAGATATCCAGCTGGCCGACGGAAGTTCCGGTCTTGAAGCGATGAATGAAATCCTGCAGTCCACATCGCTGCCAGTTATCTTCATCACGGCATTCCCGGAGCGACTGCTGACTGGCGAACGGCCAGAGCCGACCTTCCTGGTTACCAAGCCATTCAACCCAGATATGGTGAAGGCACTGATCAGTCAGGCGCTCTTCTTTAATGAAAATTCACGTGCTGCTGCATAGGTGATTTGTCCAGTCATGACGGGGGAAGGGTAATGCTCTTCCCCGGACATGGTGTTCGTCACAACCTTCGCGAAGCGGTTGTTGTGACATTGTTTAAGGAGATCATGAGTGCACCGTCTGGCTTGGTACACGCCTGGGCAGGATGAGCAGGAATTACGTGAATCGCTGATACTCGCTCTGCTGGATTCCGGCGAGACTGTCATGCTTCAGGATTGTTCCTCAAACTACATCTTCATAGCCAATCTCCCGGATCTTTGGCAGGTTCCCGCCGGGTGCGAACCCACTGATGAAAATCTTTTTGGATCGGAGTTGGCCCTTCGGCTTTCAGATTTGAAGCAAGGGCTCAACGTGTCCGGTGCCAGCGGTATGCTGGAGGTGAATGCGGGCGAAGACCGGATTTTCCAGTTTGCTGCCTACACAACCGTCACGCGCGGTGAGCAGCTTGTAATCAAAACCACGATCCGTGAGGTCACTGCAGAACGCAGGCGTGAGCAACTATTGCGCTCTTTATTGCGTGAAGTGAGCCACAGGTCGAAGAACCTGATGGCGATCATTCAAAGTCTTGCTTCGCAAACGGCACGTTTTACGCTGTCGAAAGACGAGTTCCTGCGCAAGTTCAGGGGGCGTCTGCATGCGCTGTCGCAGGCGCAGGATCTGATTACCGATTCCGATTGGCGAGGCGCTTCGGTTTTTGACCTATTGCGTCAGCAGTCCAATCTCTATCTGCCGGAATATCCGCATCTGGTTCGCATGCATGGCGATAATGTGCTGCTGAACCCGAATGGTGCTGTCTATGTCGGGTTGGCGTTTCATGAGCTGGTGGTTAACACCATCTCTCATGGCGGTAATTTGGCAAGCCATCTTCCAGTTACCTTGCACTGTACCCGTTCGCAGACGGATGGGGAGGATCGGCTGGAAATTCTATGGGAGGAGCCACTCTCAAACCGGCCTATCGAACCAAAGCCGGAGGGGCATAAGCACAATGCCCATTTTGGCAGTGTTGTGCTTGAAAAGGTCGTCCCGGCGGCTTTGGCTGGCGAGGCGGTTTATGAAATTCATACCGACCACATCCGCTATCGTCTGACGTTCCCTATTTAACAGTGGTTACTTCTGCCAGTTTTGCGGCCCTCCCCAATTTTGTTGCGGGAGGGTTATTCATTTGGGCAAGTGATTGATACTCAGGAAATCAGCCATAAAAAAAGCCCGGTTCGGGGGCTGAACCGGGCTTTTTTATACAGGTCTTAGGGCGGGACCTGCATAAGCCAAGGGAATGACGGGGGACGGGGTAACATTCCTGGCTTGCAGAAAGAATGCGTGAGCATTCATTTCGTTCCAAAGAAATTTTCATTTTTTATTCTGCCTCGGATGTTTTGCTTGATTTGATGAAATAGCGTGTTGGGGCAGTGAGCGTCCAGGCAAAGCCAGAGGTGGCGTAATCCATGGCGACAACGCCCGAAAACGCGCCTTCTGCATGACGTTTGACAATGGTTGAGCCAAATCCTTTGCGGCTTGGTTGTTCGGCCGCCGGCCCATTTTTCTCGCGCCAGTAAATCGTCATCATCTCCTGACCATCTTCTCTCTCAGATTGCTGCCATTCAATTTCAACGATGCCGTTTTTGACGGACAGCGCACCATACTTGATGGAGTTGGTCGTCAATTCGTGCAGGATCAATCCGAGATTCTGTGCTGCCTCTGGCGAGAGCATGAAGTCTTCACCCTTGTTGACGACTTGCTGGCTTACACTGCCGAACACATCAAGATGGGTTTCGATCAATTTCTTGATTGGCAATCCCTGCCACTGTGTTTCTGTCAGGGCACGAATAGACATACCAAGGCCACGCAGTCTGTGATCGACCTCTCTCTGGAAATCAGCAATCGACGTGTTTTCACGCGCAAGCTGCCGCATCATCGCTTGCACAAGTGTCAGGATATTTTTTGATCGATGAACAAGCTCGTGCAGAACCAGCAACATGTGGTCTTCAGCCTGACTTCGGTCGAAGGAGGCATTGGACAGAGCAATAGCCACTTGGTTCGCTTCGGTGATCTTGGTCTGTACCGGTGCAACAATTTCGCCCTGGCCGATGCGCTCCGCCATATCGGTTATTTCCAGTATCGAGCTTCGCAGTTGCCGACCGACGATATAGGCGCCGGTGATTGCGGCTAGCACCATCAGCACGCTGCCTATCATCATGTTGCGCCAGGTGCTGACCAATGCGACCTGGCTAGAGGATGCCGGACCCCAGATAACAGTTTTCCATGACCAACCGAGAAACTGGGAATAGGCGAAGACGTTGCCGTGATCATCGAGAAAGTTGCCACTGAAACCGCTCATGCGGCCGAGCAGATTTTCCTCGGTAAATGCTTCTCCAGGCACGACCTTGCCTGGTTCGCTTGAGATAATCACCCTGTCTTCATCGTCCAGCACGGCAACAGACCAGTCAGCAGGCAGGTTCTCTGTCGAGATAAGCGGGCGAAGATCAGCGGCATTTTGCGTCATGATCAGTGCATCGCCTGTGCTTGCAAGTCTCGACGGTAGCGGCAATGTAACGTTAAACACCCATTGCTTGCTGGTGTTGCCAAAAAAGATATTCGATACGGTTATGCGGTTTTGAGACAGCGATTTCGAGAGGTCTGCCTGCTCAGGAATTTTTCCCAGCGTTTCGCCTGATGGCAGGCGCGTGTTCAGCTTCTGCTGCCCGTCTTTGGTGGCGACAATAACGTAAAGACCTTCTTGCGCGAGGCTTGAATGAATACGGCGCTGAAAGGCGGGAAGATCGTTGCTTTCAAGTTCTGGAAACTGTGCCAGCAAGTTGAGGGATGTTGCCATTTCCTGTAGGCGGCGTTCAATGCTGCGGCTTATCGCTCTGGCGTCGTCTACGGTTTCACGTTGCAGGTCGGAACGTTCGTCGGCCTCGAGTTTGAACATCAGGTAGCCGGTAAAAACAATCAGCGGCAAGGTGACGACAGTGGTCATCACCACAATATAAGCTCTTAGCGAAGCGACCGGGAACAACCGTCCAAGGTATGCTTTGAGTTTCTCGATCATCCCGTTCCTTGTCGGTCATGCGACTGATTTCACTTTCAGGCGATGAGAACGATTGCCAAACTGGCGATACATTATGTCATGCCGGATCATTTTAAAAGCATGATTACACCCCGAAATTTAGGGCGTTAGAATGAAAAAGCAAAGACATTTCCGTGTGTTGAGAAACTTTCTCGATAAAATAAGGAACCATCTCCGCCCTTGTGCCGTTTCCATACCGAACAGCAAACACAACCGAACATACCGGTTATTGCAAGTTCTTGATGTTACGAAAGGAAGGTTCGATATGAAGAAGACACTCACCATGATCGCATCCGCTGCCCTGTTGGGTTCAACTGCTTTCGCACCACTTGCGATGGCGCAAACCACACCGGCCCCGGGTGCTCCAGCAAGCCCTTCGGTAGAAAGCCCTGCGGCTACACCCGCAACTCCTGTTGCTCCTGCAACACCTGATGCGACTGTTGCCCCAGACACAGCCGCTTCCGCGTCGGGTGAATATTTGACCGAGCAGTCTGAGCAGCAGGTCAGTGCCAATGATTATATTGGCAAGTCGATCTACACCTCTGGTGATGAAAGCATCGGTAACGTGACCGACCTTATTATTCAGGAAAACGGTGGCATTGATGCAGTTGTCGTAGGTGTTGGTGGTTTCCTTGGTATTGGCGCTAAAAACGTAGCGCTGCCAATCGACAAGGTAACTGTAACGCGTGACGCTGAAGCTGGTACCGTTCGTTTGACGACGATGGAAACAGCTGATGCCCTGAAGGCGGCACCACAGTTCATGACGCTGGAAGAAAAGCGTAATGCACAGAATGCCCAGGCGCCAGCAATGCCTGATACCTCGACAACCTCGTCAACCACCCCGTAATGGTTAGTTGAGTTCAAATAAAAAGGCGATGCTGTTGGCATCGCCTTTTTTGTTGCCTGTCTATCAGAGACATTTCAGCCGTTATGAGTGGAATGCCATTGCCAGGCCGAGCTGATAATGTCTTTTAACGTATATTGTGGATCCCAACCCAAAACTTCGCGTGCCTTGTCATTATTGGCGACTAGTGTGGTGGAGTCACCCTCGCGACGATCGGCATAGGTCACCGGAAATGGGCGTCCGGATATGTCGGAAATGGTATTCAGCAATTCCTTGACCGTGGTGCCCGTGCCGGTGCCAAGGTTCAACTCAACGGTTGAGCCTCCCGCCAGCAGATAATCGACAGCACGAACATGGGCGTCGGCCAGATCGAGCACATGGATGTAATCACGAACACAGGTGCCGTCGCGTGTGTCATAGTCTGTTCCGAAGATCTTGAAACCTTCACGGCGGCCAAGTGCTGCGTCGATTGCCAACGGAATGGCGTGGGTTTCCGGCGTATGCCATTCGCCGATACGGCCTTCAAAATCTGCACCTGCTGCGTTAAAGTAACGCAGGATAACCGACCGTAGATTTTTGTAGGTGCCAAAATCCTTCAAGGCTTGTTCAATGATAAGCTTGGTGCGGCCGTAGGGATTGATCGGTGCTTGTGGGTGTTGTTCATCCAGCGGCACCCGTTCCGGAAGACCATAGGTCGCGCAGGTGGACGAAAACACAAATGCATCGATCCCGGCATTTAGCGCGCAGGAGAGCAAGGTCAGTGCACCAATGACATTGTTGTCGTAAAAGGCGACCGGTTCCTTGACAGATTCTCCAACTTCGATCAGCGCCGCAAAATGCATCACCGCCTTTGGCTTGTGCTTTGCAATGACCTCTTCAAGGCGTGCACGGTCTCTGATGTCGCCCTGCTCGAATGGGCCCCAGCGCACAAATTCTTCATGTCCATTGGAAAGGTTATCGTAAACTACGGGCTCGTAGCCTCTTTCTGCAAGCAGGAGGCATGTGTGCGAGCCAATATATCCGGCCCCACCGACGACGAGAATTTTTTCTGGCATCTATTGTCTCTCAATTACTGCACCACGCGTTTCATTGCATGGTTTCCAGATCGAGGCCAGAGACGCAGACAGTTGTTACGGCAATATTAGGGGAGAACGGTATCCGGCCGTCCGATAACAGCCGGATAGATTTGTTACTTGCGCACGATTGGCCGCGCAGCCAGAAATGCTAACACACCGGCAACCGCTAGGGTCACATAGGGCCGGGACTGCATGGCGTTGCCAACCAATGACTGCACAACAAGCGGCGCCATGGCGACTTGCCCCACTCCAGGCGGAGGGCCGTAGGCACGTGGCCGGTTCATTACAGCCAAGATTATCAGTGCGATAACACCAAGCAAGAAGGCGATGCCTGCAATCAACAAAGCTGCAGGGCCGGCGCCAATTTCCCGGGCCAGATAGATGGCGCCAGCAATGATGCCGAAGATCAGAGCGACCAGAAAACTGAACAAGCAGAATGCCCACAACATGGCCTTGCAGCGCATGCGGCGGGTTATAACTCTGCCCTCACGCTGGCTGTCGCTGAGGTAAACGAGAAGGGTTTGGAGCATGGCGATTATTAGCGACGGTTGATAACGGCAAGCAAAAAGCCGACCGCAACAGCAATGCCAATAGACTGCAGGGGCTTTTTTTGCACCTGTTCTGTCAGGCTCTGGTTGAGGGCGGAAAACTCGTCGCGAACATTTTGCGCTGCTTGGGTGGAGGCGTTGATTGCCTCATCTGTGACACGACTTGCCTGCGCTTTGATCTCATCAGTCGCATCAACGCCAAGAGCTTTGACACTTTTGGCAAGGCCAGCAAGATCTTCTCGCAAACGTGCGAGCTGCTCGGCAATTTCCGTAACATTCTCATTTTCGAGCGCCTGATCGATCTTTTCATTCACGTTGCGTGGTCCAGCCATGTGTTGTCCCTTTCAGTTGTTGCCCTGTCAAAAATACGTCTATTGCGTGTCTCACATATAGCCGAAGAAGTAGAGAAGGATAATGACTGGGATAGGAATACCCACCAGCCAGAGAAGAATGCCTCTCATATTTATCTCCATTAGGGCGCTCGCAGGTACGCTTCACGCCAACTTTACCAACTACGGCTTTAAACAGCTCGAGACTGCATATTGTTCCATGACAAAAGGAATTTGCTGGCGATGACAGCCTGTTGACGGCTTTTTTTGGCAAACAGGGTTTGCACACGCACAACATTTCTGCGTGGTTATTTGTTTTCCTGTCACAAGCATCATATAAGGCCCATCAAAATCCTATAGACGAAGATGTGACGCCGCGATGATTCAGACACCTTATTACATGATCGACAAGTCCAGACTGCTCCAGAACATGGAGAAGATTGCCTATGTGCGGGAGAAGTCCGGCGCCAAGGCTTTGCTGGCGTTGAAGTGCTTTGCCACATGGTCGGTGTTCGATTTCATGAGCCAGTATATGGATGGCACGACATCCTCATCGCTGTACGAGGTTCGTCTCGGCCATGAGAAGTTTGGCGGCGAAACTCATGCTTACAGCGTGGCCTATGCCGATTACGAGATCGATGAAGTCATCTCGCATGCTGACAAAATTATTTTTAACTCGATCAGCCAGCTTGAGCGTTTTGCTGACAAGGCTGCTGGTATCACGCGCGGACTTCGCCTCAATCCTCAGGTCAGCTCGTCCAGTTTTGATCTGGCGGACCCGGCCCGTCCGTTCAGCCGTCTCGGTGAGTGGGACGTCGCCAAGGTCGAGAAGGTCATGGATCGGATCTCCGGCTTCATGATCCACAACAACTGCGAAAACAATGATTTTGCGCTGTTTGACCGCATGTTGACGCAGATCGAGGAAAAGTTTGGAACGCTGCTTTCTCGCGCCGAATGGGTAAGCCTTGGTGGTGGCATCCACTTTACCGGCGAAGGTTACCCGATCGATGCATTCTGTGACCGCCTCAAGGCGTTCTCGCAAAAATACGACGTGCAGGTTTATCTGGAGCCAGGCGAGGCTTCGATCACCAAGAGCACGACGCTTGAAGTGACGGTTCTCGATACGCTTTATAACGGCAAAAACCTGGCAATTGTCGACAGCTCGATCGAAGCACATATGCTCGATCTGCTGATCTACCGGGAGAACGCCAAGGTAACGCCGAATGAAGGCGACCACAACTTCATGGTTTGCGGCAAGTCCTGCCTCGCCGGCGATATTTTCGGCGAGTTCCGTTTTGGCTCCGAGCTCAAGATCGGCGACCGGATTTCGTTCCAGGACGCTGCTGGCTATACTATGGTCAAAAAAAACTGGTTCAATGGCGTGAAAATGCCGGCCATCGTCATCAAGGAACTGGATGGCTCGCTTCGTCCGATCCGTGAATTTGATTTTGCCGATTACGAGCAAAGTCTGTCGTAACATGAGCTGTCAGAAGGGCAGCTCCTGTAAAACCTAATCCAACAGTATCTTATCCCCGTGGGGAAAAGGAGGCATCACCTGAAATGAAGAAGAACGTTCTCATCATCGGCGCCGGTGGCGTGGCACAGGTCGTGGCGCACAAGTGCGCCCAGAACAGCGATGTATTGGGAGACATTCATATTGCGTCACGCACCGTTGAAAAGTGCCGCAAGATTGTCGAATCCGTACGCGAGAAGAAGAGCCTCAAAACCGAGGTGAAGCTTGAGGCCCATGCGCTTGACGCTATGGATGTTGAGGCAACAAAAGCCTTGATAGAGAAAACCGGTGTTGAAATTGTTATCAACGTCGGTTCGGCTTTCGTGAACATGTCCGTTCTTCGCGCCTGCATGGATGCAGGTGTTGCCTATATGGATACTGCAATCCACGAAGATCCGGGTAAAATCTGCGAAGCACCACCGTGGTACGGAAACTACGAGTGGAAGCGCGCCGCAGAGTGCAAGGAAAAAGGTATTACTGCCATTCTCGGCGTCGGTTTCGACCCGGGTGTCGTGAACGCCTATGCACGCCTTGCCAAGGATGAATATTTCGACAAGGTCACGTCGGTTGATATCGTTGATATCAACGCTGGCAGCCATGGTCGCTGGTTCTCCACCAATTTTGACCCGGAAATCAACTTCCGGGAGTTCACGGGCGTTGTTTACTCCTGGCAGAACCAGCAGTGGCAGACCAACAAGATGTTCGAGGTTGGTCAGGAATTTGACCTGCCGGTTGTCGGCAAGCAAAAAGCCTACATGACCGGCCATGACGAAGTGCATTCGCTGTCCAAGAACATGGACGGCGCCGATGTCCGTTTCTGGATGGGCTTTGGTGATCACTACATCAACGTCTTTACCGTGCTGAACAACCTTGGTCTTCTGTCTGAAAAGCCGGTTAAGACCGCCGAAGGACTTGAAGTTGTGCCGCTGAAGGTGGTCAAGGCCGTTTTGCCTGATCCGTCATCTCTTGCACCTGATTATGTCGGCAAGACTTGCATTGGCGATATCGTCAAAGGCACCAAAGACGGCAAGGAACGCGAAGTCTTCATTTACAACGTGGCTGACCACAAGGAAGCCTATGAAGAAGTCGGCAGTCAGGGCATTTCCTACACTGCTGGCGTGCCACCAGTTGCTGCGGCGATGTTGATTGCGACCGGTGAGTGGGATGTGAAGCAGATGGCAAACGTGGAAGAACTGCCGCCGCAGCCATTCCTCGACATCCTGAACCGCATCGGCCTGCCGACGCGCATCAAGGATGAGAACGGCGATCGCGCGCTGGACTTCTCTTGAAGATAGACAAAAAAAGCCCCGCAATTGCGGGGCTTTTTTATGGCCTATTCGGCCGGAACCTTGATCTTTTTCGGTTTGGCGGGTGCGGCAGCCTTTGCAGCGGTTTTTCTTTTGACGGCCGGATGGGTGGCAGTGGATTCGTTCAAAAGTTTAAACTCCCGGGTCGCTTGACCCCAATGTTCGGCATCCCTGCCATTTGGATGTCCTTCTGCCTCCCACAGTGTGTAGGCACGCTTGCTGATCCATTCGTATTCCGAAGACTGCATTTCAAATCTCCTGTTGATGATCGTTGCTTGTGCAACGCGATACGCATGGCCGGCAGGACGCTGGACAGGGATTGCGCCGGCAATCTGAGAGGTCATTACAAGGCATGATTCGGCAGGCGTCAAGCGTTCTTGCTGCGCTGCAAGAACGCCATGGTTGCCATTTGTCAAATCCATGCGATTTTTGGGACGAAAGTTGTATCGATCCTGGACCGGCATTGGTGTTTATCAATGCATTGCCACCTGTAAAATGTACTTTCACAATGAAAACCGAACAGCGCTTCCTAGCATTCAATTTTAGGTGATCAGATGAATGACATGACCGGTCCCGACAATGAGCTCATGGTCGAGCGCAAAGGTTATCTTGGGATCATCCAGCTTAACCGGCCGCGTGCACTCAACAGTCTGAACCTGAATATGGTGCATCATATGAGGGAGGCATTGGCCACCTTCGCCGATGACCCTGAGATAACCAGTGTCATTGTTGCCGGTGAGGGCGGACGGGCCTTTTGCGCCGGCGGTGACATCCGCATTATCCATGACCTTGGCAAGGCAAACGATCCGGATGTCAGCCGTTTTTGGCGGGAGGAATTTCCGCTCAACTATACTATCGCACATTATCCCAAACCCTATATCGCTCTAATGGATGGCATTGTCATGGGAGGTGGCGTGGGGCTTTCCGCCCACGGTGCGTTCCGTGTGGTGACGGAGACGACACGTCTTGCGATGCCCGAAACCGGGATAGGCTATTTTCCAGATGTCGGGGTCAGCTGGCTTTTGCCAAAGGCGCCCGGGGAAATTGGCACATGGATGGGTTTGACGGGCAATGAGGTCAATGCTGCGGATGCGATATTTGCAGGACTTGCGGATGTGCACGTTCCGTCAGAGCGATTGGAGGAGTTGACCAAAGCAATCTCTGCACTTGGTCCATCGCATGTGCATAAGGGCATTGAGATGCTGTTGGCGCAATTTTCAACGCCGCCAGCACCGGGGATGTTTGAAACCGGTCGCGAGCTTATCGATGCCGTGTTTAGCCATAATACGGTTGAAGAGATTATTGCCACGTTGAAGGCCAGGGATGATGCTTTTTCGCAAACGACACTACAGACCCTGCAGAAGAGATCACCAACCAGCCTGAAAATCACCTTGCGTATGTTGCGGCTGGCCCGTGACAGTTCCGGTCTGATCGAATGTTTGGAGCGTGAATTCGCGGCTGGATTAGAGGTTTTAAAGGGCTATGATTTTTATGAGGGTGTGAGGGCGGCGATCATCGATAAGGACCGCAATCCCCAGTGGCAACCGGCTATGCTCAGCGATGTCACAAATGAAGATATCGTACGGTATTTTGGCCAAAATCCCCACCCCGTTTTTGCCAGCCACAGGCTGTAAACTTGCAAAAGCTTTAGGCAATACTTCCTCCTATTTGCCTGAGAGGGAATATTAATCGCATACCGCCAATTCATTTGGCGTAAAATTCTCCTTTCCGTAGAGGTGTTGGAGGGGGATTCCTCGCATGAGCGGGCTGCTATCTATAGTTTCATCCTCAGTTCATTTGTGGGGAATTCAATGAAGCGCCTTCTCATTCTCGGTTCAGCACTTGCTGTTCTCTTCTCCGGTCAGGCTTTTGCCCAAGCGCCGAAAACGCTGCTCAACGCATCCTATGACGTTGCGCGTGAAGTCTTTGCTGCCGAAAATGAAGCCTTCATCAAGGCGCATCCGGGCGTAACGGTTGACCAGTCTCACGCTGGTACATCCAAGCAGGCGCGCGCCATTGTCGAAGGTCTGGAAGCCGACGTTGTGACGTTCAATCAGGTAACGGATATCGATTTTCTGGTGAAGCAGGGTTTTGTCTCTGCTGACTGGCAGAAAGACTTTCCGAACAACGCTTCGCCATTCTACTCCTTCCCGTCTTTCCTCGTTCGCGCCGGTAACCCGAAGAATATCAAGGACTGGGACGATCTGGCGCGCGATGATGTGAAGATTGTTTTCCCAAACCCGAAAACCTCCGGCAATGCCCGCTACACCTATCTGGCTGCCACCGCATATGCCAAGGAAGTGTTTAAGGGCGACGAGGCGAAGGTTGAAGGTTTCGTCAAGAAAATCTTTGAGAACGTTCCGGTTTTTGACACCGGAGGCCGCGCTGCCACCACCACCTTCGTTGAACGCGAAATCGGTGACGTGATCATCACATTTGAAGCTGAAACCCGTGGCATTGCCAAGCAATATGGCACCGACAAGTTCGAAAGCGTGGTGCCGTCGGTCAGCCTGCTTGCAGAATTCCCGGTTGCTGTCGTCGACAAGGTCGTTGACAAGCGCGGCTCGCGTGAACTGGCAAAATCCTACCTCGACTTCCTCTATACGGAAGAAGGTCAGAAAATCGCCGCTGAATTCGGCCACCGCGTCAACAACGAAAAGGTCGCTGCAGAATTCAAGGATCAGTTCCCAGCAATTCGCCTGGTGACAGTGGGCGATGTTTTCGGTGGTTGGGATAAGGTGCAGAAGGAGCATTTTGCGTCCGGCGCCGTCCTTGACAAGCTTTACGGCAACCGTTGATAAAATCGCACTGAGTACGGATTTAACCCGGCAGGGCAAACCTGCCGGGTCAATTTGTTTGGGGGATGCCGTTTGAAACGCAATGTCTTGCCGGGGTTAAGCCTCTCACTCGGCGTAACCCTTTTTTACGTTGGCGTTATCGTGTTGCTGCCGCTGGCAGCACTGGTGTTCAAGGCTGCCAGCCTTGGGCCTGTTGAATACTGGAACATCGTGTCGTCGCCGCGCGCGGTTGCCAGCTACCGAGTTACGGTTCTTTGCGCCTTGGCGGCCACTTGCTTTAACGTGGTGTTCGGTTTGGCGCTGGCATGGGTGCTGACCCGTTACCGTTTTCCCGGCTGGCGTTTTGTCGATGCAATTGTCGATCTGCCCTTCGCCTTGCCGACCGCAGTTGCCGGTATCGCACTGACTGCCCTGTTTGCAGGCAATGGCTGGTTTGGCTCCGTTCTCGCAATGGTCGGTATCAAGGTTGCCTACACGCCGATCGGCATCATGATTGCGATGGCCTTTACCAGCCTGCCCTTTATCGTGCGCACTGTGCAGCCGGTGCTGGAAGACCTCGATCCTGCTCTCGAAGAGGCCGCACAATCGCTTGGTGGCTCTGACTGGGAAATCTTTCGCAAAGTCATTCTGCCGTTGCTCACACCCGCCATTCTGGCGGGTCTTTCGCTGTCCTTTGCCCGCAGTCTGGGTGAATTTGGTGCGATTATTTTTATCGCCGGAAACCAGCCATTTGAAACTGAAATCACCTCGTTGCTCGTTTTCATTCGGCTCGAGGAATATGACTACCAGGCCGCCGCAGCGATTGCATCGGTGCTGTTGTTGACGGCATTCCTGATGCTGGCGGTGACCAACCTGCTGCAGGCTCGGGCCCTTCGTTATACGGTGAGGAGTTGAAGCCATGAGTGCAATCTATTCTCATCGCAAACCGCCACGCGTCGGTGATACACCGCTTGTTCGCCGCTCCTTGATTGCCTTTGTGTTGATCATCGGTTTCCTGCTGGTGGTTGCGCCACTTGTTATCATTGGTGTTGAGGCTTTTTCGGCTGGCTTGAAGGCCTATTCCGCGACGATCATTCATCCGGATACACGCCACGCGATTTTCCTGACGGTGGTTACGGCGCTGATTGCGGTTCCGATCAATACGGTGTTCGGTATTGCGGCGGCATGGGCAATCACCAAGTTTGATTTTCCCGGTCGCAGGCTGCTTCTGGTGGTCATTGAAATACCTTTTTCGATCTCTCCGATTGTTGCGGGTGTGGCCTATCTATTTGTCTATGGTCTGCAGGGGCTGTTTGGGCCGTTGCTGGATGCCTACGACATCAAGATCCTGTTTGCCCTTCCGGGCATCGTGATTGCGTCGATGTTCGTGACGGCACCCTTTGTGGCGCGTGAGCTTATTCCGCTGATGCAGGCGCAGGGCCGTGATCTGGAAGAGGCGGCAACCTCGCTGGGTGCTTCCGGCTGGCGGACATTCTTCTCGGTCACATTGCCGAATATCAAATGGGCTTTGCTGTATGGCGTTGTGCTCTGCAACGCGCGTGTGATGGGCGAATTCGGCGCGGTGTCAGTGGTATCGGGCAATATTCGCGGGCAAACCAATACGCTGCCGCTGCATATCGAGCTGCTTTATCATGACTATCAGACGGCGGGCGCCTTCGCGTCCGCCTCCATTCTGGCTTTCCTGGCGGTGGTCACCATCATTGCCAAGGTCATGCTGGAACGACGCGGCGCCGGGCGTGGCCGCAAGGCTGAAAATGGTGCCAGTGCTGCATCCACGGAGACACATGCATGAAAATCCGCCTCGAAAATGTGGTGAAGACCTTCGATACATTCCGTGCCGTGCATGATGTGTCTCTGGATATCGAAAGCGGTGAATTGCTTGCGCTGCTTGGCCCTTCCGGTTCTGGCAAAACGACGATCCTGCGCATGGTGGCCGGGCTTGAATATGCCGATGGCGGCCGCATCATGTTTGGTGACGAGGACGCGACCAATATTCCGGTGAGAGACCGTGGGGTTGGTTTTGTGTTCCAGCATTATGCGCTGTTTCCACACATGACGCTCAATGAAAACATTGCTTTTGGCATGAAGGTGTCACGCGTCAAACGTGACAAGGCAGCGATTGCGGCACGCGTTGACGAGCTGTTGCGGCTGGTAAAGCTGGACGGGCTGGGTGATCGGTTTCCGGCGCAGATTTCCGGCGGCCAGCGTCAGCGTGTTGCTCTGGCACGCGCGCTTTCGGTTGATCCAAAAGTGTTGCTGCTGGATGAGCCTTTTGGTGCTCTCGACGCCAATGTGCGCCGTGATCTGCGCCGCTGGTTGCGCGAAATTCATGAGGAGCTTGGTATCACCACGATTTTCGTGACGCATGATCAGGAGGAAGCGCTCGATCTGGCCGACCGTGTCGTCATTCTGAAAGACGGAAAGATCGAGCAGCAGGGCACGTCTAAAGAGGTTTGCCGCAATCCGGTGTCGCCGTTCGTCATGCGCTTTCTGGGCGATGCCAATCGTATCTCCGGCGTTGCCAGAAACGGCAAGGTGTTTGTCGGCGAAATGGAATTGCCCTTTGCCTATCATTCCGGTGACGGCAAGGTCGATATCTTCGTTCGTCCAGTCGATCTGGATTGGGAACACCTCCACGACGGGTTGCCTGCGAAGGTTATCCGGGTGCTGGACCGGGCCGGTGAACGACGGGTGATTGCCAGCACCGAAGCCGGGGATATCCTCGAATTCGATGTGCCCCCGGAAAACGGTGTAGAGGCTGGTGAAACCGGATATGTGGTCGTGCGACGGGCCCGGATTTTTCCAGCAAGCTAAAGCCGTGGGTATTATGAGGTGAGGGTAAATTCGCCCTGCGCCTTGATTTCACCATTGATCAGCAGATCGACCTGATGGCGGCCTGGATAATGTGTCCGGGTCGTAAAGTCTTTGATAGCGCGGTTGATGCCAAGTTCGACACGCTCGCCAGGTTCCAGATGCAGTTCTTTCCATTTGAAAACCTTGGGCGCCGTGCTGCCAGCTTTTTTGACGTAGTGGAGGGCATAGTCCACTACCAGCTTTTGTCGCTCCGTACCGGTCGCCTTGATCGCAGCGGCAATTCGTACATTCTCTCCAAGTGAGATGTTGTCAGGTGATACCTGAAAGCTTTCAACAACAACGTCTGCCTTGCCCTTCACGCCAAGAATGGCCAGAGCCGAGTTGTCGCCTTTCTTGATCAGGGTACGCAGCGCCTGGCGGATGATCCACGTGGTGTGCTGATTATCCGTGGGCCATGTCGCCACCTTCTGCAAAACGAAGGCCGGATTATCCTTGGTGATGTCATTGAGATGGTTGGCCACGGATTTGCGGACATAAAGGGACGGATCGCTTTTCAGCTTCTCCAGAATAGGCATGACCGGGGCGGGGTCGTATACCAATGCCTTTAACTGGAAAGACCATGGCAAGCGCGGACGGCAACCTTCCGAACTCAGCCGACGCACATGCTCGTTTTCATCAAATGCCCATGTCTGCATAACATCCAATGTGCGCGACATGTCCTTTGCCAGAAAATGCCGGATTGCAAATTCCGATGAGCCGAAACGGGTGAAATAGTGCAGCGCCTGCATCGACTGTTCGAAATGGTCCTGACCATAAAGCGCCACATATTCTGCAAGGCTGATCGAGGCGAAACCATGATTGATGTGAGGCGCAAGAGCCGTGAGAATTTCGATATTACGGTTGTAGTCGCCGGGCAAAACGGCGTGCCAGGCAATGGCAACTTGCCGCATGCGTTGCATGATGCCGAGATCATCAAGTCCCAACATGGCATGGTGCATGAAAGCCGCCTCATCAAAAGGTGCGTGTGCTGCCTTGGTAATCGACGCAAGGTGCCGCAGGCGGTCGCGATTGAATATTTCCTTCAGGGCGGGCTGGGGTTCTTGCGCCATTTTCTGCGATCCGATTGTTCTCTTTTTGTTCCTTAATCGTAAAACGACAGCGAGGCAATCGATAAAAGAAAACCCGGCGTTTGTGGCGCCGGGTTTCCTCGAAAAGCAGTGCTGTATCAGCTCATCTGGCTGATGAAGCGGGTTTCGAGATAAGCCTGTGTGGCTTCAGAGCCACCTTCCGTGCCGTAACCACTGTCCTTGATGCCACCAAACGGCACTTCCGGCAGGGCCAGACCATTGTGGTTGATGGTCAGCATGCCTGCTTCCACTTGGCGACCGAGGTCGTGGGCTGTCTTGGCAGAACCGGTGAAGGCGTAAGAGGCGAGACCGAAGGGCAAGCGGTTTGCTTCCGTCACTGCGTCCTCGAACTTCGAGAACTTGTTGATGATAGCGACCGGGCCGAACGGCTCGTCATTCATGATCTTGGCGTGGGTTGGTACATTGGCCAGAACCGTTGGCTCGAAGAAGTTGCCGCGGTTGCCGATGCGGTTGCCACCGGTCTTCAACTCGGCGCCATGCGAAACAGCATCGTTGATCAGTGCTTCGATGGCCGGAATGCGGCGTTCATTGGCCAGCGGGCCCATGGTGACATCGCTTTCAAGGCCATTGCCAACCTTGACGGCCTTGGCAGCTTCCACGAAGCCTTCAAGGAAACGATCGGCCACACCCTCCTGAACCAGGAAGCGGGTCGGAGAAACACAGACCTGTCCGGCATTGCGATACTTCGACAGGGAGGTAACAGCAATTGCCTTTTCGATGTCGGCGTCATCAAAGATCATAACCGGTGCGTGACCGCCCAGTTCCATGGTGGCGCGCTTCATGTGCTTGCCAGCCAAGGCGGCAAGGTGTTTGCCGATTGGTGTCGAACCGGTAAACGAAATCTTGCGGATAACCGGATGCGGAATGAGGTATTCGGAAATTTCGGCAGGAACACCATAAACGAGGTTGATAACGCCAGCCGGAACGCCGGCATCAGCAAAGGCGCGGATCAGTTCGGCCGGAGATGCCGGGGTTTCCTCTGGTGCCTTGACGATGATCGAACATCCAGTGGACAGGGCAGCGGACAGCTTGCGGACGATCTGGTTGATCGGGAAGTTCCACGGTGTGAAGGCGGCAACCGGGCCAACCGGCAGCTTGATGGCAAGCTGCGAAACCCCAGTGGCGCGTGATGGAATGACCTGGCCGTAGGTTCTGCGGGCTTCTTCGGCAAACCAGTCGATGGTGTCGGCCGCGCCCACCACTTCCATGGCAGACTGTGCCAGCGGTTTGCCCTGTTCGCGGGTCATGATCCAGGCAATGTAATCCTTGCGTTCGCGCAGAATGTCGGCAGCGCGACGCATGATCTTGGAGCGATCATAAGGCGAGGTATCACGCCAGACTTTGAACCCTTCGTCCGCCGCGGCCAGCGCCAGATCGAGATCAGGCTTGGTGGCGTGGGCAATCTTGCCAATAATTTCGTCGGTTGCGGGGTCGCTGACGGCAATCGTCTCACTGTTGATGGCATTGCGCCATTCGCCGTTGATGAAAAGCTGGATGTCTGGATAAGTGTACATGTCAAACCTTTGTGATTTGGTGTGTATCAGCGCGCTAGGGGGAGACCAATTCCAGGACTTGTCCGGTGGTTACAAAACCATAGACGTGAAACTGGCTAACAGCGCGTTGTAAAATCTTTGTGCCGTTATAGGATGGGAGACCGGACACCTGACATATTGGGTTTCGTCTGCTGCATTGCAATATGATTTGCGTTCAAATTTATTGAACTGAAACGTCATTTTAGATGCTGATGGGCGCAATTTGTGCGTTTCAAATCATGTTCAGCAATGAAAAAAACCGGCACCTTTTTGGATGCCGGTTTTTTGCTGCTGATGGCTTGTAAGATCAGAAGAAGGCTTGAATACCGGTCTGCGCACGCCCAAGGATCAGTGCATGCACATCATGCGTGCCTTCGTAGGTGTTGACTGTTTCCAGGTTCTGGGCATGGCGCATGACGTGATACTCGATCTGGATACCGTTGCCGCCGTGCATGTCACGGGCTTGGCGCGCCACATCCAGTGCCTTGCCGCAATTGTTGCGCTTGACGATGGAAATCATTTCCGGTGCCATCTTGTGTTCATCCATCAGGCGGCCAACCCGCAAGGAGGCCTGCAGACCAAGGGTGATTTCCGTTTGCATGTCGGCCAGTTTCTTCTGGTAAAGCTGCATGCCAGCCAGCGGCTTGCCGAACTGCTTGCGGTCAAGGCCATATTGACGGGCGCGGACCCAGCAATCTTCCGCTGCACCCAGCACGCCCCAGGAAATGCCGTATCGGGCGCGGTTGAGGCAACCGAACGGGCCCTTGAGGCCGGAGACGTTTGGCAGTAGCGCGTCTTCGCCAACTTCAACGCCGTCCATGACGATTTCACCTGTTATCGACGCGCGCAGGGACAGTTTTCCGCCGATTTTTGGAGCTGAAAGACCCTTCATGCCTTTTTCCAGCACGAAGCCACGGATTTCATTGTTGTGTGCTTCCGACTTTGCCCAGACCACAAAAACATCCGCGATCGGTGCGTTGGAAATCCAGGTCTTGGCGCCACGCAGACGATAACCGCCTTCGATCTTTTCGGCGCGGGTTTTCATGCCGCCGGGATCGGAGCCGGCATCCGGTTCCGTCAGACCAAAGCAGCCGATCAGTTCGCCGGACACGAGGCCTGGCAGGTATTTGTCTTTCTGTTCTTCAGAGCCGTAGGCAAAGATCGGATAAATGACCAGCGAGGACTGCACGCTCATCATCGAACGATAGCCGCTGTCGATACGTTCGACTTCGCGTGCGACGAGACCATAGGCAACGTAACTTGCTTCTGCTGCGCCGTATTTCTCAGGCAAAGTCACACCCAGCAGGCCGGTCTGGCCCATCAGGCGGAACAATTCTGGCTCGGATGTCTCGGTGAGATAGGCTTCCTGAATGCGAGGCAGAAGTTCGGCTTCGGCAAATGCCGCCGCCGTATCGCGGATCATCCGCTCGTCTTCGGTCAGTTGGTCTTCGAGCAGGAAAGGGTCCTGCCAGTTGAATGCAACACGCTCACTCACAATTACGTCTCCTGTTTGTAGGAGCGATAATTGGGCATTGTGCCGTCGCAAGCAAGCAATGTTTACTCATTTTCCTATTCCATATAGTAATGATCCATGACAACGCTCAGCCGCAAATTACTGCCGTCCTCCAGTGCACTTGCCGCCTTCGATTCCGTGGCGCGGCTTGGCAGTTTTTCATTGGCTGCCGATGAGTTGTCGCTCACGCAGGGTGCTATCAGCCGGCAGGTTATGTCGCTGGAAGAGCAGCTTGGTGTACGATTGTTTGAGCGTGGTGCACGCGGTGTTTCGCTGACAGCTGAAGGCCGCACTTATGCCAAGGCAATAGGCGCAGCGCTGGGTGAAATACGCGCTGCATCTCTGCAGCTTATGACTAAAACGCATGGCAGTGTTTTAAATCTGGCCATGTTGCCGACATTCGGTACACGTTGGCTGTTGCCGCGTATTCCCGATTTTGTCGACAGCCACCCCGAGATCACCATCAATTTTGCCACCCGTATCGGCCAGTTCGATTTCGAGAGGGAGGGCATCGATATGGCGATCCATATCGGGCAGCCGGACTGGCCAGCGGCAGAAAGCACGTTTCTGATGCCGGAAATGGTGGCGCCGGTCTGCAGCCCTGCATTTCTGGCTGATCATCCCATCAAATCCGCGCAAGATATTGCCGATTTCCCGTTACTTCATATGGCATCACGGCCGGGCGCCTGGGATCACTGGTTTCAGAGCTTGGGTATTGTCACGTCTCCCTCCAAAGGCATGCGTTTCGAACAGTTTTCAAGCGTTGCGCAGGCCTGTATTGCCGGCCTTGGTATTGCATTGATGCCATTGTTTCTGATCGAGGTGGAGTTGAAGGTCGGGCAGATCGTGCAGGCGTTTCCGCATCAGGTCAGAAGCCCCAGTTCCTATTACGCCGTCGCGCCGGTTTCGCGCAGCAACCATGTGCCGGTAAAGTTGTTCCGAGAGTGGCTGCTGGGGCAGGTCGAGCAATATCGAAAACAGGCCAATTTATAAATTTTTAGCGTCGTTTGAGGGCGTTACCGCGTTATCCCTTGTTTTTGAGGCGACGGGACTCGACTCGCAAATTCATCTCGCTTATGCTGATTAAACGTTTAATCACTACGATTGATTGGTATGGCAACTCTGCGGCCCGGAACAAATCTGAGCGCGATCGCAACGGCATTGGGTGTGTCGGTTGCGACGGTGTCCAACGCGCTGTCGGGCAAGGGCCGTGTTTCTGCCGAATTGAGTGAAAAAATCCGCAAAACCGCTGATGAACTGGGTTATGTGCCAAGTTCTGCCGGGCGTGCACTTCGCACCGGCCGCAGCGGCGTTCTTGGGCTTGTTCTGCCCGACATTGCCAATCCCCTTTTCCCGCAAATTGCGCAGGCCATTGAACAGGCCGCTGGCAATGCCGGTTACGGCGTGCTGATTGCCGACTCCCGCGGCGAAATTTCCAAACAGACCGAAGCGATTAACCGGCTTATCGAGCGGGGTGTTGATGGCATGGTGATTGTTCCACGTCGTGGCACCCGCATTGCTGATGTGGATTTTCCGGTGGCTGTTATCGACAGCCCGTCGACACCCGGGAATACGGTCTCTGCCGACCACTGGGAAGGTGGCGCAACTCTTGGCAATTACCTTTCCGATCTCGGTCATCGCAAAATCCTGCTTGTCGGCAAAAACCCTGACTCCAACGTGCAGAATGACCGATTGGGTGGCATTCGCTCCGCCTTGCCAAATGGCTGCGTGACGGAGACATTGTGGATCGAACGGTTGGAACAGACGGCCGGCGGCGATTGCGGTCTCGGACTGGCGGAAAAGGTCCAGAACGGATTTACAGCATTTGCGGCTGTATCCGATCTGCATGCCCTGCGTATCCTGACGGAATTGCAGCGGGAAGGCATCAACGTGCCCGAGCAGGCCAGCGTTGCAGGATTTGATGATCTTATCTGGGGTCCTGTCGTCACGCCGCCATTGACCACAATGCGCATGGATATGGACCGTATTGCAGAAATTGCCGTGGCAGCACTCGTCAGCGTGATCGAAAACGAGGATGTGGCCGGAAAACAGATATCGGGAAATGTCACCTCGGAGGTGTCCAAGGTGCCGATGGAACTTGTCATTCGTGGTTCGGCAGGCCCGGTGACCAATCGTCTTATGAACGTCAAAAACTCTAGAGCTGGAGAACAAATAACATGAAAAAGATTCTTTTCGCGTCGGGCACAGCCTTGATGCTGACCATGGGTGCCGCACAGGCGCAGGACAAGACGCTGACGATCTCCGTCTACGCATTTGCCCAGGATGAGTTCAAGGAACTCGTCTACACACCATTCGAAGAAAAGTGTGGTTGCAAGCTGGTCGTTGAAACCGGCAACAGCGTTGAACGTCTTGCCAAGATGGAAGCCAACAAGGCAAATCCTGTCGTTGATCTCGCAATCGTTTCGATGGCTGACGCTCTTTCCGCCACACGCAAGGACCTGACGCAGAAGATCGATGCCGCCAAGGTTCCGAACATCGAAAAGCTGTACGACATTGCCAAGGACCCGAATGGCGACGGCATGAGTGTTGGCGTCAACTTCTACGCCACATCCATCGTTTATCGCACCGACAAGATGAAGATCGATTCCTGGGCTGATCTTCTGAAGGATGACGTTGTTGATCACGTTGCTTTCCCGAACGTCACCACCAACCAGGGCCCGCCAGCGCTCTATATGCTCGGCAAGGCCATCGGCAAGGACACGCCGGACCTGAAGGGCGCTATCGAAGCGCTCGGTGAAAAGAAGGACGAGATCGTAACCTTCTACGTGAAGTCTTCGCAGCTCGTGCAGCTCATGCAGCAGGAAGAAATCTGGGCCGCACCAATCGGTCGGTTCTCCTGGGCACCTTTCACCAAGCTTGACCTGCCACTGGCATGGGCAACGCCAAAGGAAGGCCAGACGGGCGGCATGAACGTTCTGATCCTGCCAAAGGATGGCAAGAACGAAGACCTGGCGCTGCAGTTCATGGACTTCTGGCTGTCCACAGACGTTCAGAAGGCTCTCGCTGAAAAGCTGGTCGACAGCCCGACCAACAAGGAAGTCAAGGTTTCCGACGATGTTGCCAACAACATCACCTATGGCGAAGAAACCGCAAAGAGCCTGCAGCTCATTCCGTCTGCTGTCGCTCTCGACAACCGCGACGCATGGTTGTCCGAGTGGAACGCCAAGGTCGGCCAGTAATACAGATAGCCTCCCAAGGCTTGAGGAGTGCGGCTCGGGGTAACCCGACCGCACTCCGCTCTTTACGAGGTTTGATTGCGCTTTGCGGTGCACGGTGCACCGCTTGAAGGATGATTTGAATGTTTCAGAACCGGACTGAAGCTCTGGCGCTTGCTCTGCCGGCAGCGATTTTTGCAGCAGCGGTTTTTCTTGTGCCGGTGTTCATGCTGCTTTCGGAGGGTTTCCACACTCCGCAAGGGTGGACATTGAGCGCCTATGTCGATTTTTTCTCCGAGCCGCTGAACCAGACGGTGTTTCTGCGCACCCTTAAGCTGGGTGCCATGGTAACGCTGGTCTCTGCGGTCATCGGTTATGTGGCGGCTTTCGCCATTGTCAGCCTGCCGCCCGGCTCCAAGGGACACGCTGTCAATCTGGTCGTTTTACCGCTGATGATTTCGCCGGTTGCCCGTACCTATGCGTGGATCGTTATTCTGGGCCGCACGGGTATCGTCAATCAGGCGCTGATGTCGATCGGTTTGAGCGACGCGCCGATCCGTATCCTGTTCAGTGAAACGGCCGTGTTTATCGGTCTGTTGCAGCTTTTCCTGCCATTGATGATCATTTCGCTGATCAGCGCGCTTGAAAACATGCCGAAGGACACGATTGCTGCGGCCCGCGTGCTCGGTGCCAACTGGTTCCAGGTGTTCTGGAAGGTCATTCTGCCGCTGACCAAAGAAGGTCTGGTGGTGGGTGGTACGCTGGTTTTCACCGGTTCGCTGACAGCCTATATCACGCCCGCCATCCTCGGCGGTTCCAAGGTGCTGATGCTTGAAACGCTGCTCTACCAGCAGGTTACGGTTTCGAACAATTTCGTATCCGCCAGCGTCATCGCCTTCATTCTCATCATCATGAGCTTTGCTGCCAACATCCTGCTCAAGCGACTGGCGACAGCGAGGAACAAGAAATGACCCAACGCCTTTTCATTCCCATTACGCTCCTGTTGGTGCTTGGCTTCCTTATCGGGCCGTTCCTGATCATTGTGGCGGCATCCTTCTCCGCCGGTGATACGCTGGCTTTTCCGCCGCAGGGTTTCTCCCTGAAATGGATCGCCAAGGTCTTTACTGTTGAGAGCTTCCGGGCAAGTTTTGCCATGTCGATGTTCCTGGCCATTGGCGGTACGTTTACGGCCCTGGTGCTCGGCATTCCCGCAGCTTACGCCATGTCGCGCTACAAGCTGCCGTTTGCCGAGACGGTCAGAACCATCGTTTCCGCGCCGATTATCGTGCCGGGCATCATCGTTGGTTTGGCATTGCTGCGTTATTTTGTCGTGCCATTTGGCGTTGGCATTACGCTGGCTCTGTTTCTGGCGCATACGGCGCTCATCCTGCCCTATGCGGTGCGGGTGGTGTCTGCCAGCCTCAACAACCTGCGTTCGGACATTGAGGAAGCGGCTGTTCTGCTTGGTTCCTCGCGGCTTGGTGCTTTCTTCCGGGTGGTGTTGCCCAACATCCGTGGCGGCATCCTGTCCGCCTTCATTCTTGGTTTCGTAACGAGCTTCAATCAGGTGCCTGTGTCGCTGTTCCTGTCCGGTCCAGGCGTGCGCACCCTGCCCATCGACATGCTGGGCTACATGGAAATTGTTTTCGATCCGTCCGTTGCCGCGCTTTCTTCGCTCTTAGCTTTCCTTTCCATCGGCATTGTTTTCCTTGCCGAACGTTTCCTGGGGTTCTCCCGTTATGTCTGACGCAAAATATCTCTCCCTTCAGAACCTCTCTCTGGCCTACGGCAATTCGATTGCCGTCAAGGATCTCAATCTGGACATCCGCAAGGGCGAATTGCTGGCGCTGCTTGGCCCGTCGGGCTGTGGCAAGACCACGACCATGCGCGCTGTTGCCGGCCTCATGCCGATTGCCGGTGGACGGATTGATCTTGATGGAGTCGACATTACCCGCGTATCTGCCAACAAGCGTGCGGTCGGTCTGGTGTTCCAGTCCTACGCGCTTTTCCCGCACCTGACGGTATTTGAGAATGTGGCCTTCGGCCTCAAGCTCAAGGGCATGACGGGCAAAAAACTGGAAGACAAGGTCAATTCCGGTTTGAAGTCGGTTGGCCTTTCCAACTTCGCGTCGCGCAAGCCGGCAGAACTTTCCGGCGGTCAGCAGCAACGTGTGGCATTGGCCCGTTCGATGGTGATGGAGCCGAAAGTGCTTCTGCTGGACGAGCCGCTGTCCAACCTCGATGCACGTCTGCGTCTTGAAATGCGCACTGAACTTCAGCGTGTTCAGAAGGAAACCGGCGTAACGATGATTTTCGTTACCCACGACCAGATCGAAGCACTGGCGCTTGCTGACCGCATCGTCGTGATGAAGGGCGGTGCCATCGAGCAGATCGGCACGCCGGAGGAGATCTATGATGCTCCGGTATCCTCTTTCGTTGCAGACTTCGTTGGCTTCGAAAATGTCTTTTCGCTTGACAATGGCCAGTTGAAAACGCCGAACGGCAATGTGGCTCTTTCTGGCCAGATCCCTGCTGCTGCAGGACTGGCCTGGCGGCCGCGCATGGTAAACCTCGGTTCCGGTCCTTTCCGGGGTACCGTGCGCGGCACGTCCTTTGCCGGCAACACACGTGAATATCTTCTCGATACGCCGCTTGGCCCGATCAAGGCGGAAACGGATGCCGCACTGCCATCGCATGCGCTGGGTGACCAACTTGATTTTGACCTGCCGATTGAAAAAGCGGCACGTCTGAACGAGGTCTGATATGGGTGTCTGGATCGATACCGATATGGGCTTTGACGACATTGCCGCCGTTCTGGTGGTGATGCAGTCTGGCCTTAAAATCGACGGCGTATCGCTGGTCTTTGGCAATGCGCCACTCAAACAGGCCTGCCAGAATGCAGCAGGTGCGGTTGCGGCATTTGGCTGGGATTTTCCGATCCATAGTGGCCGCGAACTGCCGGTGCTTGGCCAGCTGGAAACTGCCGAGCGTATTCTCGGTGAAACGGGCATTCCGACGCTTGGCCGGACCCTGCCGGATGTTGGACCGCTGACCATTCCACGCGGTATGGCTTTTATCGCATTGTGTGACTGGCTGGAAAATGGCGAAGGGGAAAAGCGTATTCTTGCGCTCGGCCCGCTCAC
Source organism: Rhizobium sp. CG4 (assembly GCF_023701965.1). Lineage (NCBI taxonomy): Bacteria > Pseudomonadati > Pseudomonadota > Alphaproteobacteria > Hyphomicrobiales > Rhizobiaceae > Rhizobium > Rhizobium sp. CG4. Next base: position 975,173 of record NZ_JABAEG010000001.1, on the reverse strand, counting down.
CAATATTGCAGCGCTCTGTCTCGCACGGCCCGATCTTGCCGAGCGAATTACCGACCTGACATGGATGGGCGGCGGCGTTACCGCAGGCAATCACACGGCATCTGCCGAGTTCAATGCCTTTGCGGACCCCGAAGCCCTGTCGATTGTCATTTCCAGTCGGCTGCCATTCCACATGGTGGATCTCGACCTTTGCCGTAAGGTCACCGCGAGCCCTGAGGATGTTGATCCGGTGCGCAACGCCGGTGGGCGCAACGCGGAGATGATTGCCGATTTCCTCGGTGGTTTTATTCGTATTGCAACCAGCCGTGGTCGCTCCTCGATGGCGCTTTATGATCCGGTTGCTGCCGTGGCGTTTTGTTATCCTGAGCTTGTGACATGGCAAAAGGCGCGTATTGACGTGGAGCTGCAGGGAACATTCACGCGGGGACGTACGGTTCTCGAAGCGCGCCCCGGTCGTGCCGTGTTCAACGCCCGTTACGGTGCGGAGGTCAATGCTGAACGTGCCCGTGACATCATTCTGAAAACCCTCGTTGTGGAGGGCGCGCGATGATATCGGATTATCCGCAGCATGAGCCCGACGATCTGAACGTCGAGGCTCTGCGAAGCCGTGCCGTGGCGGCGGCCCGTGGTGACATGCCGTTTGATATTCTTATCAAGGGCGGCACACTCGTTGATATGGTGACGGAAGAGCTTCGACCTGCCGATATCGGTCTCGTTGGTTCGCTGATTGCCAGTGTGCATGAGGCTGGCAGCCGGTCGGATGCCGAGCGGGTGATCGATGCCAGCGGTGCCTTCATCGCACCGGGCCTGATCGACACGCATATGCATATCGAAAGCTCCATGGTGACGCCGTCGGTTTATGCCGGTGCCGTTCTCAGTCGAGGCGTGACCAGCATCGTCTGGGACCCGCATGAATTCGGCAATGTGCATGGTGTCGATGGCGTGCGCTGGGCTGTTGAAGCGGCCAAAGGCCTCAATCTCAGAACTATCGTGCTTGCACCATCCTGCGTACCATCCGCTCCGGGTCTGGAGCAGGCTGGTGCGGATTTCGACGCCAGTGTTCTGTCGGAATTGTTGTTTTGGCCGGAAATTGGTGGCGTTGCGGAAATGATGAACATGCGCGGTGTCATTGATGGCGACCCGCGCATGAGCGCCATCATGCAGGAAGGTCTTGCCAGCGAAAAGCTGATCTGCGGCCATGCGCGCGGTCTTGCCGGTGCCGACCTCAATGCCTTCATGACAGCTGGCGTAACCTCCGACCACGAGTTGACCTCTGCCGAAGATCTGATGTCCAAGCTGCGTGCCGGCCTGACGATTGAGCTTCGCGGTTCGCATGATCACCTGCTGCCGGAATTTGTCGAAGCGTTGAACAAGCTGCGCCACCTGCCGCAAACCCTGACACTGTGCACCGACGACGTGTTTCCCGATGATCTGCTCAATGGCGGTGGACTGGATGATGTTGTGCGGCGGCTGGTTCGTTACGGTCTGCCGGCAGTCTGGGCGCTGAAGGCCGCGACATTGAACGCAGCCATGCGGCTTGGTCGCTCTGACCTTGGTCTGATCGCCGCCGGAAGACGCGCTGATCTGGTGCTGTTTGAGGACCTGCAAAACTTTAGGGCACGCCACGTTTTTGCAGGCGGTGTACCCGTTGCCGAAAATGGTGTGATGTCTGTGGCTCTGTCGGCTGCCGATAGCAAACCACTGTTTAGCTCCGTGCATGTCGAAGAACTGTCGGCCGATGATTTCCGGGTGAAATCTGCCGGCAACAGAGTTCGTCTTGCGACCATTGATCGGCCGCGCTTTACCCAATGGGGTGAAACGGAAGCCGACGTCGTTGATGGTTTTGTCGTGCCGCCACAGGGAACAACCATGATTTCGGTTGTTCATCGCCACGGCAAGGCGACTGCCAAACCACGCACCGGTTTCCTCGGTGGGTGGGGAGAGTGGAACGGTGCATTCGCCACCACAGTTGCCCATGACAGCCACAACCTCACGGTGTTTGGCGGCAATGTCGACGACATGGCGCTGGCTGCCAATGCGGTCATCAAGGCAGGCGGTGGTATGGCCGTTGCGTCGAAGGGTAAAGTGACTGCGCTGCTGCCGTTGCCATTGTCAGGATTGGTGTCTGAGGCGCCACTTGCCGAGGTATCTTCTGCCTTTGAACAGGTTCGCGAAGCTGTGGGCAATGTCGTTGAGTGGCAACCGCCTTATCTAGTGTTCAAGGCCTGCTTTGGTGCAACGCTTGCCTGCAATGTTGGTCCACATCAGACCGATATGGGCATTGCTGATGTCGTCACCGGGAAGGTCATGACAAGCCCTGTTCTTGCCGTTATCGGCTAAGATACCAACCTTGTCACCCCCGTCGCTTAGGGCGGGGGTGACGTCTGTTGACCGTCAAGTTTTCATTCGGCCAGCAATTCCTGCTCGACCAATGTCGACCAGAAGGCCACGCCCGAGGCGATGGCGTCATCGTTGAAGTCATAGGATGTGTTGTGGTGCAGCGCGCCGTCCACGGCTGGACCATTGCCCAGCCAGACATAACAGCCCGGCACCTTGCCTGAGAAGAACGAGAAATCATCGCCGGCCGTTGACGGTGGGAAGCTGGTTTGTGTTTTTGATCCAAACACAGTTTGTGCTGCCGACAAAGCCCGCTTTGTTGCGTCTGCATCGTTCACAACAGGCGGAATGCGACGTTCAAATTCATAGGAAACCTCAATGCCGAACATGGCGGCCGTGCCATGTGCCAGGCGGCCGATTTCTTCCTCAAGCTGGTCACGGACATGCGGTGTGTAGGCGCGGGCCGTGCCGCCGATTTCAACGATATCGGGAATGACATTCAGGGCCTTTGGATTGCCAGCCTGCACGGAGCATGCGCTAACGACAGCTGGCTGTAACGGGTCAACCACCCGGCCGACAATGCTTTGCAGGGAGGCGAGGAAGCTGCCCGCCGCTGTGACGGGGTCGCGGCCCAGATGCGGTTTTGCACCATGGGTACCAACGCCTTTAAATGTGATGCGCCAGCTGTCGGACGAGGCAAGTTGCGGGCCTTCGACCACAGCCATTTCATCGGTTGCCAGTCCCGGCATATTGTGCAGGCCGTAGATCGCATCGCATGGGAACAGGTCAAAAAATCCGTCTTCCAGCATTTTGCGCGCACCGCCACGACCTTCTTCGGCTGGCTGGAAAATGAAATGGACTGTGCCTGAAAAATTGCGGGTTTCGGCGAGATAACGTGCAGCACCCAACAGCATGGTGGTGTGCCCGTCATGACCGCAGGCATGCATTTTTCCAGCGACGGTCGACTTGTACGGCCGCTCTGCCACTTCCGGCATGGCGAGCGCATCCATGTCGGCACGCAGGCCGATGGTTCTGGTGCCGTTGCCAATCTGCAGCGTGCCGACAACACCGGTCTTGCCTAGGCCGCGATGGATTTTTACGCCTGCTTCTTCCAGAAGATTTGCAACGATATCGCTGGTGCGCTCTTCTTCAAAACCAAGCTCGGGATGGGCATGCAAGTCCCGGCGCAGTGCAGTCAGAAACGGCACGTCTTTTGATATTCTGTCCTGCATGGGCATTGCGGTATTCCTGCTGGTAAATGGAACCGGAAACGAGCGGCGGTTCCTGTCTGTCGAAATGTCCACCAAGCTTATAGTCCGTAGCGGCTGGAAACAAATCAGAATTGGTTCCGCGGCGCTAATTATCCGAAAACTGCGTACACTTTTTGATCTGATGCTTTATAAGCGCGGCAATCAGCGAAATGAACAGCAACCTCTGAATTGACTGACCTTTTCCAGCACTCAGAGCAAGGTACCCGATATGCTTCCTCACGAATTCTGGCAGGAAATCCACGCAGCCGGCAGTTTTGATGTTTCCGGCCCCCATGACGGATTTTATCCGGCAAGTCTTGAAGATGGTCGGCAGATTTGCCTGCCAATTCGTCCGCTTGCCGATGGCCAGCATGCGCTTGCGTCGCTGATCGTCAATCAGGCCAGTTTTACGGTGCTGGATGCGCTGGCGGAAAACCTTGCCGCGAAGCTTAGAGCCTATGATCCCGATGTGATTGTTGGTTTGCCGACACTGGGACTGACCCTTGCCTCGGAAGTTGCACGTAAGCTTGGCCACACACGGTATGTGCCGCTCGGGACATCGCGCAAGTTCTGGTACCTGGATGAATTGTCGGTGCCGCTGTCCTCCATCACCACACCGGACCAGCAGAAACGCCTCTATATAGACCCGCGCATGTTGCCTCTGATGGAGGCGAAAAGAATAGCGCTTGTTGATGATGTGATCTCCAGCGGAACATCGATTATTGCCGGTTTGTCGCTGCTTGCAGCGCGTGGATTGGCTCCTGTGGTGATTGGTGCGGCCATGCTGCAATCCGACCGTTGGCGTGACCGGGTTTCCTCCTCGGATCCGGATTGGCAGGCGAAGGTTTGTGGCGTGTTTCACACGCCTGTTCTTGGCAAAACGCAAGGCGGTTGGATAGCTTAACATTACCCCTCTGAGGAACTGGTGAAAAAAGCGTCGTGATGAAAAATCCGGCTTGCACTCTTTGAGGATATGTTCTTAGCTTTGAATACGACAGATATTCGAGCCTTTGGAGGTTGCCTCCGGTAAAGGCTGCTCGCGCGGTGACATTCCGGCATCTGCCAGACAAAACGGCCATTATGGCTGCCCGCCCAAACCGTATCGGACATTCCTGCATGCAATTGATTTTTGATGGTCACAATGATGTTTTGCTTCGCTTGTGGCACAACAGCAAAACCGGCGCGGATCCCGTTGCCGAGTTTATGAAAGGCACAAAAGAGGGGCACATGGATGCACCTCGCTGCAAGGCCGGCGGTGTGGCTGGCGGACTTTGTGCGATCTATATTCCCTCGGGTGATCTGGTTCTGAAAGAGCCGGATGAAAACGGTCACTACGAGACGCCTTTGGCGGCGCCGCTGGAGCGGTCCCCCTCTCTCGATATTGCGCTTGAGAAAGCAGCGATTGCCCTGAAGCTCGACCAGGCCGGTGCCTGGAGACTGTGCCGCAGCACCGCCGACATTCGCAAGGCGATGGCGGATGGCGTGTTTGCTGCTGTCATGCATATGGAAGGCTGCGAGGCGATCGGGGCTGATCTCGATGCGCTGGAGGTGTTTTATGCGGCAGGCCTGCGCTCTCTCGGTCCGGTTTGGAGCCGTCACAACATTTTCGGCCATGGTGTTCCATTCGCCTATCCAATGACGACAGATACCGGACCTGGCCTGACCGATGCCGGTTTCGAACTGGTGCATGCGTGCAACCGCCTGGGTATTCTGATCGATCTTTCGCACATTACCGAAAAAGGCTTCTGGGATGTGGCAAAGACCAGCGACCAGCCATTGATTGCCAGCCACTCCAATGCGCATGCATTGACGCCGGTCGCCCGCAACCTGACCGACAAGCAGATGGATGCAATCAAGGAAAGCAAGGGACTTGCGGGCCTCAACTATGCCGTGACCATGCTGCGTGCCGATGGTCGCAATGACGGCAACACGCCAATTTCCGACATGATCCGCCATATCGACTACATGGTGGAGCGCATGGGAATTGATTGTGTGGCACTTGGTTCGGATTTCGACGGTGCAACTATTCCGGCAGAAATTTCCGATGCGAGTGGCAATCATATTCTGGTTGCCGCGCTTCAAAACGCGGGATACGGTGAAGAAGATATAGCTAAAATATGCCGGGAAAACTGGCTGAGGGTTCTGGCTCAAGCGTGGCATGAGCCAGTGAAAGGTTGAGTGCAGTCGTACTCACAGAAAAGGGGAAACTATGATTAAGTCGTTCAATAAAAACATGCGTATTCTCAGCACCAGTGCTGTGCTCGCCCTGTCGGTTGCATTTGCACCGCAGGTGTTTGCTGCAACACCGGCGGACACGCTGGTCGAAGGGTTCGCAATCGACGACATTATTTCGCTCGATCCGGGTGAGGCGTTCGAGCTGTCGGCTGCGGAAGTGACCGGTAACTCCTATAGCAAGCTGGTCACCATCAATATTGACGATACGTCCAAGGTGATTGGCGATCTGGCCGATAGCTGGACGATCTCTGACGATGGCATGACCTATACGTTCAAGCTGAAGTCGGGCCTGAAGTTTGCTTCCGGCAACTCGATTACGGCTGCTGACGTTGCGTTCTCGTTTGAGCGTGCAGTCAAGCTTGATAAATCCCCTGCATTCCTGCTGACGCAGTTCGGCCTGACTGGCGACAACGTCACTGAAAAGGCGAAGGCTTCAGACGATGCAACCTTCGTCCTGACAGTCGACAAGGCCTATGCACCGAGCTTCGTTCTCAACGTGCTGACCTCTACTGTTGCGTCCGTTATCGACAAAAAGCTGATCGAGGAAAAGGCAAAGGCCGTTACTCCGACCGACGACTACAAATATGAAACAGATTTCGGCAACGAGTTCCTGAAGACCGGTTACGCCGGTTCCGGCCCGTACAAGATTCTTGGCTGGAAGGCTAACGAAGCGGTTATTCTGGAAGCCAACACCAACTATTACGGTGAAGCACCAAAGCTGAAGCGTGTCGTTTACCGTCACATGAAGGAAAGCTCCGGCCAGCGTCTGGCGCTGGAAAATGGTGACATCGACGTTGCCCGTAACCTTGAGCCAGGCGACATGGAAGCCGTTTCCAAGAAGGAAGGCCTTTCGGTTACCTCTGCACCAAAAGGCACCGTCTATTACTTCAGCCTCAACCAGAAAAACGAGAACCTGAAGAAGCCTGAAGTTATCGAGGCCTTCAAATACCTCGTTGATTACGACGCGATTGGCGAAACCCTGATTAAGGGCATCGGCGAAATCCACCAGACATTCCTACCAAAGGGCCAGTTGGGTGCACTCGACGAGAATCCATACAAGCTGGACGTTGCCAAGGCCAAGGAACTGCTGGCAAAGGCCGGTCTTGCTGATGGCTTCACTGTCACCATGGATGTTCGCAACACGCAGCCGGTAACCGGCATTGCCGAAAGCGTCCAGCAGACACTTGCGCAGGCTGGCATCAAGCTGGAAATCATTCCAGGTGACGGCAAGCAGACACTGACCAAGTATCGTGCACGCACGCATGACATCTACATCGGCCAGTGGGGCTCGGACTATTTCGACCCGAACTCCAATGCAGAAACCTTCACTATCAACTATGACAACTCCGACGAAGGCAAAAACAAGACGCTTGCCTGGCGCAACGCCTGGGACGTGCCTGAGCTGACGAAGGAAACACAGTCTGCGCTTCTGGAAAAAGACAATGCCAAGCGTGCGGCAATTTACGAAGACCTGCAGAAGAAGGTTCTCGAAAGCGGCCCGTTTGTCGTGATTTTCCAGCAGACAGAAGTTGCCGGTTATTCCGCCAAACTGAAGGGTTTCAAGCTTGGTCCGAGCTTTGACACCAACTTCGTTTTCCCGATCTCCAAGGATTGATCCGTAAGGGATCACGCTTTTGAGCATCGTGGATTCAAAACCAAAGGCAAGGCGCGGCAAAAGCCGCGCCAACGCACGCCTTAAAGCCGTTCTCGGCTTCGCCCTTACCGTCATCACGACCTTCTTGGGTCTGTTGGCCGTAACCTTCTTTATCGGTCGTGTTGTGCCTATCGATCCGGCTTTGGCCATCGTGGGAGACCGTGCACCGGCGCATGTTGTGGAACGGGTGCGTGAGCAACTCGGCCTCAATCTGCCTTTGTGGCATCAATTCATCATTTACATCCGGCAGGCACTGTCGGGTGATTTCGGCATTTCCGTTCTCACGACCAACCCGGTCATGCAGGACATCAAGCGCGTTTTCCCCGCCACCATGGAGCTTGCCACGATTGGTACGCTGATCGGTGCGGTGTTCGGTATTCCGCTTGGTGTATTGGCGGCTGTCAAACGTGGCAGCTTTATCGACCAGATCGTTCGCATCATTGGACTTGTTGGTTATTCTGTGCCGATCTTCTGGCTCGGACTTCTGGCTCTTCTGGTATTTTATGCGCAGCTGAACTGGGTAGCCTATCCCGGGCGTATTGATATCGTTTACGAATTTACGTTTACGCCCATTACCGGCTTTTATCTGTTCGATGCCGCATGGCAGGGGCAATGGGATGTTTTGTGGGACCTGTTCCGTCACATCATTCTGCCGTCCGGTCTGCTCGGCTATTTCTCTCTTGCCTATATCAGCCGCATGACGCGCAGCTTCATGCTGAATGAACTGGCACAGGAATATGTCGTGGCAGCTCGCGCCAAAGGTCTTTCCGAGGCCCGCATCATCTGGTTCCACGCACTGCGCAATGCTGCCGTGCCGCTGATGACGGTGATTGCACTGTCCTATGCCGGATTGCTGGAAGGCTCGGTGCTGACGGAAACAATCTTCGCATGGCCCGGTCTTGGGCTGTATATTACCAATTCGCTTCAGAATGCGGACATGAATGCCGTGCTGGGTGGTACCATCGTTGTGGGTGCCGTCTTCGTCGGTATCAACCTTTTGTCCGACCTGCTGTACCGCACACTCGATCCGAGGACGCGCAGCCGATGAATACACTGACTACATCGCTTAAACCCTACAGCCGTGAATGGCTGTTGTCGGACCGTCCAACCTCGCGCAAGCAGGCACGGCTTGGTCGTGCCTATATTATCTGGCGCCGGTTTTCTGAAAACCGGCTGGCGCTTGCTGGTCTCGGTATTATTCTTGCTCTTATTCTGGTGGCCATTTTTGCCGATGTGCTGGCACCGCACTCGCCAGTGCAGGGCGATTTGCGCAATGCGCGCCTTATGCCACCAGGCACGGCAGGGTACTGGCTTGGCACTGACGATCAGGGACGCGATATCCTGTCGCGTCTTATCCACGGTTCGCGGCTAACGCTGTTTGTCGTTGGACTGGTGGCGATCATTGCAGCACCTGTCGGACTGATCATCGGTACGGTTTCCGGTTATGCCGGTGGCTGGGTCGATGCGGTTCTGATGCGCATTACCGATATCTTTCTGGCATTTCCAAAGTTGGTTCTGGCGCTTGCGCTGGTTGCGGCTCTCGGACCAGGTATTGAAAATGCGGTTCTGGCGATTGCGCTGACCTCATGGCCTCCCTACGCGCGTATTGCCCGTGCAGAGACCATGACCTTCCGCAATTCGGACTTCATTGCTGCTGTGCAGTTGATGGGTGCCTCACCGCTTCGCATCGTGCTGAAACACGTCATGCCGCTGTGCATGTCGTCGCTGATCGTGCGTGTGACGCTGGATATGGCCGGCATCATCCTGACGGCTGCCGGTCTCGGTTTTCTCGGCCTTGGCGCACAGCCGCCGCTGCCTGAATGGGGTGCGATGATCGCGTCCGGGCGTCGTTTCATTCTCGACCAGTGGTGGGTTGCCGCAATGCCAGGTATCGCCATTCTCGTCGTTAGCCTTGGTTTCAACCTGCTGGGTGATGGTCTGCGTGATGCGCTTGACCCGAAGGAGGCTGGACAATGACGCCGCTTCTGACGGTTGAAAACCTGCGCGTGACCTTCCCGACACGAACGGGCGAGGTGCAAGCGGTGCGTGGCGTATCGTTTACGCTTGGCAAGGAACGTCTGGGCATCGTGGGTGAATCCGGCTCCGGCAAATCACAGACGGGCAGGGCCATTATGGGCCTGACACCGGCACACGCGAAAATCGAGGCAGACCGTCTCGAGTTTGCGGGCGAGGATTTGCTTGGTATGTCCGCCAGCCGGCGGCGGGCGCTGCGTGGCAAGCGTGTTGCTATGATCCTGCAGGACCCGAAGTATTCGCTCAATCCCGTCATGACGATTGGTCGCCAGATTGTTGAAACGCTGAAAACGCATGAGCGCATCGGATCTTCCGAGGCACGCAAGCGGGCTTTGGACATGCTGGAAGCGGTACAGATCCGTGACCCGGAACGTGTGTTCAATCTTTATCCGCATGAAGTCTCAGGCGGCATGGGCCAGCGCGTCATGATTGCCATGATGCTGGTCTGCGGGCCAGAACTGCTGATTGCCGATGAACCGACGTCTGCGCTCGATGTGACGGTGCAGCTGGAAGTGCTTGGCATTCTCGACAAGCTTGTGACCGAGCGTGGCATGGGGCTGATTTTTGTGTCCCATGATTTGCGATTGGTTTCGTCCTTCTGTGACCGGGTTATCGTGATGTATGCAGGGCGAGTGGTTGAAGAACTGCCTTCCGCAGACCTTGCCTCGGCCAAACATCCCTACACGCAGGGGCTTTTGAAATGTCTTCCGCAGATCGGTGATGATCGTCATCCACTGCCGGTTCTGGAACGCAAACCGGAGTGGGCGCTATGACGGCTGTACTTTCTGTTCGTGACATGGTGGTCGCCTATGATGATTTCGTGGCGCTCGATCAGGTCAGTGTTGATGTGGCGCAAGGTGAATCCTTTGGCATCGTGGGTGAATCTGGCTCTGGTAAATCCACGCTGCTGCGTGCGATTGCCGGACTTGCCTCTTTTGAGGAGGGCAGCCTTTCGGTTGCCGGGCGCGCATACAAAGGCAAAAAGCGCGACAAGAGCTTTTACCGCGACGTGCAGATGGTGTTTCAGGACCCCTATGGTTCCCTGCATCCGCGCCAGACGGTGGATGCCCTGCTGTTGGAGCCGCTTGTTATTCACGGCATGGACAATCGCGAGCAGCGTATATCGCGTGCGCTGGATGAGGTTGGTCTCGGTGCGGGTTTCCGCTTCCGTTATTCGCATCAGCTCTCCGGTGGCCAGCGTCAACGTATTGCCATTGCCCGTGCGTTGATCGTAGAGCCAAAAATCCTGCTGCTGGATGAGCCGACGTCTGCTCTCGATGCTTCCATTCAGGCTGAAATCCTCAACCTGTTGGAGGCGGCACGCAAGAAGCGCAAGCTGACCTTCGTCATGGTCAGCCACGACCTTGGCGTCATCAGCCATATGTGTGAACGCCTGGCGGTGATGAAAAGCGGCAAGGTTGTGGAGATGCTGGCTGCAAAGGCACTGGAAACCCGCGAGTTTTCTGCCGATTACACACGCAAGCTGCTTGTCGCGAGCGAGGGTTTCCGCCGTAACTGAGCAAGACGTCTGTCTCGCGATCCATCTCATTCCTGTGCGTGTCAGGAATGAGATGTTTTCGCGTGACATTATCTCCCCTATGCTCCGCCCGTTTTAGAAGGATTTCTGCCGGATGAACCTGCGTGCATTGCTGTATTTCGACGAACTGGTGCGCACCAACTCGATGCGTGCGGCAGCGGAAAACCTCAACGTTGCGCCAACCGCCATCAGCCGCCAGATTGAAAATCTCGAAGAGTATTTCGGAACACAACTCGTGGAACGATCCAGCCGGGGTGTGACGCTGACGGCTGCCGGCGAATTTCTGGCCGCACGGGCAGGCAAGACCCTGCGTGAACTCGATCAGGTCCATCAGTTGATCGATGACCTGAAGGGGCTCGAGCGTGGACAGGTAACAATCTATGCCAATGGCGCGGCGGTTTCGAGCCTGCTTGCACCGGTTCTTGCGCAGTTTAGCCGGACCTATCCCAAACTGCGTTTCGAAGTACGGATCACCAGCGCCCGTCAGGCCATCGATGCGCTTGTCTCCGCGCAGGCCGATATTGCCATCACGCTGTTTGCGCCAAAGACCGCCGAGGTCAAAATCCGCGCCCGTCGCGAAATCGCCTATGATGTCATTCTCCCGGCTGGTCATGCTCTTGCCGGTAAAGATGGCATATCACTCGCAGATCTTGCGACCCTGCCATTGGCGCTTCCGGAAAAGAATTTTGCGGCACGACAGGCCTTTGATGCCCTGTTTGGAGAGGCGGGGGTTTTCTGTGAAACGGTGGTTACGGCAAGTTCACTCGAATTTCTAAAAGAGCTCGTCCTTGATAAAACCGCCGTGACCGTATTGCCTGCCATGGCGGTCAAACGCGAAATCAAGTCCGGGCAGATGGTGGCAATTCCCCTTGTTGGCGCCAAGGGCGTTCGCACTTATGTCGAGCTTTGTGTTGCGCCAGACCGGGAGCTGTCCTTTGCCGCTTCAACACTTGGCGATTTCATCGAGCACTTCATGCAGCAATCTATTTCAAAGTAGGTGGTTGATTTCTACCCCAGACTTCGTGTAGCGATTTCGGCAACGCGATGAACACAAAATGTTTGCGCGATTTTGCGAATATACGGCCAGTGTGTTTCTTTGCTGTTGCCGCCTAACGGGGGATAATGATGCGCAGTTCTTTTTCTCAGCCGGTACAGCTGACGCGGCGTGTCGCGCTTGGCATTGCGTTCAGTGGTATGCTGGCACTGTCTTTTGTTCCTGCACCCGTATTGGCTGCACCCAAGACCACGCTTGCTCTTGGCATGGGCATAGAGCCAGCAGGGCTTGATCCGACCATTGCCGCACCTGTCGCTATCGGTCAGGTGACATGGCAGAATATTTTTGAAGGTCTGGTCCGCATCGACCATGACGGCAAGATCCAGCCACAGCTGGCTGAAAGCTGGACGATATCTGACGATGGCAAGACCTACACATTCAAGCTGCACAGTGGTGTCAGCTTCCATGATGGTGAAGCGTTCGATTCCTCTGTCGCCAAGTTTGCGCTGGACCGGGCGCGTGGTGATGCATCGGTTAACCCGCAAAAACGGTTCTTTACCTCGATTGATACGATCGACACGCCTGATGCCACCACTCTCGTCATCAAACTGAAGCAACCCGCTGGCAGCCTGCTGTACTGGCTGGGTTGGCCAGCATCGGTGATGGTTGCTCCGAAATCTGCCGAGAACAACAAGACCATCCCCGTCGGTACCGGACCATTCAAATTCGTGAATTGGGCCAAGGGCGACAAGGTCGAATTGGCTCGTAACGATGCCTATTGGGATAGCTCCGCATCGATCCAGCTTGAAAAGGCGACTTTCCGCTTCATTACCGACCCGCAAGCGCAGGCCGCAGCCCTCAAGGCTGGTGATGTTGATGCGTTTCCGGAATTTGGTGCACCGGAACTGATGCATTCCTTTGATGGCGACAAGCGTCTGGTGACCGTCATCGGCAATACCGAATTGAAGGTTGTTGCCGGAATGAACAATACCCGCAAGCCTTTTGACGACAAGCGGGTTCGTCAGGCCCTGATGATGGCCGTGGATCGTTCAGCCGTTATAGAAGGTGCATGGTCTGGTTATGGTACGGCGATTGGCAGCCACTACACGCCCAATGACCGCGCCTATGTCGATATGACCGGCACATACCCGTACGACCCTGAAAAGGCGAAGGCACTGCTGGCTGAGGCCGGGTACGCCAATGGCCTGACCTTTACGATCAAGGCCCCTCAAATGGCGTATTCCCAACGCACATCGCAAGTCCTTCAGGCGATGTTTGCGGAAATTGGCGTAACGATGAATATCGAAACGACGGAGTTTCCGGCCAAGTGGGTTTCCGATGTGCTGAAGGGTGCAGACTACGACATGACCATTGTCGCGCATGCCGAGCCTATGGACATCGATATCTACTCACGGGATCCCTACTACTTCAATTATCGCAACCCGGCCTTCAATGAGATCATCCGCAATGTCGAGATGACACCTGACATCGCCCAGCAGGATGCGCTGTACGAAGACGCACAGGAAATTCTGGCAAAGGATGTGCCGGCGCTGTTCCTGTTCGTGATGCCAAAACTGGGCGTCTGGGATGGGAAGCTGAAGGGATTGTGGGAAAACGAACCTATTCCGTCTAACGTCCTGAGCGAAGTTCATTGGGAAGAGTAACCCTTGGGTTTACAGGTTGAGAGACGTGGTGTGACCGCCGTGTTGTGGAAGGTATTATGCTGAAACTCGTCGGTCGCCGTCTTCTCAATCTGATGCTGACCCTAGCTGTCGTCTCCGTGCTGATCTTTTTTGTGATGGGGCTGCTGCCGGGTGATCCGGCGGCCATCATGCTTGGCACCTCGGCCAGTCCGGAAACACTTGCGGCCCTTCAACAACAACTTGGCTTGGACCAGCCGTTGCCACTGCGTTATCTGCACTGGCTGTCCGGTGTTTTGCAGGGCGATCTCGGGCAGTCCATCACCTATGGCGTACCGGTGACGGGTCTTGTTCTGGAACGGCTGAAGGTCACAGTGCCACTGGCGCTGATGGCGATTGTGCTGTCCATCGCCATTGCCTTGCCGCTCGGTGTGCACGCGGCGAGAAACCGCAACAGGACGTTTGATGTGGTGGCTGGCATGTTCTCTTATGTCAGCATAGCAGTGCCCGGTTTCTGGGTTGGGCTGTTGCTGATCATTCTGTTTTCGACATTGCTGGGTTGGATGCCAGCTGGTGGTTTTCCCGGCTGGCAGGCTGGCATTGCTGTCAGTTTGCAGGCGCTTGTCATGCCAGCGGTGGCACTGGCGCTTTCACAGGCCGGTGTGCTGACACGGGTCAGCCGATCGGCCGTGCTGGAAGTGCTGAATGAGGATTATGTCCGTACCGCTCGCGCCAAGGGTTTAAGCGAGGCTGCTACAATCTGGCGCCACGCGGTGCCCAACGCGCTGGTTCCTGTGGTGACGATGATCGGATTGCAGTTCACATTCCTGATTGCTGGAACTGTGCTGGTCGAGAATGTTTTCAACCTGCCGGGATTGGGTAGGCTTGCCTATCAGGCCCTGACACAGCGCGATATCATTGTCATGCAAAGCGTGATCATGTTTTTCTGCGCTCTGGTTATCATCATGAATTTCCTCGTCGATCTGGCTTATCTCTTCCTCGACCCTCGCTTGAGAGAGCAGGTGTCATGACGATATCCGCTATACGTCGCCCGATCTTCATGAGCGGTTTGGTTATAACCATGCTGTTGCTGGCCATGGCCGTGTTGTCGCTATTCTGGACGCCGTATTCGCCCACGAAAATGCAGATCGCCAACAAGCTTAAGGCACCGCTGGAGCAGGGGTTGCTTGGCACGGATCATTTCGGGCGTGACGTTCTGTCGATGCTGATGGTGGGCGCATGGAACTCACTTTCAATCTCGCTGATTGCCGTGGCGCTCGGCGCCAGTGTTGGCAGCCTGATCGGTGTTGTGGTGGCCGCCAAACGCGGTGTGACGGAAAACATCGTCATGCGCCTGTGCGATATCATCTTTGCTTTACCGCCCATCCTTTCGGCGATGATGCTTGGCGCATTTATCGGTGCCGGACGTTTCACGGCCATCGTCGCGATTGCCGTGTTCATGGTGCCGGTGTTTGCGCGATTGACGCTGGGCTCAGCGCTTCAAATCTGGACGCGTGATTATGTTACCGCAGCCATTGCCATGGGGCGCAGTCGTCTGCAGATCACGCAGACGCATATTCTGCCGAATATTGCCCATATCATTACTGTGCAGATTACAATCCAACTTGGTCTTGCCATTCTCACCGAAACGGGCCTGAGTTTCCTTGGTCTTGGCATGCCACCACCAACCCCAACCTGGGGGCGTATGCTGTCGGAAGCACAAACGTATCTTGGTGTGGCGCCATGGCTTGCCATCATGCCGGGTATTGCCATTGCGCTTGCCGTGCTTGGTTTCAATATGTTGGGAGATGGTTTGCGAGACTTGTTGGATCCTCGCTCGCGCTCAACCTGAAATCGGCACCCCTGAATTTAGTAGCAACATTTATCTATCTGTTTTTGCTTTTATTTTCTAATTGTCGCCTGTTGTTCATAGTGACCGTCGTTGCCACTGTCAATTTGCCTGTTAATGCGTGGTGCAACATGATTATCAGGCGTATCCTGACAGGCACTGTTTGACAGCGGCCTGCAAATAATGGCAGCAAAACAGGGCGGGATTCTTGAGAAAGGCGCTGTTGAATGGCAAAGCGGTCCGAGACTGGCAGTCGTCTGGATGATGCAGCACGTGCTGGCTGGCTCTATTATGTTGCTGGACGTACGCAGGATGAAATAGCTGCTGCCATGAGCATTTCGCGCCAGACCGCGCAGCGTCTCGTGTCGCTGGCAGTGGCTGAGCGTCTCATTAAAGTCCGGCTGGATCATCCCATCGCTGCATGCCTTGAAAAGGCAGAAGCCCTGCGTCAGAAATTCGACCTTCGATATATTGAGGTGGTACCGAGCGACCCCGAGGGGATTTCGAGCACGGTCGGTATTGGCGAGGCCGCAGCGGCAGAGATCGAGCGATGGCTGAAACGGCCAGACCCTATCGTGCTTGCGGTGGGTACCGGCCGCACGCTGAAAGCGGCAGTGGATCAATTGCCGCCGATGGAGTGCCCGCAGCACCGGATCGTTTCGTTGACCGGTAATATCGGACCAGATGGCTCCGCCGCCTATTACAACGTCATCTTCAGCATGGCTGATGCCATCAAGGCGCGCCACTTTCCAATGCCGCTGCCGGTTTTATGTTCTTCGCCCGAGGAGCGCGAACTGCTGCATGATCAACCGCTTGTCCGCTCGACCCTGGCGTTGGGCACAGCCGCTGACGTGACCTTTGTCGGTGTTGGTGAAATGGGTGAGAACGCGCCTCTGTGTCTCGATGGTTTCCTTGGTGTCGACGAGATGAGGGCACTTGTTGCTCAGGGTGCAGCCGGGGAAATCTGCGGCTGGATGTATGATGAGAATGGCCACATCCTCGACAACGTCGTTAACCAGCGCGTCGCGAGTGTGCCGCTTCCGTCTCGCGACACTTCTGTCGTTATTGGCATCGCGCAGGGACAACGCAAATTACTGCCCATGCTGGCCGCTTTGCGGGGACGTTTGCTCAATGGTTTGATTACCGACGAACGTGCTGCCGAATATTTGCTCTCTCACTGAGCAAAAAATAATTATTCCTTTTCATGTCGTTAATCGCCGGTCGGATCAATGTGACAGGTCGGGGCTTGACTTTATCTTGCCTTAAGTGAGTAATTGCCCTGGAGCAAAGCGAATGCTCAATTTTCTTCTGGGAGGAAGATATGACATTGAAAACAATTTTGCTGGGCGCATGCTCGGCGCTCGCCTTTGCGGGCCTGGCTTCGGCTGAAACCCTCACCATCGCAACCGTCAACAATGGCGACATGATCCGTATGCAGGGTCTGACGGAAGACTTCACGTCCAAGAACCCGGATATCCAGCTTGAGTGGGTCACGCTTGAAGAAAACGTTCTTCGTGAACGCGTCACCACGGACATTGCCACAAAGGGCGGTCAGTATGACGTCCTGACAATTGGCAACTACGAAGTTCCAATCTGGGCCAAGCAGGGCTGGCTTCTTCCTCTTGAGAAGCTGGGCGATAACTACGACGTTGATGACCTTCTGCCTGCTATCCGCGGTGGTCTGTCGGTTGAGGGCAAACTTTACGCGGCGCCGTTCTATGGCGAATCCGCGATGATCATGTACCGCAAGGACCTGTTCGAAAAAGCTGGTCTGAAGATGCCGGAAAACCCGACATGGGAATTCATTGGCGATGCTGCACGCAAGATTACCGATCGTTCTGCAGACATCAACGGCATGTGCCTTCGCGGCAAGGCTGGCTGGGGTGAGAACATGGCGTTCATCACTGCTCTTGCCAATTCTTACGGTGGTCGCTGGTTCGATGAAAACTGGAAACCGCAGTTCGATCAGCCTGAGTGGAAAAATGCCCTTCAGTTCTACGTAGACCTGATGAAGGATGCCGGTCCTTCCGGTGCCTCCTCCAACGGCTTCAACGAAAACCTGACATTGTTCCAGCAGGGCAAATGCGGCATGTGGATTGATGCCACGGTTGCTGCCTCCTTCGTGTCCAACCCGAAGGATTCTACCGTTGCTGACAAGGTCGGCTATGCGCTGTTCCCAACGCAGGGTGAATTGAAGAACCACGGCAACTGGTTGTGGTCCTGGAACCTTGCCATTCCTGCCAGCTCGCAGAAGTCGGAAGCTGCCGAAAAATTCATTTCGTGGGCAACAAGCAAGGATTACACCGCGCTTGTAGCCGCTAAGGAAGGCTGGTCAAACGTTCCTCCGGGTACACGCACCTCGCTCTATAAGAACGAAGAATACAAGAAGGCGGCTCCATTTGCCGAGCCGACCCTTGCAGCGATGGATGCGGCTGACATAACCAAACCAACGGTGAAGCCAGTGCCGTACACAGGTGGCCAGTTCGTGGCTATTCCTGAGTTCCAGGCACTCGGTACAACGGTTGGCCAGCTTTTCTCTGCTGTGGTTGCCGGTCAGTCCAGCGTTGATGACGCCCTTGCCGGCGCGCAGTCCACCGCCACGCGCGAAATGACCCGCTCCGGTTACATCAAGTAATCCTCCTGAAGACCACTGTCCGGCACCTGGTGCCGGGCAGTGGGATGCACTGACTTCTTGAGTTGGTCGGGCATGGGCCTGCGTTGACACCCATTCAAAACAAGAAAATGCCAGACGTTGTTTGCTGATCAAACAAGGAACGTCATTGGGAGGGAGCCGCATCGATGGCTACGCAAAATACAAAAAATCTGGCGCGCGTGATGATGGCGCCCTCCGTTTTGCTGCTGCTGGTCTGGATGATCGTGCCGCTGGCAATGACGCTCTGGTTCTCTTTCCAGAACTATAACCTGCTGAACCCGGCCAATGTCAGTTTCGCAGGTCTGTTCAATTACAAATTCTTCTACACCGATCCGGCGTTTTTTCAGTCGATCTGGAACACGCTGGTGATTGTTGGTGGCGTGCTGCTGATCACCGTCATCGGTGGCATCGCCATTGCACTGTTGCTCGACCAGCCGATTTTCGGTCAGGGCATCGTGCGTATTATGATTATCTCGCCGTTTTTCGTCATGCCGCCGGTCGCCGCGCTGATCTGGAAAAACATGATCATGCATCCCGGTTATGGGGTGCTGGCGGACTTGAACAGGTTATTCGGGTTTCAACCGATCGACTGGTTTTCACAGTTTCCATTGCTATCAATTGTTATCATCGTCGCGTGGCAGTGGTTGCCTTTCGCAACGCTCATTCTGTTGACGGCCATGCAATCGCTTGACGGTGAACAGAAGGAAGCGGCCGAAATGGACGGTGCCAACTTCATAAACAGGTTTATTTATCTGGTGCTGCCGCATCTGGCGCGCGCAATTACCGTCGTCATCCTTATCCAGACGATCTTCCTGCTTGGCGTCTATGCGGAAATCCTTGTCACGACCAATGGCGGCCCGGGCTACGCTTCGACCAATCTCGCCTTCCTCATCTACCGCACAGCTTTGCTGGGCTACGATGTAGGCGGAGCTTCCGCTGGCGGTATCATCGCCGTTGTACTGGCCAATGTGGTTGCCATCTTCTTGATGCGCGCCGTTGGCAAGAACCTGGACCGATAGGAGGCTTTGTCATGGCTCGCCAAATTACCAAAGGAAGAAAAATCGGTCTGACAATTGCTGCTTGGGCTGTTGCGTTGATTATCTTTTTCCCCATTCTCTACGCATTCATCACCAGCATAAAGACCGAGCCGGAAGCGATTGCCGGGTTCAGCCTCTGGCCATCGGGAACGTTTGAAAACTATGTCACCGTCAACACGCAGCGGGACTATTTTAAGCCGTTCATGAACTCGGTCATCCTGTCGGTTGGCTCAACCATCCTGGCGCTGATCGTTGCCATTCCGGCGGCTTGGGCGATGGCATTTTCGCCGACCAAGCGCACCAAGGATATTCTGATGTGGATGCTTTCCACGAAGATGATGCCTGCTGTTGCTGTGCTGGTGCCGATCTATCTGATGTTCCGTGATGCCGGTCTGCTGGATTCCCGCATCGGTCTGACTGTCATGCTGATGCTCATCAACCTGCCGATCGTGGTGTGGATGCTTTACACCTACTTCCGTGAAATTCCGGGTGAAATTCTCGAAGCGGCTAGAATGGATGGCGCGTCACTCTGGAATGAAATCGTGCATGTGCTGACACCGATGGCGGTGCCGGGTATCGCATCTACGCTTCTGCTGAATGTCATCCTGGCATGGAACGAGTCCTTCTGGACCATCCGTCTGACGACCACGAATGCAGCTCCGCTGACGGCGTTCATCGCGTCTTTCTCCAGCCCTCAGGGTCTATTCTGGGCAAAGCTTTCGGCAGCATCCATGATGGCGATTGCACCAATCCTCGTTCTTGGCTGGTTTTCCCAGAAGCAACTCGTTCGCGGCCTCACCTTCGGCGCGGTCAAATAAGGATAAAAACAATGGGCAGCATTTCTCTCAGAAAAGTTTCGAAAGCCTTTGGTGAGGCCAAGGTTATTCCTTCCATCGATCTCGATATCAACGATGGTGAGTTCGTGGTGTTCGTCGGACCGTCCGGTTGTGGCAAGTCCACGCTGCTGCGCCTGATTGCCGGACTGGAAGATGTGACCGGTGGCCAGATCATTATCGATGGCAAGGACGTCACCGAAACGGCGCCGGCCGAGCGCGGTCTTGCCATGGTGTTTCAGTCCTATGCGCTTTATCCGCATATGAGTGTGCGCAACAATATCGGCTTTCCGTTGAAAATGGCCAAGATGGACAAGGCGGCCATCGACAAGAAGGTCACCGATGCGGCTGGTATCCTCAATCTGACCGACTATCTGGAGCGTCGGCCTTCGCAGCTTTCCGGTGGCCAGCGCCAGCGTGTGGCGATTGGTCGTGCGATTGTGCGCGAGCCATCGGCGTTCCTGTTTGACGAACCTCTTTCCAACCTGGACGCGGCGTTGCGCGGCACCATGCGTCTGGAAATTTCGCAGCTGCATAACACGCTGAAAACAACGATGATTTACGTCACGCACGATCAGGTGGAAGCCATGACCATGGCGGACAAGATCGTGGTGCTTAACCGCGGTAACATCGAGCAGGTTGGTTCTCCGATGGAGCTTTACCGTTCTCCTGCCAACCTGTTCGTGGCAGGTTTTATCGGTTCACCACGCATGAACCTATTCAAGGGTGCTTACGCCCAATCGAAGAATGCGGCGACCGTCGGCGTGCGGCCTGAGCACATTTCACTGTCGCATGAAAGCGGCGTCTGGAAGGGCAAGGTCGTGGTGGCGGAACATCTGGGCTCAGACACGTTCCTGCACCTTGATGTTGAAGGCATTGGCAGCATCACGGCACGTGCTGGCGGCGAATTCCAATGCAAACACGGCGACACGGTTTTCCTGACGCCGGATGAAGGCAAACTGCATCGTTTCGACGAGCGGGGTATCGCCATTGCCTGAGCTTGGCTCAGGCTCCTGGCATCACGAATAATGTTTCCTATCGAGGATAGTACCATGACCTGCAAACTCTCTCTGGCAACACTCGATCAGGTAAAAGCGACCGCCTCTGTTCCTGCCTATTCCCGTTCGCAACTCTCTGCTGGTATTGTGCATTTCGGCGTTGGCAATTTTCACCGCGCTCATCAGGCCGTCTATCTGGATGATCTGTTCAATGAAGGTCATGATCATGACTGGGCGATCATTGGTGCGGGCGTATTGCCATCCGACACCGCGATGCGTGAAAAACTGGCGGCGCAGGATTTCCTGACGACGGTTGTTGAACAGGATAACAACCGTACGGCTGCCCGGGTGACGGGGCCGATGATCGATATCCTGAAAGTCGGCGATATCAATACGACAGTTGAAACATTGGCCGATCCCAAGATTCGTATCGTCTCGATGACGATTACCGAGGGTGGTTATTTCATCGATGCGTCCGGTTCGTTTAATCCGGCACATCCTGCCATTGTCGAGGATGGCCGCAATCCGGCCGCACCCAAGACGGTGTTCGGTTTTATTGTGGCCGGTTTGAAGGCGCGCCAGGAGCGCGGCATTCAGCCGTTTACCGTGATGTCGTGCGATAACATTCCGCATAATGGCAAAGTGACCCAGAATGCAGTGGTTGGTCTTGCGAAGCTGTCCGATCCGGCGTTCGCAGACTGGATCAAAGCCAATGTTTCCTTCCCCAACTCGATGGTGGACCGCATCACACCGGCAACCGGTGAACGGGAAATCAAAATTGCCCGTGATGATTTTGCCATTGAGGACAACTGGCCGGTGTTCTGCGAAGAGTTCAAACAGTGGGTGATGGAAGACAATTTCCCGGCGGGCCGTCCGAAGCTTGAAAAGGCCGGTGTGCAGTTCGTGCCCGAAGTCGCACCTTACGAGCATATGAAAATCCGCATTCTCAATGGTGGTCATGCCGCCATTGCCTATCCTGCAGCATTGCTGGACATCCACTTTGTGCATGAGGCGATGGAACACCCGCTGATCCGGGCTTTCCTTGCCAAGTTGGAAAAAGACGAAATCATTCCGGTTATCCCGCCGGTGCCGGATACTGACCTCAACGCCTATTTCGATCTGATCGAGCGACGTTTCTCCAACCCGAAAATTGGCGACACCATTCCGCGTCTGGCGCAGGATGGCTCCAACCGTCAGCCAAAATTCATTTTGCCATCGACGGCTGATCGTCTGGCGCGCGGTGAGGATATTGTTGGCCTGTCGCTGGTTTCGGCGCTCTGGTGCCGGTATTTCCAGGGCACGTCCGATAGCGGCCAGAAGATCGTATTTAACGACTCCAGCGCCGAGCGCCTGCAAGCTGCAGCTATCAAGGCGAAGGACGATCCCTCGGCATTCCTGGTGTTTGATGACATCTTTGGCGAGGTCGCCAAGTCAGAACTTTTCCGCAAACGCTTCGCGCATGCCTTGCGGACACTGTGGAGCCAAGGTACGGCAAAGACACTTGAACTCTATCTGCAAAACAAGCTCACCAGCTGACAAAAGAGATGCGCCATGCATAACGAAAACACTCCTCTGCTGATTTTCGATTGCGATGGCGTTCTTGTTGATAGTGAGCCGCTGTCGATTGCCGTTCTGATCGAGATGCTTTCCCATCTCGGCGTGCATATTTCAGAAGAGGACGCGTATGATCGTTTCCTCGGGCGCAGCGTCGCGAGCATGATTTCAACCCTGTGGAATGATTACGGTGTTGAAACCGATATCGACTTTCTCGACCACATGCGCAGCCTTCTTTATGAACGCTTTCGCACAGATCTCAAACCTGTCACCGGTGTTGCACAGGCACTGGATAATCTTGAGTGCCGCCGTTGTGTTGCGTCATCCAGCCAGCCGGAGCGCATTCGTTTTTCCCTTGGCCTGACTGGTCTGCTGGACAAGCTGGAGCCGCATATTTTCAGTGCGACCATGGTCAAGAATGGTAAGCCCGCACCTGACCTGTTTCTGTTTGCCGCTGAAAACATGCACACCAGCCCGTCGGACTGCATTGTCGTGGAAGACAGCCCTGCCGGTATCATCGCTGCTAAGGCCGCTGGTATGACTGTTCTTGCATTTACCGGGGCAAGCCACGCTCGCTTTCCAGCCTTTCGTCAAAAAATTGAAATCCTGCAACCGCACGGCATGTTTGACGACATGGACGATTTGGTCCACCTTGTCAGTCAATTTACAAAAAACGGTCATGCAACCAACGAAAGACCGATGCGTTCTTGAAGCCTGATTCAGGGTCCGGTTTTTGAATGATGCCAAGGGGTGGGAATTATCCGTATGCGTGAGTTTCTCGTGGCGGTCGATGTGGGCACCGGCAGCGCGCGTGTTGGCGTGTTCACAGTGAAGGGCGCCTTGCTTTCGCGTGTCGCACATCCAATTTCCATGAGTAGGCCACAGGAAAACCATGCGGAACACCAGTCGGAAGAAATCTGGCAAGTTGTTTGCCGCTGTGTGCGTGAAGCCCTTGATATTGCGAAGGTAACCGCGGGCCAAGTTGCTGCCATCGGGTTCGATGCGACCTGTTCGCTGGTTGTGCGTGGTAAAAAAGGTGAGCCGGTTACTGTTTCGGTCACGGGTGAAGACCGTTTTGACACGATTGTCTGGCTTGATCACCGTGCTCTGGCCCAAAGTGACTTTTTGTCCGCTTCCGGCCATCCGGTTCTGGAATTTTCCGGCCAGTCAATTTCACCGGAAATGCAAATCCCCAAGCTGATGTGGCTGAAGCAACAAATGCCGGAAACCTGGCAGCGTTCGGGTTACTTTTTTGATCTGGCAGACTTTCTGACCTGGAAAGCCTCGGGTTCGGCCAACCGGTCACTGTGCACGCTCACGGCCAAGTGGAATTTTCTGGCGCATGATGGTGGCTGGTCCGAAGATTATCTGGCAATGGCCGGTCTTGAGGATTTGCTGTCGCGCGGCGGTTTGCCGTCATCGGCCATTGGGCCGGGGACAAGCGTTGGATTTGTCTCGGCCGAAGCCGCACAGCAGCTTGGGCTTGATACCGGCTGCAAGGTGGCTGCAGGCATGATTGATGCCTATGCGGGCGCGCTTGGCGCTTTGGGCGGTTGCCTGAAAGATGATATCGAGCAGCATGCCGCGCTGATTGCCGGCACATCCAGTTGTCTTGTTGCCTTTACGGAAAAACCCAAACCGGGCCACAGCCTGTGGGGGCCGTATTGGGATTGTGTGCTGCCCGGCCATTGGCTGGTCGAGGGTGGGCAATCGGTCAGTGGCGGCCTGCTCGACTACATCGTGCAGATGCATGCAGCTGGTGGTAAACCTGAGACCGGTTTGCACCAGCGTATAGAGCAACGCGTGCAGCAATTGCGGGTGAAGGAGGGGGCGGAGTTTGGTAGTCGGCTGCATGTGCTGCCTGACTTTCATGGCAATCGATCCCCCTTGGCGGATCCCCATGCGTTGGGTGTTGTCAGCGGTCTGACGCTGGATATGTCCTTCGACGGGCTCTGCCGCCTCTACTGGCGAACAGCCGTGTCCATCGCGCTTGGCACGCGGCATATTCTCGAAGCGATGGAAGACACCGGCTACCACATCGATACGCTGCATGTGACGGGTGGTCATGTGCACAGCGGGTTGCTGATGGAGCTTTATGCCGATGTGACCGGTCGCAATATCGTGATGTCAAAATCGGTTGATGCCGTGCTGCTCGGCACGGCAATGACGGCGGCCTCGGCCGGTGGCGTGCATGCCGATCTTTTTGCTGCCGGTAAGGCCATGCATTCTGCAGGAGAGATGTTACGGCCCAATCCGGGTCTGACCGGTGGTTATGACCGTGATTATCGACGGTTTATGGCCATGCAGCGACATCGTGAAGAACTCGAAAGTCTTTGACACCCTATGTTTTGCGATGCCAGGGGTTTGACCGTTTCAGAACGCTAGGGCCCGGCTTAATTCCATCAGCCGCTGGCTGCGATCCTCGTTTTCGCTCTGCAGCTGTTTTGTGACGGCACAGGCCAGAAACTCGATCATCGACAGCAGCTGAATGGCACTGCCATGATCGGTCATCGGCACCAGCGGGATCATCAGGCAGATACTGGCACTGCCCGGACCCCATTCGTAATAACGACCGGTGATCAATACGACGGTGTAACCGGCTTTGACTGCCTCATGTCCGAGACGCTGGACATGCGCCGGGTTACCGCCGCAATCCACGATAATCAGCGTGGTGTTCGCAGGTTTGCCGTCAAAAACTGCGACATAACCCGCACCTTTCTCTCTCAGGTGATGCACATTGCCACGCTGTTCCAGCAATTTTGAATGCAGGTAATCGGAAATGCAAAACGCATCGCAGCAGGAGACGATGAACACGTCTTCGCTGGAAGCGATGGCATCAAGCGTTTGTTGCCAGACAGGCTGGCGACAGAGGTCGTAGACGTTTTGAATGGACTGAACCTGCTGCAGCAAAAGCGCCGAAAGAGCGTTTTCCGGCGTGTCCGGTTGTTTCGGTGCCACAATGTCTGTTTGCGGCAGCTGCAACGAAGCTGGATCGCGCAAATGCTGGCGAATGTCGCTGAACTGCTGATAACCGAGCGAACGGATAAAGCGACCGACAGTCATCGGGCTGAGGTTAAGGCGCTGGGCTAAGGTCGCAGCCGTTTCGAATGGCAATTCCGCGAGATGTTCCAAAAGGTATTTTGCAATTCTACGCTCGGAAGGCGTTCCGAATTTCAAAAGCCGGGTCAGTTTCAGGAGTAGATTTTCCAACGCCGTTTGCCTGTTGATCGCGACCCCTATGGGAGCGTGCCGCATGAGTTGGCAAACTATTTCCCCCATAAGCTGTCATGTGACAAACATTAAATTAGAAAGTGCTTTTTTTCAAGCCAAATCTTGGGTGTTGCATTTACATTTTATTAATGCTTGCCCGGGTCTCCATTGCGATAACCGCACTACCTTCCTATGTGGGAAACAATTGTGACTTTGCGAGGGACCAAATGATATTTGATGCGACACGTTTGGCCTTGACCAACATTCTTTCGCCCGAGACACGTTCGGTTTTCTGGAAGGTATTAGGCCTTACCCTGCTGGTGCTGGCTGGCCTTTGGGTGGCCATCAGACAGCTCTTCATTTATCTGGCGCTGCCGTGGATCGATACGCTGTTGCCGGGTATTCCGGACTGGGCAGGTTGGCTCGGTTTTGTGTTTGCCATTCTCGCAGGCATCGGACTGGCGCTGGCACTGGCCTTGCTGATTGCGCCGGTAACGGCCATCATTGCTGGTCTGTTTCTCGACGATGTGGCCGAAGTGCTTG
This sequence comes from Rhizobium sp. CG4, assembly GCF_023701965.1. Taxonomy (NCBI): domain Bacteria; kingdom Pseudomonadati; phylum Pseudomonadota; class Alphaproteobacteria; order Hyphomicrobiales; family Rhizobiaceae; genus Rhizobium; species Rhizobium sp. CG4. Next base: position 948,815 of record NZ_JABAEG010000001.1, on the reverse strand, counting down.
AGAAGCGCGATTATCCGCAGGATGCGCCGGGTCGTGCCATGCCGATGGGTGAGGCCATCTGGGCTTCCCTCAAGTTTTTTGGGGTGATCATTCTTGGCAACCTGATCGCGCTGTTGTTGCTACTGGTTCCCGGCGTCAATCTGATCGCTTTCTTTCTGGTCAACGGTTACCTGCTGGGCCGAGAGTTTTTTGAATTTGCTGCCATGCGGTTCAGGACGCCCGATGAAGCTCGCCAGTTACGCGCAAAACACGCGGCCACGGTCTTTACCGCCGGCCTTGTTATCGCGCTGTTTCTGGCCATCCCGTTTGTGAACCTGCTGACGCCACTGTTTGCTGCCTCGCTGATGGTGCATTTGCACAAATCCATCAGCATGCGCGAACCGCCGTTAGTCACGCAACAGTTGGGCCGGTAACTCGACCAGCGGAGCCGGAATATCGCAGGATTTTTCCGGTGACTTGCATAAATCAGCGATCACGCAGCGCTCGCACTCAGGTTTGCGGGCCTTGCAGCAGTATCGTCCATGCAGGATCAACCAGTGATGGGCGTGGAACAGGTATTGTTCCGGTATGATTTTCATCAACTTGTCTTCAACGTCATCCGGGGTCTTGCCCGGTGCCAGACAGAGCCGGTTGGCAATACGGAAGACGTGGGTATCAACGGCCAATGTTGGTACGCCGAACGCCATGGACATTACCACATTGGCGGTTTTGCGCCCCACACCCGGCAGCGTGACAAGTTCGTCGCGGGTTTTTGGCACCTCGCCGCCGAAATTGTCGATCAGCATGCGCGACAGCGAAATGACGTTCTTGGCCTTGTTGCGATAAAGTCCGATCGTCTTGATATGATCGATCAGCCGTTCCTCACCAAGGTCGAGCATTTTTTGTGGGGTATCGGCGATCTTGAACAGGGCACGCGTTGCCCGGTTCACACCAATATCCGTTGCCTGCGCTGACAGTGCAACCGCCACCAGCAGCGTGAAGGGATTGGTGTGTTCCAGTTCACCCTTGGGCTCAGGTCGTTGCACCGAAAAACGCCGGAAGATCTCTTCCAGATCTGCCTTCGAATACAGGGAGCGGGGCGTGCGTCCTTTACGCGCAGAAGTCTGATTTGACTTTTGCAAGGTTTGGGTGCTGGATCGTTTCTTCGCTATTGTCATGCCTTCATCTATAGCTCGTGTGGTGGATTTTAAATACGCCTCATTCGAGGCTAGGTGGGGAGCGTATTTAAAATCCATAAACCACACGAGAATCAAATAAGTTCTAGTCACCCTTTTGAATCTGAAGTTCGTTCTGCGCGTGCCAAACAGTGTGACAAACTTCAGATTCAGGTGACTAGCCGGAATGCGGGAACGCAACGTGGATACGATAAACGATGAACCGGTTTTTGCTGCACAGTTGGTGCCACACCGTTCGCTGGGGCGAAAAGGGTTTCGGGTGCTGCTGTTACTGACAGGCATGGTCTGCTTCGTCTACGGGGTGTTTTTTGTCGTTACCGGCGCGTGGCTGGTGGGCGTGTTCTTCGGTCTTGATTTTCTGCTGCTCTACGGAGCCTTCAAACTGAACTATCGGGCCGCGCGCAGACGGGAGGAAGTCACCATCTGGCGCACCCGCCTGTCGGTGCGTAAATACGCTCCTTCTGGGCGGATGGAAGAGCATGTTTTCAACCCGTTCTGGACAAGGTTTCGGGTGCGTCGACACGAGGAATTTGGCATCCTCTCCATGCATGTTTCAGGGCAGGGGCACGTGACGGATGTCGGCTCCTTTCTCAATCCGGATGATCGCGAAAGCTTTGCGAAAGCATTCAAGGGTGCCCTGGCTAGAGTAAGACGCAGAATTTAACGTGATGGTCTGCAGACGCAAGAAACGGGTGGCGATGATCGTCTGTCCGTGGTCTTCTGTTACCCAAGGAGACATGCCATGAAAGCCGATCTTATTTTGCAGGAAGATATCACACCTGACGGTTCCGATTACGAGACCGTCCGGCAGGTCATCGAAATCATGACGGTGGACTACCGTGATCAGCCATCGCTGGAAATGATTGCGGCGCGTATGGGCAGATCGCCAACACAGTTGCAGAAGACATTCACGCGGTGGGCCGGTTTGTCACCGAAAGCGTTTCTTCAGGCCGTGACGCTCGATCATGCGAAACGTCTGTTGCGGCAGGAACAGTTGCCGCTACTGGAAACCTCTATCGAGGTTGGCATGTCCGGGCCGGGCAGGTTGCATGATCTGTTCGTTACACATGAGGCCATGTCGCCGGGTGAATGGAAGGCCAAGGGTGAAGGGCTAACGATCCGCTGGGGTTATCATGTCTCTCCATTCGGTCTGGCGCTCGTCATGGTCACCGACCGTGGTCTGGCGGGCGTTGCCTTTGCCGATGCCGGTGAAGAGGCCGCCTGTTTCGAGGATATGGCGCAGCGTTGGCCGAAAGCGAATTACGTCGAAGATGTTGCTGCCACCATGCCTTATGCCTCGCGTATTTTCGAGCCGCAAGCATGGCGTTGCGACCAGCCGCTTCGCGTGGTGCTGCTGGGCACGGATTTTCAGGTCCGTGTCTGGAAAAGCCTGTTGAAGATCCCGTTTGGTAAGGCGGTTACCTATTCCGACATCGCGCAGGATATTGGCCAGCCCACGGCGTCCCGCGCGGTGGGTGCCGCTGTCGGCGCAAACCCGGTGTCATTCGTGGTGCCCTGCCACCGTGCGCTTGGCAAAAGTGGTGCCTTGACCGGTTACCATTGGGGCCTGACGCGTAAACGGGCTATGCTCGGCTGGGAATCCGCGCACGCCTGAGATGTCAGGCGGCGGAACAGTCGTTTGACAGGGCCAGCAATGCCCGTGCGGCTGTTTCATCTGTTATAAGGGTGTTGCAGCCGATGCGTCGTATTGTGGCCTGAATGGCGACAGCACGCTGCGCGCCACCGGATGCCAGAACAATGTGCTTTGCTTTCTTCAGCGTGTCGAGGTCGATCGACATGACGCGCTGGTTGATTGGATGTTCAACGGAATTGCCGTCCTTGTCGAGGAAGTTGAACATTGTATCGCAGACGCAGCCTGCATCGATCAGTTCTTCCAGCGTCTGGCGGCTAATAAAACCTTCGGACAATGACGTGGACTGCGGGCCGATATCGCCGCAACTGACAATGGCTATGTCGAGTTTTTCAGCCAGATCGTAAAGCGTGTTCAGTCCGCATTTTTCAATCAGGGTTTTGCGGGTTTCGACGGAATCGACCAGCAGCGGCGCAAGGAACATGTAGCATTCGGCGCCAAGCTGGCTTGCCAGTCGCCATGTGTAATCCAAAGGGTTGGTCTGGTGTACGGCGACGATACCGCCCAGCAAAGAAACCACTTTGCAGTTATCACGACGCGGTGGGCGGAAGCTCGCAAGGGAGGCTGTCATGGTACGCCCCCAACCAACGCCTATGGTGGCATTTTCCGGGATGGCTTCAGAGAGAAACTGCCCGAGCGCCAGGCCCACTGCCTTTGCGATGGCCGGTGCCGACGTGTTGGCCGGCGAAGGAACAATGATGGCCTCGTCCAGCCCGTAGGCTTTTTCGAGCTGTCCCGCCAGCTCAATGAAATCTTCGATACCTTCGTTGATCCAGATCTGCACTTCGGACCGTTTCATGGCCTCGTCGAGCAGGCGAATGACGGTGGACCGGCTGATCCCCAGTTTTTCGGCGACATCCTTCTGCGTCATGCCCTGATTATAATAGAGCCAGGCGGCTCTGAGGCGTAGGGACGAGGCTTCGGAAATGGATGTGTGGGTTTCGCGTCTGAGTTTCGCCACGCTTTTCACCAATGTTTGTTATGCAGCGAGTATGACTTTCGTGAAACTTATGTCAATTGCGTTGCGCAAATGTCTTGACTTTTATCGATCTGCCAAGCGATACTTTTAATCAGGTCAGGACCGTAATTTCGGCCGCACTCCCATGGCTTTCTTGGGGGAACGAAACGGCGGCTGAAGCACTTTTATAGTCAATCCATAAGGATCACCCGGATGACGTCCAAGCTCGATCAACTCCGTTCCATTACAACCGTGGTTGCTGATACCGGCGACATTGATGCGGTTGCACGCCTCAAGCCAGTCGATTGCACAACCAACCCGACCATCGTTCTTAAAGCATTGGGAACGCCTGCGTTTGCAGATGCGGTCAAAGAAGCTGTGAGCTGGGGTAAAAAACAGGGCGGCGATCAGGATGCCGTTGTTGCTGCCGTTGCAGATCGCCTTGCCATTTCGGTTGGTGCCGCACTTGCCAAGCTCGTTCCGGGCCGCGTTTCCACCGAAGTGGATGCCGACCTGTCCTTCGATACCGAAGCCTCTATTGCCAAGGCGCATGGCATCATTGCTGCCTACAAGGAACGCGGTATTGAGCGTGACCGTATTCTCATCAAGCTGGCTTCCACATGGGAAGGTATCCGTGCTGCGCAGGTTCTGCAGTCGGAAGGCATCGATTGCAACCTGACCCTGCTGTTCTCCAAGGCTCAGGCGATTGCTTGCGCGGAAGCCAAGGCATTCCTGATTTCGCCATTCGTTGGTCGTATTCTTGATTGGCACAAGAAGTCCACTGGTCAGGACTACACGTCTGAAACCGATCCGGGCGTTGTCTCGGTGCGTGGCATCTACAACTACTACAAGTCCAACGGCATCTCGACCATAGTCATGGGTGCTTCTTTCCGCAATGCAGGCGAAATCGAAGCGCTTGCTGGGTGCGATCGTCTGACCATCAGCCCGGCGCTGCTGGAAGAACTCGACAAGGACCAGGGTACGCTTGAGCGCAAGTTGTCTCCTGACAATGTCACGGCAGAGCCGCTGCAGTCGCTGGACGAAAAGGCATTCCGCTGGATGCTGAACGAAGATGCAATGGCAACTGAAAAGCTGTCGGAAGGTATCCGTCTGTTTGCCAAGGACCTCGTTGCACTGCGCTCGATGGTCAAAAAAGAACTTGCAGCCTGAGGTTTGTTGGAACTTTTGAAACGTTTACCCGTTTAATTTCCAAGAATACTCCAGTGCCAAACGCGACCGTCTCCCTGCCGGTCGCGTTTTTTATTTGCTATGGTGCAATCTATTTTCTTATTGCGTGCGGCTGCCGGCAACGATTTCCGAAATGCGGGCGGCTGCTTCTACAATATGGTCCAGACACACTTTCTGGGTCGGCGCATTGGCGCTGAGCGGTTCAATGAACGGGCAGGTCAAAGCCGCAATGGCGGTGCCATCCAGTGTCAGCACCGGTGCCGACAATGTCGTGACCACGGCGGTTTGCATGCTTTTCATGATGTCATAGCCGTCGTGCCGGATGCGGCTTAATGTTTCACTGAGATTGTCAGGTGTCGACATGCCCTCGTTGAAACGCAACTGCTCGGCAATCATCATCTCGCGTTGTGTTTCGGTCTGGAAAGCCAGCAGGATATGACCGGAGCCGGTATTGAACAGGCTCATATGCGCGCCAACCCGCACTGACAGCGCCCAATAGGTCGATGAATCCTGCTGGGCAATAACAGTGACAGCGCCTCTGTCGTGCACAGTCAGATGGCAGGCCTGCTGAGCCTTGTTGGAAAAGTCGCGCATGACAGGCGTCGCGAACGATACCAGTCTGCGAACAGGGGCGTGAAAATGGGCAAGGCCGAACATTTTCAGGCTGAGGAAAAAGCGGTCGCCATCCTGACGGTAGACGTACCCGCGCCGTACCAGACGATCGAGCATGCGGTAAAATTCGCTGGGGCTTTTGCCGAGCGACTTGGCAATCTCGGCCTGGGTCAGACCGCCATCCGTATGGGCCAGCAGTTCGAGGATATCCAACCCTTTGTCGAGCGCGGGCGCACGATAGCGATCACTATTGTCTTCGGTCGTCATGGTACCCCTCCACTAACCTCATTTTGCCTATGCCAAACATCTTCTTGTCTATCTGTTGCGCTTGACGGCTTATAAATACACTGTTTACATATGAATTATCAATCCGCATCTGAATGTCCTCATTGTGAAGGCCAGTCATTGGCGCGGTAAACTGGATTGGCAGGGAGGATTACCATATGTCCCAGAATTTTGCAGGGCAGACCGTTGTTGTGACGGCAGCCGCTCAGGGTATTGGCCGCGCAACGGCTGAACGTTTTGCGAGCCTCGGTGCGCGCGTTATCGCAACCGATATCAATGAGCAGGCACTGGCCACACTGGAGGGTGTTGAAAAACGCGTTCTGAACGTTCTGGATGGCGACGCTGTAAAGGCATTTGCGGAAGAAGTTGGCCCAATCGACGTGCTGTTCAATTGTGCAGGCTACGTGCATGCTGGCACTATCCTCGAATGCGAGGAAAAGGACTGGGACTTCTCGTTCGATCTGAATGCCAAGGCCATGTACCGTACTTGCCGCGCATTCCTCCCAGGCATGCTGGAAAAGGGCAAGGGTGCTATCGTCAACATGTCGTCGGTGGCATCTAGCGTTAAGGGCGTTCCAAATCGTTTTGCCTACACGGCCTCTAAGGCAGCTGTTGTTGGTCTGACAAAGGCGATTGCCGCTGATTTCGTGACCAAGGGCGTTCGTTGTAATGCAATTTGCCCGGGCACCGTAGACAGCCCGTCCCTGCATGAACGTCTGAAGCAGACCGGCAACTACGAGCAGGCATTGAGCGACTTCATAGCGCGTCAGCCCATGGGCCGTATTGCAAAGCCCGAAGAAATTGCTGCTCTGGTGACCTATCTGGCGTCGGAAGAGGCCGGTTTCACCACGGGCCAAATCCATGTGATCGATGGCGGCTGGACTGCCTGATTATGAAACAAAGACCCGCTGCGGCGGGTCTTTTTTTGCTTCATTTTGAGAATGCCGTATCACGGATGTGCGGATACTGGACGCGCTTGATTATTGTCAGTTTGCGCCCGTCAACGCTTTATACATGAAGCGCAGTAATATTTTTTGGCAGAGTCCAAAAATGGTTCACTAAAAACACTGAATAACACTCCGGGTTAAATCTTCGTCAAGGAGAAACCGTCAGGATCAAAGCCAGTCTGGACGTGGATTTTTGATCCATGCCGGATGGTCTTTGGTTGGCCCATTAGGGCTGGGGCATTGCGTAATTGACGGGGTAGGTATGTCAGGGCGCCTAGTGTGAAAGCAGTATTCAGCCGAATACGGCTTTCCCGTAAAGTAGTGTTTATCAGTTGCGGTGTTCTGCTTATCAGCGGAGCAGCTGGTCTCGCTGCTGTTTACGTGGGTACCGAACGTTTGCTTGGCCCTTCCTATCGTTCAGTCAATGGTCTGGAATGTCAGGCCGTCCAGACTGTGACCATCAAGAAAAACGGTACATTCTGGATAAGGCAGTTTATCCGCACAGCCGGTGGTGATGGTACGGACAGGCTGAAAACCGCCGTGCGTGTAGCCAAGGCTATTCACGAAAAACAGCACCCTGATCTTGTGCAGGTGTCGGTTCTGGATGCCAATGGTCCGCAGCTGCGCTCCGAGATGCGTGGTCGTGCGATTGCAGCGCAGGCAGTTTATATCCCTGATATGGCCAAAATACCCGAAGGTACGGATGGCAAGCAATATTCCGGCTTCTATTATGATGGCGTGCCGAACGCACAGGGTTTCTTCTACGGCTTGAGAATTGACCTTCCGCTTGAAGACATTGAGCAGGTTGTACATTCGTTGTCCGATAATACCGGCTGTGAAGGTGGCGTGTCGGAGAATGCCGAGGGTGCGCATGGAAAAAGCGATGGCCATGGTGCGCCAACAGAAAAAGCCGCGGAGCCGGCAGGGCACGGCGGCGAGGGTGAAACAGGCCATGGTGACCCGTCGGCAGAGGCGCACCCTGTGCCAGATGATGAACAGTTGCTGACGTCGACGCCCGTGCATGACAGCGGTAGCATTTTCAGCCTCAGCTATCTGAAATCCCTGATTTTCGGGAAAGGCTCCGCCACCGCGGAAGCTGCGGAGCAAGAGCACGCACCCGTTGCAGATGCACCAGCGGCTGAAGGCACAGGCGCCGAGGCTTCTGAAGGTCATTCGCAGCCATCTCACTGATATCTCGGTAATTTTTCAAAAGTTCGATGAGAACAAAAAAGCCGGAGGCGTTTTCGCTCTCCGGCTTTGTTGATGTTCTGCCTGTGTAACACGCTGCAGATGGTGGTTATCACGCAGCGTGTTGTTGTTATTTGACGATCAGATGTTCCTGCCAAAAACCGCTAAACGGTCCTGTGAAACATGCCGCAGCGTCAGTCGGCCTTCTGGCGACGGGCCGGGAAGAGAATGACGTCGCGGATCGACGGTGCATTTGTCAGCAGCATGATAAGACGGTCAACGCCGATGCCGAGACCACCTGCTGGTGGCATGCCCTGATCGATTGCATCAAGGAATTCATCGTCAAGCTGCTTGTCTTTTTCGCCGCGAGCGTGAGCCTGTTCCAGCTGCTCGACCATACGGCGGCGCTGTTCCTCGGGATCGTTGAGTTCGGAGAAAGCGTTGCCTACCTCCCAGGCGTTGCAGTAGCTTTCGAAGCGTTCTACCAGACGTGGTTCGCCGGGAACTTCCTTGGCGAAAGGCGAGATGTCCTTCGGGAAGTGCGTGACGTGGCTTGGCTGAATCAACGTGCCTTCAACGTTCTCTTCGAAGATGAATGCCAGGCACTCGCCCCATGTCCAGTCCTTCTCGACTTCGAAACCGGCAGCCTTGGCGGCGGCGCGGGCTTCTTCATCGGTCTTGATGTTCAGGAAGTCGATACCGGTTGCTTCCTTGACGGCATCAGGCATAGGAACGCGCTTGAACGGGCCCTTGAATGAGATCGTCTGGCCCTGGAACTCCAACTCGGTCGTGCCATGGATGGCGACAGCGAGGGTTTGGAACATGCGCTCGACCAGACCCATAATGTCTTCGTAGTCGGAATAGGCCCAGTAGCACTCCATCATGGTGAATTCAGGATTATGCCGCGTGGAAACGCCTTCGTTACGGAAGTTGCGGTTGATCTCGAATACCTTGTCGGCAAGGCCGGATACCAGCGTGCGCTTGAGGAACAGTTCCGGCGCAATACGCAGGTACATGTCCTGCTTCAGCGTGTTGTGGAAGGTCTTGAACGGATCGGCAGTCGCGCCGCCATAAACCGTCTGCAGCATTGGTGTCTCAACTTCGAGGAAGCCTTCAGCTTCCATGAAGCGGCGAATGCCGGAGATAATTCTGGAACGCTGCTGGAAGCGCAACTTGGACTCTTCATTGGAGAGAATGTCCAGATGACGCTTGCGGTAACGCACTTCGACGTCGGAAACGCCGTGCCACTTTTCAGGCATCGGTAGCAGCGACTTCGTCAGCATGGTGATTTCTTCAGCGTTGATGGTCAACTCGCCACGCTTGGTGCGGCGAACCTTGCCAGTGACGCCGATAATGTCACCCATGTCGATCAACGGCAGCAGCTCACGGGCCGCTTCCGGTGTGGTGTCCTTGTGGCTGAAGATCTGCACCTTGCCGGACGCGTCATGGATGTCCATGAACATGCCGGAGTTGCGGTTGGAATAAACACGACCAGCAACGGTGACCGTATCACCGGTTTCGACGTCCGGCTCGATATCGGCGTATTTTTCCGCCAACTCGGCATTGGTCATCGTGCGGTGGAAATGCGCAGGGTAGACGTCACCGATCTTTTCGCGCAGCAGCGCCAGTTTCTGGCGGCGCACTTCCGTGACGTCGGAGGAGAGAGCGGTTTCGGTTGTCTTGTCGTTCATTGTTCAATTCCTGTTGCGGCGGTACCGCGGCGGCAATTAGTTTCCGGTTCTCCCTCATTCCTGTGATTATCACAGGATACCAGTGCGCACAGGTCTCTGGGCGCGGGAGATTTTTTTGCATTCATTCACGGCGCAAATACGCCGTGGCTGGTTTTCCTGTGACAAACACAGGAATGAGGGACGAATGGTAATCCGCCCCGGTAAACCTTAGCTTCCGCTGCCAACCATGGTAGCGACCACAGCAATGGCAACCTTCAGGCGCTGGCGTACCACGGAGCGGCCAAGCAGCGCCATGCTGTCAAACAGCGGCAGCGAACGCGATGTGCCGGACATGGCAACGAACAGCGGTGGTGTCACCACGCGCAGTTTCTTGCCGGTGCGTTCAGCAAGGTCACGCAATTCTGCCTCGATGCTTTCAATGTTCCAGTCCGGCATTTTTTCCAGATCGGCAGCAACGGTGGTCAGGATTTCATGAATTTCTTCCGGCTTGCTTTTCAGCCCTGCGAAGGAGGCTGGTGTCAGGCCAACATCACCAGACAACAGGAAGCCTGCCAGCTGCGGCAGTTCGCTCAATCGGGAGATGCGGCTCTGTGCCAGCTTGAGGCCTTCGGTCAAACGGCCATTTTCCGATGACCATTCGAAAATACGGGCAAGAAACTCTTCCTGGCTCAGCTTTTCGCGCAGCCAGCGGCCGTTCAGCCAGTCCAGCTTCTGCACGTCGAAAATAGCGCCAGCCTTGGACAATGCATCCGGGTCGAACTTGTCTGCAAGCTCGTCCATGTTCAGAAGCTCTTCGCCTTCACCGATCTGCACGAAGAACAGTCCCAGGAAGTTCATCAAGGCTTCTGGCAGGTAACCGAGTGCCGAGTAGTAGGATATCGACGTCGGGTTCTTGCGCTTGGAGAGCTTGGACTTGTCGGCATTGCGCATCAGCGAAAGATGCATGAATACCGGCTGGTCCCATCCAAAATAACGATAAAGCAGAATGTGCTTGGGCACTGAAGCCAGCCATTCCTCGCCACGCGCAACGTGGGTGATCTTCATCAGATGGTCGTCGATGACATTGGCCATATGGTAGGTCGGCATGCCGTCGGCCTTCATCAGGACCTGCATGTCAACGGAATCCCACGGGATCGACACTTCGCCGTAGACGCCGTCGGTGAAGTCGCAGGAACCTTCGGTCGGGATCTTCATGCGAACAACCGATGTTTCACCGGCCGCCAGCTTGGCTGTTACTTCTTCAGCTTTCAGATGCAGACACAGACCGTCATATTTCGGTGGCTTGCCAGCGGCGCGCTGTGCTTCACGCATCTGTTCCAGGCGCTCAGGCGTACAGAAACAACGGAAGGCATGGCCTTTATCCAGAAGTTCCTGAGCATAGGGCTGGTACATGTCCTTGCGCTCGGACTGGCGGTACGGGCCGTATGGACCGCCGACATCGGGACCTTCGGACCATTTCAACCCGGTCCATTTCAGTGCTTCCAGCACTTTCTCTTCATATTCGCGGGTCGAGCGGGTTGCATCGGTATCTTCGATGCGCAGGATGAACTCGCCGCCGGTTTTCTTGGCGAACAGATAGTTGAAAAGTGCGATGTAGACAGTTCCGACATGCGGCTCACCGGTAGGAGAGGGCGCGATACGGACGCGAACGTTGGAAGTGCTCATTGGATGATCGCTCGTATTGACGTGCAAGGGTTACGGGAAGTTCCCGTATGCGACGACTGGTTTTAGCATGCATTGAGGAAACGGGATTTGGGGATCTAGGATGCCCGCAATTCCGCAATTTTCCATTGGAATGGCCTTAGGCCACATTCAGCCCCATGCGTCAAGAAAATTAGGTCAAATCAGGATGCCGGCCAGACGTAAAGCAGCATTGGAATGCTGGTGATGATGATCAGGAATGATAGCGGCAGACCAAGCCGTGGATAGTCGCTGAACCTGTAGCCGCCCGGTCCCATGACAAGAGTGTTGCACTGGTGGCCGATGGGGGTGAGGAAATCACAGCCGGCGCCAATCGCGACAGCCATCAGAAATGCCTCCGGCTTGAAGCCAAGTGTGGTGGCAAATCCTGCCGCGATCGGGCCCATGACAAGTACCGTTGCGGCATTGTTGAGGAATGGCGTGACAGCCATCGCAGCCAGCAGAATAAGACCAAGAGCCATGAAAGGTGGCATGCCTTTGGCCGTTTCCCCCAACCAGGTCGCAATAAGGTCGCTCGCACCTGTCGTGCGCAGTGTATCGCTGACCGGGATAAGCGCCGCCAGCATCACAAGAATAGGGCCATCTACTGATTTATAGATGTCGGACAGGGGGATAGCGCCAATGGCGATCATAGCGAAGGCGGCGGCAAAGAAGGCAACCGCGACTGGTGCTATGCCGGTGGCCGCAGCTGCCATGGCAGCTGCAAGTACCAGAAGTGGCAAAATCGCGCGTCTGCGGGTGCCGAGCAGGATTTCACGTTGCGCGAGCGGCAGAAGGTCGAATTCCTTCAAGACCTGTGAGATGTTTTTGCTGTTGCCTTGCAAAACGATCACGTCACCGGCCATCAACGACAGATCACTCAGACGCTGGTTCAGGCGGTGTCCGCGACGGCTAACGGCAATCAGGTTGACGCCGCGTGTGTAGGACAGTGCCAATTCTTTCGCCGAAAGGCCTTTGAGGATCGAGGTGTTGTCGATCACCGCCTCCATGGCCATGACATCGCTTTCCTTCTGGCCACTGCCAGTCAATGGCTTGCCTGACAGTGTGAGCTTTGCACTGGAGACCACCCTGTCCAGATCAGTGGCATTGCCTTCCAGCAGCAGTGTATCGCCAACCTTAAGCACAACATCGGGAAAGGGGGAAATCCTGCGGTGGCCTCTGAGAATGGTTGTCGCAATGACCGCACCATCGCCCTGTTTCAGCAGTTCATTGAGGCTTTTGTCTTTAATCGGTGAATCTGCTGTTATGGAGGCCTCGGCTGTGTAGGCGGATTTTTCCATAATGTCTTCGACGGAGGCGTCCGGCTTGGTGCGCACTGGCAGCAGCCGGTAGCCAAATGTCAAAAATACGATGCCGATGACTGTCAGGCCAAGACCGACAGGCGTGAAGTCGAACATCGAGAAACTTTGACCGGTCATTTCCTCACGCAGTCTGGAGACCACGATGTTGGGCGAGGTGCCGATCTGCGTCATCAATCCACCGAGCAAGGCAGCAAAGGCCATCGGCATCAGATAGAAGGACACGGGGGTGCCGGACTTGCGGGCAAACTGAAAAGCCACTGGCATCATGATAGCCAATGCGCCGATATTCTTGATGAAGGCCGACATGACAGCCACAACAATCATCAGGAAAGCGAGCTGCAACCCTTTCGAGCGCATTTCGGGGAAATATTTCTTGATCAGCGTATCGACAATGCCGGAACGGGCCACCGCCGTGCTGACGATCAGTGCACTGGCGACGATGATGACAATATCGTCACTGAAACCGGAGAATGCCTTGTCGAAGGGCACGATACCCACCGCAACAGCGCCTAATAGGGCGGAGCAGGCAACCACGTCATAACGCAACTTGTCCCAGATGAAAGCTGCCATCATTGCTGCGATAACGGCGAAGGCTAAAATCTGGTCTGTTGTCATTCAGGAATGCACTTTCGGCAGGAGAGTGATTGGCCAGAACAGCCGATCAGATGCGGTATTAAACGTATGAAACCATAGCGCGTTCCGTCGTCAAAATGCAAAAGACCCGCCCTTGTCAGGCGGGTCTTTCAATATTCGATTCAGCGGTTAATGCTTGGCGGCCTGTCGTTTACGGGCACGGGCGTTACGCGCCATCATGTTGAGAAGTTCGACCAGGGCAGAGAAAGCCATAGCTGCATAGACGTAGCCCTTCGGCACATGCATGCCCATACCTTCGGCAATCAGCGTGGTGCCGATCATGAGCAGGAAGGCGAGAGCCAGCATGACGATTGTCGGGTTGCGCTCAATGAAGTTAGCCAGCGGCGTCGCGGCTACCAGCATCACAGTCACAGCAAACACAACAGCAACGATCATGATCGGCAGATGGGGCGTCATGCCAACGGCCGTGATAATGCTGTCGACCGAAAATACGAGGTCAAGCAGCAGAATCTGAATGATTGCAGATGAGAACGTGTTGGTGACCGTTCCGCCAACCATGTCTTCCTTGTGGTCGATAGGGTCAACATTGTGGTGAATTTCCTTGGTCGCCTTCCACAGCAGGAACAGACCGCCGACGATCAGGATAATGTCTTTCCAGGAGAAGGGGTGACCGAAAACATCGAAAACCGGGTTGGTAAGCTGTACGATCCAGGCGACAGTGCCAAGCAGGCCGAGGCGCATGACAAGTGCGAGGCCAATACCGATCTTGCGGGCTTTTTCACGCTGCTCCGGTGGCAGCTTGTTGGTCAGGATCGAGATGAATATCAGGTTGTCAATGCCGAGCACGACCTCCATGACGATCAGGGTAATCAATGCCACCCAGGCAGTGGGGTCGCTCAAGAGAGGGAGAATGGTCTCCATCGGGGGGTGTTGTCCTTTCAATTGTGCAGCATTGGCAAATATACGACGCAATCATGTACGTTATAAAACGCGAGAAACAAGCGCATTTATTTCAACGATATGCCTGATTATTCGCAATTTTCGCGTTTAACGCGAAATTACGCCTGCGCAGATTTTGCCTAATGCGCTCAACTGATTTTGGTTCCGTAAGCGGCCATGAATACGCGCACGGCGCTGTTGACCACCCGGTCCAGTTCCTGCTGCGGCACGTCACCATTAATTTCACCAAACAGGCGAAGTTTGAAAAACGGACCTGACGACAGTTCGATATATTGCCGGGCGGCCAGTTCGACATCGTCGACCTGCAAGTTTCCAAGCTTCACATGATGTTCGATGAAATCCTGTAGCACGCTTTTGATGTTGACCGGTGAACTGGCGAAAAAACGCTTCGCAAGACCTGGCATGCGGTCAATAACGCCAATCACAGAACGCATAGCTGGTATGACCTCAGAGCAGGTCATCTGTCGGGAAAAGGTAAAGCCGAACTTCTTGAGACCTTCTTCAACCGCTTGTTCGCCCGCCAGCACATCACGCATGGCTTCGGCAAAACGGGTACGATGCCTGTCGATCAGGGCCGCAAAAAGATCTTCCTTATTTGCGAAGTAAACATAGATCGTACCCTTGGAAACGCCTGCTTCGCGGGTAATATCGTTCATGCTGGCAGCATCAAAGCCAAGTTTGCGGAAAACAATCCAGGCGCCATCGAGGATCTGTTCGCGCTTTGCAGGATCTTCTCCCGCCGCGAAACGCCCGGTGGTGACCGGCGTTCCAGATGTCTCCATGTCTTCTTGCGTGCTCACACTCTTATCCCTGTTTGAAATTTTGATTCCCGTCAAATCGAACTGTTTGGTTCGATGCCCTCTTGATATGTGTCATGAAAAGCTTTATGTCAATCGAACCGAACGGTTCAGTTCAATAAAATTATGTCCTACATGGTGGTGAGCACATGTCTGCCCAGAACACAGGCGCGGTACGCGCGGTCAATACAAATGAGGGCGCAGATGAAACGGCGCGTAAAGATGATGCGGTAGAAACCACATCGCAGACACCTGCGCCGCCACAGGATGCGCCACAGCAGAAGAAGGCAAAGCGTCGCTCGCCTATTTTGCCTGTGTTGGCAATTGCCGTGCTGGCCGGTGCCGGCTGGTATGGTTACCAATGGTGGACCGATGGTCGTTTCCTCATCTCAACCGATGATGCCTATATCGAAGGTGACATTGCGATCATTTCGCCTAAGGTTTCCGGTTACGTGAACAAGGTCCATGTCGTCGACAATCAGGAAGTCAAGGCTGGTGATCCGCTCGTCACTCTGGATGATGGTGATTATCGAATCGCGCTTGAACAAGCCGAAGCGCAGGTTCGTACCCAGGAGCTGTCGCTGTCGCGTATCGATGCACAGCTTGCAGGTGCCAAGGCTGCTCTGCAGCAGGCCGAAGCACAGAAGGGTGCGCTTGACGCAGCCCTGCGCGGCGCGGAAATCAACCAGAAGCGCGCCAACGAGTTGCAAGCCAAGGATGTTGGTACGGTTGCCTCTGCAGATAATGCACAGGTCGCGCTTGATCAGGCTGCCGCAAATGCTGTTGCCGGTGGGGCCAGCATCGAATCCGCCAAAGCCAATATCTCTCTACTGGCAGCGCAGAGAAACGAAGCTGAAAGCACCATCCGTTCGCTGGTTCTGGCCAAGGACAAGGCTCAACGTGACCTTAGCTTTACAGTGTTGAAGGCGCCTTATGATGGTGTCATCGGCAATGTGGCTGTTCAGGTGGGCGATCTGGTGTCCAGCGGCAAGCGGCTTGCAGCGCTGGTGCCTATGAACGACCTCTACATTGATGCGAACTTCAAGGAAACGCAGATCGCCAAGGTCGAGCCGGGTTCCAAGGTGCGTATCCATGTGGATGCGCTTGGTGAGCAGGATATTATCGGCACGGTCCAGTCGATCTCGCCGGCTTCCGGCTCGGTGTTTTCCATGCTGCCACCTGAAAATGCCACAGGTAACTTCACCAAGGTTATCCAGCGCGTGCCTGTTCGTATCGCTTTCTCTGCCGAAGATCTTGCCAAGCATAATCTTCGTGCCGGTTTGAGTGTTGTCGTGGACGTGGATACACGCACTGCACCTGACAACAATGCGGTAGCGCAGAAGTAAGCGCGAAAGGCTCGCATCATGACGGAAGCGGTCATCCGAGGCGGCAATGCAGTTGCCGCGTCCGATCCCCCCATGGATAAAAAGCGGCTCATTGCCTTCTTTGCCATGGTCGTGGGCATGTTCATGTCCATTCTGGACATCCAGATTGTGTCTGCCTCTCTCGCGGAAATCCAGGCCGGCCTTGGTGCCGGCTCGGATGAAATCGCCTGGGTGCAGACGTCTTACCTGATCGCTGAAGTTATCATGATCCCGCTGTCGGGCACGCTGGCGCGTATCCTGTCAACCCGGGTGCTGTTCAGCATGTGTGCGGCAGGTTTTACCCTGTCGAGCGCGCTATGTGCCACGGCCACCAACATCGACCAGATGATCGTGTACCGCGCCATTCAGGGCTTTATCGGCGGTGGCATGATCCCTTCGGTGTTTGCGGCAGCTTTCACCATTTTTCCGCCGTCCAAGCGTAGCATCGTGTCTCCGATCATTGGTCTGGTGGCAACACTTGCGCCGACCATCGGTCCGACGGTGGGTGGTTATCTCAGCCACGCCATGTCCTGGCACTGGTTGTTCCTCGTCAACGTTGTGCCGGGTATCATCGTCACCTTGCTGACCTGGAGCCTGATCGACTTCGACAAGCCCGAAAAGTCACTTTGGAAGAAGTTTGACTGGTGGGGTCTGCTGGCTATGGGCGTGTTCCTCGGTTCGCTGGAATATGTGCTCGAGGAAGGCAACAACAAGGACTGGTTCAACGATGAACATATCGTTGTCGGTTCGATTGCCATGACCATCGGTGCGGTGGTGTTTTTCTGGAGAGCGTTCAAGGTCGAATTCCCGATCGTGGATTTGCGGGCCTTCATGGACCGAAACTTCTCGATTGGTTCACTGTTCTCATTCGTGATGGGGGTTGGCCTTTACGGTCTGACCTATCTCTACCCGCTCTATCTCGGACGTATCCGTGGTTACGACTCGCTGATGATCGGTGAGACAATGTTCGTGTCCGGTCTTGCGATGTTTTTCACAGCTCCGGCTGCCGGTATGCTGTCCAACAAGCTCGATCCGCGTGTAATGATGGGTATTGGCTTCCTCGGTTTTGCCACTGGCACCTATATGATGACTGGCATTACCTCGGACTGGGATTTCTACGAACTGCTTGTTCCGCAGATCCTGCGCGGTTGCTCGCTTATGATGTGCATGGTGCCGATCAACAACATTGCTCTCGGCACGTTGCCGCCGCAGCGTATCAAGAACGCGTCGGGCCTGTTCAACCTCACCCGTAACCTCGGTGGTGCGGTTGGTCTGGCCATAATCAACACCATGCTGACACAGCGCACGGATGAACATTATGCGCGTCTGTCGGAGCATGTGAACTTCAAAAATCCGGAAGCGTTGGATTGGTTGAGCAGTGTAGGTGCGAACTATGACAGCTACGGTCTGGATGGCGCTTCAGTCGCCTTCAAGAAGCTGGCGGGCATGGTAACGCAACAGGCATGGCTGCTGTCATTTGCCGATGTGTTCATGACCTTGACAGTGCTGTTCTGCTTCCTGGTGACGCTGACGTTGCTGATCCGCAAGCCATCTGCTGCACCGCCTGCAGGCAGCGGCCACTAACGATTTTCCCTATCCACCGCCGAGGCCGCCAGAAATGGCGGCCTTTTTCATTTTACGTTTAAAGATGATTGCTGCCGTCCGCTATTTTTTGATTTACGTACCTCAAATTTGGGAATAGAAGGGCTGTCGGAGGACGGAAATGAAGCCAACAGTTCACGACATTGCTGCGAAGGCGGGTGTGAGCCTTGCCACAGTTGACCGTGTGGTCAACCTCCGTTCCGGTGTACGGGAAGTGACCAAGGCGCGTGTGGAAGCAGCCATCGCCGAGCTGGGTTACGTGCGTGATGTCGCCGCTGCCAATCTGGCGCGCAGCCGCGTTTATCCACTGGTTTTCATTTTGCCAAACAATGACAACTCCTTCATGCAGGCATTGCGGGATGAGGTGCGTGCAGCGATTTCACGTGGCCCCTCGGAACGCGCCGAAATTACGCTGCTTGAAATTCCCCCATTTGATGCAGCCGCACTTGTTGCTGCGCTGGAAACCGCGCGGGCCGACATGCCGGCCGGCGTTGCGTTTGTTGCCGTTGAGGGTGACGCGGTGCGTCAGGCGGTTGCGGCACTGTCGGATGACGGCATAGCGACAGTGACAATCGTTTCGGACCTCTCCGGTTCAAAACGCGACCACTATGCCGGTGTCGACAATATTGCTGCCGGCAAGACGGCGGCCAGCCTGCTTGGGCGTTTTGCCAATCCGTCGGCCAACAAGATCGCTGTGCTGGCCGGTTCGCTGATGGTGCGCGATCACCGCGAGCGCGTCGACGGTTTCATGTCGGTGATGGGATCAGAGTTTCCGCAGCTGGAAATTCTGCCGGTTCTCGAAGGGCGTGATGATGTTGCGACGGTTGAAAAGCTGGTGCGCGATACACTTGCCCAACATGCAGATATTGGCGGTGTTTACAGCCTCGGTGCCGGTAACAGAGGTCTTATCAGGGCGCTGGAAAACCTGCCGCAATCGCGTGGCAGACCGGCGGTCATTGCACACGAGCTGAGCACCCACACCACTGCGGCGCTTAAGGCCGGGCTTATCGACGCCGTACTCAATCAGGATGCCGGGCATGAGGTGCGTAGCAGCATTCGTGTGCTCAAGGCCAAGGCTGACAAGGTAGGAGTGATTGCGGCACAAGAACGCATTCGCCTAGACATATTCATGCGAGATAATTTGCCGTGATTGCAAATCCGTCTCACCGTATTTTCATGGAGGAATAACATGTATCTTGGTCTCGATTTGGGGACGTCTGGCGTCAAGGCGCTGCTGATTGATGGCAACCAGCGTATTGTTGGTTCTGCCAATGGCGCACTTGAGGTGTCCCGGCCTCATTCCGGTTGGTCGGAGCAGAACCCTGCAGACTGGATCAAGGCAAGTGAAACGGCAATTGCCGGACTGAAGGCCTCCCATGCCAAGGAACTTGCTGCCGTGAAAGGCATTGGACTGTCCGGGCAAATGCATGGTGCAACCCTTGTTGATGCGGCCGGTGCGGTGCTTCGTCCCTGCATTCTATGGAATGATACGCGCTCTTATGCCGAGGCTGCCAAGTTGGATGCTGACCCAAGGTTCCGCAAGCTGACCGGCAATATCGTGTTCCCAGGCTTTACCGCGCCAAAGCTGGCATGGGTTGCCAAACATGAACCGGAGATTTTTGCCAAGGTCGCCAAGGTTTTGCTGCCGAAGGATTATCTGCGCCTCTGGCTGACCGGTGAATATATCTCCGAAATGTCGGATTCTGCCGGAACGTCCTGGCTTGATACCGGTGCCCGCAAGTGGTCGGCAGAATTGCTGGATGCAACCGGCCTTAGCGAAAGCCACATGCCTTCGCTGGTGGAAGGCACTGAGCAGGCTGGTAAACTGCGCGGCGAGCTTGCATCTGCTTGGGGCATGAGCGATGTCGTGGTTGCCGGTGGCGCCGGTGACAATGCTGCATCGGCTTGCGGCATGGGTACGGTATCGGAAGGCGCTGCTTTCGTTTCGCTTGGTACTTCAGGCGTCTTGTTTGCGGCCAACGGCAGCTATCTGCCCAAGCCGGAAAGTGCCGTACATGCGTTTTGCCACGCCTTGCCAAACACCTGGCACCAGATGGGCGTGATCCTGTCGGCAACCGATGCCCTTAACTGGTATTCCGGCATTGCAGGCAAATCTGCAGCCGAACTGACCACAGAGCTGGGCAACAGCCTTAAGGCACCAAGCGGCGTGACATTTGCCCCTTATCTGTCTGGCGAGCGCACACCACACAATGACGCGGTCATTCGTGGTGCCTTTATCGGTCTTGGTCATGAAAGTGACCGTTCGGTCTTGACGCAGGCGGTGCTTGAAGGTGTCAGCTTTGCCATCCGTGACAATCTGGAAGCGTTGAAATCGGCCGGTACAAGCATCTCTCGCGTCACGGCCATTGGCGGCGGTTCACGCTCGGAATACTGGCTGGCGTCGATTGCAACGGCCCTTGATGTGCCGGTTGATATTCCCGCCGATGGTGATTTTGGTGCTGCCTTCGGTGCCGCACGTCTTGGTCTTATTGCGGCCACGGGCGCCGACCCGGTTGCCGTGTGCACGGCGCCGCAGACTGCCAGAACCATCGAGCCTGTCTCGGCACTTAGCGGTGCCTACGATGCTGCCTATCAGCGTTACCGCGAGCTCTACCCGGCCATTCGCCAACTCGCGCACTAACATCCCGTTTTCTTCCGGCGCAAGCCGGGGGTCTACTTTCATTGACAGAGGTTAGATTTCAGGAGGAATACCCATGTCGACAGGCTTTTTCGGTGATATCACCAAAATCAAATATGAAGGACCGGACAGCACAAATCCGCTGGCGTTTCGTCATTACAATGCGGACGAGATCGTGGCTGGCAAACGCATGGAAGATCACCTGCGTTTTGCGGTGGCCTACTGGCACACATTCACATGGCCAGGTGGGGATCCGTTCGGTGGCCAGACATTTGAGCGCCCATGGTTTTCCGACACAATGGATGCGGCAAAACTGAAGGCTGATGTTGCCTTTGAGTTTTTCTCGCTGCTGGGTACACCCTATTATTGCTTCCACGATGCGGACGTTCGCCCGGAAGGCAACAGCTTTGCGGAGAACACCCGTAACCTCAACGAGATCGTTGACCACTTTGAGAAGAAGCAGGCGGAAACCGGCGTCAAGCTTTTGTGGGGTACTGCTAACCTGTTCTCGCATCGCCGTTACATGTCGGGCGCTTCGACCAATCCGGATCCGGATGTGTTTGCATTCTCGGCTGCGACGGTCAAAACCTGCCTCGATGCTACCAAGCGACTGGGCGGTGCCAACTATGTTCTGTGGGGCGGACGCGAGGGATATGAAACCCTGCTGAATACCGACCTGTCGCGCGAACTCGACCAGATGGGCCGCTTCCTCAACCTTGTCGTCGAATACAAGTACAAGATTGGCTTTGAAGGCACGATCCTGATCGAGCCGAAGCCGCAGGAGCCAACCAAACATCAGTATGATTATGATGTGGCAACGGTTTATGCCTTCCTGCAGCGTCATGGCCTGGAAAAAGAAGTCAAGGTCAACATCGAGCAGGGCCACGCCATCCTTGCGGGCCATTCCTTCGAACACGAACTGGCCATGGCAAATGCCTTCGGCATTTTCGGTTCGATCGACATGAACCGCAATGATTACCAGTCCGGTTGGGATACCGACCAGTTCCCGAACAACGTGCCGGAAATGGCGCTGGCTTATTACCATGTTCTTGCCGGTGGTGGCTTCCAGAACGGCGGCACCAACTTCGATTCCAAGCTGCGTCGCCAGTCGCTTGATCCGGCTGATCTGCTGATCGGTCATATCGGCGGCATTGATTGCTGCGCCCGTGGCCTGAAGGCTGCTGCCAAGATGATTGAAGATGGCGCGCTGTCGAAGCCGCTTACGGACCGTTATTCAAAGTGGGATTCTCCTTCGGCGCAAAAGATGCTGCGTGGCGAGTTGAAGCTGGATGAGATTGCTGCTCTGGTCGAGCGTGAAAACATCAATCCTCAACCGAAGTCGGGTCGTCAGGAATATCTCGAAAACGTCGTAAATCGTTACGTTTAAAACGGCCGAAAAGCCTTATGTAAAAAAGCTGATGAAAGGCGGGGATCAAGCCCCGCCTTTTTTGTTGCTAACTCGCTGCATTTGCACCAAATCCCTGTCGTAAAAGTTTTGTATGATTTAACTGAAACGTTGCAGTAGGCGATGATTTGCCTTTATACCTTGCAAACACCTGTCCAGGGCAGGACCAAAACCCGATACTTAACGGGCCACATTATTCAGGAGGAGACGGAATGATCGATCCCAAGGTGCTTGCAACACGCTTTCCCGGTGATTTTCTGTTTGGTGTCGCGACGGCATCCTTCCAGATTGAAGGAGCATCCAAGGCAGATGGTCGCAAACCTTCGATTTGGGATGCTTTTTGCAACATGCCGGGCCACGTTTATGGTCGCCATAATGGTGACGTTGCCTGCGATCATTACAACCGTCTGGATGCCGATCTCGATCTCATAAAAAATATGGGTGTCGAGGCATACCGTTTCTCTATTGCATGGCCACGTATCATTCCTGATGGCACCGGTCCGGTCAATGAAAGAGGGCTGGATTTTTATGACCGTCTGGTTGACGGCTGCAAGGCGAGGGGCATCAAAACCTATGCCACACTTTACCACTGGGATCTGCCGTTGACCCTGATGGGTGATGGCGGCTGGACGGCGCGTTCCACCGCCTATGCCTTCCAGCGCTACGCCCGCACGGTTATGGAACGCTTGGGCGACCGGCTGGACGCTGTTGCCACCTTTAACGAGCCATGGTGCTCGGTATGGCTTAGCCATCTCTACGGCATTCACGCGCCGGGTGAGCGCAACATGGACGCCGCACTGGCGGCGATGCATTATACCAATCTTGCCCACGGTCTTGGCGTACAGACCTGCCGGGATGTTGCGCCCAACGTGCCGGTCGGTTTGGTACTGAACGCACATTCGGTCATTGCTGCTTCCGACAGTGCGGCGGACAAGGCGGCAGCCGAGCGGGCATTCCAGTTCCATAATGGTGTGTTTTTTGGCCCGGTATTCAAGGGTGAATATCCCTCGGATTTCGTTGAGGCGCTGGGTGACCGCATGCCGGTTGTCGAAGAGGGCGATCTCACCATCATCAACCAGAAACTCGATTGGTGGGGATTGAATTATTACACACCAATGCGGGTTGCCGCTGATCCTGATCCATCAGCCGAATTCCCAGCCACAGTTGAAGCACCTTTCGTCAACGATGTGACGACCGATATCGGTTGGGAGGTCTATTCTCCGGCCCTGCATTCGTTGGTAGAGGAGCTTTATCGCCGTTATGAATTGCCCGATTGTTACATCACCGAGAACGGTGCCTGCTACAATATGGGTGTTGAAAATGGTGAGGTCGATGACCAGCCGCGCCTTGATTATTACGCTGACCACCTGTCGGTGGTTGCCGATCTGATCAAGGATGGTTATCCGATGCGCGGTTATTTTGCCTGGAGCTTGATGGACAATTTTGAATGGGCACAGGGTTATCGCATGCGCTTTGGCCTTGTGCATGTCGATTATGACACTCAGGTCCGGACCGTCAAAAAAAGCGGCAAATGGTACTCGTCGCTGGCGGCCGAATTTCCGAAGGGCAATCACAAAAAGGCAGCCTTGTAGTTTTCGGTGGTTACCTTGAGGTGCCTGCTTGCAGTTGCAGGCAGGCATCCTATGTGTAGCGGGTTTCAAAACGAAACCTGCACGCTTGCCTGATAGCAGCGTCGGTGATCCTCCCAAGGAGACTGCTTTGCTTATTGAAAAACTGAACTGGCGTTATGCCACCAAAAAGATGGACCCTTCCAAGCCGGTAACGGAAGATAAGGTTGCCCGTATTTTGGAGGCTGCCCGTCTTGCTCCGACATCAAGCGGCTTGCAGCCGTTTGAAATTATCGTCGTTACCAATCCGGAAGTGCGTGCGAAGATCCAGGAAATCGCCTGGAACCAGGCTCAGATTACCGATGGTTCGCACCTTCTCGTTTTTGCAGCGTGGGATAACTACACCGCTGAGCGCATCAACGGCATGTTCGATCTCGTCAATGAAGAGCGCGGCATCAAGAACGAAGGTTGGGAGAACTATCGCCAGATGCTCCTGAACATGTATCCTCCGCGCGATGCTCAGGTGAACTTCGAACACGCTGCACGTCAGGCCTATATCGGGTTCGGCATGGCGCTTGCTCAGGCTGCGTTTGAAGGCGTGGACTCGACACCAATGGAAGGTTTCGATCCGGACAAGCTGGATGAGATTTTGGGCCTGCGTGAGAAGGGCCTGCGCTCGGTTACCATTCTGCCACTTGGCTACCGCAAGGAAGATGGTGATTGGCTGGTGAACCTCAAAAAGGTCCGTCGCCCGAACGATCAGTTCATTTCTTCGGTAAAGTAATCACTTTACGGCCAAAACTGCGGAAAATTTTCCTGAAACTGCCTCTTAGTTGAAAAATTTTCCCTGTCAAAAGGTGTCGCATACAGGCATGTTTGGGGCACCTAAGAAAGTCGATAACGACTTTGGTGTGAAAGCAGAATAAAATGACACGGACTATGTGCTGTAACCGAATGTGCTTCGTGATTGCGTAACGACACGCACTGAATGCACGGGTGACTTATCTTGCGAGCATCGTTGGTGCTGTGAAAAAGGCAGGATAGACACCAAAAACCGCAGAATCCTTTATTTCAGCCGGAATTGATTTAAAGAGATACGCACAACAGACATTATCCGTAGAGTTATCCATGAGTTTCCAATTGACAGCGGGCGGCACCGCTCAGCAACCACCAGCACATGCTGATGCCATGGTTGTGTTTGAAAATGTCACCAAACGTTTTGGCGGCCAAAACGGCGAAGCGGCGTTTACGGCGCTCGGCGGTGTGGACCTTTCTGTTCCACGCGGCTCCATTACCGGCATCATCGGGCGCTCAGGCGCTGGTAAATCCACACTGATCCGGCTCGTGAACGGCCTGGAGACGCTGACATCCGGTCGCGTTCTGGTCGATGGCGTTGATGTTGGCAGGCTGGATGAACAGGGTCTGCGCCAATTGCGCCGCTCGATCGGCATGATCTTCCAGCATTTCAACCTGCTGGCTTCGCGCACCGCTTACGACAACGTGGCCCTGCCGCTGGAGATTGCCGGTGTCAACCGCCAGGACGTCAAAAAGAAGGTTCAGCCTCTGCTTGAACTTGTCGGACTTGGCGACAAGGCCAACCGATATCCGGCGGAACTGTCCGGCGGTCAAAAGCAGCGCGTCGGTATTGCCCGCGCTCTGGCAACCGAGCCAAAGCTTTTGCTATCAGATGAAGCGACTTCGGCGCTCGATCCTGAAACCACCCAGTCCATTCTTGAACTTCTCCAGAAGATCAATTCGGAACTGAACCTTACGGTGCTTCTCATCACCCATGAAATGGAAGTGGTGAAAACAATCGCGTCGCAGGTTGCCGTTATCGACAAGGGTCTGATTGTCGAAAGTGGTCGCACCTTTGATGTGTTCACGTCTGCCAAGCATGAAACCACCCGCAGCCTGCTGTCATCTTCGATCGGTGCCAAGCTGCCTGAATGGATCAGCGGCGTTTTGAAACCGCAACCGGACAGTGGTGACCGCGTTCTGGTGCGATTGATCTTCTTCGGTGCGACAGCCTTCCAGCCGCTGACGGCAAGACTGGTCAGCGAAATCGGTGCAGATGTGAATATTCTGGCTGGCACGATCGAGGAAATTGCAGGCGAACCATTTGGTTCGCTGGTGGTTTCCTATCCCGCAACACCTGAAACAATTTCCCGCGCTGACCGCCTTTATGCGGAAACCGGACTTGCCACGGAGGTGCTCGGCTATGTCGCCTGATATGCTCTTTATCCTTCTGTGGAAGGGACTTTTACAGACATTGCACATGGTGGCGATATCGGGCCTGGTCGGGTCGCTTGTGGGCCTGCCGATCGGCATCTTCCTGGCGACCAGCGGCAAAGGCGAGCTTTTTGAAGCGCCGATCACCAACCGTATCGTTGGTTTGATCGTCAATGCCGCCCGCTCTACGCCGTTCATCATTCTGGTGGTGGCCATCATTCCATTTACCCGCCTTGTTGCCGGTACCTCCATTGGTACTTCGGCAGCCATCGTTCCGCTCACGGTTGCGACCATTCCATTTGTTGCCCGTTTGGTGGAAGCGGCGATCCGCGAAGTCGACAAGGGTCTGGTGGAAGCGGCGCGCGCCATGGGTGCCACACCGGTGCAGATCGTTACCAAGGTTTTGCTGGCCGAAGCCAAGTCCGGCATTACGCTGGCGCTTACCCTAACCCTGGTCAGCCTGATCGGTTACTCGGCCATGGTCGGTGCTGTCGGTGGCGGTGGTCTTGGTGACCTTGGCATTCGCTATGGATATCAACGTTTTATGCCGGAAGTGATGCTTGCCGTTGTCGCAGTGCTGATCGTTCTGGTGCAGCTGGTTCAAAGTGCGGGCGACAGGCTTGCCCGCCATTTCGACAAGCGTAATCGTAAAAACTAACAAGCAATAACAATCTACCCCAAGGAGACTGACATGAAAAAACTGATTATCGCAGCTTCCCTCGCTGCCCTGTTTTCCACCGGCAGCGCGCTGGCTGAAACCATCAAGATCGGTGTAACGCCGGGCGAACATGCCAAGATCATGGAAGTGGTAAAGGAAGTGGCTGCCAAGAAGGATCTCGACCTCGAAATTCTCGAATTCTCTGATTATGTTGTTCCGAACCAGGCGCTGAACGATGGCGAACTGAACGCCAACTCCTTCCAGCACCAGCCATATCTCGACAACCAGGTTGCCGACCGCAAGTTCGACCTCGTCAGCGTTGGCACAACCATCACCACTCCAATGGGCGTTTACTCCAAGAAGGTAAAGAGCCTGGACGAACTGAAGGACGGCGCGACAATTGGCATTCCGAACGACCCGACCAATGGCGGCCGCGCTCTGCTGGTTCTGGCCTCCAAGGGCCTGATCAAGGTCAAGGAAGAAGCTGGTCTCAAAGTAACGCCTGCTGACGTTATCGAAAACCCTAAGAACCTGCAGTTTGCAGAATTGGATGCTGCCCAGTTGCCACGCGCGCTTGATGATACCGATGCTTCGGTCATCAACACCAACTACGCTTCGCAGGGTGGCCTTAATCCGAAGACCGATGCTATCGCCATTGAAAGCGAAAAGTCGCCTTACGCCAACATCATCGTTGTGCGCACTGTCGACAAGGACCAGCCATGGGTAAAAACTCTGGTTCAATCCTACCAGAGCCCGGAAGTGAAGGCTTACATCACCGAAGAATTCAAGGGCACGGTTATCCCTTCCTGGTAAGCATTTTACCGCGAAATACCCTAGAGTTTATGGGCCTTCCTCGCAAAAGCGAGGGAGGCTTTTTATTGTCCGAAAAACTCCCCTTAGCCGACTACAGTTTCATACCTGTGCTTTTTAAGGGGGTAGCCGGTCGCAGATTTAATATCTTTTGAACAATTTCCCCGGAAAGTGTTGTTTTCTCGAAGGGAATTGCATGCGGACCAAACCGCGAGACGTCGTGAATACATCGCAAAGAGAGTGGCGTCGCATCGTCACTGCTCTCCTTGCTGCTTTGGCCGTTATTGTAACAGTCGTCACGATGCTCGTTTTGTCCGCTCTGAACGACGTTGCCCAGAACACCAACAAGCTGGATGAGGAACGTTCACGCGAAACCATTACCGGTGCGTTGGAGACGTTTCAGGCGCAGTTGGGTGCAACGCTAAACGACTATGCTGCCTGGGATGATGCTGCCCAGTTTGTTTATGCTGCCAATGGCCACGACTGGGTTGTCAGCAACTACGGCGATATGACTGTCAACAGCGAGTTGTTTGATACGGCGCTGGTGATCGACGAAAATAACCGTGTTCAGATGTTTTATCAGTTCGGGCAGCCGGTTCTGCGTTCTCCGCAGGAACTGTTCCCGACCGGTCTGACAGAGCTGCTCAAGACTGTGCGGCAGATACCTTTCGGCCAGAACCCAGAGGCGACCGGCTTTGTCCAATCGGACCGCGGCATTACCGTTATCGGCGCAGCACTCATCCGCCCCAAGATGGCACTTGACGTTCCCGCTGGTGAGACACGTCGTTATCTGGTGTTCGCCCGTCATCTGGACACTGCCAAGATCAAGCGCCTGTCGAAAACCTATGTTGTCGATGGTCTGCAATTACGTAAAGCCAACTTTGACGCTCGCTATTTTGTGAACATCTTCAGCCCGCAAGGTGAGGTGCTTGGCAAATTGACCTGGCGTTCGCGAGCACCCGGTGATGTCAGCTTCCGTGAGGTGCGCCCGACTGTTCTTCTGGCTGTGGTAATTGCCGGCCTGTTTTTCCTGACGCTGTTTTTTGTCGGCTCAAAAATTATTGGCCGTATCAAGACTGATGAGGCGCAGGCCAAGGAAGAGGCGCTGCGGGATCGTCTCAGCGGCCTTTACAACCGCGCCGGACTTTTCCAGCGTCTTGAGCAGATGGTTGCCAAGGCCCGCCTGGGGTCCGATGACGTCAACCTTCTCTATCTCGATCTGGATGGTTTCAAGGAAGTCAACGATTCCTACGGACACGGAACGGGTGACCGTCTGATCAAGGGCGTTGCTGCCGGCCTGAAGATGCTGGTGCCGCAGGACGCGGTTCTTGCGCGTCTGGGCGGCGATGAATTTGCTGTTGCCATCAACGGGCCCTATTCTAAGCAGCAGTGCCTTGATCTCTGTGAGGCCTGTCTGTTGCTGTTTTCCGAACCATTCGTGATTGGTGAGCGCGTCGCAACGATCGGCTGTAGCATTGGCGTTGCGACCTCCGAGCGCGGCGAGGTTGACGGCGAGGAATTGCTGAGACGCGCCGATATGGCGATGTATGAAGCCAAAGAAAATGGCCGCGGTCGCTGGGTTTCCTATCATGAGCAGTTGGACACCGAACGTGAAGACCGCAACATGCTGGAAGCGGATTTGCGTCGTGCGATTGAAAAAGACGAATTGACGGTTGTTTTCCAGCCTGTCGTCAGTGCAAAAAGCCGCCGCATCACGGGGGTTGAGGCCCTGGTGCGCTGGAACCGTGATGGGCACGGTCCTGTGTCTCCAGAGGTGTTTATCCCGGTCGCGGAAACCAGCGGTCTTATCGACCAGTTGGGTCTAATCGTGTTGCGCAAAGCCTGCATGACCGCCCGACGCTGGCCAGAGATCAAACTGTCGGTAAATATCTCTCCGGTTCAGTTCAGAAATCCGTCCTTCTCAACATCTGTGCATGATGTGTTGCGTCAAACCCAGATGGAGCCGGAGCGGCTACGCTTGGAGATGACAGAAGGCTATTTCATCCAGCATCCTGAACGTGCCAGCTTTGTCATCGAGAAGCTGAAGGCTCTTGGTGTTCAGATTGCGCTGGATGATTTTGGCGCAGGTTTTGCCAGTGTCGGATATCTGCGCCGTTTCGGTTTTAATAGAATGAAGATTGATCGCTCTCTGGTGGCGGCTCTGGAGAATGGTGGCCGTTCGCTTGACATGCTGGAAGCGACCGTAGCGTTGGCGCGCTCGCTGGAAATTCCTGTCACGGCTGAAGGCGTGGAAAGCGTCGAGCAGGCATCCATTCTGCAATTATGCGGTTGCGACGAATTGCAGGGATATCTGTTCTCAAAGCCGGTTTCGCCGGAAGAGGTGACTTTGCTGCTGGAACGCCAGAAGGAAACCTTGCCCCGTGATGAGCAAAGGGCATTTGGCTGAACGGCTTTGCGTGTATTCAGCCTACCTGTTTCCGGGACAATCAAATTCCAAAAGATAAGGGCACACTGACGTTCAAATCAGTATGCCCGAGCATTTTGATATAGGCCGTGTTGGCTTAGATTAGATCGGCTTAACTGCCGATGTGTTTTTGACCGCGTTTCTTGGCCAACATGATCTGCTGCTGACGGTCACGAAAACGCTGACGGTCTTCTTCCGTGCGTTCCTCATAACAACCCGGGCAAGATACGCCTTCCTCGAACATAGGGGACAGGCGAACGTCTGGGGTAATTGGATTGCGGCAGGCGTGGCAAAGCTGGTGGTTGCCTTCGGCCAGTCCGTGGGTCACCGAAACGCGCTCATCGAACACGAAACATGCGCCTTCCCAGAGGCTTTCTTCCTGCGGGATTTCTTCCAGATATTTGAGAATGCCGCCCTTGAGGTGGTAAACCTCTTCAAAACCCTGCTCTTTCATGAAGGCAGTGGCCTTCTCACAGCGAATACCGCCTGTGCAATACATGGCGATTTTCGGCTTGTTGTGCAGGCCGGGATTGTTTTTCACCCAGTCTGGAAACTCGCGAAATGTCTTGGTGTTCGGATCGACAGCATCCTTGAAGATGCCGATTGCCGTTTCATAATCATTACGCGTATCGATCAGGATCGTCTCAGGATCCGAGATCAGCGCGTTCCAGTCCTTCGGGTCGACATAGGTGCCAACAATCTTCTTCGGATCGATATCCGGCACACCCATGGTGACAATTTCTTTTTTCAGCTTCACCTTCATGCGCACGAACGGCATTTTGGAAGCGCGGCTTTCCTTGTGTTCCAGCGCGGAAAATTCCGGTTGCGAGCGGATGAAAGCCAGAATTTTGGCAATTCCTTCGTCCGTCCCGGCAATCGTGCCGTTGATACCTTCATGGGCCAGCAGCAGCGTGCCCTTGATGCCATTTTCCTGGCAGGCGCGGAACAGCGTTTCGCGGAAGCTTTCAAACTGCGGAAAGCTTGCGAAATGATAAAGGGCAGCCACGAGAAATTCGCCAGTGGCTTCCGGGCGCGGAAGAATTGTTGTGTCGGTCATGGCGCTGAAATACAGCCAGACGGCACGCTACGCAATGCGGATTCTACGATTTTTACAGGGTTCAGGTGATTTTGAATTTTGTCAAATCCCTTGGCGTACAGGCATTCTCATGCAGCGCATGCCCGTTTCCAGAGTGATTTGATGGTCTTGCTTTCGGCGTCTGGGCGATCGCGGAAAACGAGCTCAGACAGCTCGAGAGATGTTTGTTCCAGCTTCTGCTGCTGGTTGATGATGGCGTCCAGCAACCGGGCCAGTGTATCGCCATTGCCGAAAATATCGGGTTCGCGATCTGCACAGGCGGCTAGCACCGAAAGGTCATTCTGGTGACCCAGCAGTTCAGCGAGAGCTGAGGCGTTCTTTTCCTTTGCCAGCATTGCTGAGGGCCAGATTTTTCGCAGCAAGGCGAGATACATGCGGTAGGTCTGGCAACATTTACGCAAGTCGTGGAAAGCTTCCGCTTTCTCTCCCTTGCGGCATTCTTGCTGCGCAAGGGCGGCCTTTTTGCCATTTGTCAGCCACGCGCTGGCAATGCCTTTGGCGACGCTACGCCTGCTATCAGGCAAGGACAGGCCCTGCACGGCGATCAGCGCTTTTTCGCACTCGGCTATGGCAGCGTTGATGACACCGGAGAGATCACCTTCTTCGCTGTAAATGCGATCACGTCTTTGCGTCAGTGCGGTGCGTGCTATATCAAGTGCTTCGGCTTCTGCGGCGGAACGAGCGTGCTGGTGAAGGTAATTGATGTTTTCGACCAGAGCGGCGGCATCGCGTGCACCGGAAAGCGAGCGGGCTACGTCACGCAAGCGGGCATTTTCGGTTTTGAAAAAACCAGGCGCCAGCGGCCTGATCAGCCGGTAGAGGCCACGCAGACGCTTGAACTTCTTGCGTGCCTCATGAATGGCTTCGTGGCGATCGCCAGTCGTATCAGACAAAATGGCAATGGCGTCTGCCAGAAGCGCATTTCCTAGTTTGCGCACCTCTTCCGCAAATGGTTTTGCAGGATCAAGACGATACGACATCCGGCAGTTCCCCGAGCAGGTTTTCCGTGGCCAGATATTGGTTTGAATACCGTTTGTCGCCGGTCACTTCACGGCCCAGCCATGTTGGCAGGTCGGGACTGTCGTCGACCGATGTCAGTTCCACTTCGGCAACGACCAGACCGCCATACACACCTTCGAAGACATCAACTTCCCAGGTGAAGTTGTTGTGCTCGACAAGGTGGCGGGTTTTCTGGATGACATTGCCAATGGCGGTGCCGATCATCTCTTGCGCATCGCCAAGCGCTATCGAATATTCATATTCGTCTCGTACAAGACTGCTGGCGCCAATCTTGATCGTCAGTGTGGCGTCTTCATCGTTGACGATGCGCACGCGGACTGAGCGGTTTTCTGTTGAAACGACATATCCTTGACGGAAGGTCATGCTGGAGGACACGTCGGTTTTCCATCCATCGCCCGAAACGAGAAATTTGCGTTCTATTTCTTTTGCCATGCAAGCCCATGTCCAATTTTGTGGCACACTATCTCATGGTTTCGTTTGGAAAAAGCAATTTGCCTGAAATATTTGCTTTAGTCTCGACAGGACAATCACGACGCGATAATTCATCACCTGTAATTCAATCGTTTCATATCTGGGAGGCACCGTAATGGCGCAGGACTCTGAAAAACTTCTTTCCATCCTGAAACTTCAGCCGGTTGTGCCTGTTCTGATTGTTGACAGCGTTGCCTCTGCCGTCCCGCTGGCCCGTGCACTGGTTGCCGGTGGTTTGAAGGCCATCGAAATCACCATGCGCACACCTGCGGCGCTTGAAGCCGTGCGCGCAGTTGCCGCAGAAGTTGAAGGCGCGCATGTCGGCGCCGGCACCATTCTCAATGCTCGGGATTTCGACGCGGCTGTTGAAGCTGGTTCGACTTTTATCGTCAGCCCAGGCGTTAACAGAAGCGTTCTGGATGCTGCCAAAAATTCCAAGGTTCCGTTGCTGCCAGGTGCTGCAACCGCCAGCGAAGTCATGGCGCTGCGCGATGAAGGTTACAAGGTCTTGAAGTTCTTCCCGGCCGAGCAGGCTGGTGGCGCACCTTACCTCAAGGCACTGTCTTCGCCGTTGGCGGGCACCTTCTTCTGCCCAACCGGCAGCATTTCGCTGAAGAACGCCAATGACTATCTGTCATTGCCAAATGTCGTCTGCGTTGGCGGTTCATGGGTTGCGCCGCGTGAGCTGGTGGCAACGGGTGACTGGGCAGGCATTACCAAGCTGGCAGCAGAAGCAGCAGCACTTTCTGCTTAAGTCAGTCTCCAACACAAAATTTCGAGAGCCAGCGTGGTCCCCGTCACGCTGGCTTTTATAATTTGTATTTGATGGTTGCCGTTCCTATCTCCTGTTTCGAGTTTGATCGATACAGGAGATTTTGATGTTCGACGCCAAGAAGCTTCTTGAACAATTCCTTGGTTCCCAGGTACCGGGACTTTCAGGGACTGTTCGGGACAGAGCAGGTCAGGCTGCCGATATCGCCAAGAACAACCCGCTGAAAACCGGCGCACTTGCCGCAGCTATTCTTGGCACAAAGACCGGCCGCAAGCTGGCGGGCAACGCGGCAACCGTGGGCGGTATCGCTGCCATTGCCGGTCTTGGTTATCTCGCATATCAGAACTACAAATCCGGGCAGGCGCCGCAGAACGCACCGCAGCCTGAGCCGACAA
Organism: Rhizobium sp. CG4; assembly: GCF_023701965.1. Lineage (NCBI taxonomy): Bacteria > Pseudomonadati > Pseudomonadota > Alphaproteobacteria > Hyphomicrobiales > Rhizobiaceae > Rhizobium > Rhizobium sp. CG4. Next base: position 915,314 of record NZ_JABAEG010000001.1, on the reverse strand, counting down.
CCGAACTTCTGCCACCACCGGCAGATTCGCCCTTCCACCCGCAGGCGGCAACACTGTCCAATGACTTTGCCTTGACGCTGGTGCAGGCGATGATTGCTGCTGCCAAGGCTGACGGTCACATTGATGCCGGTGAACGCGTGCGTATCATGGAAAAGGTACAGATTTCCGGTCTCGATACGGAAGCTGAACGCTTCATTGAAAAAGAGTTGGCTGAACCGCTCGATCTCGATGCGCTTGTGGCCGCTGCCAAGACCGAAGAGCAGAAGGTTGAGCTTTATACGGCATCCCGCCTGACGATCGATCCAGATACACGCGCAGAACGCGGTTATCTTGACCTGCTTGCTGGCCGTCTTGGTTTGCCGGATGCGTTGGTAGATCACATCGAAGCCACGGTTTCAGCCGCTAAGGCCTGATAAAGATTCCGGTGGGGTTGCGCGTTAGGTGGCAACCCCACTGCCCGATATGCTGTTGTTTTTGAGCAATGACTGGCCTACATCTTTTCTCAACAAAATGGTGAGGAAAAGAATGCGCGATCTTGCTGATTTCAAGGGATGTCCGGATCCAAAACCGGTGACGCTTAACGGGCGGTATGTCACCGCGCAGCCATTTGACCGCGCATCACATCTGCAGAAACTCTGGGATGCCCTTGGCGGTCTGGAAACCAACGCCCTTTTGAAATATTTCCCGCAGCAAGCCTTCCCAAATGCTGATGCGTTTGGTGACTGGATCGAAGGCGCGCAGCAGAAACTCGGCTGGGTCACTTTGGTATTTACCGAAAATGCCGGCGGTACCGTTGTTGGTATGGCAAGCTATATGCGGCCAGATCCTGCCAATGGCGTGATCGAGGTTGGTTCCGTGGCGCATGGTGCTGCGATGAAGCGCTCACCGCTTTCCACCGAAGTTCATTATCTGATGGCCAAACATGTGTTCGAGGATCTTGGTTATCGCCGCTACGAGTGGAAATGCCATAATGAAAACGAGCCGAGCAAGGTCACGGCGAGACGTTACGGCTTTACTTTCGAAGGTGTGTTCCGTCAGCACATGGTGTCAAAGGGTGCGAACCGCGATACCGCATGGTTTTCGATCATCGACAGCGAATGGCCTGTAATCCGTGATGCCTTTGAGGCATGGCTCGATCCTGACAATTTCGATGCTGACGGCTCACAGAAACGGAAACTGGAAGATATTCGTGCGGGGATGGCGGCATGACCAGTGCTGATCCAAAAGGGCGTTCGCCTGTTTTTGCTGCTGCCGTGATTTTTGTTGGCGTTGCCCTGCTGTTTTTTGTGATGCCAAACATCATGCTGTGGCTGGCAGATTATTCGCCGTGGCTGGCTGCGGCATTTGGCGCGGTGGCAGTGCTGTCATTCTTTCTTCTGTTCTGGCTGCGCGGGCGGTACCAGCGTCGCAAGGACCAGTCTGACACCTGACTGCGTGGCGCATCACGACTGCAGGGAAGCACCGAGCAAGGCGAGGCCCATCAACAACACAAACAGCGCACCGGCAATTTCAATGACGGTGGCGACGCGCATGGCTTTCGTGGTGCCGGAACCTGCGTAACGAACAGCCACGTCTTTGGCCATGACGGCTAGTGTGGCGAGGATGGATACGGTGATCGCCGTGCCGATCGACATTGCCAATACAGACAGGACACCGCCGAGATAGAGGCTGTTCAACAGCGAAAAGCTCATGACGATGATCGCGCCTGAACAGGGGCGCAGGCCAACGGCAATGATGGCAGACCATGCCTCATGCAGGCTGAAATCACGAGACCGCAACATGGATGGATCCGGCGCGTGGGCGTGACCGCATGTCGAGCAAACATTGCCGGCGCCACTGTGCTGATGATCAGGGAAAACCTGCTGTCCCTTAAATTTAAGGCCGGTTCCCATGCCCTTGGTTCCAAGGGCGCTTGCGCTAGCATTTTCAACCACAACAGGGGCAGCGGCCGGTTCACGCACCATAATGCTGCGCAATTTGCGCACCAGCAGCCATGCGCCAAACAGGGCGATCATCGCAAAGCTGGCAATCTCCATGGCTTGTGTGGCCTTGGTCATGGTGATCGACGTGCCGCGTAGGACCAGATAGGCCGCACCAACCAGCAGAATGGCGACGATCCCCTGGAGCACCGCCGAAATGAACGAGATGAGCACACCGCGCCGCAGCTCCGTCTCATTGGCAATCATGTAGGAGGAGATGACTGCCTTGCCGTGGCCGGGACCGGCGGCATGGAACACACCATAGGCGAAAGAAAGGCCGATCAGCGAGGTCAGGGCCCAAGGATCTTCGCGCATCGCCTTCAACGCACCGGTCAGTGCGCGATAGAAGCTTTGCTGGTGCATGTTGATCCAGGCGAAAAATGAACCGAATGGACCTGATACGGAAAAGGATGGCTCCGCAGAGCCAATGCCAAGCGGAGATTGCGCATGGGCAGCCGTTGCCAGAAAGACGCCACTGATCAAAAGAAGCGGCACCATACGGTTCAATCTGCTTGTCATGGGCAGGTTACCTCCAGCCTTGTCGAAAACAGTTTCGACATGTCTGTTCCGGTTGGGTCGTTAAAAAACGCGTCGGTCAAGGTAGACTGGTTCTGCGCTAGAACCTCATCGGCGTCCGGGCGGATGACGGCACGTTTACAGGCGTTAAAACCGTCTCCCTTGGTGGCCAGATCCGTATCATTTGCGAAATCGATCGCGGTATACATGGTCGGATCCCACACACCGAAACTCATCTTGCCTTTCATTGGCATCGGCTTGGCGGGCTTGAGTGAAAAGAACATCAGGATCTGGCCGTTGTCGTAATCGACATGGATAGCGTCCGGTTTGGCAAGGTCGGTCTTTTTCCCGTCTTCGGTCACGAAGGTATAATAGTCGAAGTCGGCAAGCGATTCATGTACCACCTTGCCCACTTCGGCCAACTCATCCTTATCGAGCTTCAGATCGCTATTCTTGTCGAAATCCAGCATCACACTGGCAGAAAACATTTCGTCAAAACGCCAGATGTTGCGCAGTTCGCTGATGTTGCCGTCTGAACCGGCAATGACCTCAAGACGTGCTTCTGCAAAGATATGCGGATGGGCAAAGGCTGGGGCAGGGGCGAGCAACAGCCCAGCCGCAATTGCAGTTCTTGTCTTTTTCATCAACCCATGTGCCCTTCGCGAATCTGTCAGCCAGTTTTAGCGGAAAATGGGACCGAATTTCGACTCAGCTCACGATCAATTTATCGGCGACCTATCCGTTCTTGCGAAACCAGTTCGACAGGAAGTCGACAAAGCTGCGCACTTTGGCGGGCAGATAACGGCGATGAGGGTAAACCGCATAGATGCCTCGGTCTCTGGCGATGTAGTCATCGAACAGGGTTACCAGTTCACCGGACTGGATATAGGGCTTGGCAATAAAGTCCGGTACCATGGCGACACCCAGTCCCGCTCGCGCCGCACGCAACGTGGCCTGTGGCGAGTTGACCTCAATCGGGCCGCTGACAGCCACCGAGGCATTGGCGCCATTTGGTTCGAAATACCGGATATTGTTGTGGAAGCGTGAGTTGGTATCGACAATGAACGGCACGCGGGACATGTCTTGCGGCTCATTCAGCGGGCCATACTGGGCGACAAAATCGGCTGTGGCGACGGCGTAGACGCGAAAATCGGAGAGCTTGCGGGCAATGAGGCCGGAATCTTCCAGCTTGGTAATGCGCACCGCAAGGTCAAAACCTTCCTCGATCAGGTCAACGAAACGGTCTTCTGCCAGGATCTCCAATTGAAGCTCCGGATTTTCCTTGGCGAAGTCGATCAGGCTCTGACCGATTTCAGCGTCGATGAAGGTGCGTGGGACCGAGATGCGCAACTTGCCTTTCAGGTCGGCATTGTTCTCGCGCACCAGGTCGGCGAGGTTGTCGATTTCTTTCAGAATATCAGAGGCGGTGCGGTAATAGGTATGGCCCGCTTCGGTCAGCGAAAACTGCCGTGTCGTCCGGTTCAGCAACAGGGCGCCGAGATCGTCTTCCAGCTCGCGTACATATTTGGACAGCAAGGCCTTGGAGCGCCCGGTTTTACGGGCTGCAGCCGAGAAACCTTCCGCTTCGACAACGTCAATAAATGCGCGGATGCGGGTGAGGGTATCCATGGCTGCTCTCTCCTGTTTGTTCCATATAATTGAACGTTCAGGCGCCGCTGTTCAATGGAAAAATACATGGTGAAAAAAACCTCAATTCGATGAAAAAATCCTCTTGATTATGACGGCGAATATTCTTATTTCCCGTTTTGCCCAAAGTCGCACGTGCCCATGGGTGTCCGCCGTCCCTCGATGTGGTGAGGAGTTCGGTAAGGTACCTGGAACTAACCCCTCCAGTCGCTATTCCGGCCAACCGGAAAATGCGAGGACATCTGAAGCAACGACGGTGCGGGCCTTTCTGGTTCTCTGCCGGCTTTCCATCAGCCGGGGTACTAAAGAGGCACACCATCATTGCCGGAAGTGCGGTTGGGTCCAATCCCTCCAATCTATGGCAGACAAAGCCGGATAATTCCCGTGGCAGGGTTTTGTCCATATTTGCGCCTTGAGCGTATGCAACTGATCTGCGCCTCCACCGGCTGATCGGTAAGCATATCTCGAGCGTTCTTTGTCCTCCGGAATTTCCGGAGCCGGATTATACAGGGATTATAACGATGACGACTGCACGCATCCTTGACTTCATCAAGACCCGCCGTCCTGAAGGCCCATGCCTCGTGGTTGACCTCGAGGTCGTGCGCGATAACTATCACGCTTTCGAGCACGCGCTGCCGAACAGCTCGATCTATTATGCCGTGAAGGCAAACCCGGCTCCTGAAATCCTGTCGCTGCTCGCCTCCCTCGGCTCGAACTTCGACTGCGCTTCGGTTGCCGAAATCCAGATGGCGCTTGACGCTGGTGCGACTGCTGACCGTATTTCTTACGGCAACACCATCAAGAAGGAGCGGGACATTTCCCGCGCTTTCGAACTGGGCGTTGGCCTGTTTGCGGTGGACAGCCATGAAGAAGTTGAAAAGATTGCCCGTGCAGCCCCTGGGTCGCGTGTGTTTTGCCGCGTCCTGACTGACGGTGAAGGCGCCGAATGGCCGCTTTCTCGCAAGTTCGGCTGCGTACCGCAGATGGCTGTTGATGTTCTGGTTTACGCACACCAGCTTGGCCTTGAATCCCACGGTGTGTCCTTCCACGTCGGTTCGCAGATGTTGAACCTTGACGCATGGGACGCTGCTCTTTCCGATGCAAAGCGGGTTTTCTCCTCGCTTGCCAAGCAGGGCATCCACCTGAAGATGGTCAACATGGGCGGTGGTTTCCCGACCAAGTATCTGCGCGACATTCCATCGGCAGAAGCTTACGGTCAGGCAATCGACGCTGCGCTTCGTACGCACTTCGGCAACCAGATCCCCCAGACGATCATCGAGCCAGGTCGTGGCATGGTCGGCAACGCCGGTGTCATCAAGGCAGAAGTCGTGCTGGTTTCGCGCAAGTCCGACAATGACAACCATCGTTGGGTGTACCTCGACATCGGCAAGTTCGGTGGTCTGGCTGAAACCATGGACGAAGCAATTCGTTACCCGATCCGCACCGAGCGTGACCAGGACGAAATGCAGCCTTGCGTTCTGGCTGGCCCAACCTGCGACAGCGCCGACGTGCTGTACGAAAAGAACATGTATCCGCTGCCCGTCTCCCTGACGATCGGCGATGAAGTTCTGATCGAAGGTACCGGTGCATACACCACCACGTATTCGGCGGTGGCGTTCAACGGTTTCGAGCCACTCAAAGCCTATGTGATCTGAGTGTTTTTTGGCCGGGCTGTCAGTGCTCCGGCCAATTAACCCGGATCTTTCCGTTCCGGCCTCGCGCCACGCTTTGCGCAACCCCTGCTTGCTGCACCTCCTCCAGTGAGGATGAGCGGACGAGGGGCCGGGACGGCTTATTCACAATATTGTTTTGGGGCCGCTTGTGCGCGGTTATGTAACGGGAGGCCGTGATGGCCGCTGTTCTCAATTCAGTCCGGGCGTTTTTCACGCCGCAGACATTCCATATCGAAGCTGAAAATCCGGGCGATGTTGTCGCGCGCGAAAACCTGCTTGACCGTGCCATGGGCCCGGGCCGTCGCCGCAAGTCTTCCGAGAAGCTGCGCAAGGGCCGCATTCCGGCCGATGGTTTGGCACTTGTTGCCCGTGACAATGATGGTCACGTCATCGGCACTGTGCGCCTGTGGAATGTTGAAGCTGGTGTTACGCCGGAAGGTCGTCCGCTACCTGCGCTTCTGCTGGGCCCGCTTGCGGTTGATTCCTTGCATGAAGGCAAGGGTATTGGCGCAGCTTTGATGCGTGCGGCGATTTCCGAAGCGGCCAACCGTGGCCATGGTGCGGTTCTGCTGGTCGGCGATGCACCCTATTACGAACGTTTCGGTTTCTTTGCAGCCAAAACACAGCATCTGGTGATGCCAGGTCCATTTGAGCGTCACCGTTTTCTGGCGCTGGAGTTGAAAGACGGTTGGCTGGATGGCGCCGCCGGCATGCTGGTGGCCAGCGGCCGCAAGCTCTCCTACTGAATTTGATTCCCTGAAATTCCGTGCGATGGCCCCGTTCGGGGCCATTGTCATATCGGGCAACTATTATTTGTGTGACATTTTTGTCGCGACCCGCTTTTCCGCGTTTCAAAACGCAGTGTTAAACCTGTGTGTTTGATCTGGCTCAAACCACCGTGGTGATTTCGGGTCTCATAGTCTCTCCCAACAACCCTGCTGACAGGAAAACCTATTCCAAAACCGCAGGCGATGTTGTCGTGCCAAACCTGCCGCTGATGGAGCAAAGCAGGTTTCGGTGCTCAATTGGTACAAGGAGAGATGAAATGAACACGAAGAACGCAATGCGGGTCATGTTGATGGCTGGCGTAGCATTGATCGGTGCAAACGCAATGGCTGCAGATCTCGCGCCACCAGCGCCTGCGCCAACCGTTGAAGAAGCCATTGAGGCCGCAAGCCCGTGGATGATCCGTGTTCGTGGCGTTGGCGTTATCACACATGACAGCGGTTCTGTTGATCAACTGCCCGGCGCTGGTCTCTCCTATTCCGATACGGTTATTCCGGAACTCGACATCAGCTATTTCTTCACCGACAATATCGCTGCAGAACTCATTCTTGGCACGACCTATGCCAAGATCGATGGCACCGGCGGTCTAGATGGCGTAGCGGTTGGTAAATCCTGGCTGCTGCCACCCACACTGACACTGCAGTACCACTTCACCAATTTCGGCAACTTCAAGCCTTACGTCGGTGCCGGTGTGAACTACTCGCTGTTCTACAACCAGTCTGAAAAGCCCGGTTTCTCCAATCTCGATGTTAAGAACGATTTTGGTTACGCGCTGCAGGTTGGCGCCGACTACATGATCAACAAAAACTGGGGTGTGAACTTCGACGTGAAGAAGATCTTCCTCGACACCAAATGGACTGCCACACATGATGTGCTTGGTCCTGTCAGCGGCAAGGCAAAGATTGATCCTTGGCTGATTGGTGCCGGTATCACTTACCGCTTCTAAGGCCCTAGCTCCCAAGCGGAGCGGTTTATTGCATAGTCATAACCGCAGCAGTTCCATTTGATGCAGCTTTTAGCGAGGCCCGTTTGACGAAGACGGGCCTTATCTCGTATAAGGGCGGCACGGGTGAGAGCACCGGCCGTCCGCAGGCATATGCCATGGTGAAGTCTCTCTTAGTCGAACCACGGTTTTCCGCATTTATGCATGCAATCCGATGGCAACGCGGACCCCTTCTGAACAGCATGCTTTTATTGGAGAACTGTCGTGGCTCATACGGCTTCACAATTACATGTGTCTCAGGCGCTGCCATCGCTTGAGAGTTTGAAAGATCAGGCAAAACGTCTTCGCGCACGGCTGCAGGCCGAGGGGCAGGAGATGTCTCATTCAAAATCACTGGAACTGATTGCCGCACAAATGGGATTTCGTGACTGGAATACCCTACATGCGCGCGTCGGCAACCGTCCGCCATTCAATCCCTATTTGTTGGGATCGCAGGTGCGTGGCTTCTATCTCGGACAGGCTTTTGAGGCCGAGGTTTTGGGCGTGCAGTCGCTTGGCGGCAGTCCGGAGCGGTACAGGTTAACGTTGCATTTTGATCAACCTGTCGATGTCGTGACGTTTGAGAGCTTCTCTGCTTTCAGGCAACGCGTGCATTGCAACGTTGACGGCACTGGCCGGACGACCGAGAAGACATCGAATGGCCGGCCGCAGGTGGAACTGGTCTGGTAGCCAGATTAAAAGCTCAGGAAACTCGGGGCAGGCGTGGTTAGTTAACCTGTAAACGCCTGCCTTAATACTTTGTTTTGTAATCTGATTCGCATTCGGGCATTTTGGTGCAATTTATTGCAAGGTCGTAGGGCTCCCCGAGCACCTGCATGCCCGCGTTTGTTAAACGGTGACGCGACAAACGCTACTCAGGTGTGAATAAAGTCCCCTTCTTGTAACCGTTTATAAACCTAAACGCGAAAGTCATCTGGGGATTTTCGAGTGTGACATATTTGTTATAGACAACCATAGGAGGAGGTTGTAGCCAGGGCCGATCATATCAAGGAATGTACTAATGTTGAAAAATCTTATCCTCGCCGCAGTTGCTGCATCTGCTTTGTCGGGCGTTGCCCATGCTGCTGACGCTGTGAACGAGGTGCCTGCCGCACCTGTCGCCGACTACGCTGCACCTGCATTTTCGTGGGCTGGTTTCTACGGCGGTGTGACCGGTGGTTACGCTTGGGACAAGGTAAAGCTGGAAGACGACACCTTTGCTGGTTCCACTACATTTAACGGCGCACGCTTCGGTGGTTTTGCTGGCTACAACGCCGAAATCGCACCTTCGATCATTCTCGGTGCTGAAGGTGAGCTCGCTTACAACTGGGCTGACAAGACATTTGGCGGCGCAAAGATCGAAGCTGGCCTGAATGGTTCTGTACGTGCACGCGTTGGTTATGCCATGGACAAGGCGCTGGTTTACGCTGCAGGTGGTTATGCTGCCACTAACGGTAAGATTTCTGTTCCTGGCTACAGCGACAGCGACACATTCCACGGCTGGACAATCGGTGCTGGTGTTGACTACGCCGTAACCGATAATATCTTTGCCCGTGCTGAATATCGTTACAATGACTTCGGCAAGAACACCTACACCGATGGTGCTGACAGCTACAGCCTCAAAGTCAGAGAACACGTCGTCAACGTCGGCGTTGGCTACAAGTTCTAAGACGCTTTAATTATCGATTTCCAAGATGCCCGGTCTCTTCGTTGAGGCCGGGCATTTTCGTTATTAGGCTTCCGGTATTCGTTAAAATTGTAAACGTTAATCTTAACTTTTTATTATAACATTAGCATATGCTTGCATAATAGGCATTCGCGGCTACCATTGGAACTGCATCAACGGTGATGCTCTTGATGGCATACCTTCATAAGAGCAACAAAATGCACCGAAAACTCAAAGGGGACCGCAAGGTCCCCTTTTTTCGTTTGGTCTTTTTATGCCGCTGACTGTCAGCCGGAAATATCGATCACACCACAGTCTCCGGCTTCCGAGGCAAAAGCCAGCAGCTTGCCGGTGCTGCTCCATGACATCGAGGTGATGGCACCTTTGCCGGGACGGCGCAGCAGTGCTTCCTTGCCGTCGGCAAGTCTGACACCCAGCACCATGCCGTCGATAAAGCCAATGGCCAGTACATCTTCCGCCGGGTGGAAGCTGACGCAGGTCGCCATGATATTGGCGCGTGTGCCCAGTTCCTGCGGGGCTTTGCCCATTGGGCCATCCTTGCCAGCAAAGGGCCAGACAATGGCAGCAGGTGCACCTGACGACGCCAGCCACTTGCCCTTGGCGGACCAGGACAGCGATTTGACCTTGGCGGGATAACCGGTCATGCGCATGTGGCGCGCTTCCATACCACCCTTTGTTGCTTCCATCTTCCAGCCATGCAGCGCATTTTCCTGCATGGTGGTGACGAGGAACTTGCCGTCCTGCGAGAAGGTGACGCCGGTATGCGCACCCTTCCACTCCAGATCGACAGGCTCGCCAGCCATGCCAACCCAATGCAGGGAAACGCCATTGTAACGGGCAACGGCAATGCGCATGCCCTTGGGCGCAAAGGCCACGCCTTCGACGGTGCGGGTTTCGGTAAATTCCTTCACGCTGCCATCACCGAGGCGCACGAAGGTGGATTTTCCAACACCGTAGGCGATGCTGTTCTGTGGACCGCCAGCGACGACTGAAATCCACTTGCGCGGCACATTGGCCAGTTCATTGAACGAGCCATCATGCAGCACGCGCAGAACCTTGCCATCTTCACCGCCGGTCAACAGTGTGGCGCTGTAAGGATCGCGAATGCAGGTCAACAGGCCCTGATGGGCTTCGGTTACTTTTTCACCGCCATCAAGCCGGTGAATTGTGCCGGCCGCTGTGGCGAAAAAAGGAATATCGCCAAGGAAATGCGTGGAAACGACATGGCCTTCCAGATCAAATGGAGCAACGGTGGGCATTGAATAACGGTCTTTCTGTGTTTGGTATTCTGGGTCCTGCAGGGACGTTTTCACGCTACCCTATCATGGTAATGGTCGGGTTTGGCCCGACCATCGACAACATTTCGAGACTGGCGCCCCAGGTCAAGCCCGAGGACGTATGGAGGTTACGCTGACGTGCCTGAAAACGGGTCTTCAAGCACATGTCATGCATCACGCCGTTGCTTCGCAGGCGTGGAAGCTCTTTTCCAGCTTTTCACGATCAAGATCGCGGCCGATGAAAACGAGGCGGGATTCACGCTTTTCACCGTCTTTCCATGGACGCTGGTGATCACCTTCGATGATCATGTGAACGCCCTGAACGACGTAACGTTCGGCATCGCCCTTGAATGCGATGATGCCCTTGAGGCGCAGGATATTCGGACCGTCCGTCTGGGTAACCTTCTGGATCCATGGGAAGAAGCGGTCGGGGTTCATTTCACCGCCGCGCAGCGAGACAGACTTTACCGTGACATCGTGAATGGCCGAGACATCGCCATGATGGTGATGGTGGTCATGACCGTGATCGTGGTGGTGATGATCGTGGCCATCATGGTCGTGATGATGATGTCCATGATCATGATGGTCATGGCCGCAATCCGGGCCGCAGACATGGTCTTCATGGCCGTGCTCAAGGAAATGCGGATCGTTTTCCAAAGCGCGCTCAAGGTTGAATGCACCCTGATCAAGAACGCGGGCAAGATCAACGCCAGAGCGGGTGGTCTTGTAAACGCGTGCGGATGGGTTGATGGCATGCACGACATCATCGATGCGGGCCAGCTCTTCCGGGCTGACGAGGTCAGTCTTGTTGATGACGACAACGTCGGCAAAGGCGATCTGGTCTTCAGCTTCGCGGCTATCTTTCAGGCGCAGAGGCAGGTGCTTGGCATCAACCAGCGCAACAACGGCGTCGAGTTCGGTCTTGGCGCGAACATCGTCATCCATGAAGAAGGTCTGGGCAACAGGAACAGGGTCTGCGAGACCTGTGGTTTCGACGATGATGCCATCAAAGCGGCCGGGACGGCGCATCAGTCCTTCGACAACGCGAATAAGGTCGCCACGAACGGTGCAGCAGACGCAGCCATTGTTCATTTCGTAGATTTCTTCATCGGACTCAACGATCAGATCGTTGTCGATGCCGATTTCACCGAACTCGTTGACGATAACTGCATATTTCTTGCCGTGGTTCTCTGAGAGAATGCGGTTGAGCAGTGTCGTTTTACCAGCACCGAGATAGCCGGTCAGAACGGTCACGGGAATTGGCTTGATTGGGGCTGTTTCGGTCATGGGAAACCTCGAATAAGAAAGAAGCGTCGGAACGCCAAATAAAATCTGCTGTTCATATAGGCTGCGTGTGCGGGCAGTTCAAAGAGAATCTGCCTTCAGTTTTTTTGATCCATGCTGTTGGCCGGTTGTTACCCGTCAGCAAGCTGCGCCATATCAAAGGAATTGATGTCTTCCAGCAATTCAACCAGTCCGGTGACGGAATGGTTTATCAGTGCCTCTCCTTTTTCAGCTGTTGCAGCACTGGCATTTCCGGCCACACCAAGCGTATTGAGATCACTCATTTTCCAGCCGAAAGCATGTGGGCCGTAGGCGCGTAAATGCTTGTAATTTATGGCGAAATCTTGCTGCTTTGAGGAGAAATTGACAGCCTTTTTCATGTCAACCAGCTCGGGATACATCGCCAGCATTACCGACGTTTCGATATCTCCACCGTGAATGTCGAGGGCCTTTTCCTCCGGCGTAATCAGACCGGTTGGCACGCCAAAGCGAGTCCAGCTTGTGGCGACGGCCAGCATGCCGAACCTTACACGAGCTTCGGTTGCGACGATGGTCATAAGCGGCGAATTGCCGCCATGCGCATTCAGCATCACGAACTTTTTGATGCCCCTAGACGCTGCTTCTTCGGCAATGCCGAGCCAGCGTTCCACGGCTTTGTCATAACGCAGGGTTCTTGTGCCCTGCACGTCGATATGTTCGATTGAATACCCGACCGGCTCTACCGGCAGAAAGCTGACGGGCAGGGATGGAGGAAGCGCCCGTTGCAAACGACTGACAATTCCAGTCGCAATCAATGTGTCCGTTTCAAACGGCAGGTGAGGGCCGTGCTGCTCATGGGCTCCCAAAGGCAGCACAATAATACGCTTCGCCGGGTTATCCCCTGATGCTGTTACATTATCTTCGTAAAAGTGCGTGTATGTGTTCGGCATCTGGCAGTGCGATCCGGCTTTCTGTATTGGATATCGTACAGCTTATATCCGATCCGCTATCCGGTAAAAGGTTCAAAGGCGATGGGCAAAAAAGACAAGAGCGAAAAGAAGGTCAAGGACGGCAAGAAAAAGGACGAGGTGCTGAACCCTGAAGTTCTGGCGCAGTCCATTGCCCAGGCCGCCCGGTCCATGCGCACAGCGCTTAGCCACAGCCTTGCAACCAGCGGCCTCTATGCTGGCCAGGACGGCGTTGTGCTGGCGCTTGCCAATGAGGGCAGCATGACCCCTGGCCAGATTGCCCAGAAGCTGGGGGTAAAGGCTCCGACCATGACCCGCACAATCGGACGTATGGAGGCGCAGGGCTTTGTCGAGCGCAGTGAAGATGACGGTGATGGCCGCATGACCCGGGTCAAGTTGACCGATGCCGGTCTGCGCAGCGTCGAGCACATCAATGCCTCGCTTTCGGTGTGCGCGGCACGCGCCATTGACGGACTTTCCAACAAGGAAGTCAAAACTGTGGTCAAGTTGTTGCGGGTGATTGATGCCAATCTGCAGAGCAATGGCAGTGCAGAATAAGCCATCCTGATTCTCTAAATTGCGGATTTCCCGGTTTATCAGATTTTCGTGATTAAACAGATTGCGAAATCTATTTAAATTCTTTAGATAATTTAAAATGGGGAATAGTGGGGCCTGATCAAGCCCGATGTGGAGGGGAGCCTTTGGCTCAAAAAATCAAACTTTCGACGATTGCGGAAAGTCTCGGCTTATCAACGGCAACCATCTCTCTGGCACTGCGCGACAGCCCGCTGGTTGCCGCCGATACGCGCGAGAAAATCAAGGAACAGGCCCGCACGCTGGGTTATATTTATAACCGCCGTGCCGCCAGTCTCAGAACCTCCAGATCCGGCATCGTCGGCGTGGTTTTCCATGATGTGATGAACCCGTTTTACGGAGAAATCCTCAAGGCCATCGAGAGTGAACTCGACCGTAGTCGCCAGACTTTCATTCTGTCGAACCACTATGATTCCGTTGAAAAACAACGCAATTTCATCGAGACGCTGCTGCAGTTGGGCAGTGATGGCATCATTATGTCGCCTGCGATTGGCACGCCGACCGAAGACCTGAAGCTGGCAGAAGAAAACGGCATGCCGGCCATTCTGGTTGCCCGCTCGATGGACGGCGTTGATATGCCGACCTATCGCGGTGACGACAGCTATGGCATCTCGCTGGCCACCAACCATCTGATCAGTCTTGGTCATCGTACCATCGCCATGGTCGGCGGTACTGACCAGACCTCGACCGGTCGTGACCGTTATCAGGGTTACGTCAATGCGCTGCGCAAGGCGAATATCGAAGTTGATCCGAACCTGCGTATTCCTGGCCCACGCTCCAAACAGGGCGGCTTTGAGGCGGCGGTTCACTTCCTGTCCCTTCCACAAAAGCCGACAGCGGCGGTGTGCTGGAACGATCTGGTCGCTATCGGTCTGATGAACGGTATTTCACGCGCCGGTTTTGTGCCGGGTGTCGATATTTCGGTGACCGGATATGACGACCTTGAGGAAGCGGCAATTGCAACGCCAGCTTTGACCACCGTGTCCAACGGTCAGGCCGAGGTTGGCCGTATGGCAGCGCGTGCGCTGCTTGACCGCCTTGAGGGCAGCCACGAACCGGATGGTATCCATCTGATCAAGCCGGAAATGCGTATTCGCCAATCAACTGGCCCTGTCCGCCCAAGACAGTAACGGATATCGGCATCGTGGCCTTTCAAAGTCATACTATTCTGTTTTAAAGTCTCGAATTGTATGGCGGCAGACAAGGGCATGTGGGGTGCTATTTATCCCGTCATGCATTGCCTGCAACAGGCGATCAAGGGCTTCAAAGCCTTCATCGCGGGGCTGTTTGACGTATGGATAGACAAGCTGAGCTTGAAATGAATTTTACATTTGCACGGCTCATTTTGCCCTTCAGACCGAAAATTTCCTCGCAGAATGGATGAATTACTGGGTCCTGACCCTATGGAGGAAGTGCATGTCTGATACCAAAGCGACCGTTCTCGTTCCTGGCAAGATCAATCCGCGTGTTACCGAACGTCTGCAGGGCAATGTTGAAATCATTACCGTTCCGGCCGGTGGCGAGCTTGTTCTGCCTGAGGGCGTAGCTGAACGCGTTCGTGGTATTGCCGTGTCCGGCGTTGTTTCTGCGGCTTGGATGAATGCCTTGCCGAAGCTTGAAATCATTGCCAATTTTGGCGTCGGTTATGATGGTGTGGATGCCAAACATGCGGCATCGCGTGGCGTTGTCGTGACCAATACACCGGATGTTCTGAACGATGAGGTGGCAGATACCACCATTGCGCTGCTGATCAATACGCTGCGCCGTCTGCCGCAGGCGGAGAACTATTTGCGTGAAGGCCGTTGGGCCAAGGAAGGCGCTTTTGGCCTTTCGCCGTTTTCGCTCAAGGGTCGTACGATCGGTATTTTGGGCCTCGGTCGTATCGGCCTGGAGATTGCCAAGCGTCTTGAACCTTTCAAGGTCAATCTTGGCTACCACACCCGCACAAAGCGGGATGACGTGGCCTACACCTATTATGGTTCTTTGAAGGAAATGGCTGAAAAGGTCGATACCTTGATCAGCATCGTGCCTGGAACGGCGGCGACCCACAAGATTATCGATACCAATATCTTCAAGGCATTGGGGCCGCAGGGCGTGTTCATCAATGTCGGCCGTGGTTCAAGCGTTGACGAGGATGCTCTGATTAAAGCGCTGCAGGATAAGGTGATCGGTGCTGCCGGACTTGATGTGTTCTACAATGAGCCGCAAGTGCCGGATGCGTTTCTGAGCCTCGATAACGTTTCGATATTGCCGCATGTCGCTTCGGCGTCCGTTCCGACGCGAAATGCGATGGCAGATCTGGTGGCCGACAATCTTCTTGGCTGGTTCAAGGACAAGACAGTACTGACGCCGGTGCCGGAAACTCCTGTCAAGGGGTGACGGGCGCAACGGCATGCTGAAATCTGATCTCTCCCTCTGCGGGCGAGATTGATGTGCTGGTATCAGGCCTTGCTGGCCTGATATTCTCTGATAGCCTTGCCGAAAGCTTCAAAAAGGGCACGAGACGGTGCATCCGTCTCAGCCCAATATTCCGGGTGCCATTGCACACCGACGGCAAATCCCTTTGCATCGATAACAGACACGGCTTCAATCGTGCCATCTTGTGCAGTCGCCTCCACCTGCAGACGCGGCGCTGTTTCGGCAATCGCCTGACGATGCAGGGAGTTGATCTGGATTTCGCCTGCGAGACCCAGATGCTGGGCAATGCAGGAACCCTCGCGGATGATCACTGGCTGGCGAATGGCATAAGCCTCGTGCCGATCAACATCAGTGGGTTTGCGATGATCCCACACGCCCGGCTGCTCCTGAATTTCACTGGCCAGCGTGCCGCCCAGTGCCACGTTCAGTTCCTGAATGCCACGGCAGATGGCAAACATAGGAATGCCGCGTTCCAGTGCACGACGGATCAATGGCAGGGTGGTCGCATCACGCGCGGGATCGAAAGGTCCGTCGCTCTCCTTGGCTTCCATACCGTAAAGTGAGGGATGCACATTGGTGGCGGAGCCGGACACCAAGAGGCCATCGACCCGGTCGAGGATTTCATCGATGTCATTACCTTCGACAAGTGCCGGGATAATGAAGGCCATGACGTCAGCGGCCTTGAGCGCTGCATTGATATATTGTGTCTGTGCCGCATGCCATGTTGTGCCGTCGAACTCCCTGATATCGGCTGGGATGGCAATGACTGGTCTTGGCATGATGTCTCCGGCTGAACTTGAAATTTTCAAGCCTTGTAAAAATGCCTGTTCGTGACGGAAGTCAAGCGTCCGCAAAACCCACGAAGTGATTGCTGAATGCAGCTCATTCTTTAGTCTAAGGCTATGTGCTGCAGGCGGATTTTCGCCCGTTTTTGCCGGTAAATGCGGCTAACAGGCCGGTTCTGGCGTGTCTGAAAATCGTGGCTGATCTTGCCAGCGCCAAAGTGCTCATGTTTACTTTCAACCAGGCGTAGCCGTGGGGAGAACGGTCAAGCTTTGTCGCGATTATCTGGGAGGATAATATGGATCGCCGCTCATTCTTGAAGAACAGTGCAGTGACAGGTGCGGGTGCAGGTGCCGCAGCTGTGTCGTTGGCCGCACCGGCAATTGCGCAGGAAAAGACCAAGATCACGTGGCGTCTGACGTCATCCTTCCCCAAATCGCTGGATACGATTTTTGGTGGGGCAGAAGACATCGCCAAACATGTTGCTGCGGCAACCGATGGCAACTTCACGATCCAGACATTTGCCGCCGGTGAAATTGTGCCCGGCCTGCAAGCTGCTGATGCTGTATCATCCGGTACTGTGGAGATGGCGCACACCTGCTCCTATTATTACGTTGGCAAGGATCCGACCTTTGCGATTGGTTCGGCCATTCCATTCGGTCTTAATGCCCGCCTGACCAATGCCTGGTTCTATGAAGGCAGTGGCAACACGCTGATGAACGAGTTTTATGCCAAGCATAAGATTTACGGCATCGTCGCCGGCAATACCGGTGCGCAGATGGGTGGCTGGTTCCGCAAGGAGATCAACACTGTTGATGACTTAAAGGGCGTCAAGATGCGTATTGCCGGTCTCGCTGGCAAGGTGGTGGAGAAACTTGGTGTCGTGCCGCAGCAGGTGGCTGGCGGCGACATCTATCCGGCGCTTGAAAAAGGCACCATCGATGCGGCGGAGTGGATCGGACCTTATGATGACCACAAGCTCGGTTTCCAGAAGGTGGCGAAATATTATTACTATCCGGCCTTCTGGGAAGGCGGACTTGCTATCCATGCCTTTGTTAATCTTGACCAGTGGAACAATTTGCCAAAGCATTACCAAGCAGCACTGCAAGACGCCTGCGCTTATGCAAATACCCACATGATGGCGAAATACGACACCAAGAACCCGACAGCCATCAAGCAGTTGGTCGCGGAGGGCGCGGTGCTGCGGCCATTCAGCCAAGAAGTGTTAGAGGCCTGCTACAAGGCGTCGATGGAAGTTTACAGCGAGATTTCCGCTACTAATGCTGACTTCAAGAAAATCTATGAAGATCAGGCGGCGTTCAAGCGGGAAGGTTATCTCTGGATGCAGCTGTCCGAATATACCTTCGATACGTTCATGATGATCCAACAACGCAGCGGCAAGCTGTAGGATCTTCGCTGACTTTACTTGAGCGCAGCCAGTTCTACGTAAAACCCCGCCAGAGCGATCTGGCGGGGTTTTTGATTGTTATTGGATCTTTGGTGGTTCGCTAAGATTTGGCATGCCGGGCAGTCCACCACCCTGGCCACCACCCGGTTGTGCCGGAGCGCCGTCCATCGGCGGCAGGCCGAAGTTCGGCATGGTGTTGCCACCCTGATTGCCGAAGGCTGGCACCTCGATCTTGATCGAATTCAGGTCGACTTCAGGTGCCTTGTCCAGCCAATAGGTCACGGATTCGGGCCAGAAGATCACGATGGCGACGAGGATCAACTGCATGCCGAGCCACGGTATCGCCCCCATGTAAATATCTGACGTCTTGACCGATCTCGGTGCGATACTGCGAAGGTAAAACAACGCAAACCCGAAGGGCGGGTGCATGAAGCTGGTCTGCATGTTGATGCAGATCAGGACGCCGAACCAGATCAGGTCGATGCCGAGCGACTGTGCAACCGGTGCCAGCATCGGGATAACGATGAAGGCGATCTCGAAGAAATCGAGGAAGAAAGCGAGGAAGAAGATGAAGATGTTGACGAAGATCAGGAAGCCGATCGGGCCGCCTGGAATGCCAGACAACAGGTGTTCGATCCACAACGAACCATCCATGCCCTGAAACACCAGGCTGAAGCAGGTCGCGCCCACCAGAATGAACACCACCATGGAGGTGATGTGCATGGTGGAGTGCATGCCCTGCTTGACGAGATCCCAGGTCAAGCGGCGATGGCCTGCAGCCAGTGCCAGTGCACCGACAACACCCAGCGCACCGGCTTCGGTCGGTGTGGCAAGGCCGAGGAACAGCGTTCCCAGAACCAGGAAGATCAGCACGATGGATGGGATCATGCCGCCGAGCACCTTGAGGACGAGGGCGCGGTTCAACTCACCACGAGCTTCCGGCGGCAGGGCAGGCACATCCTTCGGGCGAACGAGCGACAGGATGAAGATGAACAGCAGGAAGATACCGACCTGAAGGAAGGACGGTCCGATAGCACCCAGATACATGTCGCCAACCGACTTGCCTAGCTGATCAGCCAGAACGATCAGCACGAGCGAGGGCGGGATAACCTGGGTGATGGTGCCGGAGGCGGCAATAACACCCGTCGCAAGGCGTGGGCTGTAGCCGTATTTCAGCATGATCGGAAGGGAAATGACGCCCATGGTGATAACCGAGGCGGCAACCGTGCCGGTGATGGCGCCAAGAATGGCACCGACGACGATAACCGCGTAGGCGAGACCGCCGGGAACAGCGCCGAACAGTTTTCCGGTGCCTTCCAGCAAATCCTCCGCCAGACCGCATCGTTCGAGAATTGCTCCCATGAAGGTGAAGAATGGAATAGCCAGCAGTAGATCGTTCGACACGATGCCGAAGATACGCAGCGGCAGAGCCTGTAGAAACGCTGGTGAAAAATGCTCGGTGAAAATACCGATGACGCCAAACATCAGGCCGACGGTTGCGAGCGAAAAGGCCACAGGAAAACCGTACAGCATGAAAATGACCATGCTGACGAACATGAGTGGCGGCAGAATACCGTATTCGAACATGTTTTAAGTCCCCGTTCCCGACGCCGTTATTGAAGTGGTTTTTCGTATTTGGTGTCGAGTGCCACCAAACCGGCAAGAGCGCCGAAACGCTTGATCAGTTCCGACAGACCCTGAAGGAACAGCAGCGCAAAACCTGCAACGATAATGAGTTTGACCGGCCAGCGGATAAGACCACCGGCATTCGAGGACATTTCACCCTGATGGAAGGACAGGGCAAACATCGGCCAACTGAGCCACATCAGGTAGAAGCAGGCGGGAAGGAGGAAAAGTGTGATGCCGATAATATCGACCCAGATACGGGCACGCGATGAAATCGAACCATAGATGATGTCGACACGGACATGCTCGTTCATGCGTAGTGTATAGGACGCGCCGATCAACACGATGAACCCGAACATGTACCACTGGATTTCAAGCCAGCCGTTGGAGCTGTAGTTGAAGATGTAACGCACAAGGGCGTTGATGGCACTGACGAGGCAGCATATCAGAACGAGGTAACCTGAAACCTTGCCAAGAAACTCACTGATCGCATCGATCACCGTGCTCAGCTTCAATAGAGCTGTCATTATTCTCCCCCCTCTTGTCGTCTTTTCGTCCCTGATCCGACTCCAAGGCTATATTTATTGATTTTGCCACGCATCGTATCCTGCCCTTAAGCGGGCAGCGAAAAAGCCATTCAAATTTCTGTATGTGTTGTATTGTTGAAATGCAACGGTCCTGACATGCGTCAATAGTAGTGCTTTGCGCATTTATATCGATTTGATGCGGCATCACGTCCATTGCGCAGTTTAGTTGCTTTGTGTTAGGTCTCGGCGTGGAGAGAGAGCCGTAAAGGTCACGTATTCCGGCGTTTTATTGCGTATCGCGCTTCAAAAAGCGTCTGTTCCTTTACGGATTTTTGGAAGGGAAATTACCATGAGCGAACATCATACCGGACCTGTCGAAGTCGGCGCGCCGATGAACTATGCAGAGCACGAAAAAACTTACAATCTTTTTCTAAGCGCGACCAAACTGGGTACCATTGCGCTTTGCGCATTGATGATCGCCATGGCCGCAGGGTTCTTCACCACTGCCGGCTTTTTCGGTGGATTTATTGTGTTCGTCGTTCTGCTTGTAGCGGGCACAATTATCCTGCGCTGATATTTCGTCAGCAATCTGATTGGTTGAAGCCATCCTGCTGGAGATCAACGTCTCCACCGGGCTGTATTGCCGTGAAATTTAATGGATGGAACATGCCGGGCGCATCTCCGGATTTTCCAGCGATCTAAGGAGAGTCTGCGTTGAGCAGTGTGGTATTTGTGGCGAAGGAAACCTCGCCGGACGAACCGCGTGTTGCCGCTTCGGCGGAAACCGTCAAAAAGATGATCGGCCTCGGACTTGAGGTTGTTGTCGAAGCCGGGGCAGGTCTGCTGTCACGTATTCCCGATGCGGATTACGAAAAAGCGGGTGCGAAAATTGGCAAGGCAACCGACGCCAAAACCGCCGATGTCATTTTGAAAGTTCGTCGCCCGGTGGACAAGGAAATCAAGTCCATCAAGCAGGGCGCTATCGTCATTGCCATCATGGACCCCTACGGCAACGAAGAAGCGCTGGCCGCTCTGGCGAAAGCTGGCGCCACGACATTCGCCATGGAGCTGATGCCGCGCATCACCCGTGCCCAGTCGATGGACGTTCTGTCGTCGCAGGCCAACCTGGCCGGTTACCAGGCGGTTATTGATGCGGCTGGCGAATACGACCGCGCCATGCCGATGATGATGACCGCTGCCGGTACCGTGCCAGCCGCCAAGGTGTTCGTGATGGGTGCCGGTGTTGCCGGTCTACAGGCCATCGCGACGGCACGCCGTCTGGGTGCTGTGGTTTCGGCCACCGACGTCCGCCCGGCTGCCAAGGAGCAGGTTGCGTCTCTCGGTGCCAAGTTCATCGCCGTTGAAGACGACGAGTTCAAGGCCGCCGAGACCGCTGGCGGTTACGCCAAGCAGATGTCGGCTGAATATCAGGCCAAGCAGGCCGCTCTGGTTGCCGAACATATTGCCAAGCAGGATATCGTCATCACGACAGCACTTATTCCGGGCCGTCCGGCACCGAAGCTTGTTTCGCGCGCGATGCTGGCCTCCATGCGTTCCGGTTCGATTGCCGTTGATCTAGCTGTCGAGCGTGGTGGCAACGTGGAAGGTGTCGAGGCCGGAAAGGTTGCTTATGTCGAGGGCGTCAAGGTCATCGGTTATAGCAACGTCGCTGGCCGGGTAGCGGCATCTGCGTCGCTGCTTTACGCAAAGAACCTGCTTACATTCCTGGAGACGATGATCTCAAAGGAAACCAAGCAACTTGCCCTGAACACGGAAGATGAACTGGTCAAGGCAACCATGCTGACGCATGGCGGCGCCGTCGTTCACCCGAATTTCGGTGGCGTCAAGAATGAAGGAGCCGCATGATGGCGAATGAAGTTTTGAACAAGGCTCTTGATGGGCTGGATCAGGCTGTCGAAGCGGTCAAGGCTGCAGCAGCGCAAACGCCTGATGTTGTTGACGCTGTCGGTTTGGCAGCGCACGGTGTATCTGGCGGCGCAATCGATCCCTTCGTCTTCCGTCTGGCTATTTTCGTGCTGTCGATCTTCGTCGGTTATTACGTCGTGTGGTCGGTAACGCCTGCACTGCACACACCGTTGATGGCCGTTACCAACGCGATCTCTTCTGTGATCGTGGTCGGTGCATTGCTTGCCGTTGGCATTTCCACCTCCGGTCTTGCGACCGGCTTTGGTTTCGTGGCGCTGGTCCTCGTATCGGTCAACATTTTCGGTGGCTTCCTCGTCACCAGCCGCATGCTCGCCATGTACAAGAAAAAAGATAAGTGAGGGCTGCCTGAATGTCCCAAAATTTTGCCGCCTTCCTCTACCTCGTTTCCGGTGTGCTGTTCATCATGGCACTGCGCGGCCTTTCGCATCCTGCCACCAGCCGCAAGGGTAACCTGTATGGCATGGTCGGTATGGCAATCGCCATCGGCACGACGCTGCTTCTGGCAACGCCGTCCTTCGGCGGTCTGGTGCTGATCATCCTCGGTCTTGCCATTGGTGGTGGTGCCGGTGCCTATATTGCCCGCACAATCCCGATGACGTCGATGCCGCAGTTGGTTGCCGGTTTTCACTCGCTGGTTGGTCTTGCTGCTGTGCTGGTGGCAGCTGCTGCCATCTACACACCGTCATCCTTTGGCATCGGCGAGCTCGGTTCGATCCATGCGCAGGCGCTGATTGAAATGTCGCTCGGCGTGGCAATTGGTGCCATCACCTTTACTGGCTCGATCATTGCCTATCTGAAACTTGATGGTCGCATGTCGGGCAAGCCGATCATGCTGCCGATGCGCCATGTCATCAACGCATCGATCTTCGCTGCCATTGTCGTGCTGATCGGCATTCTGGTTGCTACCGAAAGCCACTTTGTCTTCTGGCTGATCGTTGCCCTGTCGCTGGTCTTCGGTGTTCTGCTGATCATCCCGATCGGTGGCGCGGACATGCCTGTGGTCGTGTCGATGCTGAACTCCTATTCGGGCTGGGCTGCCGCCGGTATCGGCTTTACGCTCGGCAATCTGGCGCTGATCATCACCGGTGCACTGGTTGGTTCTTCGGGTGCGATCCTGTCCTACATCATGTGTAAGGGTATGAACCGCTCGTTCATCTCGGTTATTCTGGGTGGCTTCGGCGGTGAAGCAGCTGCTGCCACCGCTGACGATGGCGTTCAACGCACCGTCAAGCAGGGTTCTGCCGACGATGCGGCTTACCTGATGGCCAATGCCTCCAAGGTTATCATCGTGCCGGGTTACGGCATGGCGGTTGCACAGGCACAGCATGCGCTGCGTGAAATGGCCGATACGCTGAAAAAGAACGGCGTTGAAGTGAAATACGCAATTCACCCTGTTGCCGGTCGTATGCCTGGCCACATGAACGTGCTGCTGGCCGAGGCCAATGTGCCTTACGATGAAGTGTTCGAGCTGGAAGACATCAACTCTGAATTCGCACAGGCCGACGTGGCCTATGTGATTGGCGCGAATGATGTGACCAACCCGGCTGCGCGTGACGACAAAACCTCGCCGATTTACGGCATGCCGATCCTTGATGTCGACAAGGCCAAGACCTGCCTTTTCGTGAAGCGTTCGCTTGGTTCCGGTTATGCCGGTATCGACAACACGTTATTCTACAAGGACGGCACGATGATGTTGCTTGGCGATGCCAAGAAGGTGACGGAAGAAATCGTCAAGGCCATGAACCACTAATCATCGGCTTGAGATTGTGTTGAAGGGCGCGTGCAGCAGTGCACGCTCTTTGTTTTGTCTTGCGTCGTCCAGAGTTCGTGATGGTTTGGAATACAAAAAGCCGGAAGGTTTCCCTCCCGGCGTTCGATCATGATTATGTGAGGCTCGAGCTTTATGCGCCGCCGCGAGTACGGGCAACGCCGTCAAGTGCCGGCTTGTATTTGGGATCAAGACGCGCTGCGTGCGAATAGGACTTTGCCGCCTTTGCCGTCTCATTGCGACGCTCATAGACCAAAGCCTGGTTTGCCCAGGATTCAGCAATCTTGTCGTCCAGCGCAATGGCCGTGTTGAAGTCAGCAAATGCGTTTTCATCGTCGTTGAGGGCGATGTAGGAAATACCGCGACCGTTATAGGGCTCTGGTGAGCTTGGCGACAGCGAGATGGCCTTCGAGAAATCTTCGATCGCCTGCGCATGCTGGTTGCGGAGCTGGTAGATCAGACCACGGTTATGCCAGGCGCGCCCATCCGTGGTCTCAAGCTGGATCGCCCGGCTGAAATCGTTGAAGGCCTCATTGGTGCGGCCGGTCTGGCGGTAGAGGTTACCTCTGCCAATATAGGCCACGTCATAGGATGCGTTGATCTGCAGGGCGGCGTTGTAATCGGCAAGTGCCTGCGCCTGCTGCCCCATGTTGCGGTTGACCAGCGCGCGATTGGCGTAAGCCTGGTAAAAGCGGGGGTTCAACTGGATGGCGCGGTCGAAGTCGGCCAGCGCACGGCGGAAATCACCAGCGCGGCCGTAAGCGGAGCCACGCACATTATAGCCTTCCGGATCCTGCGGGTTCGAACTGATAACCGATGACAGGGAGGCGATGTTTTCACTGGAGCCCTGAGCACGATCCAGACGAATGGCGTCAGATGGCTGAGTGGTTGTGGCGCAGCCGGAGAGGCCGGCAACTAGCAAGCAGGCCATGATCGGGAACAGTGCCGATGTCTTGTGCTTATCAACCACGTTGCGCCGCAGAGTGTTGGAACGAGCGGTTGCACAATTCATGTCGGCGATCATCTGGTGTCTTTTCCCTTAAAGGCCTGGCACTCAACTATGCTTGAGGCCGTAAACTGAAAAAGCGGCGGCGAAAATTCGCCCCCGCCCAACAAGCATTCAAAAACGTCGAAAAGACGACCGCTTAGCGAGCCGCACGGGCGCCAGCAACCAGGCCTTCGCGCTGTGCACGCTTGCGTGCGAGCTTGCGAACGCGGCTAATTGCTTCAGCCTTTTCGCGAACACGCTTCTCGGATGGCTTCTCGAAATGGTCGCGCATCTTCATTTCGCGGAAGACGCCTTCGCGCTGCAATTTCTTCTTCAGAACGCGTAGCGCCTGATCGACATTATTGTCGCGGACTAGTACCTGCACGTGTATCCCGTTCCTTTGTTTGGTTCTTAGAGCCGAAGACGAATGGCATCCTCAGGCAAACAAAATATCGTTCGTTGGCCAGACGGCCACGCGATTGGTGTGGTGCAATATCAGATGATCTGCAGAAAGTCTAGCCGTTAACCTTGACGGCGCGTCAAAAAGCCCGGCTGCGCCGACATCGGGCAAATCAACAGCGCTGCCTTAATACAACGAATATGTTGCTTCATGTCAAAACATCGTGTGTCATGCGTCGCAAAGTGGACGATACGGCATGTCGCGATTTGTCATGTGTATGGTGCGTTAAAAACTCTACCGGTCCTTCCAAGGGAGTCTGAAATCACATGCGGAAATATTCGGTTTTTGCCGTGGCCAGAGAAGCATTACGCGGTCACAAGGGCTGGGACGCCCAATGGGTGTCGCCCGAACCTCGCAGTGAATACGACGTCATTATCATCGGCGGTGGCGGGCATGGTCTTGGGGCAGCTTATTATCTGGCCAAGGAGCATGGCATCACCAATGTTGCCGTTCTGGAAAAAGGCTGGCTGGGTGGGGGTAACAGTGGACGTAACACCACCATCATCCGCTCCAACTATCTCTACGAAGAGAGCATGGACATTTTCGAGCATTCCCTGAAACTGTGGGAAGGGTTGAGCCAGGAATTGAACTACAACGTCATGTATTCGCCACGCGGCGTGATGATGTTGTCGCATAACATCCATGACATGCAGTCGTTCAAACGCCACATCAATGCGAACCGTCTTTATGGCATCGATAATGAGTGGCTGACACCGGAACAGGCCAAGGCCTATTGCCCGCCGCTCGATATCTCCGGCACAGCCCGTTATGCGATCAATGGTGCCGCCTTGCAGCGCCGTGGCGGTACGGCCCGTCATGACGCGGTCAACTGGGGTTATGCGCGTGCTGCCTCCGACCGGGGTGTCCATATCATTCAGAATTGCGAAGTAACCGCCATCCGGCGCGGGCCTGACGGCGCGGTGACCGGGGTTGAGACGAACCGTGGATTTATCGGCGCGAAAAAGATTGGCGTATCGGCGGCCGGGCATTCCTCTGTCGTCATGTCGATGGCTGATGTGCGGGTGCCGCTGGAAAGCCAGCCGCTACAGGCGCTGGTGTCCGAACCGCTCAAGCCCATCATTCCATGCGTGATCATGTCCAATACGGTGCATGCCTATATTTCCCAATCCGATAAGGGAGAGTTGGTAATCGGTGCTGGAACGGACCAGTATACATCCTATTCGCAGACCGGTGGATTGCAGATCATCACCCACACGCTGGATGCGATTTGTGAGCTTTTCCCGGTTCTGCGTCGCGTCAAGATGATGCGCCAGTGGGGTGGCATTACGGATAACACACCCGATCGTTCCGCCATCCAGAGCGTGACGCCGGTGCCAAACCTCTTTGTCAATTGCGGCTGGGGTACCGGCGGCTTTAAGGCGACGCCGGGTTCAGCGCATCTGTTTGCGCATCTGATTGCACGGGGTGAGCCGCACCGGCTGGCCGCCGGGTTGACGCTCGACCGTTTCCGCACCGGCCGACTGATCGATGAAGCTGCCGCTGCGGCTGTTGCGCACTAAGGCTTGAGGACTAAACCATGCTGATTATTCGTTGCCCTTATTGCGAAGATGACCGTTCCGAACTGGAGTTTCGCTGGGCGGGTGAGGCGCATATTGCGCGCCCTGAAAACATTGCCGAGATTTCCGATGAGGCTTTTTCGGAGTTCTTTTTCATGCGTGACAATACCAAGGGGCTGATTTTTGAGCGCTGGCGCCACATTCATGGCTGCGGGCGTTTTTTCAATGCAGCCCGGCACACGGTCAGTGACAGAATTTACCTGACTTACAAGGCAGGTGAACCGAAGCCTGATGCCGATGCCATTCTTGAAACTGCCAATGACAGAGGAGCGTCGAAATGAGCGGCGCATATCGTATTGCCGGAGTGGGGCGTCTAACGCCTGCACGCACTGCCCGATTTACCTTTGACGGGAAGATTTACACGGCGCTTGAAGGTGACACGGTGGCCGCAGCATTGCTGGCCAATGGTGTTCACCTGATTGGTCGTTCTTTCAAATATCATCGGCCACGCGGTTTTCTTTCGGCAGGTCCGGAAGAGCCCAATGCCTTGATTGATGTGTCGCGCGATGCGGGCCGTCGCCAGCCAAACGTACGTGCTACGGTGCAGGAAGTGTTCGACGGCGCCATCATCCGTTCGCAAAACCGCTTCCCAACCCTGTCTTTTGACGTTGGAGCGATCAACGATCTGTTTTCTCCGTTTTTTGCCGCCGGTTTTTATTACAAGACCTTCATGTGGCCAAAGAGCTTCTGGCACAAGATTTACGAGCCGGTCATTCGCCGGGCTGCCGGGCTTGGCGTGGTGCCGGATGAAGCGGATGCCGATCACTACGGAACCCGTTACGCGCATTGTGATGTGTTGGTGGCGGGCGGTGGCGCTGCGGGTCTGACGGCCGCACTTGCTGCTGCCCGCACCGGTGCCAATGTGATCCTTGCGGATGAGCAACCGGAGGCCGGTGGCGCCCTGCATTTCGACAAGGGTGCAATTATCGATGGCATGGAAGGATATGACTGGGCGCAGGCAACCATCGCCAAGTTGAGAGCCATGCCAAATGTGCGGATCTTGCCGCGCACCACCGTGTTTGGATATTACAATCACAACTTCCTTGGGCTTGCGGAACGGTTGAGCGACCATTTGGTGCTGCCAGAAAAGGCGCAGCCGCGTGAGCGTCTGTGGCAGGTTCGCGCCAAGCAGGTGGTTCTGGCGACAGGGTCCATCGAACGTCATATGGTGTTTGCCAATAATGACCGACCCGGCATTATGCTGGCATCGGCAGGGCGCACCTATCTCAATCATTATGGTGTGGCGGTCGGTCACAAGGTGGGCGTCTATACCGCCCATGATTCCGCCTATGAAACGGCTTTTGATCTGAAAAAGGCCGGTGTCGAGATTGCCGCTATTGTCGACTGCCGCGATAACCCGGCTGAAAGCCTGTTGGCTGAGGCACGTTCGCTCGGCATCACAGTCCTGACTGGTCATAGTGTTTTCAACACATCGGGACGTCTGCGGGTGTCGTCGATAACGGTCGGTCGCAACGGCGGTGCGTCCAAGCGCAAGATTTCGGTTGATGCTCTGCTGGTTTCGGCGGGCTGGACGCCTTCAGTACATCTGTTCTCACAATCACGCGGCAAGCTGCGGTTCGATGCGCAGAATGATCGTTTCCTGCCTGATGTCCACGTGCAGGACTGTATTTCCGTTGGCACCTGCAATGGCACGGATGATCTGGAAGCACTGATTGCCGAGGCACTTGCGGCCGGTGAAAATGCCGCAAAAGCGGCCGGTGCCGCCGAGGATGCCGATGTCTACTTCACCGGCAGCAACTCGCGCAACTGGACCGGTGGCATGATCGGGGCGGCGGAAGGTGCAGGGGAAGATAGCGGCGTCAAAGCCTTTATCGACTTCCAGCACGATGTATGCGCCAAGGATATTCGCCTTGCGGTGCGTGAAGGCATGCACTCCATCGAACATATCAAGCGCTTCACGACGAACGGCATGGCTTCTGATCAGGGCAAGCTCTCCAACATGCATGGTCTTGCCATTGCTGCGGAAGCACTGGGTCGCGACCTGCCGAAAGTGGGACTGACCACCTTCCGTGCGCCCTATACGCCGGTGACCTTCGGCACGCTGGTTAACCACTCGCGTGGCCATCTGTTTGATCCGACGCGCAAGACACCGATGCATGCGCTTGAAGAGGCTGCCGGTGCGGTGTTTGAAGATGTCGGTAACTGGAAACGTGCGTGGTTTTTCCCGCGAGCCGGTGAAAACATGCATGAAGCGGTCAACCGCGAATGCAAGACCGCCCGTGACAAGGTCGGCGTGTTTGATGCTTCAACCCTTGGCAAGATCGAGGTTGTTGGGCCGGATGCCGCAAAGTTCCTCAATCTGATGTACACCAATGCCTGGGACACGCTGAAACCGGGCAAATGCCGTTACGGCATTATGACCCGCGAAGATGGCTTTGTGTATGATGATGGTGTTGTCGGGCGCATTGCGGAAGACCGTTTCCATGTGACGACGACAACAGGTGGTGCGCCACGCGTGTTGCACCATATGGAAGATTATCTGCAAACTGAATTCCCGCATCTGAATGTCTGGCTGACATCGACCACCGAACAATGGGCGGTCATTGCAGTGCAGGGACCAAAGGCGCGGGAGGTGATCGAGCCGTTTGTTGAGGGCATTGATATTTCCAACGAAGCCTTCCCGCATATGAGTGTTGCGGAAGGCAAGTTCTGCGGTGTGCCAACCCGGTTGTTCCGTGTGTCGTTCACCGGTGAACTTGGTTTCGAAATCAACGTTCCCGCTGACTTCGGACCGGCGGTCTGGCAGGCCGTTCGTAAACGGGCAGAAGCGGTGGGTGGTTGCCTGTACGGTACGGAAACCATGCATATTCTGCGTGCCGAAAAGGGGTACATCATCGTCGGTCAGGATACTGACGGCACAGTGACACCTGACGATGCGGGTCTGTCCTGGGCGGTTTCCAAAAAGAAGACGGACTTTGTCGGTATTCGCGG
Source organism: Rhizobium sp. CG4 (assembly GCF_023701965.1). Taxonomy (NCBI): domain Bacteria; kingdom Pseudomonadati; phylum Pseudomonadota; class Alphaproteobacteria; order Hyphomicrobiales; family Rhizobiaceae; genus Rhizobium; species Rhizobium sp. CG4. Next base: position 885,488 of record NZ_JABAEG010000001.1, on the reverse strand, counting down.
GTTGAAACGACCCGATCTTTTACGGTCCGGACGCAAGCAATTGGTCGGGCTCTTGAGCAAGGAACCCACCATCGTACCGGAAGAGGGCGGTCAGATTGTTGCCGATCCCAACCAGCCCAAACCGATGACCATGCTCGGTCATGTCACCTCTGCCTACTGGTCGGAAAATCTCGGTCGTTCCATCGCGTTCGGCCTGGTGGTGGATGGCCATAAGCGGGTGGGCGAGACGCTTTATATCCCACTCGTAGACAGAACGATTGCCGTCGAAGTCACCGATATGGTGTTCTTTGACAAGGAAGGAGGCCGCATCCATGGTTGATACGATTGAAGCCACAAGAACACAGCCGAATGCCAGCTTCCGGCGTGTTCAGGGCAGTGTTTCCATCGAACAGGCGGCATTTGCATCACGCATCTCGCTGCGTGCCAAGGAAGATGCGGTTGGTCCTCTGTCCACGGCACTTGGTCTTGTACTGCCAACCAGACCCAAAACATCCAGCGTGTCTGGACTGCGTTCAGCATTGTGGCTCGGGCCGGATGAGTGGCTGGTGATCGACCAATCAGGCGGAGATCTGATGGCGGTGTGTGCCACTGTCGATGCAATACATTCGTCTGCTGATATTTCTCACCGCAACACAGCCTTTATTGTGTCAGGTGAGGATGCGGCCGATGTGCTGAATGCAGGCTGCCCGCAGGACCTGTCGCTTGCGGCCTTCCCGGTGGGTGCGGTTTCGCGCACGCTGTTTGGCAAGGCCGAAGTGGTGATCTTCCGTGTGACCGAGGATACGTTCCGGCTGGAATGCTGGCGCTCATTTGCGGAATATGTCGGCGGGTTGGTGCGTGAGGCAGCATCCGAAGTCATATTCTGAGAGTTGACGTGTAAAGCGCGACGGGCTGTTCCGGTCAAAGACCGGGCCAGCAAAACCCTTCCAAACGGCCATTCTGCCGAGGGGACATGAAAATCGGCGTGACCGATTTCATTTTTTCAATCTTCGGTCGGTCTGTCTTTGGGGTCAAACTGAACGATGGTTGTCCATCGCGCGGTCAAGGCAGGTTTCTTTTCGTTTTCGATTTCTACCGAGACATCGTAGCTGGTCATCATCATGGCCGCGCCGCGCAGGCGTGCTTCAACCAGTGTGAAATGCCCACGGATACGAGCACCGCTTTTAACCGGGCTGACAAAGCGAATATTTTCAAAGCCATAGTTGATACCCATGGTCTGTTCGCGGATCTTTGGCAGCGCGCTGTAATTGATGGCAGACAGCAGCGAAAGTGTCAGGAAACCATGGGCAATGGTGCCGCCAAACGGGCTTTCAACCTTGGCGCGTTCCGGGTCTGTGTGAATGAACTGTTCGTCCAGAGTGGCCTTGGCAAAGGCGTCAATCATCGGCTGATCGACGAGGATCCAGTCCGATACACCGATCTCATTGCCTACCAGGTCTTTTACGTCTTTTAATGAAATTTCGCGGGTCATAAGATTTTACCAGAAATGGTGAGGTGAAGCACTGCAATGCCTCAGTCTATGTTTGTTGCCTATCTCCCAATAGGGGTGTGCAATTTTGGGAGGCGTGCTGCTACATCATAAATGTTCACTTGGTGTGGCAATAACAAGATTTGTCATGGCTGATGATAGAAACCGACGCTGCGGGCAGGCACGTTAGCGCTTTCCTCCTCGGCCTCACCGCCAACAGACTTCCAACCGCTGCCGGGAAGGATAAACTTCTGAGGTTCATATCTGCGGTTGAACAGCACGGCGAGACGCGTCGATTTTCCTGTTTTCAGGTCTTTGGTTTTTAACAGCATGGAAAAGGGTGTGCCATCGGCTCTTTCCCAGTCTGCGACGCTCATAGTCACACCTTCAGGGTTCAACCATTCAACATCCTGATCGCGTCCGGTGAAAAAATCCGTCGAGGAAAAGACAGCGAAGCGTTTGCGCACAGAAGACAGGAACGCGGTGTGGGCAACCAGTTCGCTGTTCATGCCTCTCCAGTCGAGCCAGGTAAGCTCATTGTCCTGCGCATAGGCATTATTATTGCCCTGCTGCGAGCGTCCACCTTCGTCACCTGCCGTCAGCATGATTGTCCCATGAGTGACAAACAGTGTGGACAACATGGCTTTTACGTCAGCGACGCGTCTTGCAAGTATCTCCGGATCGTCGGTACTACCTTCTGCACCATTGTTCCACGAGTGGTTTTCATTATGGCCGTCACGGTTTTCTTCGCCGTTTCGCTCATTGTGCTTGCCGGCATAGGAGACGATGTCCATCAGGGTGAAACCATCATGGGCGGCGAGAAAATTGACGCTGCGGGTTTCCGTTCCGCTATGGCGTGAAAAAATGCCAGACGAGCCGGCCAGCGCATCGGCCAATGCACCGGTTGTCCACTGGTCGCCACGCCAGTAACGACGCAGATCATCTCGGGCCCGGTCATTCCATTCCAGATAGGCATCCGGGAAATTGCCGAGTTGATATCCATCCGGTCCGATGTCCCAGGGTTCGGCAATCAGGATGCGATCTTTCAGCAGAGGGTCGTTGTGAATGGCAGCCAGTGTCGGTGATTGCCGTTCAAAACCGGTTGCCGAGCGACCCAGCACCGGCGCCAGATCAAAGCGGAAACCATCTATGCCCGCATGCTGAACGAAATGGCGCAGGCTATCGACAATAAGCCGACGCACCGGCTCCCTGTCGCAGGCAACGGTGTTGCCGGTGCCGGTATCATTGACCAGCACGCCGGGATTGTCTGCTGCGTGGCGATAATAATTGAGATTGTCGAGCCCGCGCAGTGACAGCGTTGTTCCGTGACGATCACTTTCGCCGGTGTGGTTGAACACGAGATCGAGGATGACGTCGATATCCTGTGTATGGAGTGCGGCGACGGTGTCGCGCAGTTCGTTCACACCACCGGGCGCAAGCCGTGGATCGAGCGCCATGAAGGCAACGGGGTTGTAACCCCAGCCATTGGTCAGGCCGAGAGGCGGCAGATGGCGTTCATCAATCCAAGCGGTGATCGGCATCAGTTCGATGGCATCAACGCCGATATGTTTGAGGTGGGCCACCACCGACGGATGGGCGAGGGCTGCAATCGTACCCCGCTGATGTTCAGGCACGTCAGGATGCAGCATGGTGAAAGGTTTGACGGCAATTTCATAAATGAAACCGCCCTTATTGAAGAGCGGTTTGTCCAGTGTGACGGGCTTGTGCCGTGTCACAACCGATTTTGGTGTGACGAAGGCTGTTTCCAGACCAAAGGTGAACATGCTTGGATGATTGGAAAAGGGACGATCAAGCACGGTCGCGTAAGGATCGACCAGCAGTTTTGTTGGATCGAACCACAGGCCGTGATCGGGTGCATAAACACCGTGTGCCCTGTAGCCATACCGTGCGCCGGGTTTTACGCCGTCTACAAACAGGCGGTGAACATCGTCATCGCCGCGTTCCATCGCCAAGCGGGCGATTTCCTTGTTTCCGGTCTCGTCAAACAGGCACAGTTCAAGTTTGGATGCATATTGCGAGCGGACGGCGAATTCGACGCTATCCTGGAAAAGCTGAGTTCCCCCATGCAAAGCACTGCCGGTGTTGGTGAAAGCGGTGTCATCTGCCATTGGAAGATATTTCCCGAGCTTTTCCTGCATAGTTTTGACAGGAAGGTTTCGACCAGCGCGCATGACTGTGGCACCGCACATCTTACTGTGCGGTGCCTGCTGTTATCAGGTGATAACGGTTGGCTCGGAACGGCCGGTATGGGACTTGATGCCGGCAATGGTATCTGCCACGGAAATCAGGTCGGCCAGAGCTTCCTGCGTGTCAATGGCGTGACGGGCCGGATCAGCCTCGTAACGTTCTACATAAAGGCGCAGTGTTGCACCCGCTGTACCGGTGCCGGACAGGCGCAGCACGATACGCGAGCCGCCTTCAAACAGAATGCGGATACCCTGATTTTTGCTGACGGAGTGATCGATCGGATCGTGGTAGGCAAAATCATCGGCCGAGGCGACCTTGAGGTTGCCGTAGGATGTGCCCGGAAGTGTGGCCAGCTTTTCGCGCAGTGTCGTTACCAGCGTGTTGGCGGCGGTAGCATCGACCTCTTCATAGTCGTGACGCGAATAGTAGTTGCGACCATATTCGGCCCAGTGTTTCGTCACGATGTCTTTGACGCTTTCCTTGCGGACGGCAACGATGTTGAGCCAGAACAGCACGGCCCAGAGGCCGTCTTTCTCACGTACGTGGTTGGAGCCGGTTCCGAAGCTTTCCTCACCGCATACCGTCACCTTGCCAGCATCCAGCAGGTTGCCGAAGAATTTCCAGCCGGTCGGGGTTTCATACATGCCAAGACCCAGTTTTTCGGCAACACGGTCTGCTGCGGCGCTGGTTGGCATGGAGCGGGCAATACCGGAAATGCCGCCAACGTAACCGGGTGCCAGTTTGGCATTGGCGGCAATGATGGCGAGGCTGTCGGATGGTGTCACGAACATGCCCTTGCCGACCACCATATTGCGGTCGCCATCGCCGTCCGACGCAGCGCCGAAATCGGGACCTTCTGCGCTCATTACGTCGTCGTAAAGTTCCTTGGCGTGCACGAGGTTCGGGTCAGGATGGTGACCACCAAAGTCAGGCAGAGGAACAGCGTTGCGCACCGAACCCTTTGGTGCACCAAGGCGTTTTTCGAGGATTTCGACCGCATAAGGGCCGGTGACGGCGCTCATGCTGTCGATGATCACGCCGAAGCCGCCAGCAATCAATGTCTTGATCGCGTCAAAATCAAACAGGCTCTCCATCAGTTCGGCATAATCGGCAACGGGGTCAATGACCTCGACGGTCATACCGCCAGCATCGACAGAGCCGATGGCATCCAGATCTATGTCGGCAATATCGGCGATCTTGTAGCTGTCGATAACCTTGGTGCGAGCGAAGATCGCATCGGTAATTTTTTCCGGTGCAGGGCCGCCATTGTCGACATTGTACTTGATGCCGAAGTCTTCATCCGGGCCGCCGGGATTGTGGCTTGCGGACAGAACGATGCCACCGAAGGCGCCGTATTTGCGAATGATGTTAGAGGCGGCCGGCGTGGAGAGAATGCCACCCTTGCCGACCAGAACCTTGCCGAAACCGGCAGCTGCAGCCATTTTGATGGCCTTCTGGATGACTTCGCGGTTGTAATAACGGCCATCCCCGCCAATCACCAGTGTCTTGCCATTGAAGTTTTCAAGTGAGTCAAAAATGGATTGAATAAAGTTTTCTGCGTAATTTGGTTGCGCGAAGACTTTCACCTTCTTGCGCAGTCCGGACGTGCCGGGTTTCTGATCCTGAAATGGCGTCGTTGCGACGGTCTTGATCATTGTTCAATTGCCTTTCGAAGCAAGACGGGAATAAAGGTCGGCATAAAGGCCTGCACTTTTTTCCCACGATACGTCTGATTTCATGCCCTGTTTCTGGATTTGCGTCCATAGTTTCGGTTCACTGTAGAAGCGCAATGTCTTGCGCAATGCCTGGCGAAGACCGTTGGCCGACACGGGCGAGAACTGAATGCCGGTCGCTGCCTTGGCTGCAAGGGCTGCCGGGTTGGCATCGATAACCGTGTCATTCAGACCACCCGTACGGGCCACAACGGGCACGCAACCGTAACGAAGGGCATAAAGCTGGGTCAGGCCACAAGGCTCAAAACGGGAAGGGATGATAATACTGTCGCAACCTGCCTGCATGAGATGTGAAAGTGGTTCATTGTAGCCTATAGCGACGCCTAGGCGGCCATTGTGGCGGGAAGATGCCGCAAGCAGAGCACCTTCCAGAGCGATATCGCCAGCACCCAGCACCACAAGCCGTGCACCCATCTCAACGATTTCATCGGCAACTTCGGCCATCAGGTCGATGCCTTTTTGCCAGGTCAGGCGGGAAATGATGCACAATAGTGGCGTGTCGTCTTCATCGATGCGGAAGTGCGACGCGACGGCGGCTTTGTTGGCGTTGCGCGCCTTGATGTTTGCCTGGCTGAAATTGTCCGCGATCAAAGTATCGGTGGCCGGGTTCCACACCTGCGTGTCGATACCGTTGACGATACCGAACAGGGCATCGGCGCGACTGGCAATTACCCCTTCAAGGCCCATGCCAAATTCTGGTGTGAGGATTTCCTCGGCATAGGATGGGCTGACAGTGCTAAGTGCAGTCGCGGTTTGCAGACCACCTTTCAGGAAACTGACGGAACCGTAATATTCGACAGCCTCCATGAAGGCATGGGCTGGCAGACCCAACTGACTGAAAATAGTGGCGTCGAACTGGCCCTGAAAGGCGATATTATGGATGGTCAGCAGGCTTGGAATTTCCGGTGCCTCACCATATCGCATATAGACCGGTGCCATGGCACCTTGCCAATCATGGGCGTGCAGAATGTCCGGCTGCCAGCCGGGCAGTTTTCCGGTGGCGATTTGTGCCGCCGCCAGCGACAGTGCGGCGAAACGTTTCCAGTTATCCTGATAGTCCTTGCCGGTTGCATCAAGATACGGCCCGCCCGAGCGCGCAAACAGGCTGGGTGCGTCCAACACCAGTAGGTCCAAACCCTCATGCGTAACTTCGAGAATGTCGCCGGTTTCACCCAGCAGATTATCGAAGGTCGTAATCTTGCGAGCATCCTTGATCGCCGACATCACCGGCGGATAGCCCGGAATAAGGGTCTTGGTTTCCACCCCCAGCGACTTGATCGCAAGGGGCAGGGCGCCTGCAACATCCGCAAGGCCGCCGGTTTTGATGAGCGGGTAGACTTCGGATGAAACCGAAAGAACTTTCATAGGTGTTACACGTCCAGCTTGTCGATCATGGATTGGGTGATGAGGCATATGCCGTTCTCGGAACGACGGAAGCGTTTTGCATCCATTTCCGGGTCTTCGCCAACGATCAGACCCTCTGGAATGGTCACGCCATGGTCAATCACCACATTGGTCAAACGTGCATGGCGGCCAATGGTAACCTTCGGAAGAATGATCGCACCTTCAAGACGCGAGTAGGAGTTGGCGCGAACACCCGTGAACAGCAAACTGCGATAAAGCGACGAACCGGAGATGATACAATCGCCTGACACCAGCGAGGAAATGGCCGAACCACGACGACCTTCGTCGTCATGCACAAATTTGGCTGGCGGGTTAATCTCCGCATAGGTCCAGATCGGCCATGATTTGTCGTAGATATCCAGTTCCGGCAGAATATCGGTCAGGTCGATATTGGCCTGCCAGTAGGCATCGATCGTGCCAACATCGCGCCAGTAAGGAGCGCGTTCAAAATCGGAACGGACGCAGGATTGCGCAAAACGATGCGCCACGGCCTTACCGTTTTCCACGATGTAGGGAATGATATCCTTACCGAAATCGCGGCTGGAGTTGGGATCCTCGGCATCGCGACGCAGGCATTCCATCAGGAATTTCGTATGGAACACGTAAATGCCCATAGAGGCCAGCGCGAAATCCTCGTTGCCGGGAATGCCAGGCGGATCGGCCGGTTTTTCGATGAATGCGCTGATTTCGTCCTTGTCATTGACATGCATGACACCGAAGCCGGTTGCTTCCATGCGCGGCACTTCCATGCAGCCAATGGTGACATCCGCGCCTGAATCGACGTGCTGTTGCAGCATCAATTCATAATCCATCTTGTAAATGTGATCGCCAGCCAGAATGACCATGTATTCAGGTGCATAGGGCTCGATGATGTCGATGTTCTGGAAAACGGCGTCGGCGGTGCCCTCGTACCACTGCGTTTCTGACACGCGCTGGCTAGCCGGCAGAATATCAAAACTTTCGTTTCGTTCCGGACGCAGAAAGTCCCAGCCGCGTTGCAGGTGGCGAATAAGCGAATGGGCCTTGTATTGTGTGGCCACACCAATGCGACGAATACCTGAGTTCAAGGCATTGGACAGTGCAAAATCAATAATGCGGGCTTTGCCGCCAAAATAAACCGCAGGCTTGGCGCGTCGGTCGGTGAGTTCCTTCAAACGGCTTCCACGCCCACCGGCAAGCACATAGGCCATAGCATCGCGTGCCAGAGGCTGTATTCTTTTTTCGCTCATGTTCGTCCTCCCTCATGGGCCTTCATGTGTGTGCTGTCAGTTTTCTGGTTCCAGCATGATTGTGGCCAAGGGCGGCAATGTCAGCACCGCACCAATGGCCCCTCCCGCATCGACGGCTTGTACCTTGCCGCCGTTTCCTTTGCCGCTGCCGCCGTAAATCTCGGCATCGGTATTCAATATTTCGCGCCAGCGGCCAGCCGTTGGCAGCGGCACATAATAATTTTCACGGTAGACCGGGGTAAGATTGCAAATCACCGCAACCGGCTTTTCACCCGGTGCCGAACGAAGCCAGGCAAAAACAGAGTTTTCCTGATCGTCGACCACCAGCCAGTTGAAGCCTTCCGGCTCACAGTCACGGGCATGTAGTGCCGCTTTTGATCGGTAGGTCAGGTTGAGGTCGCGGACGAGGCGACGGATGCCTTCATGCATGTGATATTGCAGCAGATTCCAGTCGAGTGACTTGCTTTCACTCCACTCGCTCCACTGGGCGAATTCCTGTCCCATGAACAACAGCTTCTTGCCGGGGTAACCCCACATGAAGCCGTAATAGGCGCGCAAATTGGCAAATTTCTGCCAGTCATCTCCTGACATCTTGGCAATCAGCGACCCTTTGCCATGCACAACCTCGTCGTGAGACAGAGGAAGCACGAAGTTTTCGGTGAAAGCATAGAGAAGGCCGAAGGTCAGTTCCTGATGGTGGAATTTGCGGTGCACCGGCTCGCGTGCGAAATAGCTCAGCGTGTCGTGCATGAAACCCATGTTCCACTTGAAGCCAAAGCCGAGGCCACCTTCATGCACCGGATGCGAGACCTTGGGCCAAGAGGTGGATTCTTCGGCAATGGTCATGATGCCTGGATTGGCACCATAGGCCAGCTCGTTCATCTTTTGCAGGAAGCGTACGGAATCGAGATTTTCGCGCCCGCCATATTCATTGGGAATCCACTCGCCTTCCTTGCGGGAGTAGTCGAGGTAAAGCATTGAGGCCACGGCATCGACACGAAGGCCATCCAGATGGAACTTTTCCGCCCAGTACAGAGCGTTGTTGATTAGGTATGACATCACCTCAACGCGTCCAAAATTATAGATTGCGGTGTTCCAGTCGGGGTGCATGCCCTGACGCGGGTCGGCATGCTCGTAAAGGGCGGTGCCATCGAACTGGCGCAGGCCATGTTCGTCGGTTGGGAAGTGGGCCGGAACCCAGTCGAGGATAACGCCGAGACCAACCTTGTGGGCACCGTTTACGAAGCGGGCAAATCCTTCCGGTTCTCCAAACCGCGCCGATGGCGCAAAAAGACCGGTGGTCTGGTACCCCCAGGACGGGTCATAAGGGTGTTCGGTAATGGGCATGAACTCGATATGGGTAAAACCCATGTCGACACAGTAGGGGATGAGCTCTGCGGCCATTTCATCCCAGCTCAGCATGCCACCGTCCTTGTGCCTGCGCCACGACCCGGCATGCACCTCATAAATGCTGATTGGCTGACGGCGCTGGTCAACCTTGGCCCAGTGCTCCATATGCTCCTGATCTTCCCATTTCTGGACCAGTTCAGGTGTTGTCATAGAACCGTTTTTAGGGCGCAGTTCTGCGCGGCGGGCATAAGGGTCTGCCTTCAATGGAAGGCGGGTACCATCGGCGCCAATAATCTCGAATTTGTAAATGCAGCCGGCATAAACGTCTGGTGCAAAAATTTCCCAGATGCCGGTATCGGCGCGATTGCGCATGACATGGCGTCGGCCATCCCAATTGTTGAAATCGCCCACCACTGACACCCGCTTGGCATTTGGTGCCCAGACGGCGAAATGAAATCCTTCGACCCCTTCGAACTTGAGCGGGTGTGCACCCATCTTATCGAACAAGCGCAGATGCGATCCTTCACGGACCAGATAATCATCCATCGGACCAAGTACAGGACCGAAGCTGTAGGGGTCGGTGACTGCCCACTCCGCATCGCCACGCAGTGCACGGTATCTCAGGGCTTTCCTCGACGTCAGGCTGACCGGACCTTCGAAGAAACCGGCCGGATCGCGGCAGGTCAATTCACCCACAACGTTGCCGTCAATCGTCAGAGCCGTTACCGCTTCCGCGCCAGGAATAAAACAGCGCGCAACGAAGCCGTCCGCGACTTGATGCACGCCGAGAATTGCAAAGGGGTTGGAATGCAGACCGCCCGTTATCGCCTCGATTTCTGCTTGAGATATTTCACTCTTCTGTTTTGGATCAGGCGTATCGAGCGGTTTTTTCATCAAGCTCTCCAGATTTCTGAGGCATATTGCCGTATTGTTCTGTCGGAAGAGAACCAGCCCATACGCGCGGTATTGTAGATGGTTTTGGAGTACCAGGAAGCCGGGTCGCTCCAGATGGCGTCAACATCACGCTGGGCCTTGGCGTAAGAATCGAAATCCGCAGCAACCATGAACCAGTCATTGTTGTAAATGCCATCCATCAGACCTGCGAACCGTGAACGGTCATCCGGAGAGAACACACCGGAGGCAATTGCCGAGAGGGCTTGTGACAATTCACGCGAACTTTCAATGATGGCGCGTGGATTGTGACCATCCGCGCGGGCCTGAGCGACTTCTTCAGCTGTCTTTCCGAAGATAACAATGTTTTCGTCGCCTACATGTTCCAGCATTTCGACGTTTGCACCGTCAAGCGTGCCGATGGTGAGCGCGCCGTTGAGTGCAAACTTCATGTTGCCGGTACCGGATGCTTCCATGCCAGCGGTCGAAATCTGCTCCGACAGATCTGCGGCGGGGACCATGATTTCTGCCAGCGAAACGTTGTAATTCGGAATGAAAACAACTTTCAACAAACCGCGCACGGAAGGATCATTGTTAATGACACGAGCAATGTCGTTGGCGAGTTTGATGATCAGCTTGGCATTGTGGTAGCTCGGTGCTGCCTTGCCCGCGAAGAATTTGACGCGTGGCGCCCAATCCAACTCAGGATGGGAGCGGATCTGGTCATACAGTGCCACCGCCTCAATGAGGTTGAGAAGCTGGCGTTTGTATTCATGGATACGCTTGATCTGGATATCGAACATCGCCGAAGGGTCGACACGAATGCCCATGCGCTGCGCAACGAGATTGGCGAGACGCACCTTGTTCAGGCGCTTGACCTCTGCAAACTTGTCGCGGAATGCACTGTCCTGAGCGAACCCATCCAGTGCCTTTAGTTTCTCGGCATCATCAAGGAAGTCGTCGCCAATAGCTTCACGCACCAACCCGGTCAGGCCCGGGTTACACTGCATCAACCAGCGCCGCGGGGTAATGCCGTTGGTCTTGTTGTTGATACGATCTGGGTAGAGCCGATGCAGGTCGGCAAATACCGTTTCCTTCATCAACTCCGTGTGCAATGCCGAAACACCGTTGACAGAATGTGAGCCGATGAAGGCAAGATTGCCCATGCGCACGCGCCGTTCGCCATTCTCATCGATCAGAGAGATCGAGCGGATTTGCTGATCCTCGACCTTCTTTTCCTTGCGCGCGGTGAACAGGATCTTGGCGTTGATCGCATAAATGATCTGCATGTGGCGCGGCAGCAGACGCTCGAGCAGCGGCACAGGCCAGCTTTCCAGAGCTTCCGGCAGCAGGGTGTGGTTGGTGTATGAGAAGGTGTTGCGGGTCAGTTCCCAGGCATCATCGAAGTCCAGGCCGTGGATGTCGGTCAGCAGACGCATCATTTCGGCAATCGAAATTGCCGGGTGGGTGTCGTTGAGCTGGATGGAGACCTTGTCCGGCAGGCTGGTAAAATCCGGGTACTGCTGGAGATGGCGGCGCAGAATGTCCTGCAGGGATGCAGACGAGAAGAAAAATTCCTGCCGCAGACGCAGTTCCTGACCGGCCGGATTGGCATCTGCCGGATAGAGAACGCGTGTCAGGCTTTCAGCCTTATTGCTTTCACGAAGGGCGCCAATGTGATCGCCAGCGTTGAATGCATCGAGAAGAATAGGGTCGATCGGCTGGGCCGACCACAGGCGCAGCGTGTTGACGCGCTTGCCGCGCCAGCCAACGACCGGGGTATCGTAGGCCATGGCGATAACACGCTCGGCCGGTTTCCAGACAAAACGTTGGGCGTCATCATAACCGCCAACGGTTTCGACAGCGCCGCCGAAGCCGATTTCATAGGAACTTTCGCGCCGTTCAAACTCCCAGGGATTGCCGTGGGCGAGCCATGTTTCCGGCAGCTCGACCTGCCAGCCATCCGCCATCTGCTGGCGAAACAGGCCGTGAACGTAACGGATGCCGTAACCATAGGCCGGGATTTCAACTGTTGCCATGGATTCCATGAAGCAGGCAGCAAGGCGTCCAAGACCGCCATTGCCAAGCGCTGCGTCCGGCTCGAGCCCCGCTATGACGTCCATGTCGACACCAAGAGATGTCAGGGCATCACGAATTTCCTGCATCAGGCCAAGGTTCGAAATTGCATCGCGCATCAAGCGGCCAATCAAGAACTCAAGCGACAGGTAATAAACGCGCTTGTTGCCAGTTTTGTAAACCTTGCGGGTGGACTCCATCCACCTGTCGATTACACGGTCACGGACAACGAGAATGGTTGCGGTCAGCCAGTCATGCGGCTTGGCAACCTTGACGTCTTTGCCGATTCTGTATGTCAGGCGTTCAATGATTTCCGAAGCAAGAATTTCCGGATCGGAACTGCGCGGAGTGGGGAGAGGAAGATCGGCCGGCGAGAGGTTATTGATCATTATTTGGTCAGCACCTTGAGAGGGAGGGAGGGTCTGATTCTGTCGATCTGGCTTACACTTAGTCGAAGCAATTTATGCACCGATACGGAACCGTTGCAATAATCGTTTTAGCGAAGAATGCAGTTCGCGATGATTATTTTATTATGTCAAAAGTATAACTGCTTGTCGGCATGAGCCCGCAATTTGCGTTTTGATAAATGATCAAAACGAAAACGGCAGCGGAGATGCCGCTGCCGTAAGGTGGTCGTGCTTTTTGTTGTATCAGTTGGTCAGGCGGCTGGTCTCGTCGTTCATCTTGCGAGCGATTTCGCCGAATGCCTCAACAATTTCTTCCATGTTTTCAGGTGCGTAGTAATTTTCGGCACTCGATGCACATGTCTGCAGCAAAGATTTACCCTTGGTCGGCGCCATGAAGGCAACCGAGAATATCTTGATACCGTCGTTTTTGATCGTCTGGCACATGGTGCGCACGTTGGTGTCGATGGTTGTGCTCGACATTTCGCCGTCGGTCATAAACACAATGTAACGTTCAAACGACGTGCTGCCATTGCCCTTGTGAGCTGCTGCTTCTGTCGCAGTCGATTTTCTCAGCGCTGTATAGGCATTGTTTAGTGCGGTGTATGCGTTTGTGCCGCCTGTCGGATAGGCGGGGATGGCTTTGACGTAATCATTTGCTTTCGTCGTGCCCCAGTTCATGGCTTGCGCTGAATAGGTCGTGTCGCTGTAGCCGATGGCGCCGGTGCGAACGAGCTTCGATTCAGGCGAGCCATTCTTGACATAACTGTAGTCAGCCTTGTTGAGCGTATCGACGAGATAGCTGACGGCGGTTTTCAGCGACGCTATCTTGTTGATGTAGCAAGGGCTGGACGTTACCTTGGATTCGCTCTGTCCCCAGTTGCTTTCGGTATAGTTGGCGCAGGACGACTTTGATTTGTCGATGGTATCCGTCTTGAACGACATTGAACCCGAACGGTCGAGAACCAGATACATCGACAAAGGCGAACCCTTGTTAATGCTGCTGACTGCGGTGCTGGTAACGCCGATGGTGACGGTCTTGGATGAAATCAGTGAGATCAGCGGGTTGAGCTGCATGCCGTAGCTCATGTTTGCAGTGATCTGGAAGTTTTTGCCGGAAACACTTTCGTCCACCTTTGCGGTGACGCTGGAGCTCTTCATCAGCTCCTCTTTTTGCTTCTTTTTCTGTTCGTCAGTGGCGTCAGGTGCGAGAAGCTTTGATACTTCGTCGGTAATAAATTCCTGTGCCTTCTTGGAGGCCTGCTCTGGTGAGAGGTTTTCGTTTTCGTGCATGAAAGCGGTGGCGGCTGCGAGGGTTGCGGCGTCTACAGCGCTCTGCAAGCCCGCCTTCGTCTGCATGGCATTGGTCATTTCAAGGGCGACACCCGCGGTGGCAATCGTCACCGGAATGAGAATGGCAGTCAGGATGCCGAAGTTACCATCTTTGTTGGCAATCAGCTTATTGAGCACTGGCATTGTTTTCGAGAACACAGTCATGGTTCAGCCCCTTAATTAGTGAGGCATAAATAATTCAAGCTGTCTTCGTGAAGGCTTAAGTTGTTAGGTTAAATTTTAGCGATACTCATTTTGGTGCAAAAATAAGCTGTTATTGGCATGAAATAATGCAGGCGTGACTTGTAAAAACACACTTAAACGGCCGCGATCGGAATAACGTCAACAGCCTGTACAGTTTGTTGATTGCCGTAGCTTTTTAGAACACCAATAACTGGCGATACATCAGAGTAATCGCGTCCGTAACCAACCACGATGTGGTCATGGCCGGCATAAATATTGTTGGTAGGATCAAGTTCGATGTAGCCGGTGACCGTGCCACACCAGATCCGCACCCAGGCATGCATGGCGTCTGCGCCTTCCAGCCGCTCCTTGCCGGGGGGAGGAATGGTTCTGAGGAATCCGCTGACATATCCTGCGGGAATGCCAAGGCTGCGTAGCGCCATGATCAGCACATGCGAAAAATCCTGACACACACCACGCTTCAGCTTGAAGGCCTCGCTCGGTGTGGTGTCGACTGTCGTTGCCTTGGGGTCATAGGTAAAGTCTGTGTGGATGCGCTTGCACAGCACCTTGGCAATTTCCTGCACCGTCATGCCAGGTTTGACAGTCTCGAGCGCATAGGCATGAATGGCCTCATCCTGCGGAATGCGCGGACTGGTGCCAATCAGATGATGCGGGGATGATGCATCCAGTGACCAGTGGTTGAAAATGTCATCCGGCAGACGTGCCAGCAGCGGTGACAGATCGGCTTGCTGCGGCTGTGTTTCCACCTGCACGCGGGCCTGCATGCGAATGTCGAATTTTTCATGGGCGGCGCGCAGATAGACAGATGTTGCCGTCTGCTGGAAAAAATCCGAGAAAGACGTTCTTTCATCCGGTGTCGGGCTTACGGCCAGCGAGCCGGCGATTAGCCGCTGGCGGTTCGGTAGCGACAACGGCATGACACGAATGATGTGGCGGGCGCCGCTTGCCGGGGCGTCGTAGACATAGCCCATGTGCATGGAAAGATCATAAAGCATGACACATCAACCAAGGTAGGTTTGGGCAAGAAGATCGGACAGGCGTTCGAGGTCTTTTTCCAACTGACGGTAAAGCGCCACGTCGAGTTTCTCCGCCGTCATGACGGCAAGACCGGAATGAATGCGCATGGCTTCGCGGTAGAAGGGCGACATCTGGCTGTTGACCAGAGCGTTGGGCAACTGTTCGACTTCGGTGCGGATTTCGTTCAGTTGGAACAGGATCGAACGCGGATTGAGCGGATCAAGCGCCAGAAGGTCGGTCACCGTCAGGCCGGCGGTATTGACGTTATAACGGCGGCGGTGGGTCATGACGCTGTCGCCGATTTCCAGCAGCATGTCGAAACTACCATCCGGTGCATCCGGACCTGTCATGTGGCCCAGCAGGCGGGTCATGTGCAGACCACGTTCAAGATAACGACCGATGGTCAGGAAACGCCAGCCGGTGAAACGATACATGTTTTCATGCACCAGACCGGCAAAGCCTGCGAGTTTGCGCAGCAAAATGGTCATGGCATGGGTGGCGTCATCGCCATGGCCAATATTGTCGTGGAAGCGACGCGCTGTCTTGGCGAGATCGTTCAGCGCCAGCCAGCCATCCGGTGAAAAACGGTCACGGATGTTGCTCGCCGAATATATGGCGCTGTTGATGTTGGCAATCAGGCTGGCGGGTACCGCCTCGCTCATTTCGATATCCGTGGTGGCGAGATATTTCGTGACATGGGCCAGCAGCGGTTGGCGCGGATCGGCAGATTCTGCGTAACGCGCATTCCAGGCGCGAAGGATACGCAACGCCCCTTCAGCCCGTTCAATGTAACGACCAAGCCAGAACAAATTGTCTGCCGCACGGCTTGGCAGGCTGCCTGGCATGTTGCGGCTGAATGTTTCCTCGGCTGGCAGCAGTGTCGTGCGCTCAACCGGCTTGTCGCTAACGATCCACACGTCCGCTGCCGTGCCACCATTTTGCATGGCAATGGCTGTCACGTCAGGGCTGCTGCCGATACGGGCAAAGCCACCCGGCATGATCTGCCAGCCATTTTGTGTGCGGGCAGCAAAAACACGCAGGCTCATCGGCCGCGGTACCAGCTTGCCGTCAACAAAGGCAGGGGTGGTGGACAGCGTCACGACTTCCTGACCGACCAGCTTATTGCCATCGGTGGCAAGCCATTCGCCGATGGAATCCTTTGCCGTGTCGCGCAAGGTGGCGCCCAGCACCGACTGGCCGTTATCATCAAAGAACGGCATGCGGGAATAGGCAGGGCCGATCACCATTTTTTCGATGTTACGGGCGACGTGTTCACGCTCCTGTTTCTGGCCACACCACCATGTGGCGATGGACGGCAATAGCAAGTCTTCACCGAGCATATGGCGACTGATGGTCGGCAGGAATGATAGCAGGGCGCGTGTTTCGAGAATGCCCGAACCCAGTGCGTTGACGATGGTCACAGAGCCATCACGCAGTGCCTGCACCAGACCGGGTGTACCGATGCGCGAATTCTGGTCGAGTTCCAGCGGGTCTGAATAAGAGGCATCCAGGCGCCGCCACAACACGCCAATCGGTTTCAGGCCGGCAACTGTGCGTACCATCACACGGCCGTTGACCACCGTCAGGTCTTCACCTTCCAACAGCATGAAACCGAGGTAACGGGCGATATAGGCGTGTTCGAAATAGGTCTCGTTGGCAGGGCCGGGGGTCAAAACCGCAATTCGTTCTTCCGGGTGTTTGCGGTGTGCCTGTAGCGTGTCGCGGAAAGCACCGAAGAACGAGGCCAGCCGATGGACATGGGTTTCTGCATAGATATCGGAGAAGGCGCGGGTTGTTGCCACGCGGTTTTCCAATGCAAAACCGGCTCCTGATGGAGCCTGTGTGCGATCAGCCAGCACCCACCAGTTGCCATCGGGACCACGGCCGATTTCGAAGGAACAGAAGTGCAGATAATGGCCACCTTCCGGTTTTGTGCCGACGAGGGGGCGCAAGAATTCCGGATTGGATGCAATCAGGGCAGGTGGAATATAACCTTCCTGCACCAGACGGTTCTCTCCGTAGATGTCAGCGACGACCGCTTCCAGCAGGTTGGCGCGCTGAATGAGACCGCGTGAAACGCTTTCCCATTCCTTGCCATCGATGAGGACCGGAATATGTGAAATCGGCCAACTGCGTTCGATATTGGCGCCAGATCCGTAGTCACGGTAAAAGACGCCAGCATCGCGCAGATAACGGTCGGTTCTGGCAAAACGGTCGTGCAGTTCCCTTTCGGGCATGCGCGACAGCGCCGATACCATGTGCTGCCAGACGGGGCGAATATTGCCGTTGGTATCCAGCATTTCATCGGCAATGCCCGGCAAGGCGCTATAGGCAAACAATGAATGTTTGTCTGTTTGCTTTTTGCGCTGCGATGCCGGCGTTCTTGCCAATTCAAACTCCCAGAGGGCGACGTAAATCGAGTGTCAGTGGAAATTCCGGTGAAACCGTTTCCGGTCTCAAGGGATAATTTCCTGCGGTATGGCCCCAAGGTTCGAAACGCGCAAGTCTGCGTGCCTCCGCCTCGTTACCATTGACCGGGAACGTGTCATAGTTTCGGCCACCGGGATGGGCAACATGATAGATGCAGCCACCAATCGATCTACCTGACCATGTATCATAAATGTCAAAGGTCAATGGCGCGTTGACGGGCAATACCGGGTGAAGACCTGATGATGGCTGCCAGGCCTTGAAGCGAACACCTGCAACGGCAACACCTGATTCCTCTGTCTGCTTCAACGGCACAGCCCGACCGTTGCAGGCAACGGTGTAACGCTCCGGATTTGCTGTTTCCAGACGGACTTGCAGACGTTCAACGGAGGAATCGACATAACGCACAGTGCCGCCAATTGCCCCCTGCTCACCCATCACGTGCCAAGGTTCCAGCGCCTGACGCAGTTCCAATTTCGCACCTTCATATTCCACTTCACCGAAGAACGGGAAACGGAATTCAAGCTGTGCCTTGAACCATTCAGGCTGGATATCAAAACCGTTGGCCTTCAGATCGGCCAGCACATCCATGAAGTCTTGCCAGATGAAGTGTGGCAGCATGAAACGATCCGCCAGAGCAGTACCCCAACGGACGAACTTGCCACTTGCTGGATTTTTCCAGAAGCGGGCAATCAGTGCACGCACCAGAAGCTGTTGTGCCAGCGACATGCGGGCATTTGGCGGCATTTCAAAACCACGAAACTCGACAAGTCCCAGACGGCCGGTCGGACCATCCGGTGAAAACAGCTTATCGATGCAGATCTCGGCACGGTGCGTATTGCCGGTTACGTCGGTCAGCAGGTTGCGGAACAGCCGGTCGACAAGCCAAGGCAGGGTAGGTACGCCTTCGCCGGGGGCTGGCACCTGCGCCATAGCAATTTCCAACTCGTAAAGGCTGTCGTGCCGCGCTTCATCTATACGCGGGGCCTGACTTGTTGGGCCAATGAATAAGCCCGAAAACAGGTAGGATAACGACGGGTGGCGCTGCCAGTGGAGGATCAAACCTTTCAGCAGGTCCGGGCGGCGCAGAAACGGGCTGTCATTGGGGTTTGCACCACCAACGACGACATGGTTTCCACCTCCGGTGCCGGTGTGGCGACCGTCGATCATGAACTTGTCGGCACCGAGACGCGACTGGCGGGCGTCCTCATAAATCGACGAAGTGATGTCGACACATTCTTTCCAGCTTGATGCAGGGTGAATGTTAACCTCGATGACGCCGGGGTCCGGTGCCACGCGGATAACATTTATCCGCTCGTCATGGGGGGGCGCATATCCTTCGATATGGACGGGCAGGCCAAGCGTGCTAGCCGCACTTTCTGCCGCGGCAATCAGTTCCAGATAGTCTTCAATACGCTCGACCGGCGGCATGAATACACAAAGACGACCGTCGCGCGGCTCCACAGACATTGCGGTGCGCACTGCGCCGCCCAGTTCACCGATCGACTGTTCGATGCGGTCCTGCGATATCGTTTCATCCGCATGAAAGGATGCTTCCGGCATGACGCGGCCGGTTGGTTCCGTAACCTCCGGCAATGGCCCTCTTGGAACGGATGGGTCTGCCTCGTGAATGTAGGGGTAGGCGGCAGGGGGGACGTAAGGCAGCGTGCCAAGCGGCAGGCGATACCCGACCGGGCTGTCGCCGGGAACGAGGAAAACCCGGCCGCGCCTTGTTTTCCATTTTTCACTGATCCACCGTTGCGTCGATGCTTTGGAATTCCAAGCCTGCACCGGCAGGATGTAGCCGGTTGGCGTGGTCAATCCGCGCTCGAAAACCCGTGCAATGCGGCTTCGCTCTTCCGGGTCCTTCAGTTTTGAATTCGACGGATCGACGTTTTCGGGCAGATTGCCTTCCTTGACGATCCACTCTGCCGGATCTTCATAGGCGGGCAGAACCATGTCATTGGCAATGCCGAGATTTGTCGCAATCGTGGTTAGGAGATTTTCGGCGTCGGCCGCCGTCACGCCGGTTTCTGCGCCTTCCTGTGCCACCAGTGCCGGGTTCTGCCAAATCGGTTTTCCGTCTTTTCGCCAATAAAGCGAAAATGTCCAGCGCGGCAGGCTTTCACCGGGATACCATTTACCCTGGCCGTAATGCAGGAAACCGCCTGGGGCGAAACGTTCGCGGAGTTTGCGAATAAGGATATCAGCCTTTTCCCGTTTGGTCGGGCCAACGGCGCCGGTGTTCCATTCTTCCGCTTCAAAATCATCGATCGAAACGAAAGTCGGTTCTCCTCCCATCGTCAGGCGAACGTCCTGTTCTTGCAGAAGTCTATCGACCTCCTCGCCAACCGCATTCAGCTTGTCCCAGCTTTCGTCGGAGAAAGGCTTTGTAATGCGGGGATGTTCCGCCACACGACGTACTTGCATATCAAAGGCAAATTCGGTGTTGGCCTGTCCGTAATAACCGCCGGAAATCGGTGCGGCGTTTCGGTAATGCGGTGTGGCTGCCAGCGGAATATGGCTTTCGCCCGTCAAAAGGCCAGATGTCGGGTCCAGTCCAACCCAGCCAGCACCAGGCAGATAGACTTCTGCCCATGCGTGCAGGTCAGTGAAATCAACTTCGGTGCCGGAGGGGCCGTCGAGCGCCTTCAAATCAGGTGCCAACTGAATGAGGTAGCCAGATACGAATCGGGCAGCAAAACCCAAGTGCCGTAATATCTGCACCAGAAGCCAACTGCTGTCGCGGCATGAGCCCATTTTGGTCTGCAGAGTTTCTTCGGGCGTTTGAACGCCCGGCTCCATGCGAATGACGTAACCGGTTTCCTGCTGCAGGCGCGCATTGAGGCCGACAACCATATCCACCGTTGGCTGGCCGGGAGACTGATCGATAGTCTGCATGTAGGCGGAGAGGTAAGGGCCGGTGGGTTCCGGCTTCATGTAGATCGACAGGTCTTCGCGTAGTGTCTCGGGATAATCGAAAGGCCATTTTTGGGCCTCTTCCTCAACAAAGAAGTCGAACGGGTTATAGACGGTCATATCTGCCACCAGATCAACCTCTATTTTAAACTCCGTAACCGGTTCGGGAAACACAAAACGGGCGAGGTAGTTGCCGTAGGGGTCCTGCTGCAAATTCACGAAGTGATTTGCAGGCGTGACCTTGAGTGCATGGCTGATAACCCGGGTGCGGGAATGAACTGCCGGTTTTAACCTGATGATCTGAGGCCCGAGCCGGACCGGTTTGTCATAGATGTAATGGGTGAGATGATAAACACTTGCCTTAATAGACATATTATCCTTTTTCCGGCCAAGCCGGTTATTGCGGACTTAGCCGCCCCCTCTGTTATTATCAGGATTTTGTGCAATGCACGCAAATAAAGCAAGGCGGATTATACAGGCTTTGTCATGGTTTTTACCATGCGCGAAGAGTAAGCAGTTCCTTATCTTTTGGGCTTACGGTAAATAGGTCTGGCGGCTTGCGTTGCTGAGTCTCGATGATTTGGCCGTCTGCTGTGCCTTATTGTTTGGACGATACGCATGGAAAATACCCGCCAGGTTGATTTGAAACCTGATCCAGCAGCTCCATTGAATTTTGAACTTGGTTTTATGGACCAGTTGAGAATGATGGGTAATGCGTTCTGGATTTCGCCGGTCCGAAACAGGCTTCTCGCTCTTATCTTCGCGCTTCTGTTCATCATCTTGGTGACTGCTTACGGGCAGGTTCGATTAAATGAGTGGTATGCGCCGTTTTATAACTCGCTTGAGCGGCGAGATATGGACGGGTTCATCCACCAGTTAGAGATTTTCACCATTATAGCCGGCACTTTATTGTTGCTGAACGTGTTTCAAACCTGGCTTAATCAGATGACCGCGCTTTATATGCGCGAAGGTCTGAGCAAGGACATGGTTCACCAGTGGCTCAAGCCGGGGCGGGCTGCCAAGCTGGCTGGTTTTGGCAGTATTGCTGTTAATCCCGATCAGCGCCTGCATGAGGATTCAAGAAACCTGGCGGAAAGCAGTACGTCACTTGCCATTGGTCTGGTCAATTCCACCATATTGTTGGTTAGCTTCATCGGTGTTTTGTGGGGTCTATCAAGCGGTTTCTATCTGACCATCGGCGGATCGCAGGTGGCAATACCGGGTTACATGGTCTGGGCGGCTATGTTTTACGCCGGTTCTGCCTCGCTACTCAGCAATCTTGTCGGTCATCGTCTGGTCGGGCTGAATGCGGAACGTTACTCGAAAGAGGCGGAGCTGCGGTTTTCGCTGATGCGCGCCAATGAGAACATGACCGCAATTACACTGGCGCGGGGGGAGCGAAACGAACGGGCTAGGCTTGGTGTTGACATCAATTCCGTACTTTCCGTGATCCGTGGTCTAGCGATGGCACTAACGCATCTGACCTGGGTGTCCTCGGGGTACGGTTGGCTGGCGATTGTCGCGCCAATCTTGATTGCCGCTCCGGTGTATTTCTCCGGCAATCTGACCTTTGGCGGATTGATGATGGCGGTTGGTGCCTTCAACCAGGTCAACAATGCCCTGCGCTGGTACATCGATAATTTTGGTGCCATTGCCAGCTGGAAGGCGACACTGCTGCGTGTCTCGGCATTCCGTAATGCGCTTTTGCAAATGGACGCCGTGGAAAAGCAAGGCGCGACGATCGACTTCGAAGTCGATCCCGCCGCCAAGTCGATTATCCTGTCCAATGTGATGATTTGCGGCGAAGCCGGTGCAAAGCAGGTGGTACGTGGTTTCCGCCTGAAGGAAGAGTTTGTCGAGTTGCAAGCTGGCGAGCATTTGCTGGTCAATGGCGATCAGGGCGTGAACCGGCGTCTGTTGTTTGCTGCCATGGGCGGGCTCTGGCTGTGGGGGCAGGGACGTATTTCCGTGCCGCCGCTTGAAGACGCGCTGCTAATGCCGCAACGCGGTTACATTCCGGTCGCACCACTGCGGGAGATTCTGTCCTACCCACATTCTCCGGCAGTCTTCAACGACGAGGAGTGCTCCGAGGTCCTGACCCTCTGTGGGCTGGATGAGCTGGTGCCGCGTCTTGATGAAAATGCCCGTTGGGACAAGAAGCTCGATACGGATGCCCAGATGTGCCTGCGGGTGGCGAATGCCATTCTCTTGCAGCCGCGCTGGCTCATTCTCGATGATATTTTGGAAGGGCTGGAGCCCAATACGCAGAACCTGCTTGCCAACGCGTTGTTAATGCTGAAAGACAGTGCGGTGATCTATTTCGGGCGCTCTGAAACATTCCTCAACAAGTTCGCGCCAACGGTCGTGCATCTTGAGGCACTACCGACCAACGGAAATGGCCAATGAGGAAAGCGGATATTACAGCCGCAGCTGCCATTTGTCTGTTGTAAGAAGATAAGGATTGTCCTGTCGTGCAGGGATTGGCTCTCGCAAAAGCGCGCCAATCGTGACCGCAGTCAAAAACAAAGCAGAAATGATGCATGCTGCAAGAAACCTGTCGTCACGCTTCTGCATGACGTTATTGCCAGTCCAGTCGTACGCCATTTAGCACCTCGTATATGAGCTGATACTGGCCGATCATGGTTAATGATCCGTCTATGTCGCATTATGAAACCTATGGAAATTCACCAAATGTGTCTGACGCACCACCCGTGCATAACAGGGTTGCAGCACTGTGGGGCAGCTTGCTCTTGGCGGCCGTCCCTTGCTTTTGTTAAGCAAGGGGTGGGAGGCTCTTGAATGAAGGTATGCATAAGATGGACGGTAATCCTCCTGACACAATGGAAATGACACTGCGCACACTCGCCATGCCGGCGGATGCCAATCCGGCCGGTGATATTTTCGGTGGCTGGGTCATGTCGCAAATGGACCTTGCGGCCTTTGTTCGTGCCAATGATGTGGCAGGCGGGCGTACCGTAACAGTTGCCGTGCACGAGATTGTTTTCAAGAAGCCGGTAAAAATTGGCGATACGCTGTGTGTCTATACTGACATCGTGAAAGTTGGCCGTACATCGATCACACTCAAGATCGAGGCCTGGACACGCAGGCACTACCAGGATTCGCGTGAGAAGGTCACCGAAGCGGTTTTTGTGATGGTATCTGTCGATGACAATGGTAATCCGCGTCCGGTGCCATCGCGCCCGACTGAAGCATTAGCCTGATCGAATTGTGACAGCAAACCGAACCGGTGCCCGCTGCATTTTGTGGCGGGTGCATGGGCTTCGAAATGACGCTGTGTGGGGGGGCCGGAAAGTGGTGTCTCGACAGGTCCATCGAACCTAAAGAGCACAATGTAAAAAGGCCTCGCAGTGTTCTGCAAGGCCTTGATACTTAAGGAATTTGGATGGTGGGCGTGACAGGGATTGAACCTGTGACCCCTACGATGTCAACGTAGTGCTCTCCCGCTGAGCTACACGCCCATCCGATGTGGCGCATAGATCACAAAACCGATTGACGCGTCAACTGCTTTTTTGCGGTTTTGTGAAAGGTTTTTTGAAAGCCTTATGCCACAAGGAGTTTGTTGACTTCATCCACAAGGTCACGCAGGTGGAAAGGCTTGGAAAGCACCTTTGCATCCTTCGGAGCCTTCGAATCGGCGTTGAGAGCAACCGCTGCAAAACCGGTGATGAACATAACCTTGAGGTCTGGATCTAGCTCGGTGGCGCGGCGCGCCAGTTCGATGCCATCCATTTCAGGCATGACAATGTCGGTCAGCAGCAGAGAGAAGGGCTCTTCACGAAGCCGATCATATGCGCTTGCGCCGTTGTCAAAAGAAGATACCTGGTAACCGGCTTTCTCAAGCGCTTTTACCAGAAAGCGGCGCATATCGTTGTCGTCTTCTGCGAGAAGAATTTTCTGACTCATGTAGGTGACCGTAACTGCCTGTAAAATTGAGAATACCGTATCCCAATTGTAGCCTGCTCTGGGTAAATATCCCGTGAATGGCGTTTGAGGAATCCGGTTATGGTTGCGCCAGTATGGACTTGTGGCCATGCAACTGGCAACATATGTTTATTGGCATATTTGTGACATGGTAAATATCATCGAATGGACTGGATAACGGGTGAATATGAGCTGTTCGAAGTCCGCGAGCCGGATACGCACAGAATCCCGTTCGTCTATAATTCACCTCATAGTGGACGTTGCTACCCTGTTTCATTTCTCGAATCGTCTCGCCTTGATTCGTCAGAAATCAGGCGATCTGAAGACCATTTCGTTGATGAACTGTTTTCTGCGGCGCCTGAACTGGGTGCGCCGTTCCTGATTGCCAATTTTCCGCGCGCCTATCTGGATGTGAACCGCGAGCCATATGAACTGGATCCGCGCATGTTCGAGGGGGCGTTGCCGCCTTATGCGAATATCGGCTCCATGCGGGTCTCCGGTGGGCTGGGAACCGTGCCGCGCATCGTTGCGGAAAACATGGAGATCTATAACCACCGCATTCCCGTTGAAGACGGCTTGCAGCGGGTGGAGGGCATTTACAAGCCCTATCACACCTGCCTGCGCCGGCTGATTTCGCGCACGCATTCACAATTCGGCATGGCGGTACTGATCGATTGCCATTCGATGCCCGGTAACATCCGGGTTGCAGGGTCCAATGTCCGACCTGATGTGATTATCGGTGATCGCTATGGCACCAGCGCTTCTCCCGAAATATCACGTGCTGCACTGCATTTCCTGGAAGAACTCGGATTTGTTGCCGTATGCAACAAGCCATATGCTGGCGGTTTTATTACCGAACATTACGGGCGGCCCGTGCGTTCTCTGCATGCCTTGCAGATTGAAATAAACCGCGCGCTATACGTGGATGAAAAGACGCTTCTCAAAAGAAGTGATTTTGCAGCACTTTCTGCGGTGCTTGCAGTGTTCATGCGCCAAATGGGTGATTTCGTCACTGAGTTCTGTGGCGACTCGGCTCTGGCTGCCGAATAATTCTCTTTAATCTCTTCTGTTTGATGGCTTATTGCTCTTTTACGGGCAAAAAAAACCGCGCTCGTGGCGCGGCTGAGTCTAGGGAGGAAACACCCAAGGAGGGTATTTACAGTCAAAGACTGTATGGAAAAGATACGCCAGAATGCACAATTGTCAATCATTTTTATTTTTGCTTAATAAATGTGCCATTTGCTTAGCCGTAGGCAGAAGATGCGCTTTTACGATGTAAAATGATGCAATTTTTACCTGTGATGTGCTGGTTTTGCATTGCAGGGCTCTATTGATGGAGGGCTCGCTAAGCGCTCACCAAGATGATTTTTCCGAAAAAACTACAAAATCTGTTCCTCTTTTCCGGCAGTGCTCTTACAAGGCTGAAGCTATTGTTTTGCCAAGTGGAGATGTCATGCTGCCGGATCGGGATTTTTTCTTTTCTCTCGCGGATGCTGCCAAAGCAGAGACGTTGCCGCGCTTTCGTGCCGGCATCGATGTCACCAACAAGCAGGACGGTGGTTACGATCCGGTCACCGAGGGTGATCAGGCGGCCGAACAGGCGATCCGAGCGCTTATTGGCAAGGCCTATCCGGACCACGGTATTCTCGGCGAAGAA
This sequence comes from Rhizobium sp. CG4, assembly GCF_023701965.1. Lineage (NCBI taxonomy): Bacteria > Pseudomonadati > Pseudomonadota > Alphaproteobacteria > Hyphomicrobiales > Rhizobiaceae > Rhizobium > Rhizobium sp. CG4. Next base: position 859,224 of record NZ_JABAEG010000001.1, on the reverse strand, counting down.
CATGGTAGCGTCGGTCTGGACCGTGAGCATGTCTGGGTGATTGATCCGATTGACGGTACGCGCGCCTTCATTTCAGGCGTTCCGGTCTGGGGTACCTTGATTGGCCTGCAGAGCAACGGTCGCTCTGTCATGGGTGTCATGGATCAGCCTTTTACCGGCGAACGTTATTTCGCCGATGGCAAAGCCTCCTGGTACAGCGGCCCTGATGGTACCCGTCAGATCAAGACCCGTGATTGCAAAGACATTTCCGCTGCGACATTGTTCACGACATCCCCGCATATTTTCGATGCCGAGGAAGCACCACGTTACAACAGGGTGCAGGATAAGGTGCGTCTGTTCCGCTACGGCGTTGATTGTTACGCCTATGCGTTGCTGGCGGCCGGCCATATCGATCTGGTGATTGAAAGCTCGCTCAAGCCCTATGATGTCGGTGCGCTTATTCCAATCATCGAGCAGGCTGGTGGCGTGATAACGACCTGGGATGGCGGCAGGCCTGAAGCGGCGGGTCGGATCATCGCGGCAGGCAGCAAAGCTGTTCATGCGCAGGCATTGGAGATCCTGTCCGGCCTTTGAAGGGCCGATTGTGCCGATGGGTTTACTCTTCCGGTGAGAAGAATGCCTCTATGGCCGCAAGCGCCTGACTTCTGAAGATATCGCGCTCGTGCAGCAATTCGTGCCGGGCGCCGGTCACAGGGATGAGTTGCGCTGCACGGAAATTGCGTGACAGTTCTTCCTGCGCACCATAGGGCGTGATCGGGTCCAGAACCGGCGCCAGCAGCAAGGTTGGCACGTGAATATGAGTCAGGTGTTCCTGCTTTGTAACGCGACTTGCCGCTTTCATGGTCTCATAAACCCAGCGAGCGGTTGGCGAACCGATGAACAGTTCCGGCATTTTCTGCATCAGGGTCAGATTGCGTGCAAAACGCAGTTCATCTGATGTCAGCGGATTGCCAATGAAGTTGCGTTCACGCTGGTCCTTGCCAAGCCTCATCCGTCCAAGGCCGATCAGGCTCAAGGTCGCTGCGATTGTAAAAACGGCAGGGCTTGGCATGGATTGCCCGGACAGTTGAATGAACGGCGAACACAAGGCCATACGTTCGATGCGGTTCGACAGGTTGGGTGCCATGGACAGGGCAATCAGCGCACCGGTGGAATGTGCGACCATATAAAATGGCAGGCGCGTATCGGGCAGCACGATCTGTTCCATGAACAGCGAGACGTCCTGCTCATAATCCCGGAACCGATGGACGTGACCAGCGTCGGGATTTTTGATCAGTCGATCCGATCCGCCCTGACCGCGCATGTCAAACGTCGCGACCCAGAAACCCATCATCGTCAGGTTGATGATGGTCTCGTAATATTTTTCGATGCACTCGTTTCTGCCGTGCAGCAGAACGATGGTGCCCTTGGCAACCGATTGTTCGCAGCGAAAAACCGCGTAGCGCAGTTTTTTGTTACGGTGTCCGGTGAAATATCCGGCCGTGTAATTCTCGGGCAGCGGATTGCCGGGTGTGGCGTGTAAAATAACGTCGTCCATTACCTTTTCCGGCCGATTCCCTGGTGGATAATAATGGGATAGGTCGAGTGGGTTATCTCGTCAAAGAAAAAATGCCGGAACCGTCGGTTGTGCGCAGTCACGGTCCCGGCCAACAGGACTGAAGAAGAAGGGACGTTAGACTCTTCAGTCAGCGGAGTTGCCCCCGATGGCTGTTTTCTAAAGCCTGAAAGATGAACCGATTTGGAACTGGCTGTTCATTTGAAGTTCAGTTTCAAGGCGGGTTGCAGGGCATCTTCCTGGAGCGCAAAAAATCGCGACAACGTGATGTTTTCGATGCTTGCCTAATCTCTGGCAAAGGAGGATTTTGGTACCAGCCGGGAGGATCCAGATGTTGCGTGGTTCCGGGAATGCCTATGGATTTTTTGCTATCCTGCTGCATTGGTTGATCGCACTGTTGATCCTTGCATTGCTGACCCTTGGCTACATCATGACCAGGCCGGATATTGATCCGGCGTTGCAGTTTTCGCTTTTCCAGTGGCACAAATCTTTTGGCATGCTGGTGTTGGCACTTGCTCTTGTTCGGGCTGTGCAGTGGTGCATGTCGGTGAAAGTTGCGCCGGTTGCCACCCTGTCTGCCCTGGAGCGATTGCTGTCATCGATCACACATAAATTGCTTCTGGTGCTTGGCGTGCTTGTGCCGCTTGCGGGATGGGTCATTGCGTCCGTGTCGCCTCTTGGAATTCCAACATTTATGTTTGATCTCTTTGTGGTGCCGCATCTGCCGCTTGCGCAGTCGGAAGGTGCAGAAACTCTGTGGTCAGAGGTTCATGCAACGCTGGCCTACACGCTGTTGTGTCTTATCGTGCTTCATGCGCTGGCCGCACTTTATCACCACCTCTGGCGTGGTGATGATGTGTTGATGCGCATGCTGGGGCGCCGTCGTTCACCGCCTAGGGAGAAACGCTCATGAGCAGGTCTGGACTTTTATTCGCATCGGCTTTGTTGCTCGCTAGCACAATTGGTCAAGTCTGGGCGGCAAATGCCCCTGAGTTGAGCGAGGTTGCCGGCAAGTACACTGTAACTCCGTCCTCGCGTATTGCCTTTTCGGTGGCGCAGGTTGGCGGTGGCGGCATCAAGGGTGTATTTGGCAAATTCTCCGGTTCCTTCACACTTGAAGCGGGCGATCTGCAACATTCGACGGTTTCTTTCACGCTGGTGCCAGACAGTGTGGTGGCGGGAGAAAAGCGTATTGATACGTTCCTGAAATCAACGGCCGTGTTCGATGCGGCGAATTTCAATGCCATCACCTTTCGCTCCAGCGCTATCAAGCAGACGGGGCAGGACACGGCAACGGTAACCGGTCAGCTCTCGGCGAAGGGTCACCAGCGTAGCGAAAGTTTCAATGTCAAATTGACCCGCTGGAACGGCAAGTCGATTGCTTTTGATGTGAGCGGGGACGTTTTTCGGTCGCGTTATGACATGGATGTCGGGACACCGATTTATTCCAATGTCGTGCATTTCGATATGTCTGTTGAGGGGGAAAGACGATAGGTCCCCAAGCGACAATCTTCACTTTATCGTTGCCTCTTGAAGTGCGGCAAAACTGTTCCCATCTGTTTGTCACGGTCGCCAGAACGGGGCCGTGACCCGGCTTCCTCATCGCCAATACGGGATGAAAGCCTTAACCGCAAACAGTCGCTTCTCAAGGAGGACACCATGCGTCATTTGGATTTTTCGCCACTCTACCGCTCCACTGTCGGTTTTGACCGCCTCTTCAATCTGCTTGATAATGTTGGGCAGCCGGAACAGGCGCAGAGCTATCCGCCTTACAACATCGAACGCACTGGCGATAACACCTATCGTATAACGATGGCTGTTGCCGGTTTTGATGAAAACGAGCTGAGCATTGAGGCGCGTGCCCATGTCCTGACCGTCAAGGCTGAGAAGTCGGAGCAGGACAAGGCGAATGAAGGCGAATTCCTGTATCGTGGCATTGCCAAGCGCGCCTTTGAGCGTCGCTTCCAGTTGGCCGATTATGTGGAAGTGCAATCTGCTTCGTTGAAGAACGGCCTGCTTCACATCGACCTCCTTCGCAATCTTCCAGAGACAATGAAACCGCGTCGGATCGCGATCGTTTCGGATGCTGCTGAAGGTGCAAAGACCATCGAGGCGCAGATTGCGCCAACCCAGGTCAACTAAGCTTCATTATGCAGGTATAATATTCAGGACGGCCCTCAAGTGAGGGCCGTTTTTGCGTTTGCTGGCTCAGCTTGTGCAGCCTTTGCCGCTCTTGCATAACGCTGCGCAATCACTGCGCAGGCCATCAGCTGGATCTGGTGAAACAGCATGATCGGCAGAACGATGGCGCCAATGCTTTGGCCAGCAAAGATCGCGCCTGCCATCGGCACACCGCTTGCCAGGCTCTTTTTCGATCCGCAGAAAGTGATGGTGATTTCGTCCTGTTTGTTGAAGCCCAGCAGGCGGCTACCAAACATGGTGACGCACAATATGACCGCCAGCAGGACAATGTTGATGGCAACGACGACGCCGATATCGCGCAATGTGAACTGTTGCCAGATGCCTTCGATTACCGCTTCACTGAAGGCGAGATAAACCACCATCAGAATTGAGCCGCGATCAACAGGCGCAAGCAGCTTCTTGCGCGACCGGATCCAGTCGCCGATCCACGGCTGCAGTGCCTGGCCTGCTATGAAAGGCAAAAGCAGCTGAAGGAAGATTTGCCCGAATGCATCAAGCGAAAAGCCGCCACCATGACCACCGACCGTAAACAGTAGGCCAACGAGGAGTGGTGTCAGAAACATACCGAAAATGTTGGATGCTGATGCCGAACAGATTGCTGCGGGAACATTGCCGCCTGCCATGGATGTAAACGCAATGGAAGACTGCACGGTAGACGGCAGAACGCAGAGAAACAGTACGCCCATATAAAGCGGCGCCGGCAGGATGCTTTCAGGAATATAGCCAAGCGCTACGCCGATCAGTGGGAAAAGACCGAAGGTCACCAGAAGAATGGCGAGATGCAGGCGCCAATGTAAAATACCGGCAATCACCACATCGCGTGGCAATCGCGCCCCGTGCAGGAAAAACAACAGCGCAATTGCCAGCTTGGTCGCCAGGCCGAAATATTCAGCGGGCTCACCGCTGATCGGCAAAAGGCTGGCCAGAATGACGGTACAGATCAGCATCAGGGTGAAGCGGTCGGGCAGAAATCGGCTCATGGTCTTTGTCTCTTAGGGAATTTAATTTACATATTGCTTATTGTGAAGCAGGATGCAAAGACTAACAGTTATTGTGATTTGTGATAACGATGCTCAATCTTCATCATCTCTCTAGTTTTGTAACGCTGGAGCAGACCGGAAGTTTCACGCTTGCCGGCGAACAACTTGGTATCGGTCAATCAACCGTTAGTCAGCATATTCAACGGCTTGAGACCTTTCTTGGCCAACGGCTCATTGAGCGTAGTACCCATCAAGTGAGGTTAACGGCAGAAGGGGAAGCGCTGCTCGGTTATGCACGCTCCATGCTGGATATCAATGGCAAGGTGTCGTCGCTTTTTACCGCAAATCGGCTGCGGGGGCGGTTGCGACTTGGTGTTTCCGAGGATTTTGTTGCCAACCGCCTGACGGTTATTCTGGAAGACTTCATCCGACTTTACCCGCTGGTCGACCTTGAGTTGACGGTTGCCTTGAGTGGTGTGCTCTACCAGATGCAGGATAATGGTGATCTGGATGTCGTGTTGGCCAAGCGCCGGCTGGGCGATCGACTTGGACGTTTCCTCTATCGCGAACCGCTGGTGTGGCTGGCACGTGATCCGGAAATTCTCAAAGCCCATGACGGTGTTGTGCCGCTTATTGCCTTTCCGCAGCCGAGCATAACGCGCAAGGTGGCGCAGGAAGCACTGGATCGCAAAGGCATTGCCTGGCGGATTGTCTGTACCTGCGGCAGTTTGAGTGGGTTGGTCGCGGCGGCCCAGGCAGGCATGGGTGTGCTGGTGCAGCCACGCAGCATGACACCTGCGGCCTTACGTGAAATCACTCAAGGTAGTCTGCCTGCGCTGGAAGATGTGGAGTTTGTGCTGGTGCCGCGAAAGGGTGCCAACCCGGAGCTTGTCGAGGCACTGGCTGCACGTGTTGTTGCCAAGGTGGCGATTGCACCCCATACGCCCTAAGCGAATGGGGTGATGTTCATCGAGGTCTGGGATAATCAGGCGGCGCCGCAAATCGCTAGGAAGCTGTCGACATCGGTTTCGCTGGTTGCAAAGCTGGTAACGAGACGGATCAGCGTTTCATTTTCCTGTACTGGCTCGGCCATGTCATGCGGGACAGCCCAGTCATAAAAATGCGCGCCTTGTTGTTTCGCGGCAAGCGCCGTTTCCTTTTGCAGGACCACAAATAGCTCATTCGACTGTGTAGACCATGCAAGGCGGGCGCTGTTGGAGGCTTCGATGCCTGTGCGCAAGCGGTTCGCCATGGCATTGGCGTGACCGGCCAGTGCCAGCCAAAGGCCGTCCTTAAAATATGCGTCGAATTGTGCGGCGATGAAGCGAGTTTTCGAGAACAGCTGTGCCGAGCGCTTGCGCATGAACGGCAGGTCTTTTGCCATTTTCGGATCCATATAAACTATGGCTTCCGCGCACCAGCAGCCGTTTTTGGTGGCACCGAACGACAGGATGTCAACGCCGCGCTTCCAGGTCATTTCTGCCGGGTTGGTGCCGAGCGTCATCAGTGCATTGGCAAAACGTGCGCCATCCATATGCAGCGGCAGGTTATGCTGCTTGGCAATCGCCGAAATAGCATCGATTTCATCCAGCGAATAAACCGTTCCGACCTCGGTTGCTTGCGTGATGGTCACAGCCATCGGCTGGCCCTGATGGATGGAGCCGGGTGGGAAGCGGCGAATGGCGGCGCTCAGATTGTCTGGCAGCATTTTGCCAGCGGGACCGGCAACCGGCATCAGTCGCGATGCATTGGAGAAATAGACCGGCGCACCACATTCGTCTTCGATCACGTGGGCTTCGGAGTGACAGAAGGCGATGCCACCGGGGCGGGCAACGCTGGCCAGTGCCAGGGAGTTGGCGGCCGTTCCGGTGCCGACAAAAAATACGGCAACTTCCCGTTCAAATATTTCGTTGAACTTTTGCTCAATGGATTTGTCGAGCTCGCTGGTGCCGTAGGCGGCCGCAAAGCGGGTCGATTCTTTCATGAGCCGTTCGTTGATGGCGGGGTGAGCGCCAGCCCAGTTGTCGGAAGCAAAAAACATGTATCTACGCTTTCAGATGAGATGATGCGGATTGCAGCCAGAAGAAATGATCTGTGTGAATCTTTTATGGCGTTGGGGCGAGGTTGGCAAATCGGGCAATGAAAGCAACGCACAAGCGCTGTATGGCGTAACAAAATTTCTCGCTTTCGCGCGTTGTCGTAATTTCACTGCGAAACTCATGTTTATATTTTGTTAGCACGCACTTGCGAAAGGTGGGGGTTTCTGTCAAAATTACCGAGAATTGAGACAGTCTTGCTGTCCTAAATTGAATAAGCCGGTTTGTGGGGTTCCTTTAAAAGAGGGCTTCTTCAGTCCGGCTTTTACTGCCGTTTTATGCAATGTTTTGCAGGAGGGACCAAAATGACCAACAAGCCGGAAAGCGAATTTGCTGCCGCAAGCATGACGACTGACTGTCCCACCGCGGCCGGGGCCGCGTCCGTCGTCGCTCAGAAGAGCTTTGCGCGTGGTATTCCCGAGCGTCAGGGTCTGTACGATCCACGCAATGAGCATGATGCCTGCGGCGTCGGTTTCGTCGCGCATATGAAGGGCCAGAAGTCTCACCAGATCGTCAAGGATGGCCTGTTCATTCTTGAGAACCTGACCCACCGCGGTGCGGTTGGTGCAGACCCGCTGATGGGCGATGGCGCTGGCATTCTGGTGCAGATCCCGGACCGCTTTTTCCGGGAGGAAATGGCAAAGCAGGGCATTACGTTGCCCAAGGCTGGCGAATATGCGGTTGGCCATATCTTCATGCCGACCGATGCCGAGCGTATCGAACACTACAAGAAGGTCATCATCGACGTCATCGGTGAAGAGGGCCAGCAATTCCTCGGTTTCCGTGACGTGCCTGTCGACAATGCTTCGTTGTCCAAGGCCGCGGATATTGCGGCGACCGAACCGCATCACGTGCAGGTTTTTATCGGTGCAGGGCGCGACGCCGCCACCAATGCCGAGTTCGAGCGCCAGCTTTTCCTGATCCGCAAGGTTATTTCCAACCGCATCTATGATGAGCGTGGCGGCAAGGAAGCGCAGGATTTCTATCCTGTATCGCTGTCGTCCTCGACCATCGTCTACAAGGGCATGTTCCTCGCCTACCAGGTTGGTGCCTATTACAAGGATCTGTCGGATCCGCGCTTTGAATCGGCCGTGGCGCTTGTTCACCAGCGTTTCTCGACCAACACCTTCCCGTCCTGGAAGCTGGCGCACCCGTACCGCATGGTGGCGCATAACGGCGAAATCAACACGCTGCGTGGCAACGTCAACTGGATGGCTGCACGTCAGGCTTCGGTTTCATCCGAGCTGTTTGGCGAGCACATTTCCAAGCTGTGGCCGATTTCCTATGAAGGCCAGTCGGATACCGCCTGCTTCGACAACGCGCTGGAATTCCTGGTGCGCGGTGGTTATTCCATGGCGCATGCCGTGATGATGCTGATCCCGGAGGCCTGGGCTGGTAACCAGTCGATGTCACCTGAGCGTAAGGCATTTTACGAATATCACGCTGCCCTGATGGAGCCATGGGATGGCCCGGCTGCCGTTGCCTTTACAGATGGCAAGCAGATCGGTGCAACGCTTGACCGTAATGGTCTGCGTCCTGCCCGTTATCTGGTTACTGATGATGATCGTATCATCATGGCATCGGAAGCCGGGACGCTGCCGGTTCCGGAAGAGCGTATCGTCAAGAAGTGGCGTTTGCAGCCTGGCAAGATGCTGCTGATCGATATGGAGAAGGGCCGAATCATTTCCGACGAGGAAGTGAAGCACGAGCTTGCTGCAAAACATCCTTACCGCACATGGCTGGATCGCACCCAGCTGATCCTTGAAGATTTGAAGCCGGTGGAGCCACGTGCGCTGCGTCGCGACGTGTCGCTGCTCGACCGTCAGCAGGCCTTTGGTTACACCATTGAAGACACCAAGCTGTTGATGTCGCCAATGGCAACGACGGGTCAGGAAGCTGTCGGTTCGATGGGCACGGACACGCCGATTTCTGCGATGTCGGAAAAGTCCAAGCTGCTTTACACTTATTTCAAGCAGAACTTTGCGCAGGTTACCAACCCGCCGATCGACCCGATCCGCGAAGAGCTGGTGATGAGCCTTGTGTCCTTCATTGGTCCACGCCCGAACATTCTTGACCATGCCGGTGCTGCTCGTGCCAAGCGTCTGGAAGTACGCCAGCCGATCCTGACCAATGGCGATCTGGAAAAGATCCGCTCGATTGGCCACACGGAAGACCGTTTCGACACCAAGACACTCGACTTCACCTATGATGTGGAGCGCGGTGCCGAAGGCATGCCGGACATGCTTGACCGTTTGTGCGAACGTGCAGAATCTGCCGTGCGTGGCGGTTACAACATCATCGTTCTATCCGACCGTCAGCTTGGACCGGACCGTGTTGCCATTCCGGCGCTGCTTGCTACCGCTGCCGTTCACCATCACCTGATCCGCAAGGGTCTGCGCACCTCGGTCGGCCTTGTGGTTGAAACCGGTGAGCCGCGTGAAATCCACCACTTCTGCCTTCTGGCCGGTTACGGCGCGGAAGCCATAAACCCGTACCTCGCTTTCGATACGCTGCTGGACATGCACAAACACGGCGCGTTCCCGAAGGAAGTGTCTGATGATGAAGTGGTTTACCGCTACATCAAGGCTGTTGGTAAGGGCATTCTCAAGGTCATGTCCAAGATGGGCATTTCCACCTACCAGTCCTATTGCGGCGCGCAGATTTTCGATGCCATCGGCCTGTCGTCCGAGTTCATCGAGCAATATTTCTTCGGCACGGCCACGACTATCGAAGGTGTTGGCCTGACGGAAATTGCGCAGGAAACCGTTTCGCGCCACGCAGCGGCTTTTGGCAAGGACCCGATCCTTGCCAACACGCTCGATATCGGTGGCGAATATGCCTTCCGTATGCGTGGTGAAAGCCATGCCTGGAGCCCGGATGCGGTTGCGACCCTGCAGCACGCGGTTCGTGGCAACAGCCAGGATCGTTACCGCGAATTTGCCGAGATGGTAAATGACACGGCGCTGCGCATGAACACCATTCGTGGTCTGTTCAAGGTCAAGACTGCCGAGGCTCTGGGCCGCAAGCCGATCTCGGTTGACGAGGTTGAGCCTGCCGTCGAAATCGTCAAGCGTTTCTCGACGGGTGCGATGTCCTTCGGTTCGATCAGCCGTGAAGCACATACCACGCTTGCCATTGCCATGAACAAGATCGGCGGCAAGTCGAACACCGGTGAGGGTGGTGAAGAGGCGGATCGTTACACGCCGCTGCTCAACGGCCAGCCAAACCCGGAACGTTCTGCCATCAAGCAGATCGCCTCAGGTCGTTTTGGCGTGACGACGGAATATCTCGTCAATGCTGACATGCTGCAAATCAAGGTCGCACAGGGTGCAAAGCCCGGCGAAGGCGGTCAGTTGCCAGGTCACAAGGTCGACGCAACGGTCGCCAAGACCCGTCACTCCACACCGGGCGTTGGTCTGATTTCGCCGCCACCGCACCATGACATCTATTCGATCGAAGATTTGGCGCAGCTGATCTACGACCTGAAGAATGTTAATCCGGAAGCCGATGTTTCCGTCAAGTTGGTGTCTGAAGTGGGTGTTGGTACGGTTGCTGCCGGTGTCGCCAAGGCCCGTGCGGACCATATCACTGTTTCCGGCTTTGACGGTGGTACCGGTGCATCGCCGCTGACCTCGCTCAAGCACGCCGGTTCGCCATGGGAAATCGGCCTTGCCGAAACCCAGCAGACGCTGGTGCTGAACGGCCTTCGTTCGCGTATAGCCCTGCAGGTGGATGGTGGTCTGAAGACCGGCCGCGACGTCATCATCGGCGCGCTGCTGGGTGCAGACGAGTTCGGTTTTGCAACGGCGCCGCTGATTGCAGCTGGCTGCATCATGATGCGCAAGTGCCATCTCAACACCTGCCCGGTCGGCGTTGCAACGCAGGATCCTGTTCTGCGCAAGCGCTTCAAGGGTTCGCCGGAACACGTCATCAACTACTTCTTCTTCGTAGCTGAAGAGGTGCGCGAAATTCTCGCTTCGCTCGGCGTTGCCAAGCTGGATGAGATCATCGGCGCTTCCGAAATGCTCGAAAAGGATGAGATGCTGGCACACTGGAAGGCCAAGGGTCTCGATTTCAGCCGTATCTTCCATAAAGTCGATGCACCGAAAGCGGAGACATTCTGGACAGCACGCCAGCACCACCCGATTGACGACATTCTCGACCGCAAGCTGATCGAGAAGTCTGCCCCGTCGCTGGAAAACCGCGAGCCGGTTGTCTTTGAAGTGCCGATCAAGAACGTTGACCGTTCTGCCGGCGCCATGCTGTCGGGCGCGCTTGCCAAGCGTTGGGGTCACAAGGGTCTCAAGGACGATACCATCCACGTCACCCTCAAGGGGACGGCTGGCCAGTCCTTCGGTGCCTTCCTTGCACGCGGCATCACTTTTGATCTGGTGGGTGATGGTAACGACTATGTCGGCAAGGGCCTGTCGGGTGGACGCATCATCGTTCGTCCGCCGGAAAATGCCCGTATCGTTGCGGAAAACTCGATCATCGTCGGTAACACCGTTCTCTATGGTGCGATCACCGGCGAGTGTTATTTCCGCGGTGTAGCCGGTGAGCGTTTCGCTGTTCGAAACTCCGGTGCCGTTGCTGTTGTCGAGGGCGTGGGTGACCATGGCTGCGAATACATGACCGGTGGTATCGTTGTTGTGCTCGGTGAAACCGGCCGCAACTTTGCGGCGGGCATGTCGGGCGGTGTCGCTTACGTGCTGGATGAGACCGGTGACTTTGCAACCCGCTGCAACATGGCGATGGTTGAGCTGGAGCCTGTTCCGGAAGAAGACGACATGCTGGAAAAGCTGCATCACCACGGCGGCGACCTCATGCACAAGGGACGTGTGGACGTTTCCGAGGACATGACACGTCACGACGAGGAGCGTCTTTACCAGCTGATCTCGAACCACTTCCACTACACCAACTCGGCTCGTGCCAAGGACATTCTTGACCGCTGGACCGAGTTCCGTCCGAAGTTCCGCAAGGTCATGCCGGTTGAATACCGTCGTGCGCTTGAGGACATGGAACGGATGCGGCTAGGCGTGGCGGCGGAGTAATCCGCCGCGTGAAGACATTACACCGACTGGTTTCGCTAATCGTTGCAGTTGCCGCACCCGCGGCAACCTATCTTGCAAGTGGCGAAGTCAGATTTGAGTTTATCATACTGGGGGCGGTCATTGGTTTCGCTTACTGGTATTGGGGCCCGACAGGCGCCCTGCTTTGATGTGAGGATATAAAGTGGGTAAGGTTACAGGCTTTCTGGAAATCGACCGTCAGGTGGGCAAGTATCAGCCTGCGTCGGATCGTATTCGCCATTTCCGTGAATTCACCATTCCAATGTCGGATGCCGAAGTGCAGAAGCAGGCGGCACGCTGCATGGACTGTGGTATTCCCTACTGTCATGGCCCGACGGGCTGCCCAGTACACAACCAGATCCCAGACTGGAACGATCTGGTCTATAATGGCGGTTGGGAACAGGCGATCCGTAACCTGCACTCCACCAACAACTTCCCGGAATTCACCGGTCGCGTCTGTCCCGCGCCTTGTGAGGAGGCGTGCACACTGAACCTTGAAGATACACCGGTTGCGATCAAGACCGTTGAACAGGCGATTGCCGACAAGGCCTATGAGCTTGGCTTCATCGTGCCAAAGCCTGCGACCGTTCACACCGGCAAGAAAGTTGCGATTATCGGTTCCGGCCCATCCGGTCTGGCCGCTGCCCAGCAGCTCGGCCGCGCTGGCCACGAAGTTCACGTTTACGAGCGTGAATCCAAGGCTGGTGGTCTGCTGCGCTACGGTATTCCTGACTTCAAGATGGAGAAGAACTTCATCGATCGTCGCGTTGAGCAGATCAAGGGTGAGGGCGTGACCTTCCATTACGGCGTCAACATCGGTGTTGATCTGACCGTTGAAAAGCTGATCGCTGATCATGACGCGGTTCTGTATTGCGGTGGCTCCGAAACCCCACGTCCGGCCGGTATTGGTGGTACGGATTTCCATGGCGTTCATGATGCTATGCCTTATCTGGTGCAGCAGAACCGTCGTGTCGGCCGTGAAAACATCGATAGCGTTGGCTGGCCTTCCGACCCGATTCTGGCTGGCGGCAAGCATGTCGTTGTTGTTGGTGGTGGTGATACGGCGTCTGACTGCGTTGGCACTGCATTCCGTCAGGGTGCTGTGAAGGTAACGCAGCTCGACATTCGTCCGATGCCGCCTGAAAAGGAAGACAAGCTCGCTGTTTGGCCATACTGGGCAACAAAGATGCGCACATCGTCTTCGCAGGCTGAAGGTGCGGTGCGTGAGTTCCAGGTTGCGACCCTAGAATTTGTCGGTGACGAAGATGGTGTTCTGACGGGCGTGAAATGCTGCCAGGTTGATGACAAGCGCAAGCCGATTGCGGGCACCGAATTCATCATCAAGGCCGATCTGGCATTCATCGCCATCGGTTTCTCCGGTCCGTTCACCGACAGCGTTCTGAAGGAAATGGACGGCAAGCTGACGCTCAACACTGATCGCCGTGGTTCGACCAACGTTGTTGCCAATGAAACAGACTACAAGACCTCGGTCGACAAGCTGTGGGCGGCCGGTGACGTACGCCGTGGCCAGTCACTGGTTGTATGGGCGATCCGTGAGGGTCGTCAGGCAGCACATGCGATTGACGAAGCGTTGATGGGATCGACGGTTCTGCCGCGCTAAAAACATTAAAAAAAGGCGGCCATTCGGTCGCCTTTTTTTTGAGGAAATGATCCCCGTATCAACACGGGGATCATGACAAATCCAGGATCAGTGTTTGTTTTTATGATCCTGCTGACCGCCCTTCATCGACTGGTCGCGAGGGCTGTCTTTCATTCCGGTCTTGTTTTCTGTTGCTGCCCCGGATGATGCGCTGCGGGTTTTGTCGCTGCCGCCTTTTCCGGATTTCTGGCCAGCTTTGCTGTGCTGGTCATGCGTGCCACCTTGGTGGGCCATGATGTTTACTCCTCATATCCATCATCTGGGCAAAGCAATGTTGCTCTGCCCCAAGCTTAACCAAAGCGTTTCAGGAACGTTCCTGTTTTAATATTATGTGATGAACTGCAGGCCTGCTTTTTGCGGCCGGATATTATTCCGTAGTGCCGGTATCGGGCGTTGGCATACGATAATCGTCGACGCGGCCCAACGGCGCATCGGCCATTTCACCGCGCTTGATCAGCAGTTCGCGTGGTGTTTCGCGAATGGTGGCCGGTGCCGGCCTGTCTCCCAGCAATGCATTGCCACCGTCCAGTTCCGGGTCGGTCAAGCTGATCGGCTGCGTTCTAACTTGCCCGGCATCAATGCCAAGCGCAGGCAGGGACGTGAGAGCGGGCAGATTGCTTGCGTTCAAATCCTGTTCTGGGGCGGCGGTATCGACGTGGCGACGCAGGAACTTCTCGACATAGAAGGCGAGCTTGCGTTTGCCGGCCTGCGTCATGCCGATGCCGTCCGCCTCACGCAGGCGGGCCTGCTGTCCGTTGACGTCGTAACCGGTGATGATGAACTTGCCACCTTCATCGACAAACCCGTCCCAGACATCCACGAATTCGCCACCGTGTTTTTCGGTGTGGTTGCGATACAGGCGGTTGAAGCCGACAAAATCTGTGGTGAGCGATGGGGACTGGAAGGCGGGCAGGCCGACCCACAAAAGTGGTATCTTCTGCCGCGAGACAATCGTTGCCAGCGCATCGATGCGCCGCTCATACTCCTTGAACCACAGATCGGTGCCGTATTTTTCCCTGAGGTCGCCAATCATCATCAGCTGCCGGTCATTGGAACCGAGCATGATAACGACGGCGGCAGGTTTGACCTCCTGAATGAAATTCGGAAGGTTGGACAGCCAGTCATAATAGTCTGTACGGACAAGGCCGGACGAACCATTTGCTCTGACATCAACGGCAATTGCCGGTGATGAAGCAAAGGTTTTGGTAAGCTCGTCACCCATGCCGCTGGCTAGAAAATCACCGACCACCAGAACGCGGCGGGCATTTTCAAGTTTGGTAACCGGTGCGGCCGGGGCTGTGGTGCGCATCTGTGTGACGGATGGTGTCGTGCGCGGTGTCTGCGGGCGCGAAACGGAGCGTTCGCGGGGAGGGGGACGTCTTACGCGCGGTTCCTCCTCCCGCAATTGGCGGCCGTCACGCATTTCGCGCTGGCGCCCGCCAAACAGCATATCCATGAGAGTACGTGGTCGCTCACGTTCCTGTGCGAACACAGGTGAGGGAAAAAGAGGCAGGACAACAAGCACACACAGAGCACTCGCGCCTGCGCGAAGCCGGGCTGGCTTGTTGATCTTTGCCTGCTTATTCATGATGCATCCTCGTATGACATACCATATCACAGGCTTGCCTATAAGCGGAAGCCTGCTTCAGGGTTGTCAGTTCCTCAGTGCACGCAGAAGTCGCTGCGAGGGTTCGCCGTCATTGGTCATGCCCAGACGTTGCTGGATGGCGCTGATGGCTGCTTTCGAGCCGGAACCGAAGTTGCCGTCGATTTCCCCATCATAATAGCCGAGTTCCTTCATGCGGCTTTGCAGCTCGAATTTCTCACGAATGTCGAGTGTGCCATCGGGGCGTGGCCAACGCTGCTGCATGCCGCCATAACCGGCAATTTCATCTGCCAGAAGACCGACAGCAAGCGCGTAGCTGTTGGAAGCGTTGTACTTCTTGATGGTGAAGAAGTTTTTCATCATCAGAAAGCCAGGACCGGATTTTCCGCCCTGCATGACCAGTTGCGCTCTGTCAGAGCCGCGTGGAAACGCCTTGCCATTCGGTCTGGCGAAGCCAAGCTTTGCCCATTCCGCCAGAGTTTTTGTCTGGCCTTCATAGCGACCGGCACCTGAGGGGACAGCGGCTTCATAACCCCATGTTTTGCCTGGCTCCCAACCATTCTTCGCCAGAAGGTTGGCGGCGGTTGCCAGGGCATCAGGAATGGAGTGCCAGATATCGCGTTTGCCGTTTCCATCCGCATCAACCGCGTAAAGCAGGTAGCTGGTAGGAATGAACTGCGTGTGGCCCATCGCACCTGCCCAGGAACCGGTGAGGTTTTTCGCTGACACGTCGCCGTTCTGGAGAATCTGCAAGGCGGCAATCAGCTGCGTTCTGGCAAATTTTGCGCGCTTCGGATCGGCATAGGCAAGCGTTGCCAGCGTGGTTGGAATGTGATGCAGGCGTTCTGGCTTTTCCAGAACGGCACCATAATTCGATTCCATTGACCAGATGGCGAGCAGGATGTTTTTATCGACGTTGAAGTGACGCTCGATGGCATTCAGCGTCGAGGCGTGCTTGGCCTTCATTTCGCGACCAATTCGAACCGTGTACGGGTTTACGCGTGAATCCAGATAGTCCCAGATCTGCGTGCTGAATTCCGGCTGAAAGTTTGCTTTGCGCAAGGCTTCAGGGTCTGGTTCAGTAACGCCTGAAAAAGCCTTTTGATATGTCGCCTTGGTAATACCACTTTTAGCGGCAGTGGTATAAAAGTCGTTGATCCATTTTCGAAAACCAGCATCAGCGCTGGCAGACGCTGGGGTCAAAGTTATTGCTAAGCCTGCAAAAACCATGCAGCCAAATTTACGGACATCTGAAAGGATCAGCTTTTTCATCGTCAGTCTTTCGTCTCTCGAATTTCATTTCGATGGCGAGATACGCATCGGGCTTCACGATGTGATAACAAATTAATGTCAACAAATTCTTTACCATTAACCGTTCGTAGCGTCACCCTTTGCAAATCTTAAAAAGTTTTGGAATATAGCGCTGCGCGGGGAATATTATCCAATTAGTCTCTCAGGAGGGATGCGTGGTAGAAAATACGAAAATTCGGAAGGCCGTTTTTCCGGTCGCAGGTATGGGAACTCGTTTCTTGCCGGCAACGAAAGCTGTTCCGAAGGAAATGCTTACTGTTGTTGATAAGCCTGTTCTGCAGTACGTGGTCGATGAGGCCATTGAAGCAGGCATTGAACATTTTGTTTTTGTTACAGGTCGCGGCAAAGCGGTCATCGAAGACTATTTTGATATTCAATTCGAACTCGAGCAGCTGCTGCGCGAGCGCAACAAAAAGGTCGAGCTGACTTTGCTCGAAGACCTTTTGCCAAAGGCAGGTACAGCGAGCTTCACACGCCAGCAGGCACCACTTGGTCTTGGCCATGCGGTATGGTGTGCACGCGACATCGTTGGTGATGAGCCATTTGCGGTTCTGTTGCCTGACATGATCATGCATTCCGAAAAGGGCTGCCTCAAGGGCATGGTCGACGTTTACAACCAGACCGGTGGCAACGTTATTGCCGTGCAGGAATGCGACCCTGATCAGGCGCACAAGTACGGTATCGTCGGCGTTGGCGAAAAGGCTGGCGACGGCTTCAAGATCACAGAAATGGTCGAAAAGCCAGCCAAGGGCACTGCACCTTCCAATTTCTACATCAACGGCCGCTACATTCTGCAGCCGGAAGTGTTCAACATTCTGGAAACGCAGGAACGTGGCGCCGGCAATGAAATCCAGCTTACCGATGGCATGCTAACGCTTGCCAAGGACCAGGATTTCTTCGGTTACCATTTCCAGGGTCAGACCTATGACTGCGGTGCAAAGGATGGCTTCATTCTTGCCAACCTGGCATTTGCGCTGGAGCGGAGCGATATTCGCCCGTCCATCGAAGGTCCTCTGAAGGAACTGCTCGCCAAGCTGAAATAAGCGGCGGCACAGTCAGAAAAGCAGAAAATCCCGGTGAAAGCCGGGATTTTTTTATGTCTCGATTTGAAGCAACCGCTGCGGCGCGTTCAACGCTTGAAAGCGATACCTGCTCCAATCCGCCATGTGCCGGTGTCGTAGGCCGGTGTCGTCTGGTAACTGATATCGCTTGTCAGACCGAGATAACGGTTGAGGCTCCATGTCAGCCCGGCAGAGGTGAAATATTCCGTCACGTCCCGCGTATCTCCGGATGGGAAGTTGCGGCGGGTGACCTGTCCGGTGAGGCGCGCCACCAGGTTGTTGCGCAACTGATGGGTCAGGCCTGCCGTCAGGCGATGAGATATCCAGCCACCCTGTGAGCCACCAGCAAAATCTTCGATGGTTGTGCGCAGGCCAAGGCTCACGTCCGTACCGCGCTGCGGCGACCATGAGAGATCGCCATCAACGCTGAATGCATTTATGGAGCCCAATCTCTGGTCGTCGTAGCTTTTACGCAGATAACCGAGTGCCAGTTCGCCACGAAGTTTCTCACCGAGATCAAGCTCCGTTCCAAGCTTGGCACTGTAGGATTTGGAAGAGCGCTCATAACCCGTATCGTCGAATTTGTCGTCATAACGGGTCAGGCCGGATGAGACCTCGAGAAACGGAATGAGAGCAGGTGACAGTTCATAACCTGCCCGCACGCGAATATCGCCGCCGGTGCGGTCGCGGGCGCTCAGATCAATCGAGCTGCCATCGAGCGCCTTGGCGGCAGAATAGACGTTGCGTTGCAGTTCAATGGCCGCCAGTCCGCGTATACGGCCAAGATCGCGCGCCACGGCAACGCCGCCGGTAAATTCATGGACACCTGACTGAACGGATGCATTGTTCAGGGCGTTCGGGTCATCAGTATCTTCGCG
Organism: Rhizobium sp. CG4; assembly: GCF_023701965.1. Lineage (NCBI taxonomy): Bacteria > Pseudomonadati > Pseudomonadota > Alphaproteobacteria > Hyphomicrobiales > Rhizobiaceae > Rhizobium > Rhizobium sp. CG4. The sequence goes on along the minus strand of NZ_JABAEG010000001.1, from coordinate 840,806 downwards.
GTTGAAGTTGTAGCCGCCGGTTATATTGACGGTTGTATCTTTTGCCAGATCAAGCTGCAGGTCGGCATTGATCAAGGCGCGTGGTTCCTCGCCGCTTTTATCGCTGCCGAAATTGCGCTCCCAGGCTCCGTCGCCCGTTACCGTCAAGGAGTGGCGCGACCAGTCGCTGTTCAGAGTACCGCGAATGCCTGTCGTCATGTAGTTGCGACGATCAGAACTGCCGGATGATTTCTGTTTTTCGGTGTTCAGCGTCTGGCTGATTGTCGGGCGCAACACCATCGTTCCCAACCGAATACCGGGTGTCAGGTTCGTCGCAGCCGTTGGATCAACGTCACCACCATCTATGGTCGGTTCGTAAGGATTGAGCTGCTGCTCATAGGGTGCACTTGCCTCGTCCGGCTCGTCGGTGATGGCATCGCCCGCATTGACAGGTGGGGCAATGCTTTGTGTGGTCAGCGTTGTTGGGTCGGTCGGGTTTGCCGCTGCCGGATCAACGCCGGTGGCTTCGGCCTCTACTTCCGCCTGGTTTTGTTGCAGGGCTGTGGCGACACGGCTGTCGGTCCGTCTTTTGAGGACGGGCGTGGCTTGTGTGCTTTGGGCAAAGGCGATGGCCGGCTCGTACAGACATGTGCATGCCACCAGCAATGCGGCTGCATTGCGCCACGCTTTAAGGCGTCTGGCCGCGCTGTCTGTGGGTTTCGGCATGGCTGTTCCGGCAAATTTCCAAATCTTACCCAAAGGTAAAGCCATGTGGTTAACATCTGGTTTCGCATGCCGGGATTGCGGCTATTATAATGCGGGTGCCAGGTTGGTTTTGACCGCTGGACAGTTTTTTTCGAAAGGAGTAACAGTCCGGCATGATTAAGAGATCTGTAAAACTCATCGATAATCTCGCCATCGACTCGGCCCTGCGCACGATCAATATCGAGCGGAAGGGTCTTGAGGCACTGGAACTGGCGCTGCAGAATGGTCTTGCCCAGCCGTTTAACGCGGCAATCGAGACGATTGGCTCGATCGACGGCCGTGTCATCATCACAGGTGTTGGCAAAAGCGGGCACATTGGCAGCAAGCTGGCGGCGACATTTGCATCGACCGGAACACCGGCCTTTTTCGTGCATGCCGCCGAGGCAAACCACGGCGATCTTGGTATGATTGCTGGCAATGATGTGGTGCTGGCCATCTCCAAGGGTGGTGAGAGTGCAGAGCTGCGTAGCACCATCGATTACACCCGGCGGTTTTCCATTCCGTTGATTGCACTGACCTGTTCGGAAAATTCTTCGCTCGCCAAGGCGGCCGACATCGTGCTGTTGGTGCCGAACGAGCAGGAGGCCTGCCCGCATGGTCTGGCGCCAACCACGTCGACATTGATGCAGCTCGCCTTGGGTGACGCGCTTGCCGTTGCACTGCTGGAAGCGCGCGGATTCACGGCCGGCGATTTCCGGGTGTTTCATCCAGGTGGAAAACTGGGTGCGAGCCTGGCGCAGGTCGGTGATATCATGCACACCGGTGAGCGGGTTCCGCTGGTTGCCAAGGGCACATTGATGCCCGAGGCGGTCAAGGTTCTGTCGCACAAACATTTTGGCTGTGTCGGCATTCTCGATGAGGATGGCCGACTGTGCGGTATCGTCACCGAGGGTGACCTTGCCCGTAATCTGTCTCGCGATCTCTCAGGATTGCAGGTTGACGACATCATGACCCGCACGCCGAAAGTGGTTAAGACCACCATGCTGGCAACCAGCGCACTTGCCTTCCTTGAAAAGCATCAGATTGGCGCGCTGATCGTGGTCGACGATGAGAACCGGCCGCTTGGGCTGGTGCATTTCCACGATTTCTTGCGGCTCGGCGTTGCCTAAGCCGCAAGGTTTTTTCTGACTTATTCCATGGACTCGACGGTGAGGTTGCGCCCATGTGCAGCCATGATGCGCACGCGCGTTCCGGCTGGCAGGTCCGGGCCGCTGACCGGCCAGACCGTGTCGTCCAATTTTATCCGTCCGCGACCTTCCGCAATCGGCTCCATCAGTGTTGCAGTGCGGCCAATCAGGCTTGCTTCACGCTGATTGAGAAAGGGTTCGTCCGAGGCTGCATTTGGCTTGCCGAAGTAACGGCGGCCAATCAGGGCAAAGGCGCCAGAAAGTGCTGCAAACAGCACAAATTGCACCTGCCATGACCACAATGTTGCGTCCCAGAGTAGCAGTGACAATGCACCAACAACGATAGCCGCTGCACCGATCCAGATCAGGAATACGCCTGGAGCGGCAAGTTCTGCGGCAAACAGGATGAAGCCGGCGATCCACCAGCTCCATGGACCAAGCTCTGCTATGGCCTGTTTTATCATAATTATCTATCCGACGGCGGTGCGAATGGATTGACCTGAGGTGCGGTGCGCGAAGGCGCTGCAGCGCGTGGCCGTGGTTCCGGCTGGCGTTGTGTACCGTCGCTGCCGAACACTTCTTTGGCAATTGCGCCGATACCGCCCAGTGAACCGATCAGCGCTGAGGCTTCCATCGGCATTAGCACGATCTTGGCGTTGTTGGCAGTCCCGATATCCGACAGGGCTTCGGTGTATTTTTGTGCAATGAAATAGTTGATGGCATGTACATCGCCCGCAGCAATGGCCTCCGACACCATGCGGGTTGCCTTGGCCTCCGCTTCGGCAAGGCGTTCGCGGGCTTCAGCGTCACGGAACGCTGCTTCACGTTGACCTTCCGCCTGCAGGATGGCCGACTGCTTGGAACCTTCCGCACGCAAGATCTGCGCAGCACGAGAACCTTCAGCTTCCAGAACCTGCGCACGTTTTTCGCGCTCGGCCTTCATCTGGCGGGCCATCGAATCAACGAGATCCTTCGGTGGTGCGATGTCCTTGATTTCTATGCGGGTTACCTTGATGCCCCATGGGCCAACGGCTTCATCCACGACCCGGAGTAACCGGTCATTGATGGCATCACGGTTGGACAGCAATTCATCAAGATCCATCGAGCCCATTACCGAGCGGATGTTGGTCATGGTCAGGTTCTGGATGGCGTTTTCCAGATTGGAGATCTGGTAGGCGGCCTGCGCAACATTAAGAACCTGATAGAAGGCAACGGCGTCCGCAGAGACGCTGGCGTTATCGCGGGTAATGACTTCCTGAGTCGGAATGTCGAGCACCTGCTCCATGACGTTCATACGAGCGCCGATGGACTCGATGAAGGGCGTTATGATGTTGAGGCCTGGTTCCAACGTACGTGTGTAACGACCGAAGCGCTCCACCGTATAACGGAAACCCTGTGGTACGGTTTTTATACCCGCAAACAGGACCAGAATGACCAGCGCCACCCCGACCAACACCACAATATCAAACCCTCCGAGAACCATCGGTTCCTCCATATGCATGTTAAACTTTCCGTAGAAAGTCTTATGCGCTTATACCCAGCCTTGCAATTCCCGACGCACAACTGTTTCCAGAACGCGCATGCCATCCTCGCTGTCATTGAGACATGGGATATGTGTGAAATGTTCGCCGCCATTATGCAGGAATATCTCCCCCGCTTCACCGGCAATTTCTTCCAGTGTTTCCAGACAATCGGAAACGAAGCCGGGGTTCATGACCGCGATGCGCTTGACGCCTTCCTGCGCCAGTTTTTCAACCGTTTTGTCGGTGTAAGGCTGCAACCATTCCTCCGGTCCGAAACGCGACTGGAATGTCAGAAGGAAGCGGTTTTTGTCCATGCCCAGTTTTTCACGCAGTAAACGTGCCGTTTTTGCGCAATGACAATGGTAGGGATCGCCTTTTTTGAAGTAGGACTGCGGAATGCCGTGGAACGAGGCAATTATCTTTTCTGGCTCCCAATCCAGCTTGGCAAGATGTGACTTCACCGAGTTGGCAAGCGCTTCAATGTAGGCGTCGTCATCATGATAGGGAGGAACGGTGCGAACGGCAGGCTGCCAGCGCAGTTTCATCAGATGTTCGAATGCCTTGTCGTTAACCGTTGCCGTCGTGGAAGCGGCATATTGCGGGTAAAGCGGGAAAATCAGCAGCTTTTCGCAACCCTTGGCCTTTAGCGCGTCAATGCGCTCGGCAATGGATGGCTGGCCATAACGCATGCCCCAGTCGACAACCACATTTGGCAGGTCGGTGAGGATCTTGCCAAGCAGATCAGACTGGTTGCGGGTATAGGTGCGCAGATAGCTTTCGTTTAGGTCCTTGTTCCAGATTTCTTCGTAAGCCTTGCCAACCTTCTGCGGGCGCTTGTTGAGCACGATGCCGTAGAGAATGGGGTACCAGTACAGGCGCGACCATTCGATGACGCGCTTGTCCGAAAGAAACTCTGCGAGATAACGGCGCATGGACCAGTAATCGGTTCCATCCGGAGTTCCGAGATTGACGAGAAGTACGCCGACCTTGCCGAAGGAAATAGGAGGGTGATCTGCCGGAATGACTGAAGTGCTGGCTACCATACATAAATTCCTGAACATCAATAGGTTGTGTGCAATACGTTCGTATTGCTGCAACGGTTCACTCTTCTAGCGGAAAATGGTTCACCGTGAACATCTTCCGGAATTGCTTTTCGCCTCCCATAAAAGGGCAGGTGGCGGTTATTGATATGACATATGTCAAATAATACCGGTTTTTCATATATTTATAGAGCTGTAAAAAACAAAAGCCGGCCCATGAAGGGCCGGCTGTGTCATATGCGGCAAATTGTCTTCTCTGCTTAGTTCTTGGCTGGCAGTTCCAGCTCGGCGCCAACCTCGATGTGGTTTGGACGCTTCAGCGCATTGGCTTCGGCAATCTTTGTCCACAGGGTGCCGTCACCGTATTTTTCAACGGCGATCTTCCAAAGCGAGTCGCCCTTGGTGACGACATACTTGGCAAGGTTTTCAGCGGTTGCTGCCGGTGCAGTTGCCGCTGGTGCTGCAGGGGCCGGAGCCGCAGGTGCTGTCGCAGCTGGAGCAGGGGCAGCCGGTGCGGCAGCAGTTGCAGGAGCAGCTTCCTTGGCAGGAGCAACATAGTCAGCCGGGGTTACGTCGGTGATACGGCCGTCTGTTGCAGGCTTGTACGGGTTGTTTGCCGTCAGGTAGGCTGCAACGGAATCTTCAAGGCTTGGCCCGAAGTCGTAAGGGTTGATCGCCTTGCTTGCGAATACCTTGTAGCCGTCACCGCCCGAACGCATGTAGTTGTTTGAGACGACGCCATAAACCTTGTCATTATCCAGCGGTACGAAGGCATCGCCTTCCTTGACCTCGATGGAAACCACACGGCTGCCGGGTGCCTTGGACCGGTCGAAGGAGTATTTCAGACCGGCAACCTGTGCGAAGCGGCCTGCACCTTCTTCGATCTGGCCTGCACCGTTTTCAAGTGCTTCCTTGATGTCGGAGCCCTTGAGCTGAAAGGTGGCCACCGAATTCTGGAATGGCAGAACCGTCAGCACTTCGCCCATGGTGATGGTGCCAGAGTCGATGGAGGCACGCAGACCACCGCCGTTCTGGATGGCAATCGAGATGCCCTGATCCTTCACGCGGTCGAGCAGCGCATCGGACACCAGGTTCCCCATGGTGCATTCCTTGGCGCGGCAAACTTCACGCGAGCCATCGATGCTTTCCGTGGTCGAGCCGATTTCCTTTTTCTTCAGCTCTTCAAGCGGCTGTGCCAGTTCCGAAACGCGGGTCACGTAGCCGGCATCAGGGGTAACTGATGCATCGAGCAGCTTTGGTGCGCCTTCCCACGACTTGACGACGCCGTTGTCATCGAAAGTTACCTTGAGGTCGCCAAGATACTTGGAATAGGCATAAGCCGTGACGATTGGAACTTCGACGCCCGATGGGTTCTTGACCAGTGTTGGATAAGGACCGGCGGCCTTGTCATCCGTGCTGGACAGAAGTGTGTGGCTGTGGCCGCCAACGATAACGTCGATGCCATCAACTTCCTTGGCGATTTCCTGATCCTTGACGTAACCGACATGCGACAGAAGCACGATCTTGTTGACGCCCTGATCCTGAATTTCCTTTACCGCACCCTTGAGGTAGGAAATTTCGTCGGCAAACAGAATCTTGTCGCCTGGCGAAGAGGTTTCGTCCGTGTCTGTGGCCAGAACTGAAACAACAGCAACTTTCTCGCCGCCCATTTCCTTGATGACGTAACCCTTGAACTTGTCCTTCAGGATGGAGCTGTCACCCGCCATGGTGTTGCCAGAGATGATCGGGAATTTCAGGGCGTCGATAAATTTCAGCAGTTCTTCAGGGCCATCATCGAATTCGTGATTACCGATGGCCATGGCGTCAAAACCGATGCCATTCATGAATTCGGCAACTGGGCCACTTTTATATTGTGTGTAAAACAGCGAGCCCTGGAACTGGTCACCAGCATCGAGAACGAGCGTGTTGGCGTTGCCGAGTTCGCCACGGCGAGCGTCAATGGCACTTTTTACGCGGGCAATGCCGCCAAAGCATTCATTCTTGGCTGCTTCACTTTCAGAGCAAGTCGAATCGAATTTATTGATCGCTTCGATGCGTGAATGCAGGTCATTGATATGGAGGATGTTGAGTTCGTAATCGGCAAAGGCGGCGCTTGTCGACAGCGTAACAACCGATGCGGCCAGCAAGCCGAGTTTGGTAAGTCTGTGCATTTTTCTCTCCTGTATCAATACGATATAAACGGCCACCGCATTTTGCAGAGGCCGCTAATGTCTCATGAGCTGTTCACCCGAAGCAGATGTTTCCATTTGGCCGCACGAACTGCAAGCTAAATTGTGACACAGCTTTTCCTTGCGAACACACTTCTCATGCGCGCACTCTTTAAACCGTAAATATAACAGGAATGAATCAGCCCTGACGGGACAGAGAAAACTGATTGTTGCTATCCGTGGTGCAGTTCAGCTGAGACTGAGAAACCATCGCGCAATTAACCTTCGACTGGGTGTTACGCAGCAGCGAGGTCATGTTGATTTCGATGAGGGTCGGTGAAATCATGCTGTAGTTGCCCGAGGCCAGCAGCGTATTGCTGTCGGTCGAATGGGTGGAGAATGTTCCGTTCTGGAACGTCGACACAATACCGTTGCGATCCACCCACCGGCCATCAACAGCAGGTCTCTGTGGTGCGGCCGGAGCCATCGAACGCGGGGGCGGTGCGGAAACGCACGATGCCAATGTTATGGAAACCAGGCCCAGAGCAATGCCGGTCTTGATCTTCATGCGTAAACTCCCTGCGATTCGATATTTATAGTGTGAAAACATGCCGTGAAGAATGGTGCGTTGCAAGGATGCATTGGTTTCAATCACGTCAAACAACAATAGATTTCAGATATGCGTTGCACAAAAACTCATATCTTCGCAGATACGCAGCCGGTAAATGCGCAGCGCGCGAAATCGTTGCGTCGTTTCTTGCATCCTAAATCAGCTGTGCAGGAATAAGGCCATACACCGAATTGCCGACGAAAATACGTCGTCCCTGCAGATCGTCCAGCGTGAGCGCCTGACCACGTGCCCTCCGTTCTCTTATCAAATCGGCGCGCAACACGCCGGGTAGAATGCCACTGTCCAGCGGTGGGGTCAGCAATTGGCCCTCGCTATCTTCGACAAACAGGCTGGTGGAGGAGCCTTCGCATGCCTCACCGCGTTCATTCAGCAGCAAGACCTCGTCTGCTTCAGAAATCGGGAATTCGGCGCGCGCGGTGTCATAAGGCTCACGGCGGGATGACTTGTGACGATAAAACGTGTCGCTGGAGTCCAGCCGTGCTTTGTTGGCAACTTTCAATTTCCAGACGGTACCTTCAGGCAGAACCTGCAGGTCTGAGGTGGTGATGTCCAATTGTCCCTTGTAGTTCATCACAAGGCTGACCCTGAGGGCTGCCTCTCCGGCAACGCTTTTTTCCAACGTTTTCTGGGCATCGACTGGCTGGCGGAAACCAAGCGCATCGGCTGACCGTGCCAGGCGGCGAAGATGCTGCTCCAGACGCTGAAAGCCGGTTTGTGGCTCCCATCGCAGGGTTTCCATCAAGGTCAGATCGACTGGTTTGCGTTTCATCGCTGTTTCATCCGCTTGCCAAAACGTGTTCATCCCCGCTGGCGCGGGGACGAATTTTCTTACGCATTCAGGACTATGAAGCTTGCCCGAAATTTAAGGATTTTCGTCTTTGTCGAGAACTTCCAGTTCATCGATCAATTCTTCGATCATCGACAGGCCCTTGCTCCAGAAGGATGGATCGGTCGCATCAAGACCGAAAGGCTTCAAAAGCTCTGAATGGTGTTTGGTACCGCCAGCCTTGAGCAGCGCGAAATATTTGTCCTGAAAACCCTCATCCGCATTGCGGTAGACCGCATAGAGCGAGTTCACGAGGCAATCGCCGAAGGCATAAGCGTAGACATAGAAAGGCGAATGGATGAAGTGTGGGATATAGGCCCACCAGCTTTCATAGCCTGCCGAAATGCGAATGGCCGGGCCAAGGCTTTCTGCCTGCACCGACAGCCACAATTCGCCGATCTGCTCTGAGGTCAGTTCGCCGTCTTTTCTGGCGGTGTGAACCTTACGCTCAAATTCGTAAAAGGCGATCTGGCGCACGACGGTGTTGATCATGTCTTCCACCTTACGCGCCAGCATGGCCTTGCGCTCGCGCTTGTCGGTGGTGTTTTTCAACAGGGTGCGGAAAGTCAGCATTTCGCCAAAGACGGATGCCGTTTCCGCCAGCGTCAGCGGTGTGGAGCACATCAGTGCGCCCTGTTCGCCGGCCAGTACCTGATGCACGCCGTGACCAAGCTCGTGGGCAAGGGTCATGACGTCGCGTGGTTTTCCTAGATAGTTGACCAAGACATAAGGGTGGGCAGAAGGAACTGTCGGATGGGCAAACGCACCCGGTGCCTTGCCGGGGCGGGCAGGCGCATCGATCCATTGTTCATCGAAGAAACGGGCGGCGATTGTTGCCATTTCCGGCGCAAAGTCGCCGTAAGCGGTCAAAACCGTGTCCTTTGCTTCATTCCACGAAATCAGCGTGTTGGAGGTGTCAGGCAGGGGCGCATTGCGATCCCAATATTCCATCTGTTCCATGCCAAGCCACTTGGCTTTCATGGCGTAATAACGATGGGACAGACGGGGATAAGCCTGCTGAACAGCGGCGGCCAGTGCGTCAACCACTTCGCGCTCGACGCGGTTGGCCAAGTGGCGGCTGTCGGCAATATCGTCAAACTTGCGCCAGCGGTCGGAGATGTCCTTATCCTTGGCCAGCGTATTGGTGATCAGCGTAAAGATACGGATGTTCTTGGAGAATGTGCTGCTCAGCGCCTTGGCGGCCTTGGCGCGGGTTTCTGCTTCCGGGTCCTGTAAAAGGTTGAGCGTGGCTTCCAACGGCAGTTCTGCGCCGTCAATGTCGAAGCGCAGTTCGGCCATGGTCTCGTCGAACAGGCGATTGAAGGCTGCAGCGCTGGTCATCGACTTTTCAAGAAACAGCTGCTCCAGCTTGTCATCCAGCTGGTGCGGCTTGTCCTTGCGCAGATCCACCAGCCATGGGCGGTAGTGACCGGCAACCGTGTCATTCTGCATGGCGCTTTCAAGCGTTGCGTCATCAAGCCGGTTCAGCTCCAGCGTAAAGAACAGCAAATGTGCCGAGATATCGGTGAGCTTGGATTGTGTGTCGCCATACAGCTTGCCATTGGCCGGGTTTGCCGTGTCGGCAAAATAGGTGAGACCGGCAAAAGAGCCAATCTTGCCGAGCAGATCATCCAGCGCTTCATATTCTCGCAGCGCCTGACCAATCCCTTCGTTGCCGGTCTTGGCTGCTGCCTGTGCTAGCTTGCCTTTCCATTTTTCTTCAAAGGCCTTGGCATCTGCTGCTGATTTTTCGATATCCTGCTTCAGTGCAGCAGAATCTGCCGAAGGATAAAGATCAGACAATTTCCAGACAGGAAGTTCTCCAAGGGCTGGATCGAATGCCTGCCCACCTGCAACCGAAGTCGAGAACGTGCGGTGTTTGCCTTGCATCGGAAATGTCATTTTCTGTCCTCATCAGCTGTGCATCTCACAAAAATTCGCCTCTTGTTTCTCCCGGCAATCGATAAAATGCAAGCAATTCTCAAAACTGGATGTTCAAGCCTTTTGTGCAAGTGTGACGTCAAAGGGTCTGCATGAAGTGGGTCCATAAACCGGAAACCGGGAGCCCAAGATGATCGCGCAAATTCTCGTTATCGATGACGATCCAGTTCAGCGCCGCCTGCTCAAAAACGCGGTTGAACGTTATGGCCATGCCGCCATGATCGCCGAAAACGGCAGAGCCGGTCTCGAACTGCTTAAGCAGCATAGCGGCGAAATCAGCGTTGTTGTGCTTGATCTCATGATGCCGGAAATGGACGGGCTTTCCTTCCTCAAGGCGATCAGCGAACAGGGTATCGATGTGCCAGTGGTCGTTCAGACCGGGCAGGGAGGCATTGATACCGTCGTTCAGGCCATGCGCGCAGGTGCGTTTGATTTTGTGGTGAAGCCGGTTTCACCCGAACGTATTGGCGCGGCCATTGCCAATGCCCTGAAGCTTGATCAGCGTGAAGCAAAAGCCCGAACAGGCCGTCGCAGCCGTCATCACGCGGTTGGTTTTAACGATATCGTATCGGCAAGCCCTGCCATGTTGCGGGTTGTCGAACTGGCGCAGCGCGCAGCGCAGTCCAATATTCCTGTGGTGCTGGAAGGTGAATCCGGCGTCGGCAAGGAAATGGTGGCGCGTGCCATCCAGTCGGCCGGTGATCGCGCTGGCAAACCATTCATTACCGTCAACTGCGGTGCTATTCCGCAAAATTTGGTTGAGAGCATTCTGTTCGGTCACGAAAAGGGTGCCTTTACTGGCGCGACCGAAAAACATGTCGGCAAGTTCATGGAAGCCGACGGTGGCACGCTGTTTCTCGACGAGATTGGCGACCTGCCGCTTGAAGTGCAGGTCAAGCTGCTGCGCGCCGTGCAGCAGGGAGAAATTGAGACCGTCGGTTCCGCAAAGGTACAGAAGGTCAATGTTCGCCTGATTTCGGCAACCAACAAGAACCTTATTGAAGAGGTGAAAGAAGGTCGTTTCCGCGAGGACCTCTATTACCGCCTCAATGTGTTCCCCATTACCATTCCAGCATTGCGTCGTCGCAAGGAAGATATTCCATATCTGGCGCGCGTGTTCGCAGAGCGTTTTTCGGCTGAACAGAAACTGCCACATGCCATGGGCGTTAACGCCAGTGCGCTTGCATTGCTGACGGCTTACGACTGGCCGGGTAATATTCGCCAGCTTGAAAATGCGATTTTCCGCGCTGTTGTTCTGGCGCAGGGCGATGAATTGACGGAAGACGATTTCCCGCAAATCGCACTGCAGATGCCGGAATTTGCATCATCCGATGAGTTGCATGACCTTAGCCATCGTATCAGCGACCGCATGTTGCTGAGCACGCCGGCGCCGGAACCACGCCCGATGTCGCGCACGCCTGATATCCTTTCTGTCATGGAGGCTTTTTCCGCCGAAGACAGCCAATCCTCCCCTGTTTTTTCAGGTGGCAACCTCATTTCCAGCGTTGATGACAATGGAAATGTGCGCAAATTGGCCGACATTGAGGAAGAATTGATCCGCTTTGCCTTAAGATTTTATCGTGGTCAGATGAGTCAAGTTGCCAGAAAACTGGGGATTGGACGTTCCACGCTTTATCGCAAACTGAAGGATTATGGCATCGATCCGGACGATCCACTCAACGAAGCTGCTTAAAAACCAATGACTTCTTGCGTTAACCGTCAGGCAAGGATATTCCCTTACCATCTGTAAACCTCTTATTAGCGTAATATTCACTATAAAGAGGAAGGTTGTATATGTGTGGTAAATTTGCCATCGTGTCACCGTAATTTACGTTCATCTGAGACACTATGGTGGGTTGTCTATCAGACGGGGATCGAATTGCCAGATTTGAAGCGGAATATAGCGCGCTCGGGCAAAAGCGTGTGTGACAGGCTCAAGCATGTGGGAGAGAAGCTTTCCGGGCGTGGTATCGCCCTGGTTATGGCTGCTCTGATGTCATTGCCTGCATTGTCCTTGTCTGCTGCTCCGGCGGCAGCCGAGACCCGTAGCCTCAAGCTGTATTACATCCATACGAAAGAGAAGGCGGTTATCACCTTCAAGCGTAATGGAAAGTATGATCAGAAGGGTCTTCAGGAGCTTAATCGCTTCCTCCGCGACTGGCGTCGTAACCAGCCAACCAAGATGGATCCGAGACTTTTTGACCTTGTTTGGGAAGTCTATCAGCGCAGTGGCGCGACTGAATATATCAATGTTGTGTCCGCGTTCCGCTCGCCAGAGACCAATGGCATGTTGCGGTCGCGCACCAAGGGTGTTGCAAAGAACAGCCAGCACACGCTTGGCAAGGCCATGGACTTTTATATTCCTGGCGTAAAACTTTCCCGTCTTCGTGAAGTCGCCATGCAGATGCAGATCGGCGGCGTGGGCTTCTATCCAACCTCCGGTTCTCCTTTCGTGCATCTTGATGTCGGCAGCGTTCGCGCTTGGCCACGCATGAGCCGTCAGGACCTCGTGCGCATTTTCCCGAAGGGCAATACTATTCACCTGCCTGCCGATGGTAAGCCATTGCCGGGTTATGATCAGGCATTGGCCGACTACAAGCGTCGTGTCAGCTCGTCGTCCGTTCAGGTGGCAAGCACTGCCGGTGCAGGCCCGACATCATCCTCCGGTGGCAAGAAGAGAACCCTGTTGTCTGCGCTGTTTGGCGGAGGTGGCGACGAGGATGAAGATGCAGAAAGCATTGCAGCACCAGCACCTGAAGAGCGTCCTGCTCCTGTGGTGCGGGCGCAGCAGCCTGTTGCTGTAGCAAGCGCAGAACCGCCTCCGGGCGTTAATATCGATGCTCCGCTTCCGCTTTCGCGTCCTTCGCTGAACACCCAGCAGGCCAATACCGGTCTGGCAACGGCGCTGTATTCTCCGACGCGTAATGCGGCGCAAGAAGCTTTGCAGGCCGCACTTCCAGCAACGCCAACGCCTGCGAACCCACAGTTTGCAGATCTGGGCGACTACAAAATCCCGGTTCCGACCCTGCTCGGACCGCGCGGTATGCGTGGCGATGCTGAAAATGGTGTGATGACAGCTGCTGTTGATCCGCAGGCGTCTGGCGAACCCAATATCATGGCGCCAATTCCATCTCACCGTCCTGCAAGTGTCGAATCGCTGATTGCCGTGGCTGATGCAGATACTGAAGCACAGGCAGACGAGGCCGAGCAGAAAGAAGCTGTTCTTTCGCCTATCGTAGTTGCTGCGCTTGAGCGTAGTGGTCAGAGTGCACGCGATAGCATACAGTCTGCGTCCGCACCGGTTCCGGCCACGCCTGCTGCGAAAGATAATGTTGCTGACTTGATCCACAACCAGAAGCCAGCTCAGCAAAAGCAGCAGGTTGCTTCGATTGCTCCAGCTGCTGCCGTGCAGGCGACCAAGCCAACTGCTGCGCAGTTTGGTGATGCTTTCGATGTGAAGGGCACGGCCGATAATGGTCTGCGCGCTGGATTGCCTGCCAAGGGTGGCCGTCCAAGCAAGCAGGAAGCTGCGATCTCCGAGCAGGCGATGACCGGTGGTGGTCGCTTGACCCAGGACCTGATTTCCGGCTGGGCGCTCAACAAGACCAAGGGTGAGGCTCCGCGTAACGTGAAGGCTCCACGTGTTGTCAGCAACCGTATTCTGAACAACGAGATGACAGCTTCGAACGCCTCTTCCGGTTTCAAGCAGGGTGCCGCAGCAATCGACTCCAGCCGCTTCAGCACACCAACCAGAATGCCGTAACGCATAAAGCCATTCATTAAAAAAGCCCGCTGATCGTGTCAGCGGGCTTTTTTGTTGTCTGGTTGATTGGGCTTTTTAAAACAGGCGGCATACTCGATAGATTAGGAGTATGCCGCAACTGTTGTGTTAGACGCCGCTCTGGCCGTCGGAGCCGATGTAGGCGATACGGACCATGTTGGTTGCGCCAGGCGTGCCAAGCGGTACACCTGCGGAGATGATAATACGGTCGCCCGGATTACCGAAGCCTTCCGACACAACGATCCGGCAGGCGCGGTTGACCATGTCATCCAGATTGTCTGCGTCGCCAGTGACCACGCAGTGCAGACCCCAGACAACCGACAGACGGCGCGCCGTCTGAATGACCGGAGACAGGGCGATGATCGGAACCTGTGGACGTTCACGGGCCGCACGCAAGCCGGTCGTGCCTGAGGACGTGTAGGTAACGATAGCCGACAGTTTCAGTGTTTCAGCGATCTGGCGGGCAGCAAGAGAAATTGCGTCGGCACCGGTTGCTTCCGGCTGGGCGCGCTGAGCATAGATGATACCGGAATAATGCGGGTCGAGTTCAACCGTGCTCGCAATCGATGCCATGGTAGAAACCGCTTCAACAGGATAGTCGCCAGAGGCTGATTCTGCCGAAAGCATGATGGCATCGGCGCCTTCGAACACGGCTGTTGCCACGTCGGACACTTCCGCACGAGTCGGAACCGGCGCGGTGATCATCGATTCCAGCATCTGTGTTGCCACAACAACCGGCTTGCCGGCGCGGCGACATGCGCGAATGAGCTGCTTTTGCAGGCCAGGCACAGTTTCTAGCGGCATTTCAACGCCAAGGTCACCACGGGCAACCATCAGAGCGTCAGACAGCTCGATGATTTCTTCGATTCGCTCGATAGCCTGCGGCTTTTCGATCTTCGACATCAGGCCAACGCGACCACGGGCAATCTTGCGAACTTCTGCAAGGTCTTCCGGGCGCTGCACGAAGGACAGGGCAACCCAGTCAATTTCATTGGTTGCCAGAACCGCATCAAGGTCCACACGGTCCTTGTCGGTCAACACGCCAACGCCGAGCAGTGTGTCGGGAAGGCTGATGCCCTTGCGGTCAGAAATCTTGGTGCCAGCGACAACCGTGGCAACGATGCTCTTGCCATCGCACTTTTCAGCGCGCAGGTGCAACTTGCCATCATCGATCAGCAGGCGGTCGCCTGGCTTCACGGCTTCGAGGATTTCAGGATGCGGCAGGAAAACGCGGTTCTTGTCGCCCGGCTCCTCGTTGCTATCCAGTGTAAAGGTCTGTCCCGGTACGAGATCAACCTTGGTATCGGCAAATTTGCCGACGCGCAGTTTTGGTCCCTGCAAATCTGCGAGAATGCCAATCGGGCGGCCATTACGGCTTTCGACCGAGCGAATGCGCGCCACGAGCGTACGCATGAGTTCATGGCTTGCATGGCTCATGTTAATGCGGAAGAGGTCTGCGCCAGCAAGGTGCAGCTTTTCGATCATGGCTTCTTCGCCGGAAGCCGGACCAAGTGTTGCAAGAATTTTGACTTTGCGGTTACGCCTCATCAGTGCTGACTTTCCTGTGTGCCGGGCGTATCCGAAAGCTGGACCATCCAGCTTCCTTGGCGCCCCGTATCATATTCCTTGAAACCCATGCGCTGGAAACTGCGAGCGTAGCAATCGTCGATGCCTGCAATCTTGAACTCGTTTTCAGCCACGCACATGTTGACATCGCCAGTCCAGCGACCACCGCGTGCAGCATCTTCCGCATAAAGATAATAATATCGTGATTGCAACTCGCCCTCGATCAACGTGGCGCATGTAGAGGCCGGAACCTGCCACCATCCTTCGCTGACCCAACCCGCTTCGGCGCGATATCCGATAGCCACGCCAACGAGGTTCTGTGTGCTGTTGCAAACACGGAAATCTGCTTTTGCAGGCGCTGCGAACAGGAACGGAGCGACCAGAAGGGCGCCAATGGCAGGTGTTGCGGCGCTGAGCCGGGCAGGTACTCGAAGGAGAGAGGAGATGGTTTTGCGCATGGCTTCCCTCCGGTTTCCATAGTTATTCATGATACACTTTCTTGGCGCGACGGGCGGCGAATGTCAACGCAAGTCTAATCGATTATATTCGGTGTGTGTCTGCATTCTGATGGCTGTTGAGAGCTGGCACTCCCGTTTGGCTTGCGCTGTTGGGCCAGCCATGTCATCAAACGCGCTCCCACGAATGCTTTCAAGAAATTGACGATGCAAGACTTCCCCGCATTTGAAATCCTAGATGGTGATTATGACAAAGGCATGGTTCTGATAGCGGACCATGCCATGAACACTGTTCCTCTACAGTATAATCAGCTTGGCTTACCAGAGAGTGCATTTTCACGACATATTGCTTTTGACATTGGTATTGAGGGCTTGACCCGGTCCCTGTCAAAGAAGCTGGGCGTGCCTGCGGTCATGAGCCGCTTTTCCCGCCTGCTGATTGATCCCAATCGTGGTGAGGACGATCCGACGCTGATCATGAAAATTTCCGATGGCGCGATCATTCCCGGCAACCACCCGATTTCAAATGAAGAGTGGAACCGGCGTATCGAGACCTACCACCGTCCGTACCACAATGCTGTCGACAAGGTTCTCGGTCAGGTAAAACAGGCGACTGGCAAGGCGCCGCTGGTGTTTTCGCTGCATTCCTACACGCCGTTCTGGAAACAGACGCCGCGCCCATGGCATGCTGCGGTGTTGTGGGACACGGATTATCGAGCGGTTCACCCACTTCTGGACGCGCTGCGTTTGCCCGGCGATATTCTGGTTGGCGACAACGAACCCTATGATGGTGCGCTTAAAGGCGACTGCATGTATCAGCACTGCATGAGCAAGGGTCTTGCGCATGCGCTGTTGGAGGTGCGGCAGGATCTGATCGCCGATGAGGCGGGAATTACCTCATGGTCTGACAGGCTTGCTCCTATTTTTGCCGCAATGAACAGCGATCCGGCGTTGCACGAATACCAGCTATTCCAATCCCGGACCGGACCTTATGCCTGAAAAGGGGAGTGACGTTTTGACGACACCGGACGACAGACAGCAGATTGAATTTGAAGCGGCCGCTTTCCGCAGGCTCGTTCAGCATCTGCGTGAAAGAACCGATGTGCAAAACATCGATATGATGAACCTGGCCGGGTTCTGCCGTAACTGCCTGTCAAACTGGTACCGCGATGCGGCAACAGATGCCGGTGTCGAGATCAGCAAGGACGAGGCCAGGGAAATCGTCTACGGCATGCCTTACGAGGACTGGAAAAACCAGCACCAGCATGAGGCGTCAGATGCGCAAAAATCAGCATTTGAAATAAATAAGCCAAAGGAATGAAGGTTCGCGCTGTCGAACAGGCTTGACGCGGGCGTTTCCAGTCGGCAGTTCACAGCGGGAAAAAATTGGTGCCATGTTCTGGACGTCGTTCCGTTGACATGTGCCGGATGAAACATGCCCGATCGGGCTCAAGAACAGACAAGATGAAGGAATTCACGATGGATGAGACCAGCACAACAGAAACCGTAGCCGCTGCCGAGTTGCGCCAGTTCATCGAGCGTATCGAGCGCCTTGAAGAAGAAAAAGCGGCTATCCAGGGCGACATCAAGGACGTGATGGGCGAAGCCAAGGGCCGTGGTTACGACACCAAGGCCATCCGCACCATTATCCGCCTTCGCAAGAAGGACGCCAATGAGCGTCTGGAAGAAGAATCCATTCTGCAGACCTACATGGCTGCCCTTGGCATGGAATAAGAGTCCTTCAACGGGCAATAAAAAACTGGCCGTCTCCTGCGAGACGGCCAGTTCTTCTTACACTTCAGCTTCCTGTCGCTCATTGGCGCCGCGGAAGCATATTTTTAATGACGTGTATCTTTTTTGAGTTTTTGCAATTCATCCTTCAGGCGAAGTTTGCGTCGCTTTAGTTCCGAAATCTCATGGTCATTCGATGACGGGGAAGCAAGAATACTTTCGAGCTCGTCCTCAAGAGCTCCGTGTTTCTTTTCGAGCGATGCGATATGAGCCTGTATGGTCATGCTGCACGTCCTTCCTTCTTTTGTGACCTACTTCCAGCACTCCACTGCTGGAGTTTCAGGTTTACGAAACTAATGTGACACGGATTGTTAGGATTGTCGAAGGCGAAATCAGGGCAACATCTGGGCAATTTGGTCGCAATGGATAACTTCCCGTTACCGGCATTTGGTGGTAGAGGCAGGTCAGCGAATGTCAGAACACCGGCAAAGCCGGGATCATAGAGTGGGGATGCAGAAATGCCCGATCAGTCACAGGCAGATATCAGATTGGCATTGGCGCGATTGCGGCAGGAACATGAAGATTACGACGTCGCCATCAATGCGATGATCCAGACCAATTGCGATGCCTTGCGTGTTCAGCGGATGAAGAAGAAAAAACTGGTGGTTAAGGATCAGATGAGTCAGATCGAAGACCAGATCATTCCCGACATTATTGCCTGACAGGGAGCCGGTAAGCATGACGACAGAAACGCCGCCAGTCGCAATCATTATGGGCAGCCAGTCGGATTGGGAGACCATGAAGAACGCTGCCGACACACTGGATGCCCTGGATATTGAATATGAGGCGCGAATTATCTCTGCGCATCGCACGCCTGAACGGCTGTTCAATTTTGCAACAGGCGCACGTGATGAAGGCTTCAAGATAATTATTGCAGGTGCCGGTGGTGCTGCACATTTGCCGGGCATGGCCGCTGCAATGACCTCTTTGCCGGTTTTTGGCGTTCCGGTGCAGTCCAAAACCATGTCGGGACAGGACAGCCTTTATTCGATCGTTCAGATGCCCGCTGGCATTCCTGTCGGCACACTGGCTATCGGCAAGGCCGGCGCAGTCAACGCTGCGCTGCTGGCAGCTGCGGTTCTGGCGCTGTCTGACGAAGATCTTGCAGACCGGCTGGATGCATGGCGTGCCCGCCAGACCGCCTCGGTTGCTGAGTACCCGATGGATAATCCTCAATGAATATTTTGACCATCGGCATTATTGGCGGTGGCCAGCTTGGCCGTATGCTGGCCATGGCTGCTGCCCGTTTGAACTTTAAAACCATTGTTCTTGAACCACAGGCCGATTGTCCGGCGGCGCAGGTTTGCAACCGCCAGATCGTAGCGGCGTATGATGATGCCGCAGCGCTGGCGGAACTCGCTTCGCTTTGCGATATCGTCACCTATGAATTCGAAAACGTGCCGGTCGGTGCCGCTGAAGAGCTGGCGCGGACGGTTGCGGTTTACCCGCCGCCGAAGGCACTCAGCGTTTCGCAGGATCGTCTGGTCGAAAAAACATTCATCAATGGCTGTGGAATCAGAACCGCTGATTTTCGCGCTGTTGATAGCCAGTCTGAACTGGAGAAGGCGCTTTCCGAATTTTCCGGCAAGGGCGTGTTGAAGACCCGCCGGTTTGGTTACGATGGCAAGGGACAGAAGCTGTTCCGTGGCGAAAGTGCTGACGGCGCGTTTGATGCGTTGGGTGGTGGTGCACTGATTCTCGAAAGCCTTGTGAATTTCGAGCGTGAGATTTCCGTCATTGCAGCCCGTTTCCAGGATGGTTCGGTGGTTTGTTACGACCCTGCCGAAAATGTCCATCTGAACGGCATCTTGCACACCTCGACTGTACCGGCCTCCATTTCCGAATCGACCGCCAGTCAAGCGGTTGATGCTGCGGGCAAAATTCTTGACGCTCTGGACTATGTCGGCATTATCGGCATCGAGTTCTTTGTGTTGCCCGACGGCTCGCTCGTAGCCAATGAGATTGCGCCACGTGTCCACAATACCGGCCACTGGACGGAAGCTGCCTGTGCAGTTTCGCAATTTGAGCAGCATATTCGCGCCATAAGCGCGCTGCCTGCTGCTGATTCCCGACGTCATTCCGACTGCGTTATGACCAATCTGATTGGTGATGATGTGGATTCCGTGCCGCAATGGCTCGGCAAAAGTGATTGCGTCTTGCACCTTTATGGCAAGTCGGAAGCCCGTGCAGGCCGCAAGATGGGGCATGTTACGGAACTGAAAGGTGCTGTAAAACAACGCTCCTGAACTGGAAACACGGCTTTGCGTGTTGACAGGGCGGGGGCGACAGGGTATTTGCCTGCCAACCGAAAAGAGCGCGCCTCGTTGCGCGTTTTTGATTGTTAGATACCACGCGAGACAGAATGTCTCGCAGAACTGCGGACCAGTAAAATGAAGATCAAGAATTCGCTTAAAGCGCTTAAGGCCCGTCACCGCGATAACCGCCTGGTTCGCCGCAAGGGCCGCGTATACATCATCAACAAGCAGAACCCACGCTTCAAGGCTCGTCAGGGCTGATTGCTGCGAGGTTGATCCGTCCTTGTCAAACAGGCCGGTTCACATTGTTGATACTGCATAAATTATGATTTGATATTCGGCGCGACGGGATTACCATATCCCAATGCGCCGATTTCATTTTTACAGCCTATTTGTCCTTCCTGCGGTTTTTGTAACCGCGATTGGTTCTGTTGCCTTTGCGCAGGACGTTGCTCCCGCAACTGTCGCGCCACAGCAGGACAGTGTTTCCCAGACAGTCGATTCGCTTTTTGATGGTTTGAGAAAAGAGCGTAATGCCGACAAGGGCAAAAGCATCGCTATGCAGATCGTGGGGGAGTGGGCTGATTCTGAAAGCCCAACAGTCAATCTTCTCACGCAGTGGGCCGCTGAAGCGGTCGAAGACAAGCGCAAATCTGCCGCCTATGATTTTCTCGATCAGGCCATTCTGCTTGAGCCTGAATATTTCGAGGCGATTTTTGCGCGGGCGCAGCTGCATCTGGCCGATGGTGACACCAAAAAGGCGATGGCGGATATCAACCGGGTTCTGAGTGATGAGCCACGGCATTTTCTGGCTTTGGCCAGCATGGCGGAGATTCTCGAGGCATCAGGCCGTGATGAGTTGGCGATAAAGGCGTGGGAGCGATATCTGGATATCTATCCGTCCAATCGCGAAGCGCAAAAAGAACTTCAGGACCTCTCGGAAAAATTGGCTGGCCAGCGCAGCTGAGGGCGCAGCCTCCTGCAGGCTGTTGTTAAACCGGAAGGCTATCCCAAAGAAGCTTTAAGGCGGCGCAGAGCGCCATGCCATACATCAGCGGATAAAATACCTGTGGTTTGAGGTATTTGACGACCCTTGCGCCAGCAAGCGTTGCGATCAGTGCAACAGGTAGCAGGCTGGCTGAGGCGGTGAGATTGGTGCTGTCCAGTCCGCCAAGTGCAAAATACGGGATCAGTTTGACTGCATTCATGATCGCGAAGAACCGCACACTCATGCCAGTATAGATCTTGGGGTCGAGTTTCAGGGGCAGCACATAGATCTGGAATGGCGGGCCGCCAGCATGGGCCACAAAGCTGGCATATCCCGACAGGGTTGAGAAAATGGAAGCCAGAATACGGTTTTGCGGTTTGGGTGGTGTGGTTTGTCCCGGCTTGGATTTCCAGCTGTCATAGAAATACCGCAGCACAAACAGAATGGTTATGATGGCAATCAGCAGGCGCAAGGCATCCGGCGGGATGATGGCGGCGGTTGCCCAACCAATTGCGATGCCAACCATGGCGCCCGGTAGCAGAAGAAGAAGTGTCTGGCGATCGTTGAAGTGCCGCCACGACCATAGTGCCACCATATCCATGACGATCAAAATAGGGAGAAAGACCGCTGCGGCCTGTACCGGTGGCATGACAAGTGCCATAAGCGGCACGCCCATCAAGGCCAAGGCGCCACCCAATCCACCCTTCGATAATCCAACCAAAGCGACGGCTGGAATCGCTGCGGCGAAGAAATACATATCAAGCATGATGAAAAGGGTGGGTTGATCCTGATTTCTGTCCGGTTTATCGGATTTAGGAAATAAAAACGAGTGCGGATTTTAAACGGCTGCACGTTTCCGGAATGGATGACCTTATGAGTGTACATGACGACCGCTGCCGCCTCGTTCTGATCCTGAACGACAATACTGATGCCGAAGTGCAAAAAACCGCGCTGACAGAAGCCCTGCGCGGTGGTGACGTGGCCTCGGTCATCGTGCCGCAATATGCGCAGCCTGAGGGCGCGTTTCAGAAATTTGCCGAAATATTGGTGCCGGTCATACAGGGCGCTGGTGCTGCGGCGCTGATCGCCGGTGACACCCGTATTGCTGGCCGTGCCAAGGCGGATGGTTTGCATATCAATGGGCCGGTGGCCGATGTCGCTGAAGCTGTGGAGAAATTCACGCCGAAGATGATTGTCGGCGGCGGCAACGCGGACGACCGTCACAAGGCGCTGGAAATTGGCGAGCCGGGCCCGGACTATATTTTCTTTGGCAAATTTGACGGCGATATCAAGCCGGAAGCCCATCCTAAAAATCTGGCGCTTGCAGAATGGTGGGCATCCATGATTGAAATTCCATGCATGGTCATGGGGGGCAAAGACACGGCGTCTGCGGCTGCTGTCGCAGAAACTGGCGCAGAGTTTGTGGCAATGGGCCGGGCGGTTTTTGAGCACGCCGCAGGACCTGCTCAGGCGGTTGCTGAAATCAATGCCTTGCTTGACGAAAAAGCGCCACGGTTTGAAGATTGATAGGGGCATGTATCGAAAGTTTTCATATCGGTTTCTGACCGGCATAGTTGCATCGACCCTGCTTATAGCCAGCGGTGGCGAGGCGTTTTCCCAATCCGCGCCGGATGCGGTTTCGCGTCCGCTGGAAAAGGACGCCGATGTCATCCGCAAGGGCAGGGTGGATGCGCCGGAAGGTGATGGCATCCAGCCATCGCAGGGCGTAACGCTTTTTGACCGTATGGGGGCTGATCTGCCGCCACTGCCGCCCGAGAAAGAATTCAAGGGCAAGATTGACGAAGCTTACGGCGCTTTCCAACGCGGTGAATATGTAACGGCACTGGACAAGGCGCTGACCCGCGCACAGGCCGGTGATGCCGCGGCACAAACACTGGTCGCTGAAATGATGTCACGGGGGCTTGGCATTGCCAGTGACCCGAAGACGGCAGCCTTCTGGTATGGTCAGGCGGCCAATGGTGGCGATCCTGCTGCGATGTTCCAGTATGCGCTGCTGTTGATGCAAGGCAAAAACGTTACCCGTGACAAGGCGAAAGCCGACGAGTTCATGAGAAAGGCGGCAGATGCTGGCAATGCATCGGCGCAGTTCAATTGGGCGCAGATCCTTGTTTCGGAAAACCCCGGCGCAAAAGGTTTGTCGGAGGCTTTGCCTTATTATGAAAAATCCGCTGAGCAGGGCGTTGCCGATGCGCAATATGCCGTCGCCCAGATTTACGTCTCGGTCAGCGATATAGGCCCAGAAAAGAGGGCACAGGCGCGTGACTGGATGCTGCGTGCGGCAAAGGCCGGCTTTGATACCGCACAACTTGATATGGGTGTGTGGCTGGTAAACGGCGTTGGTGGTCCGCGTGACTACAATGAGGGTTATAATTGGATGCAGCGTGCCGCCTTGAAAGGCAATGTCGCCGCCCAGAACAAGCTGTCGCACCTTTATATTCAGGCACTTGGCACACGGCCGGACCCGGTTGAAGCGGCGAAGTGGTATGTGCTGTCACGGCGTGCCGGAATGAAGGATCTGGCGCTTGAGGACTTTTATCTTGGCCTCACAGATGAGCAGCAGAAACAGGCAATTGATGCGGCAAACAAGTTCCGGCGCAGCTGAACTATTGCCCTTTCTTGCCTTTACCCTTGAATTTCCGGTCATTTTGTGGTCTTGAACCCCAAATCTTTCAATCAGCATTCATAACCGTCTGCTCCGGCCCTTGTATGTGGCTAGGTTCGGCTCGGCTTTCAGGGAAATTGTAATGGCCCGTTCTGCCCTTCTTAATGTCATGGTTCAGGCCGCTCTCAAGGCGGGTAAATCGCTATCGCGCGATTTCGGCGAAGTGCAGAACCTTCAGGTCTCTGTCAAAGGCCCAGGCGATTTCGTATCGCAGGCCGATCTCAAGGCCGAAAAAATCGTTCGTGACGAACTGTTGAAGGCACGCCCCACCTATGACTTTCTGGGTGAAGAAGGCGGCGAAGAAAAAGGTACTGATGGCGCGCACCGCTGGATCGTTGATCCCCTGGATGGCACCACCAACTTCCTGCATGGTATCCCGCAGTTTGCAGTATCGATTGCGCTGGAGCGTAATGGCGAGATTGTTGCCGGTGTGATCTTCAATCCGGCAACCGATGAGCTGTTCACCGCAGAGCGTGGCGGTGGTGCATTCCTCAATGACCGTCGTATTCGCGTTGCTGCCCGCAAGACGCTGCCGGATTGCGTCATTGCCTGCGGCGTGCCGCATCTGGGTCGTGGCAACCATGGCAAGTTCCTGGTCGAACTGCGTCACGTCATGGGTGAAGTTTCGGGTATTCGCCGTATGGGCGCTGCAGCGCTTGACCTAGCCTATGTTGCAGCCGGTCGCGTTGACGGCTTCTGGGAAGCCAACCTTTCCCCATGGGATATTGCAGCCGGTATCGTGCTGATTCGTGAAGCTGGCGGTTTTGTCAGCGACATGAAGGGCACACAGGACATGTTCACCTCGTCCACCGTTGTGGCTGGTAACGAATATATCCACAAGGCACTTGTCGAGGTCGTCAACCGTCCGGTTCCCGCGAAGTAAGCCCTTACAGGGTCTGATTATTGCAAGATGCCCGCCAATGGCCTTAGTGCTGCTGGCGGGCATTTTCGTTTGGCTGCCTTATTCCGCTCAGACGGCTTGAGCATTTGCTGCTTTCCACTTCAATTCGTCGCATTTTTCCACTAGCTTCGCCAACACTGTAGCCGAAGGGAATGGGTATTATGGCGAATACTGAAATGCTCGATATGGGGGTCGAGAGGCCGGTTAAGCACGGCCTTGAGTATCGGCTATCCAGCCCCACGCCGTTTCTTTGGACGATGTTCATTTTCCTCATCATCGTTGGTTTCCTGGCTGCCATTCTCTACCGGCAGGCACATCAGGCGTTCATGACCAATCCGGGTCTTAACGGCTTCATCCTTGGCGTGCTGCTGATCGGTATCATTCTGGTGTTTACGCAGATTTTGAGCCTGCGGCCGGAAGTCCGCTGGTTCAACGCCTTTCAGGCGACGGGCAGCGTCGATAAGGCCGGGCGCATTCCGAAGCTTTTGGCGCCTATGCATGCGCTGATCGGGCGCAGGGGCGACATCACACTGTCGCCCGTCATCCAGCGGTCCATTCTCGATTCGATTGCTACCCGTCTGGATGAAACACGTGATACATCGCGTTATCTGATCGGCCTTCTGGTGTTTCTGGGCCTGCTTGGCACATTCTGGGGTCTGATTGGCACGATTGGATCGATTAGCAACGTCATTCAGTCGCTAGACCCGAATGCCGGCGATGCCAATGACGTTCTGTCGTCGCTGAAATCAGGTTTGACAGCGCCGCTATCCGGCATGGGCACGGCGTTCTCGTCATCGCTTCTTGGTCTGTCTGGCTCGCTCATTCTCGGTTTCCTCGACCTGCAGGCCGGCAGGGCACAAAACCGCTTTTACACTGATCTTGAAAACTGGCTTTCGACCGTAACGGATACCGGTTCTGAAGCAGCGTCGTCGCCTGCTCAGATAAAGAAAGAGCTGCTGCAGATTGCGCAGTATCTTTCGAAATCATCGCAGGGCGATAATGCCTCCGGCGAACGCTCGCTGGCTGCGCTGTCCAATCTGGCGGAAGGTGTGCAGGGCCTGGTCAAGACCATGCGGAGCGAACAGCAAATGCTGCGCGACTGGATGGAAGCACAACAGGATGAGGCCAAGGCGCTGCGGCGAACGCTGGATCGGCTGACCGCACGCGTCAACGCTGATCTCAATGCCTCTGCAGCGGCTGACAGGCCTAGTGACGGCGGGAGCAAATAAACATGGCTCTTGCTCGCAACCGTCGCCGTGAGCGGGGCGTGGACTATTGGCCTGGCTTTGTGGATGCCTTGTCCACACTGCTGTTGGCCATCATGTTCCTGCTTACCGTTTTCGTGCTGGCACAATTTGTGCTGTCGCGCGAAATCACTGGCCGGGATGAAGTTCTTACTCGTCTCAACAACCAGATATCTGAGCTGACCGAACTTCTGGCCCTTGAACAGGGCAACAAGCAGGACATCGAAGACACGCTGGCCAATCTGCAGTCCACCCTTGCTGTTTCCGAGCAGGAGAGAACCCGGTTGCAGGCCTTGCTGGATGCCGGTACGGGCAGCAGTTCTGCTGCCAACTCGCGGATCGGCACGCTGACAGGTGAATTGGATGCGGAGAAGCAGGTCAGTGCGCGGGCTGCGAGCCAGATCGAACTTCTCAACCAGCAAATCGCGGCACTGAGAGCACAGATTGCTTCTGTTGAGACAGCACTTCAGGCATCCGAGGCCAAGGACGCGTCTTCGCAGGTTCGGATTGCTGATCTTGGACGTCGCCTCAATGTGGCGCTGGCGCAGCGCGTGCAGGAGCTTAACCGCTATCGCTCGGACTTTTTTGGACGCTTGCGTGAAATTCTGTCCGATCGCGAGAATATCCGCATTGTCGGCGACCGTTTTGTGTTCCAGTCGGAAGTGTTGTTTCCCTCCGGGGGCAATGATCTCAATCCGGCAGGACAGGCGGAAATGGAAAAGCTGGCCATGGCGCTGATCGATCTCGCTAAGGAAATTCCAGCCGAGATCAATTGGGTTCTGCGCGTCGATGGCCACACAGACAATGTGCCGCTGGCTGGCACTGGCCGGTTTGCAGATAACTGGGAGCTTTCCTCTGCCCGCGCGACCTCGGTGGTCAAATTCCTGATTTCAAAGGGTGTACCAGCCAACCGTCTGGTTGCGGCAGGCTTCGGTGAATATCAGCCGATTGCCGAAGGCGATACTCCGGAAGTACGTTCGCAGAACCGGCGCATCGAACTGAAACTCACAGAGAGATAAAATGAAGAGTGTGGCAGAGGATTACTCTGCCACCTCGATATGGGTCACTTCGCTGGTCTGGAATTGCAGACGCGCCAGCTTGGCATAAAGTCCGCCGTGATTGATCAGGCTCTGGTGGGTGCCCTCTTCAACCAGCTTGCCGTCCTCTAATACCAGAATACGATCTGCTTTCAGCACGGTGGAAAGTCGATGCGCGATGACGATTGTCGTGCGCTGCTGCATCAAACCGTCCAAGGCTTTCTGCACGAGTGTTTCGCTTTCCGCATCCAGCGCCGAGGTAGCCTCGTCGAGCAGCAAAATCGGGGCGTTGCGCAGGATGGCGCGGGCAATCGCAATACGCTGTCTTTGGCCGCCTGAGAGGGTAATGCCACGCTCGCCCAGCTGCGTGTCATACCCGTTTTCCAGCTTGCTGATGAAATTGTCGGCCTGTGCGGCCACGGCTGCTGCACGCACTTGTTCACGGGTTGCAGTTGGCAGACCAAAAGCAATGTTGTCGTGGATGGAGGTGGTGAAGATCGTCACGTCCTGCGGCACGATGGCAATACGGGAGCGAAGATCCTGTGGTGAGGTCGTGCGAATATCTGTCCCGTCAATCACGATGCGGCCGAATGCTGGATCGT
The DNA here is from genome assembly GCF_023701965.1 of Rhizobium sp. CG4. NCBI lineage: Bacteria > Pseudomonadati > Pseudomonadota > Alphaproteobacteria > Hyphomicrobiales > Rhizobiaceae > Rhizobium > Rhizobium sp. CG4. Next base: position 813,503 of record NZ_JABAEG010000001.1, on the reverse strand, counting down.
AGAAACGCAGGAGCAGCGAGAAGATGGTGCTCTTACCGGCGCCTGACGGACCGACGATGGCAACCGTTTCACCCGGTGCAACGTGGAATGACAGGTTGCGCAGGATTTCCTTGGTGTCATATCCGAAGCTGACATTTTCAAATGCGGCTTCACCTCGGGCCGGTGTTGGCATGACGCTTGCCGTCTGTGGCGCACGCACGGCTGGCACTTCCTGCATCAGTTCGGACAGACGCTCTGCGGCACCACCGGCTTGCGACAGTTCACCCCAGACCTCGGACAATTGGCCAAGCGCACTGGCGGCAATGACAGAATAAAGCACGAATTGGCCAAGGGTACCGGCCGACATGGTGCCGTTCAGCACGCTGTGGGCGCCGTACCACAGAATGGCGACAACACTGCCGAATACCATGGCAATGGCAAAACCGGTCAGGCCCGAACGGGCGCTGATCGAGGAGCGTGCGTCACGATAGGCGCTATCGACGGCAGCGCCGTATTTTGAAGTTGCCAGCGATTCGGCATTAAAGGCCTGAATGGTCCGGGCAGCACCAATGGTTTCCGATGCAAAGGCGGATGAGGCGGCCAATGTGTCCTGCGTGGCGCGCGAGCGTTTGCGAACAGAACGACCAAAGGCAATCAGCGGGAACACGATCAGTGGTATGGCACAAAGCGCCAGACCGGACAGGCCGGGGCTGGTGTAAACCATCATTGCCACGCCACCCAAACAGAGCAGGGTGTTGCGTAGCGCCTGCGAAGCTGCAGAACCGAACGCGGATTTGATCAGCGTGGTGTCGGCAGTCAGGCGTGAGGTCAGTTCACCGGAATGGTTGATATCAAAAAACGCCGGCGAAAGTGTCGTGATATGATTGAAAACGTCCTTGCGGACATCCGCGACAACCCGCTCACCAATGGCGGAGACGTAATAATAGCGCATGGCACTGGCGACAGCGAGAACGATGGCAAGACCGAACAGCATGCCAAAATAGTTGTTGATCATGGCGCCATCGGCATTTTCGAAACCGTGGTCCATGATGCGGCGAACGGCAAGTGGCAGGGCCAGTGTGGTCAGCGCTGAAAGAACAAGCGCGAACAGGGCTGCTGCGACCATGCCGCGGTAACGCTTCATGTAGGGCAGCAGGCTGGCAAGCGGTTTCAGACCCTTGCGCCGTGCTGATTTCTGTTCCTGCGTCGCTTCCACGTAACCACTCCTGCTACCTGTTTTGCCTCACAACCGCCGTCTGTGTTTGCTTTTTGCAAACAGGTCGTTTTTTGGCACTTTCACCACTTAGCGATAGATCGCCAGGCACTTGTTATCTGGACGACCTTCATGTATAGGCACGGCATCGAATTGGGAAGCCGTGGAATAAATGTGCTGCGGTTCCATTTATTGAATTGGCTCCGTTGACGCAATTGCGGCAAATGGACCGCAGTCACACAGCAGGAAGATTGTCATGAAGGCTGAAATCCATCCCGACTATCACGTGATCAAAGTGGTCATGACTGATGGCACAGAATACGAAACACGTTCCACTTGGGGCAGCGAAGGCGCGGTCATGAACCTCGAAATCGACCCTAAGTCCCATCCGGCATGGACCGGTGGTAACCAGCAGCTCGTTGACCGTGCTGGCCGCGTGTCCAAGTTCAACAAGCGTTTTGGCGGCCTCGGTCTCTAATCCGTTTGGATTTGAATACAAAAAGCCCTCGAACATCGTTCGGGGGCTTTTTGTTTGTGCTGTAATAGGGGGAGCATGAGACGCTATGTCTCAGGTGTTGGTATTGCCTCTGATGGCAAAAACAAAAAAAGCAGGCTACGAGCCTGCTTTTTTCATGACATGTGATGTGAAGCGGATCAGTTGTTCACGAAGGCCGTACGCAGCAGGTTAAGCTGGGCTTGAACGCTGTTTTCATTGTCCGGCACCTTCGCGGCTTCTGCAGGACGATAGATTTCGCGATCGAGCAGGGCAACGCGATTCTGGAGGCGCAGGGAACGTTCGACGAGATCGCGGAATGATTCTGGCAGGTCATTCCAGCCTGGTGCGTTACGATCAACGTTGAAGCTGTCGAGGCGAACCTTGCTCTTTTCGTTCAGAACCTGGTCACGGCTCATTTCACCATTGTTGACGGCGCGTTGCAGAAGAAGCCAAGACGCCATCTGCATGAGACGGGTTGTCAGGCGCATCGATTCTGCTGCGTAGAGCACGGAGGCCATGCGCGGCAGCACCTTGGACGCTGCGCGTCCGGCGCCGTCGAGATAGGACGCTGTTTCCTCAACCAGCGTCATGCCCTCGGCATAAAGAGTCTTGAACTGGTTGGATGCTGCGGCATGCCCCGCAAAGCTGATAGTATTCAAAACCTGTTCTGACATTTCTTAATATCCCTGCTCACGCATCACTTTTGTCAGGTAATAGAATCCGTAAATCTTAATACGGTTCCCTTTTTTCTGCTTTTGAGGATGATACCAATAACTCAAATGCGCAAGTTGATTATTAAAGAAGGGTTAATACCCACAGTTTTGATGGCCAAAGCGGACCATAAAAAAAGAGCCGCAAAAGCGGCTCTCAAGGTAAAACAGGGAGAAAAATCAGACCAATTCGCCAGTTGGAGAAGCTGCCTGAAATCCAGAAGCTCTGGATAGGTATAGTTATCTCTCAAAAAGGTTTATAAAGTCTTAATGGTAAACGAATGACTGATCCAAAAATCAACGTTTACGGATTTTTCTCTATATTTATGACCGGAAGAAGTTCTCGGCGGCGAGTCGTCCTGCTGACTTTTTCTTCTTCTCTTCTTCCAGACGTTCAATCTCTTCCTGAAGTAACTTTACACGGTAGCTGAGTTCATCCACCGAGAGCAGCGTGAGGTCACAGCCGATTTCATGGGCTGCAAGCCTCTTGGGGCGATCGTCATCCGATATACTCATATTCCGGCTCCTTTATCGACGTCGTCATCGTTAGATTGGGCGGCGCGTGGGTCAAGTACGGCACTTTCCGGTGTTGCCAGCGCAGAGGTAACGGCGGGCATGGTCGAAAAGTTGTCCTTCTCCTCGGTGGTCAGCGCTGCACGTTTCTTGCTTCTGAACATCGCATAGGCGGTGATAAGAAGGTGAGAGACGGCTGTGACCAGAAACAGTTCGTAGGGTCCGACTGCGGTCATGATGGGGCCGCCAATCGTTGGTCCGATAATCGTGCCGATGCCGAAAAGCAGCAGCAGGCCGCCAGAGACTTTGACGAAATCTTCAGGCGACGCGTAATCGTTGGCGTGGGCAACGGCGATTGGGTAAAGCGCGTTTGCGGCTGCGCCATAGATGGCGATCATGCTGATCAGGACATAGACGTTGGATGGCTGGAACAGCGCCACGGCAAGGCCTGCAAAGGCCGCGAGGGCTGAAAGACCGGCCAGCACATAACGACGGTCAATTCTGTCAGAGAGGCGTCCTGCCGGAAACTGGGCAATGGCACCGGCAAAGATCGTGACGCTGACCATGACAGCGATCATGGTTGGTTCCAATCCCGCACGGGAGGCAAAGACAGCGCCCAGTGTACCGTAGGCACCATTGGCAATACCGATCATCAATATTCCAACGCATGAGACCGGTGAGTTTTTATAGAGGGCAGGCAGATCCAACCGCACAGTTTGCAACGGTTTGGGGCTTTCTGCTTTGGACAAGGTCGCGGGCAAAATGGCGATGCAGTAGACAATGCCGCAAATCATGAACAGCGAGGTGTTGCTGATGTCGCCAATTGGCACCAGCAACTGGCCACCCACTACACCCATCAAGGTGATGGCGATATACAGCGAAAAGATCGTGCCACGGCTTTCATTGGTGGCGCGTTCATTCAGCCAGCTTTCGATGATCATCGAGGTGCCAGCGGTGCAGAAACCGGTAATGGCGCGCAGAACAATCCACCAGACGTCGTCAATGATCAGGCCGGTCGTCAGAACCGTAAGGCATATCAGCGCAAGAAATGTATCAAAGGCCCGAACGTGGCCCACTCTGCGGACAATATTTGGCGCAATGAAACAGCCAATCACAAAACCTGCAGCCCAGGATGTGCCGAGAAAGCCAAGGATTTCGTTGGAATAACCTTCTTCTGCGCCGCGAAGGGGCAGGATAAGACCTTGAAGACCATTGCCTAAAAACAAAAACAGAGTGCTGGATAAAAGTGCGAATACGGGTAGAAGATTTCTGCTCATAGCAACACTCTCATTTTTTCCGCTCGTCGTTATCGCGTTTGTCTTTGATGAAGGGTAGGTGAAAGGGATACTGCACTTTCCCTGCTGCACGTCAAAGATGTCCACCCTGTGACGGGATATGGATAAAGACAAAAGGTTTATGCGATGACAAAAGCGATAGGTCTTTTTTTGCTTTTGGCAATGTTGGTGCAGATCATCAGGCCGCTTGGATATCCGGGCCTGAAAAAGCGTAGCGACTGTTGGAAGATTGCTGTCGCAGCCTTCGTTATCTGGTCAATTGTTTTGTTGATTAGGCCGTAACGGGCGCTCTCCTGCCCATTGAAGGCAGGAAAGCGAATTGCAAAATGCAATCTTCGTGATGGAAGACCAGCCATCGCGCCGGACTTTTCCGATTGTCGATTAAAGCTTACGCCCGAGGTGGTTTTCGACCTGTTTCTTTTCCCAGTCCGCATTCAGGAAGGGAATAAGTTCAAAGGTCTTGAGGGCATGGGACGCAAGCGCAATACCCCAGCCGAGAGCCGGCCAGATCACCCAGAAATATCCGGGGTTGGTAAGCAGATTGATCACGGTCAATATGCACAGAACGACGACGTATTGAATGAGGTGCAGATAGAATTTCTTGATGCGGCGAACCTTGGCAAAGGCAATCGCTTCCTCAGCCTCGGTGTGACTTGCGACATAATTCGGCATTTCGGCTTCCTTCTGATCTGTCAGTTGAGACAAATCGACTTCGAAGACTGCTGCCAGAGTATTCATGGTTTCGAGGCTGGCGGGTTGGCCGCGCTCCAACCGTTGAATGGTGCGTGTGCTCAACCCGCTTATGGTTGCCAATTGCTCCTGTGACCATCCGCGCTGAAGCCTGAGTTTCTGTATCAGCATACTGTCTCTCCAGGTTCGACGGCGGATTGATGTGCAATTTCGCGGGCCAAGACCACGTCAGACACACGACTGTCGTGTTGCTGTCGGGTGGGTGGTCGCGAGGGTACAGGACCCAGGCTATTTGATAACGCCTTTCCGTGCATATTGCCATTTCCAGCCTCAAGGGTTCTGCATGGCAACAAAAAAGCCGCCCGGAGGGCGGCTTTGATGGTTTTGGAAACATGCCTTTATCAGGCAGCCTTTTCCAGTTCCTTTTTCCAGCTGCCGGTGGCGGCAAGGCTGTTCATTTCTGCACGGTGCGTGAAAGCGCGCTGGCCAGCAGCAACGTTTTCCGACTTGCCGGCCCAGGTCTTGAGCGCGGTGTCCTGCAGGGCACGACCATAAGAGTAGGTCAGTCCCCAAGGCAGGTCGTAACCGGAGTTCATGGCCGACAGGTGCGCCGTTGCTTCTTCCGACGACTGGCCGCCGGAGAGGAAAGCAATGCCAGGCACCAGAGCCGGTACGGTTGCCTTGAGAACCTTGACGGTCTTCTCCGCAACTTCTTCAACGCCTGCCTTGCGTGCTTTCTTGCCGTCGATGACCATGTTTGGCTTGAGGATCATGCCTTCGAGATTGACGCGGGCGTCAAACAGGTCTGCAAACACGGTCTGTAGAACCCACTGGGTTACTTCAGCGCAACGATCGATGTCGTGAGTGCCAGGTTCACCGTCCATCAGCACTTCCGGCTCGACGATCGGAACGATGTCGGCCTGCTGGCAAAGAGCTGCATAACGTGCGAGCGACTGGGAGTTGGCCTTGATCGAACCCCAGCTCGGACGCGCTTCACCAATAGTGATCACGCCGCGCCACTTGGCGAAACGTGCACCAGCTTCGTGATATTTGCGCAGGCGCTCATACAGGTTGTCGAGGCCTTCGGTGATGAATTCGTGTGGGTGGTAAGCCATTGGCTTGGCGCCGATATCAACCTTGATACCTGGAATGCTGCCAGCAGCTTTGATGAGGTCTACGAAAGGCGTGCCATCGGCAGCTTTCTGGTAGAGGGTTTCTTCGTAAAGGATGACGCCGGAGATGTACTTCTTCATGGCATCATCGGAACGGAACAGCATCTCGCGGTAGTCGCGACGGCTGGTTTCCGTGGATTCCAGATTGATGGTGTCAAATCTCTTTTTGATTGTGGATGTGGATTCGTCGGCAGCCAGGATACCCTTGCCGTCGGCAACCATTTTAATTGCGATGTCTTCAAGGCGTTCGGTCATTGCTATTCTCCCAAGGCACAATGTTTTCGCGATAACAGATGTTTACGACGAGGAAAATGGCATGCTAACTCATTGAAACGATTGAAATCATTTCAATCGTTTGAAAGTTGTTGGCCCATTGTACACCCAAAAAGAAAAAGCCGGACAAAAGATTTTGTCCGGCTGCAAAAGTATCAAATGATAGGTTGATCTCAGGTCTTGCTGAGAACCGCGACGCCTGGAAGGACCTTGCCTTCCATCCATTCGAGGAACGCGCCACCGGCTGTCGACACATAGGTGAAGTCGTCTGCAGCGCCAGCGTGGTTAAGGGCAGCTACGGTGTCGCCACCGCCAGCAACTGACACCAGCTTGCCGGACTTGGTGCATTCAGCAGCATGTTTGGCGGCCGCAACAGTTGCCGTGTCGAATGGAGCGATTTCAAATGCGCCAAGCGGGCCATTCCAGACCAGTGTTTCAGCGCGGGAAATCCATGCCTTGATGCTTTCGACGGATTTCGGACCAACGTCCAGAACCATCGCGTCTTCAGGAATTGCGTTGATGTCGACAGTTTCGTTGGCAGCATTGGCCTTAAACTCGCGGGCAACTACGCCATCTTCCGGCAGAACGATTGCGCAGCCAGAGCTTGCTGCTTCAATCATGATCTGCTTGGCGGTCGCAGCCAGGTCATGTTCGCAAAGCGACTTGCCGACATTGGTGCCGCGAGCGGCAATGAAGGTGTTGGCCATGCCACCACCGATCACCAGCGCGTCTACCTTTTTGACAAGGTTCATCAGCAGGTCGATCTTGCTGGAGACCTTGGCGCCACCAACGATGGCAACAACCGGACGCGATGGCTTGCCGAGACCCTTTTCCAGTGCTTCAAGCTCGGCCTGCATGGTGCGGCCGGCATAGGATGGCAGGTGATGAGCGAGGCCTTCAGTCGAAGCGTGCGCACGGTGTGCCGCCGAAAACGCGTCGTTGACGTAGATGTCGCCGTTTTTGGCAAGCGCCTCAACAAATGCCGGCTCGTTCTTTTCTTCGCCCTTGTGGAAGCGGGTATTTTCCAGAAGCAGGATCTCGCCATTTGCCAGTTTGCCAACGGCTTCAGCTGCGGCATCGCCAATGCAATCGGCACCAAATTGAACAGGCTTGCCAAGAACGTCCTGCACGGCCGGCACGATGAGGCTCAGCGACATGTCGCCGACCGGCTCACCCTTCGGGCGACCGAAATGCGCAAGCAGAATAACTTTGGCGCCTTTGTTCGACAGCTCGAGAATGGTCGGTGCAACGCGCTCAATGCGGGTAGCATCCGTTACTTTGCCGTCGGCAACCGGTACGTTGAGATCGACGCGTACAAGAACGCGTTTTCCCGAAATGTCGTTCAGATCGTCAAGGGTCTTAAAGGCGGGCATGTGTCGGTCCTGATCTATGCGTTGTGGAAAAATATTGCCGGACCATACTATGACTGCTTTTGGACGCAAGCGGTTCAAGTGTCATTTTTGATACTGCGGCCAAACATCCTAGGAACCTTTCACCTCACGACTGGCAAAGTGGGTTTGGACGCGGTGGATGATTTCGCGAAGATTAATGAAAACCGGCAGATGCGTGGCCGGTTCTACCGGCTCAAGCGACAAACCAACACTCGATATGGCGTTGTTTTCATCGAGATTGCGAACGATCAGGACGATTGAGCCCAGACGAATACGGTCGGCATATTCCGCCTTGCCGCCAAGGCGGCTTTCAATCAGTTCGACAATGGTCATCGACTGCTCAGACGTGGCCAACAGATCCGGCCCGTAGGACGTGTCGAGGTCGCGGGCAAAGCCGTTGGGCAAGATCGAGAATGTTCCGAAAAAGTCGGCATCATCTGGAGCAACCGGAATACGGCTGGCAAACAGTCTGTCGAGCAGACGGGAGTAGCCAGGGGCAACGAACAGATAGATCTGGTCATTTTCGCGTAATCGGCCTGCATATTGGTAACGGATGGACTTGCCATCGCGAATGACCAGCGAAGGCATTGCCCAGCGTGGAATGCGCTCTCCGTGCAGCACAGGGCTTTCTTTGGTCACACGATATGAAATCAGTTCATGATTGGCTGTACCAGGCAAATCGACCTCCAGCTTATCGACCTCGCCCATGCGTGGCGGCACGATCAGTCCGAGACGCATGGCAACGGGTTTGATGGTCCAGCCCTGCAACATCAGAGACACAAGAACGATGATGAAGGCGGCATTGAAGAATATCTGGCCGTTCTCCAGCCCGCCAAGAATCGGCATGATGGCAAGCAGGATGGAAACTGCACCACGCAGGCCAACCCAGGCGATGAAGGAGGTTTCCTGCTGCGTATAATTGAACGGCATCAAGCTCAGCCACACGGCCAGCGGGCGGGCAATGAAGATCAGGAATAAGGCCAGGAGTATGGCTGGTACGATGATGGCGGGAAACTGCGATGGCGTGGCCAGAAGTCCGAGCATCAGGAACATGATGATCTGTGAAAGCCAGGTCATGCCTTCGTGGAAGCGTCGGATTGCATGTTTGGCGAAAATCTTGCGATTGCCGGCCACGATGCCGGCGACATAGACGGCAAGGAAGCCGCTGCCGCCAATCGTGCCGGTGAATGAAAACACCAGCATCGCCAGCGCCAGTACAAAGATCGGTGCCAACCCGCGATCCACTGCAAAACGATTGACGACGGCAACGATCATGTAACCGCCGGCAAGACCGACCAGCACACCGAGGCCCATTTCTTCGATGAACAGCAGGAGGATGCTACTATCGAGACCCGACATGCCGCGACCGCTGGAAATAACCTCAACCAGCATAAGCGTCAGGAAGATGGCCATGGGATCGTTTGTGCCGGATTCGACTTCCAGTGTAGAGCGGACCTGATCGCGAATATGAATGCCGCCAATGCGCAGCAGGAAAAACACCGCTGCGGCATCCGTCGAGGCGACGATGGCGCCGAGCAACAGCCCTTCAATCCATGAAAGGCCAAGCAGCAGTGAAGCCGCGCCGGCGAAAAAGATTGCCGTTAGCACCACGCCGACGGAGGCAAGGGTTATGGCGGGGGCTGCCGATAGCTTGAAGGATTGCAGGTTGGTTCCAAAACCTGAGTCGAACAGAATGATCGCAAGCGCCACAGAACCGAGCATATAGGCGAGCGGGTTGTTTTCGAAGTGAATGCCCAGCCCATCTGTTCCAGCGAGCAGGCCAATCAGCAGGAAGAGAAACAGCAAGGGCGCGCCGAAACGGAAGGCTATGAGACTGGAAAACGCAGCGACGAGAACAAGAACGGTTGCTGCCAAAAGAAGAATATAAAATGATTCCAATGCCCTAATCCTTCAGCAGTGCTGTGTCATCAGGCATGCCGTGCACGTCAGCAGTCAATGCGCCACGGGTTGGACGGCCTTCTGACAGCAGGGTTTACTGGTCAAGGCAGGGCAAGGCGGGGTGTATCGATTGATACGGGCAGGGCATGAAGCACATGATGCGCAACCAATCCCTGCCTTCTTTTTTCCGCAGCAAAGTGGACTACAGCAAGGCAGGAAGACGGAAAGTTAGTGTCCATTTCGCAAAAATTTTGCAATGCAATAAATTTATGTTTGCAGGGTTGTCGAAGCGTGAGTGTCGACGTGTTGATGTCGGAAAAAGAAAAAACCGGCAGAATTGCTTCTACCGGGTTCTCATCATCAGAGTGAAATCTGATTAGATGGTCTTTGCGAAGGCAACAGCCGTGTCGGACATACGGTTGGAGAAACCCCACTCGTTGTCATACCAGGTCAGGATGCGGACGAACTTACCTTCCAGAACCTTGGTCTGGTCGATTGCGAAGATCGAGGAGTGGCTGTCGTGGTTGAAGTCACGCGAAACCAGCGGCTCTTCGGTGTAGCCGAGGATGCCCTTCAGGGCGCCATTGGAGGCAGCCTTGATGGCTTCGTTGATTTCCGCAGCAGTCGTGTCGCGCTTGGCAACGAACTTGAAGTCGACAACCGAAACGTTTGGTGTCGGAACGCGGATCGACGTACCGTCCAGCTTGCCCTTGAGGTGAGGCAGCACGAGGCCCACGGCCTTGGCAGCACCGGTCGAGGTCGGGATCATGGACAGGGCAGCAGCGCGAGCGCGGTACAGGTCCTTGTGCATGGTGTCCAACGTTGGCTGGTCGCCTGTGTAAGAGTGGATGGTGGTCATGAAGCCATGGTCGATACCAACAGCGTCATCGAGAACCTTCACGACTGGCACGAGGCAGTTCGTGGTGCATGATGCGTTGGAAATGACCAGGTGGTCCTTGGTCAACTGGTCATGATTGACGCCGAATACGACGGTCAGGTCAGCGCCTTCAGCAGGGGCCGAAACGATAACGCGCTTTGCGCCAGCTGTCAGGTGAGCAGCAGCCTTGTCGCGTGCAACGAAAATGCCTGTGCATTCCAGAGCGATGTCGACGCCGAGTTCCTTGTGCGGCAGCTGGGCTGGGTCACGAACTGCGGTAACCTTGATTGGCTTGCCACCGGCAACGGTGATGGTGTCGCCTTCGACCTTTACCTCGGCTGGGAACTTGCCGTGGATCGAATCGTAACGCAGCAGGTGCGCGTTGGTCTCTACTGGTCCAAGGTCGTTAATTGCGACAACTTCAATGTCAGTGCGGCCGGATTCAACGATAGCGCGAAGGACATTACGGCCGATACGGCCAAAGCCGTTAATGGCTACTTTTACAGTCATTTACATACTCCCGATCAAAAAATGCTTGTAGTGGGAAATAGTGAGGGCTCGGGGCCCTCACGCTAGCTTTGCTTCGGCTGCAGCGACAACGGCTTCCACCGTGATGCCGAAATGCTTGAAGAGATCCTTGGCCGGTGCGGATGCACCGAAGGAGTTCATGCCGACAAATGCGCCATCCGAACCGATGAAGTAATCCCAGCCCTGACGGATTGCAGCTTCGACGGCAATCTTGACAGGTGCCTTGCCGATCACTGAATTGCGGTAGGTTTCTGGCTGCTCAGCGAACAACTCAAAGCAAGGAACCGAAACAACACGGGTGGAAACACCCTTCTGCTTCAATGTTTCTGCGGCCTTGAGTGCCAGTTCGACTTCAGAACCGGACGCGAAGATCGAAACCTTGGCGTCGCTTGCGGAAACCAGTTCATAGGCACCGTAAGCGCATAGGTTCTTTTCTTCATATTCCTTGCGGGCTGGCGTCAGGTTCTGACGTGTCAGCGCAAGTGCCGATGGGCGGTCTTTATGCTCCAGAGCAATCTGCCAGCATTCTGCTGTTTCGGTTTCATCCGCAGGGCGGAAAACCAGCAGGTTTGGAATGGCGCGCAGTGCTGCAACATGTTCGACCGGCTGGTGGGTTGGACCGTCTTCGCCAACACCGATGGAATCATGCGTCAGAACATGAACGACGCGGATGCCCATGAGAGCAGCAAGACGAATGGACGGACGGCAATAATCCGAGAAGATCAGGAAGCCGCCGGAGTAAGGAATGAGACCGCCGTGAAGGGCGATACCATTCATGGCAGCAGCCATACCGTGTTCGCGGATACCGTAGTGCATGTAACGGCCCGAGAAGTCCGAAGGCGTGATGGACTTCATCTGGCTGGTCTTGGTGTTGTTCGACGGCGTCAGGTCGGCAGAGCCGCCCAACGTTTCGGCCAGGATGCCGTTAATGACTTCCAGAGCGTCTTCCGAAGCCTTACGGGTCGCAACAGTTGGGTTGTTCTCGGAGACCTTCTTTTTGAAGGCGTCGATGGCGCTGTTGAAGTTGCCCGGCAGGTCGCCCGCGAAACGGCGGGTGAATTCAGCCTTCTTGGCATTTTCAGTGGCGGAAAGGCGACCTTCCCATTCCTGGCGTGCCTTGGTGGAGCGCAGGCCGGTGAGGCGCCATGCATCCAGAACATCTTCCGGCACGACAAACGCTTCAGCTTCCCAGTTGAGGTGCTTGCGGGCAGCGGCGATTTCTTCAGCTCCCAGCGGGTTGCCGTGGACCTTATGTGTGCCCTGCTTGTTCGGCGCACCAAAACCGATCACGGTCTTGCAGGCGATGAAGGTCGGACGGTCCGACTTCTGGGCAGCCTCAATGGCAGCGGCAATCGCGTCTGGATCATGACCGTCGATTTCGATGGTGTTCCAGTGAACGGACTTAAAGCGTGCGATCTGGTCTGTGGAATCGGACAGGCCAACTTCACCGTCGATGGTGATGTTGTTGTTGTCCCAGAACAGGACCAGCTTGTTCAGCTTCAGGTGGCCAGCAAGTGCGATGGCTTCGTGGCTGATGCCTTCCATAAGGCAACCATCACCGCACAGGGCATATGTGAAGTGGCTCTGCAGGTCGCTGCCGAATTCCTGCTCGAGCTTCTTTTCGGCGATTGCCATACCAACGGCGTTGGCAATGCCCTGACCGAGCGGGCCGGTGGTGGTTTCGATGCCGGTAGCATGACCATATTCCGGGTGACCGGCGGTCTTAGAGCCCAACTGGCGGAAACGCTTGATCTCATCGATCGTCATGTCTTCGTAACCCGTCAGGTACAACAGGGCGTACAGCAACATGGAACCATGACCGGCAGACAGCACGAAGCGGTCGCGATCTGGCCACAAAGGATTTTTGGGATCGAATTTCAAATAACGGCTGAACAGGACCGTTGCTACGTCTGCGGCTCCCATCGGCAGGCCGGGGTGGCCGGAATTGGCCTTTTCCACAGCATCCATGGCAAGGAAGCGGATCGCATTCGCCATCCGGTTATGTTTGTCGCGAGAGATCATGGCTTTTCCGCTTTGTTTCGGGTGAAAGGTGATAGTTTCGAGATACTATCCAGAAAGCGGCTGATCCATAGCAGGTGGTACAGCCAAGTCAATAAAAGCACGCGCGTTTGCCGTCGTCGATGCTATAAAAAAACACTGTGCTTTGGACTCGAGCGCGATTGACGATTGGCAGGGGCGCATAAATCTCCGTCCACAGGCTATATTATAGCATTATCCCACGTTTGATTGACGTGCTTGTTACTCTGGGAATATCGTATCCGGGCTGAAGAGGACGCAATCGGACGATTCGTCGCGGCTGCGTCAAACCGGATAAGAAAATGGCGGCGGACAAGACACTACAACTGGCGCTGTCGGAGCTTGGCTCCGCGATTACAGGCCTTGAAAACGCAATCGACATGCGTATCGAGCGTCAACGTGAGCAGGGCGATATCGATAGCGAAGTGCGCCGTGTCCACACGGATCGCTCCCGGCTGGCTCAGGAACTGGACCAATCCGAGTTTCGTGCCAACAGGCTTGAGGAAGTCAATCGCGAAGTATCGCGTCGATTGGTAACGGCTATGGAAACCATACGTGCGGTTCTGGATCGCTGAGGTAAAAAGGTAATCGAATGGCGCAAGTGACCGTTATGATCGATGGCAAGGCCTATCGCATGGCCTGCGAAGAAGGGCAGGAGGGTCATTTGACCGAACTCGCCTCGCGGTTCGATCAATATGTTGGCCATTTGAAGAACCAGTTTGGCGAAATTGGCGATCTTCGCCTGACCGTGATGGCGGGCATCATGGTGACGGACGAGTTGTCGGAAGTGAACCGCAAACTGGCTTCGTTGCAGGAGCAGGTCGATAACCTCAAGCAACACCGCGATGGTGCTGCGGAAAACCGCGCCCAGACCGATGCCTTGCTGGTGCAGGCCATTGGCGATCTGACGTCGCGGCTTAACGGTGTTACCGAAAAACTGTTGTCGCGGCCAAAGTCGCAGGCCCACCCGAACTGATCCGCAGACAATTTTCCCTGCCTCAATTACGTCTGCCTCTGGCAAAGCGATTTGATACACTCTATATCTGATGTGCGGTCTGCGCTTCTCGACAGGAATCACAATCCCTGGGGCCATACTCGATCCAAAGGGAGCTGTCCCTGACCAGTCCCGTGGGACTGGACACACGGCGCCCACCTACGTTTGTAGGCACCCAGGATCGTAAACCTCCATCGGTCGCCGTGGATCGCGCTTCACTCCTGTCTCAGTGATGTTTGCTACAGTCGTCGCTTGGCGGCGCAAGACCGCTTTCAGCCCCTCATCTTCGGCTCCTTCCGGGATGTCGATGCTTTAATGGCGCGAGACCTGTTCAGGCATTTGGATCAATCGCCTGTTGCGGGGTCTTTCCCGTAGGTTGCGAACGATAATTATTATCGCCAATGTAGAAATAATCATGAGTTTACGCTGATATTTTATATTGGCGGTCATTGCATTGATAATTTTATTCCTTATTATCCGACATGGCGTATCCGTTTAATCCCCTAGGGTTTCTGCTGTTTCCAGCCGTGATGCGACGTTCAACAGCCCAAAGAGCTAAACTTGTTTACTGAAATTATTATCGTGGTTCTGCTCACCGTCCTGAACGGTGTGCTTGCCATGTCAGAACTCGCCGTGGTTTCCTCCAGACCGGCGAGGCTGAAGGTGCTTGCCGCTCAGGGCAGTAAGGGAGCCGCAATCGCCATTAGTCTGTCGGAAAATCCCGGCCGATTTCTTTCCACGGTACAGATCGGTATTACCCTTGTCGGTATTCTGTCCGGCGCCTTCTCTGGTGCAACACTCGGCGCGCGCTTTACCGCTTGGTTGTTGGCACAGGGCGTTTCCGACAGGCTTGCCGATGCGCTTGGTGTTGGTACCGTCGTTGTTGCCATTACCTACCTTTCGCTGATCGTTGGTGAGTTGGTTCCCAAGCAGATCGCTTTGCGCGACCCGGAACGGGTTGCTGCACGCGTCGCTCCGGCCATGATGCTGTTGTCCAAAATCGGTGCGCCGCTGGTGTGGCTGCTGGACAAGTCCGGCAAGCTGATCCTCGGCCTGCTGGGTCACAGCGGTGATACCGGCGCATCTGTCACGGATGATGAAATCCGTACTGTTCTTGCCGAAGCCCATAGTGCCGGTGTTATCGAAACCGAAGAATCGGCGATGATATCGGGTGTTATGCGATTGGCGGACCGTAACGCCCGAGGTCTGATGACACCACGTCGCGACGTCGAGGTTATCGACATTGAAGACACCGCTGAGGAAATTCGCGAGCAGCTTCGCAGCACGCAGAGATCCCGCCTGCCGGTTCGTAACGGCTCGTCGGATGAAATCCTCGGCGTGCTGTTTGTTAAGGACGCGTTCGACGCTTTTGCATCGGGCAAAGAACTTAATGTTCGTGAAGCGATGCGTGAAGTTCCCGTCGTCTCCGACCTGACAAGTGCTGTTGATGTCATCCAGTCGCTGCGCCGTTCTACGGTGCATATGGTGCTGGTCTATGACGAATACGGCCATTTCGAAGGTATCATCAGTTCTGGTGACATTCTTGAAGCCATCACAGGTGCGTTTCAGGAAGAGGACGACGAAGAGCCTGCAATGGTTGAACGTGAAGATGGATCCTTCCTCGTTGCGGGCTGGATGCCTGCCGACGAGTTTGCCGATCTCATGGGCTTCCAGATTGATGACGATGCCGAGTTTGAGACCGTGGCCGGTCTGGTGCTGGGTGAATTCCGCCGTCTGCCGCAATTGGGTGAGCACGTCACCCGCAACGGCTGGCGCTTCGAGGTTATCGACCTTGATGGTCATCGTATCGACAAGGTGCTCGTGAGCCGGGCTGCCTGATGTCCGGCGATCCACTGGTAAAAGCAAGGCTGCGCGGCGAAAGACTTGCCGCGCGCGATGCGCTTGGAAAAGATGAGCGTGTTGAGAAAAGCCTTTTGATTGCCAGACACGGCCTGGCCGGGCTTGCCTTCAAGCCCGGTGCGATTATCTCAGGATTTTTGCCAATCCGTTCCGAGGTCGACCTTTTGCCGCTGCTGACTGTATTGGCACAAAAGGATGTTCGACTGTGTCTGCCAGTGGTTCTGGATCGCCAGACTATTGTGTTTCGTGAGTTTCATCCCGACATTCCGCTCGTTGATACCGGTTTCGGCACGCGTGGGCCGGGGGACAATGCTGCTGTGCTGGATCCGGATATTCTTCTGGTGCCGCTTGCAGTTTTTGACGGTCAGGGCAATCGTATTGGCTATGGTGCTGGCCATTATGACCGTGCCACCGATAAATTGCACAAAAAAGGCCTGAATCCCGTGCTCGTGGGCGTTGCATTTGCCTGCCAGGAAGTGCCATCAGTGCCAGCGGAGCCGCATGATGTGCGCCTTCATGCCGTTCTGACTGAAAACGGCTTCCGATATTTCGAGTAGTGGATCTTTGCATGCGGCTTTTGTTTTTGGGTGACATGGTTGGAAAAACAGGTCGGACAGCGGTTTGGGACCGACTACCGGGTTTGGTTTCTGATCTGAAACTCGATTTTGTGATCGTGAATGGTGAGAATGCGGCCGGTGGTTTCGGTATCACCGAGGATATCTACCTCGAAACGATCAATGCCGGTGCCGATGTGGTGACAACCGGAAATCACGTCTGGGACCAAAAGGAAGCCGTATCTTTCTGTGAGCGCCATGACCAGTTTCTGCGCCCGGCAAATTATCCTGATGGCACACCAGGTAAAGGTTCCGGAATTTTTTATGCTCGCAATGGCGCGCGCGTGCTGGTGGCCAATATTATGGGGCGCGTTTTCATGCACCCTGAACTGGATGACCCCTTCAAGTCAGCAGAAAACATTCTGGCTGCCTGCCCGCTGAAAGAGCAGGCGGATGCCATTATCTTCGACTTCCATGCCGAAGCGACCAGTGAAAAGCAGTGCTTCGGACATTTCGTCGATGGCCGTGCCAGCTTCGTGGTTGGAACGCATACGCATGTTCCGACAGCGGACGCGCAGATCCTCAATGGCGGAACAGCCTATATGTCGGATGCGGGCATGTGCGGCGACTACGATTCCTCGCTTGGCATGGAAAAAGAAGAGCCGATCAACCGGTTCATTTCCAAGATGCCAAAGGGTCGTTTTGAGGCTGCGAGCGGGCCTGCCACGATTTGCGGCGTTGGTGTGGAAATCTCAGACAGCACGGGTCTGGCTGAAAAGATTGCACCCCTGCGTCTTGGACCACGTTTGGCAGAAACCGTTCCGTCCTTCTGGGCCTGATCATCTAAACGTCGATATCATTTGCAATAGCGTGTTGATGACGAGATTGTGAAAGGCCGTTCTGGCTTGCCGCTGGACGGTTTGCCTGTTCTGCCGCATCTTTCTGACGGGAAACCAGTTCAGGAGAGCGGCATGATGCTGCGCGTGCTTTTAAGTGCATTCACCGGACTTCTGTCAGTGGCGGGACCCTCATTCGCCCAACAGGCAGCAAGATTACCTGTCAGCCAATGTCAGGCAATCGCACAGAACATCCCTGGCGTGACCTTCGCCAGTCTCAAACTTCCAGACGTACAGCTTGTGCAACAGTCGGCCAAAGAAGAGGTGAAAATCACCTTCATCGGCCATTCGACCTATGAAATTGAGACACCGGCCGGTGTGCGGATCGCGACCGATTATAACGGGGTCTATAGGCCGCAGCGTACGCCAACCGTTGCGACGATGAACCGTGCCCACACCACCCATTACACACTGAAACCAGACCCGGGCATTGAATATGTCCTGCATGGCTGGAGCGATAACGCGGGTGAAAAGGCAGAGCATCAGGTGATGGTGGATGACGTTTATATCAGAAACGTCACGACAGATATTCGCAGCGGTTGGGCGGACTACGAGACCTTCCAGCAGAATGGCAATTCGATCTTCATCTTTGAGGTTGCCGGCCTGTGTATTGGCCATCTTGGGCATCTGCACCATGAGCTGACCAACACACATTACGCCGAAATCGGTCGTCTCGATATTCTGATGGTGCCGGTGGACGGCGGTTTGACCATGGGCGCCGATAGTATGAGCCGGGTGGTCAAACGATTGCGTTCAGCGCTGATCCTGCCGATGCACCGCACTGGGCCACCGCTTGAACAGTTCGTCAGCATGTTCAGCGCGTCGTTTGATATTGCATATGCAAAGGATCCCGTCATTACGGTTTCCATGCGTTCGCTACCGAAAAAGCCGACCATTCTTGTGCCTCAGGGTATGTGAGGAGATATGAAAAGGCATGCAGGTCGGAACCGGCATGCCCTTGATTGATATCGCTTGTCTGCGTCTTGTCATGCAAATGCAAGATGCTGGCGAACGCCGACATCTGGCATTTTGTTATCGGTCAAATTAGCTTTGGCGATTTCCCAGCCGAATTTCAACGTGCTGTCAGTCGATGCCCAGATATCTGCGTCATCAATGTGCATGGCCAGCATGGTGAGTTCCGGATCTTCCTTGCCGTGTTCATACCAGGCCGCGACAACAGAATTCCAATATTCGTCTATCTTGCTAAGATCCTTGCGCTGTTCGAGCTTCCCTGAAAGGCAGGCGTGGTAGTCGTGGTCTTTGCCAACGAGACAAAAATGCGCTCTCGAGCCCGGTTTAAGTTGGTTGACCAAATCCGTATTGGTTTTGGTAAAAAACCAGATCGTATTTGTTTTCGGGTCGGCATGGGGTGCCATTGGCTGCATATGCGCGTGAAGACCCTCTAGACCGAGCATGCCAGCGTGAACGGAGTTGATCTCGTCCCACAGCTGTTGGGCCGGTGCCTCACGAGCTTCGCTAAGACTTACCATTCTGTTGTCCTTTCTGCCTTTTCCCAAATGGGCGTTAATGCCGCATTTTTGTGTTTCCGGTCAGAAAACGAACGAACATTGCGTTCCGTTCCAGTGCGGGATGGCATTTCAATTTGCCAACAGGCTTGAATGAAAGGCGCTTCACACTTATAAGGCCGCATTCCAAACAAATTATCGGATCAGGGGTGCCATGGCTGGCCATTCACAGTTCAAAAACATCATGCATCGCAAAGGAAAACAGGATTCGATTCGTTCGAAGATATTTTCCAAGCTCGCCCGTGAAATTACCGTCGCGGCCAAGACCGGTCTGCCAGATCCGACCATGAACGCTGCTTTGCGTCTGGCCGTTCAGAACGCCAAGGCCCAGTCGATGCCGAAAGACAACATCGACCGCGCCATCAAAAAGGCATCGGGCGCTGATGCTGAGAACTACGATTATGTTCGCTACGAAGGTTACGGCCCAGGCGGCACGGCTGTCATTGTTGAAGCTCTGACGGACAATCGTAACCGCACGGCATCGAATGTTCGTTCGATCTTCACCAAGGCTGGCGGCGCGCTCGGCGAAACCGGTTCGGTGTCCTTCTCCTTCGACCGCGTTGGCGAAATCACCTACAAGGCATCGGTTGGCGATGCTGACAAGGTGATGGAAGCTGCTATCGAAGCTGGCGCTGACGATGTTGAAACCACTGAAGATGGTCACACGATCATCTGCGGTTTCGAAGCGATGAACGAAGTTTCCAAGGCGCTGGAAGGCGTGCTCGGCGAAGCTGAAAGCGTCAAGTCAATCTGGAAGCCACAGAACACGGTTCCTGTTGACGAAGACAAGGCCGAGTCGCTGATGAAGCTTATCGGCAACCTTGAAGACGATGATGACGTTCAAAGCGTTTATTCGAACTTCGAAGTGTCAGAAGAAATTCTGGCCAAGCTTTCGGCCTGATTTTTTCGCAATCAGAATTTTTAAAAAAAGCCCCGGTTCGTCTGGGGCTTTTTTTGTTTCGTCAAGATTTTGAAAACAGGCCGTCCAGCCCGGCAAACACTTCGATCGATCGCAGTCGGGCATCCACATCGTGGATCGGGGTGGAGATAATCAATTCATCGGCAGCGGTCACCCGAAGGAATTCTTCAAGCTGACGGTGGACAGTTTGCGGCGAGCCGACCATTGCGTATTGCAATGTGTGATCGACATTGATGCGCTCCATTTCATTCCACAACTCATCCATATCGGCCACTGGCCTTGGAAAACGTTTGCGGACATTACGGCGCAGATTGATGAATTGCTGTTGCGCCGAGGTGAAGTGATATTTCGCCTCCTCATCAGTATCGGCCGCAGATGCCATGACACCCACCATGACATAGGG
This sequence comes from Rhizobium sp. CG4, assembly GCF_023701965.1. Lineage (NCBI taxonomy): Bacteria > Pseudomonadati > Pseudomonadota > Alphaproteobacteria > Hyphomicrobiales > Rhizobiaceae > Rhizobium > Rhizobium sp. CG4. The sequence continues at coordinate 793,278 of NZ_JABAEG010000001.1, read as the reverse complement.
TTTGTCGAGTGTTGCCGATGGCTGGAAGCGTTCACGATAAATGGCGATTGCGTCCATCAACATGTCAGGCGCAAAGTGTGACGCGAAGGAATAGGGCAGGCCGAGGGCCGCCGCCAAATGGGCGCTGTAGAGGCTGGAGCCCAGAAGCCAGATCGGCACGTTGGTATCGGTGCCGGGCACGGAAAAGATCGCCTGATCCTCGCGTTCTGGTCCGAGATAGCGCTGTAATTCAATGATGTCGTGCGGGAAGGTGTCTACGCCATTGTCCATGTTGCGACGCAGGGCACGTGCGGTGCGCATGTCGGTACCCGGTGCACGGCCAAGGCCCAGATCAACGCGATCAGGATAAAGCGCTGCAAGTGTGCCGAACTGTTCTGCAATGACCAGCGGCGAGTGGTTCGGCAACATGATGCCGCCAGAGCCGATGCGGATGCGCGATGTTGCCGCGCCGACATGCGAGATAACCAGCGATGTTGCGGCACTGGCAATGCCCGGCATGCCATGGTGTTCGGCCAGCCATATCCGTTTGTAGCCGAGTTCTTCGGCCTTGATGGCCAGATGACGGGAGTTGCGCAAGGCATCGCTTGCCGTTTCTCCCTCGCCGATGGGGGAAAGATCTAGAATTGAAAATGGGATCATCGGCGGCTCCTGCATATGCGAATTGTTGTTGTGCAGGATGTAAGGTGCGTGGACACTATTGCCAGAGTGTGAAAGCGTAATTGTATGAAGGATCAAAAAAATTGGGGCTTCGATTGAAGCCCCAATCCGGTTTCTGGTCAGAGCGGTGAACCCACTTTATCCGGCGCGTCGCAAATGTTGGCTGTGGCTGCCAGCGAATGGATCGGTCGCAGGTGCCAGCACGAATTGGCTGAGCTTGCTGTCCATTTCTCCGGCCTCCGTTGCAAGATTGTGAATGGCAGCTGTGGTTTCTTCCACCATGGCGGCATTTTGCTGCGTCATGGAATCAAGACTGGAAACAGCCCGGTTGATTTCAAGCAGTGTGGTTGCCTCTTCGCGCGTGGATTCCATGATGTCGTGGATGCGGCTGTTGATGGTTTCAACATGGCTGCCGATGCCGGAAAGCGAATTGCTGGCCTGTTCCACCAGTGAAACACCGCTTGAGACTTCGTCGGTCGACTTCTTGAGGAGAGCCGTGATCTCCTTGGCTGCGGTGGCAGAGCGTTGCGCCAATTCACGCACCTCCTGGGCTACCACGGCAAAGCCTTTGCCTGCTTCGCCAGCACGGGCGGCTTCCACACCGGCATTTAGCGCAAGAAGATTGGTTTGAAAGGCAATTTCATCGATCACGCCGATGATCTGGTTGATCTGTCGTGACGAGGCTTGAATGGCTTCCATGGCCGCTATCGTCTGCCCCATGATCTTGCCGGAGGATTGCGTTTCGGCGTTGGCATCCTTGGCTATCTTGCTTGCCTGCTCGGCGCGCGCGATCTGGTGTTTGACGGCATCGGTGATGGCGTTGATGGCACTTGCCGTTTGCGTAATCGAAGCGGCCTGTCGTTCCGTGCGTTCGGCCAACTGGTCTGATCCAACGCGCATTTCTTCCGAACCACTGCGCACAGCCTGCGAATTGCCGCCGATTGAGTGCAAGGTGTCGCTGAGGGTTGCCAAGGCCTGATTGAAGTTCAGCCGCAGGCTTTCAAGCTCCTGTGGAAAGGGCTTTTCAATACGGTAGGAGAGGTCACACTTGGCAAGGCGGTCCAGCCCCTGATCAAGAGAGTGGACAACCATTTGCAATGTTGCGGCCTCAGCCTCACGTTCCGCCAGGTTCTGCCGCCGGCTTTCCTCGGCTTCGGCACGGGTGCGGGACGTGGTGTCTTCCAATTCGCGTTGCTGGATCAGCTTTTCCCGGAAACTGCCGAGCGCCTTGGCCATGGTGCCAATTTCGTCTTTTCTGTCCTGCGCGGTGATTTCGGTTTGCAGGTTACCATTGGCAACATCGCGCGTGAGGTTGGCGAGTTTCGACAGCGGTGCAAAAAGTCGTCTGGAGAATACGGCCGTGATTAGGCACATGGCGATCAGTACACATATGCCGATGACCGCCAAAGCGCTGGCAATGGAGAACGACCCAGCATCCAGTTCGCTTTGCAGGATGCTTTCAACGGCAAGATAGGTCTGGCCATTAAACTCGAACGGCCGCGCATAGGCGTTGGCCTTGGCGTTGCCGCGTTGGATTTCGGCGACCGTCATACCCTTTTCAGCCATTGCCTTGGACTGGAAGGTAAACGGTGCAGGATCGAGATTGGTCAGCTTGCTCTGATCAAGGCCGATTGCCGAGCCGTCAGCAGACAAAACGGCAGACTGTTCAGAACTTGCCGGTGCAATACCTTTTGCAAGCAACTGTACGAAAACATCGCTGTGAACACGGAAAAGGACGACACCCTTGAAGGCTTCGAACTTCATGACGGGTACGGCAAAATAAATATCGGATTGACCGGTTGCCTGTTCTACCTTCCAGCCGGAGAAGCTGGAGGCTGCGATGTCACCAACCGCTTTGCTGGCGTTTTCGGCCGCACGCGCAAAGGCGACTCCCAATCCGGTATCCTTCCAGGCCGCATCCGTGGTGTTTTCCGCGAAGGACGCGTCTTTTTTATAGGAGTAATAGACGGTGCCTGATGTGTCGGCAAAAAGGATATCGTTGAAAGGTGTGCCTTTCAGGTAGGTGGCAATGTCAGTCTGGGTTTTTTCGTGGGTGGAGTAATAAAAGCCACTCGGATTTTCAGGTTTGATCAGCTTTTCGCGCTGATCCGCAGGGTTGTGATTCTCCGAGATGAATACCCGTTTCAATTCAGCCTTGGCATCTCCGGAGTTTTTCTGGACCGTTCCCCAGCCACTACGCATAGAAACCACGGCCATCTGTAGGGCTTCGATTTTTGCGATGGAATCGGCCTGGTTTTGCAGTTGCTCCAACCGCTCTTTCAGCATGTCGCCACGGAACGTCAGCACACTTTCCATGGCGTTCTGGGCCTGCTCTTGTAGAACGCTACTGCTGCTTCGGTAAGCCAGCAGGGTCATGAGCGAGATGGAGACGAACATCAGTGCCAGAAAAATGACCAGCACTTTTGATGAGATTGAATGAAACCTGTTTAACATCAATACGAGCCTATGCCTGTCTGGAACAACCGCAGACCAACAGGCCACAGGGTTGCCAGTGCCAAGTGAAGTTTATGCTTCTTGTTTTGTTTGGAACGACAGGCGGTGCCCGGAATTCCCCTCTATTTTTGATGCGCAGCATGCGGACAGGAATTTAAGTGTTGGTAAATGCTGCAGTGCAAATTTATCAATGTTGTCGTTTTGTTCACTTCTCGCTGGCAGGTATTTGTTGCTGACGATAGAGTGAGACCATGCAACAGACGATTCGCATCATAGGAATAGACCCCGGCCTTCGCCGCACGGGGTGGGGGATTATCGAAACACTGGGCAACAGCCTGCGTTTCGTCGCCTCGGGCACAGTGACTTCTGACGGCGATATGGATCTGGCTTCGCGCCTTTGCCAGTTGCATGACGGACTTGCCGAGGTGGTGCATTCCTACACACCGGATGAGGCGGCGGTTGAACAGACCTTCGTAAACAAGGACGCTGTGGCGACGCTGAAACTGGGACAGGCGCGTGGTATTGCTATGCTCGTTCCCGCACGCGCCGGGTTGCCCGTCTCCGAATATGCGCCGAATGCCGTCAAGAAATCTGTGATCGGTGTCGGACATGGTGACAAACAGCAAATTCACATGATGCTGAAAATCCTGATGCCAAAAGCTGAGTTCAAGGGTAACGATGCGGCGGATGCCCTGGCCATTGCCATTTGCCACGCACATAATCGCGGTGGCGACCGCATGCGTCGCGCGCTGGCGGCGGGTTGATATTTTTCACTGTTTAAACGGGCGTTGTCATGATCGGTAAACTCAAGGGCACAATTGAAGAAATCGGCGACGACTACGTCCTCGTTGACGTGCATGGTGTCTGTTACGTCGCGCATTGCTCAGCGCGCACACTGTCCAGGCTTGGCTCGGTGGGTGAAGCCATTGTGCTGTTCATCGAGACTTATGTACGCGAAGACCAGTTGAAGCTGTTCGGCTTCATGTCTGCGCTGGAGCGGGAATGGTTCAACCTGCTGCAAAGCGTGCAGGGGGTAGGCTCCAAGGTGGCACTTGCTGTGTTGTCGACGCTGTCACCTTCGGAACTGGCCAATGCCATTGCGCTGCAGGATAGGACCGTGGTGTCCCGTGCACCTGGTGTTGGGCCGAAGGTCGCCATTCGCATCATGACCGAGCTTCGCAACAAGGCGCCTGCCTTTGCCGGTGAGGCATCCGGTTCGATCGGTCTGAAACAGGAACTGGGTGAGGGGGCAGCGCCTGCACCAGTTGCCGATGCCGTATCGGCTTTGACCAATCTGGGTTATTCGCGTGATCAGGCTGCCAATGCGGTGGCGGCGGCGCTCAAAAATGGCGGTGAAGACGCCGACAGCGCCAAGCTTATTCGCCTCGGGTTGAAGGAACTGTCCCGGTAAGGCAAAAGAACAACATCAAAGGCATCTGTTTTGACCCGGTGCCGTCTATTCTCTGTAATGAAGATGGAATGCGCTGAATGAGCGATGCCACAAGACTGATATCGGCGGACAAGCGTGGCGAGGATATCGACACAACCTTACGCCCGCAATCGCTCGACGAGTTTACCGGGCAGGCTGAGGCGCGCGCCAATCTGAAGATCTTTATCGAGGCTGCCAAGAACCGTGGTGAGGCTTTGGACCACGTATTGTTCGTGGGACCACCCGGCCTTGGCAAAACGACACTCGCGCAGATCATGGCCAAGGAACTGGGCGTCAATTTCCGTTCGACATCCGGTCCGGTGATTGCCAAGGCCGGTGATCTTGCCGCCTTGCTGACCAATCTGGAAGAACGCGACGTTCTGTTCATCGACGAAATCCACCGATTGAACCCGGCCGTCGAAGAAATCCTTTATCCGGCGATGGAAGATTTTCAGCTCGATCTGATTATCGGTGAAGGGCCGGCTGCGCGTTCGGTCAAGATTGACCTGTCCAAGTTTACGCTCGTTGCCGCGACCACCAGACTTGGTCTGCTGACCACGCCATTGCGTGACCGCTTTGGTATTCCGGTTCGTCTGTCCTTTTATACGGTCGAAGAGCTGGAACTGATCGTTCGTCGTGGTGCACGATTGATGGGCCTCGGCATGACCGATGAAGGTGCCCGCGAAATTGCCCGTCGTGCACGTGGTACGCCACGTATTGCCGGCCGCTTGTTGCGGCGAGTGCGTGACTTTGCAGAGGTTGCCAAGGCGGAAGCTGTTACGCGGGAAATCGCCGATCAGGCGCTGACCCGTCTTCTGGTTGACAATATGGGGCTCGACCAGCTCGACATGCGTTATCTGACAATGATTGCCGTCAACTTTGGTGGTGGCCCAGTCGGTATTGAAACAATTGCCGCCGGATTGTCAGAACCACGTGATGCCATTGAGGATATTATCGAGCCCTATATGATCCAGCAGGGGTTCATTCAGCGCACGCCACGCGGCCGCGTGTTGACGGCAACGGCATGGAAACATCTGGGGCTGCAGCCACCGAAGGATATGGAGGCGGCGCAGTTCCGCCTGACACTGGAGGATGACTGAGGCTCGTTTGAAGGAGAGACCATGAGCATTTACGATCCTGTCCGCGGCTTTCGTAAACTTGCCTTTAACAATGCGCTGGCCAATTACCGTCTACATCAGGCCTGTCGGCAGTTGCCGCCGGGAGAATTTGAGGCGCCGCGGGTTTCCTTCTTCCCGTCCATTCGGTCGACACTCAATCACATCCTCGTTGTCGACCGATTTTATATCGATGCGTTGCAGGGTGGGAGTTTGGGCCCCGCTGCATGGGCTGACCCCGAACCCTACATGAACATTGACGACTTGGCCATTGAGCAAGACGCTTTGGACAAGGTTCTCGTCACGCTTACTGATGATCTCACTGCTGAGGAGCTCTCCTCCGAGGTCCTCATTCACCGTCAGCAGCGTATTCAGCGTGAACGGTTTGACGACGTTTTGCAGCACCTCTTTCAACATCAGACACATCATCGTGGCCAGGTGCATGCAATGTTGGCTGGTACAAGTGTCAAGCCACCGCAATTGGATGAATTCATTGTTGCCGACGACGCGAAATTTCGCCAGGACGAAGTCGTAGCGTTAGGGCTGGATGAAAAACGGCTTATGCAGGCAGGATCATTTTTATGACACAAGACATGCGCATCCGCATGAAATTCAAACCAAAGCGTATTTTCCAGATGCGGATTGCCGGACTGGCTTTTCGCGATGGGCATGTGCTGGTGCACCGTGCGACGCACGAAACATTCTGGACATTTCCGGGAGGTCGAGCCGAAATGGGGGAAACCTCTGCAGAGACGCTTGCCCGCGAAATGGTGGAAGAGCTGGGTGCTGAAGTCCAGGTCGGTCGCTTGCTCTGGGCCGTTGAAAACTTCTTCCATTATGAAGAAAAACATTGGCACGAACTCGGCTTTTATTACTTAATGGAACTGCCTGAGAGCTTTCCATTCCACCCCAGTGATATCATTCATCGGGTGCAAGATGGCAAAAACGAGCTGGAATTTCGCTGGGTGCCGGCGACGCGTGACGCCTTGAAAGCACTCGATATTCCTCCCTATTTCATTGCCGACGAAATCGAAGATCTTCCAACGACGGTCAAACATCTTGTGTGGCGGGATGGCGATCTGGATGTGGCCGGTCATCTCTGAAAGTCGTGTTCACAGAGTTTTGAATGGAGTTGGCATCACGCTTTCTTTCGTTCCAGCTGTTGTGGTATCTGCCGGTTTTCATCTGAAGCAATTAGTTTCCTAATCGGGACGGACGTCACATCATGACCGACCAGCTTTTTTCACTTTCCGGTGAACTCATTGAACATGGCCACCGCTTGACGCAACGGGTCTATTACGAAGACACGGATTTCTCCGGTCTGGTCTATCATGCCAGATACCTGCATTTCCTTGAGCGCGGCCGCACCGACTATCTGCGGTGCCTGGGTTGCGAACAAAGCGCACTGCTGACGGCTGATGAAGAGGGTTTGGTTTTCGTCGTCCATCGTATGGAAATCGACTTCAAAACGCCGGCGCGAATGGATGACGTATTGACCATCATAACGCGCACCGAAAAGGCGGGCGGGGCGAAAATGGTGCTCACTCAGGAGATTTTGCGCGGCGAAACTCTGCTTGTCGCAGCCAAGGTTATTATTGCGGTGATCAACGCCAAAGGGCGGCCGAGGCGCCTGCCAGAGACCATCAGCGAGAAATTTCTCAAATAAACGTGATAAAAGCCAGCGTTCTTTTCTGATGGTAGCGAAAGTGTAACACTCTCTTAACCATAATGTAGTCTTACTTTCACGATCGCTATTTGTGCGCTGCACGCCTTCCTTTAACCAAATTTACAGGCAAGGAAGGCGCAATGGCAAATAACGGGGCTTGCGCAACGGGGTTAACGGTCAGGTGCCGTTCTTCGGCCATGAGCGCACACTTGAAACCGCCCGGTCTCGTGCCGGGCGTTTGGATTCGGGGATTGAGTATTTATGGAACAGGCAGGTTTGGCAGCAGCGACACATGACGTAAGTCTCTGGGCACTGTTCATGCAGGCGGGCTTCATCGTCAAGGTGGTCATGATTGGTCTTTTGGCTGCGTCCGTTTGGACGTGGGCAATCGTCATCGACAAATATGTGAGCTTCGGCAAGGCGAAGAAGCAGTTCGACCAGTTCGAACAGGTCTTCTGGTCCGGCCAGTCACTTGAAGAACTCTACAGAACGCTCGCAGAGCGCCAGAATGGTGGCCTTGCCGCTATTTTCGTCGCGGCGATGCGCGAATGGAAGAAATCCTTCGAACGTGGCGCGCGTTCACCCATCGGCCTTCAAATGCGTATTGACCGCGCAATGGACGTGACCATGGCCCGTGAAAGCGAACAGCTGGAATCAAAGCTCGGATCATTGGCGACCATCGGTTCTGCAGGTCCGTTCATCGGTCTGTTTGGTACGGTTGTTGGTATCATGACCTCGTTCCAGGCGATTGCCGGTTCCAAGTCCACCAACCTGGCTGTTGTTGCTCCCGGTATTGCCGAGGCGCTTTTGGCAACCGCGATCGGCCTTGTTGCCGCTATTCCTGCGGTTATCGCCTACAACAAGTTCACGGCGGATGCAGGTAAGCTTTCTGCACGTATGGAAGGTTTCGCGGACGAGTTTTCCGCCATCCTGTCCCGTCAGATTGATGAGAAACTGCAGCCCCGCCAGGCCGCACAGTAATCGCATACGGTAATTTGTGGAGTAGACGCTATGGGTATGTCAGCAGGTGGCAATAGCGCCGGTTCCGGTGGTCGGCGCGGTCGCGGCGGTCGCCGCAAGGGCGCCATCAGTGAAATCAACGTGACACCGCTGGTCGACGTCATGCTGGTGCTGCTTATCATCTTCATGGTGGCTGCACCGATGATGACGGTCGGCGTGCCAGTCGATTTGCCACAGACCTCGGCGAATGCTCTCAATTCCGAAACGCAGCCGATCACCATTTCGGTCAATGCCAATGGCCAGATCCATTTGCAGGAAACTCCGATCGAAGCTGCTGAGGTGGCCGATAAGTTGCAGGCTATTTCCACCACCGGCTACAATGAGCGCATTTTCGTGCGCGCAGATTCCGTCGCCGCATACGGTATCGTGGCAGATGTGATGGCGCGCATTCAGGCCGCCGGTTTCAAGAACATCGGTCTCGTTACGCAGCAGAAACAGGATAATTGAAGCGCGCTATGAAGGGCAGTCTGACCACATCTGCTATTCTGCATGTCACTGCTCTGGCGTTTGCGCTTGTTTCCATAGGCGCGCCGGAGCCCTTCGACGTGACTGACGTCGAAGCGTTGCCTGTTGACCTGGTACCCATTGAAGAACTGACGCAAATCCAGCAGGGTGACAAAACTGCGCCGCTTGCTGAGAAGTCGGCCCCTGTTCCGACCACGCGCCCTGATGTCGTTCCGGAAGCCCAGAATATCGGCAACAACACTGCTGACATTGAAGCGCCGCCGACCCCTTCGACAAAGCCAAGCAACAATGTCAGCGCCGCAGCACCTGCCAAGCAGGAAAAGCCGCAGCCTGTCGTTGACACCAAGGCCAATGAGGTCAAGGAAATCGTCAAGGAAGAGACATCCGCTCCGCCACCGAAGGAGATGGCTTCTCTGCCGACGCCGAAGCCCGAGGTAACGCCGCCGCCACAACAGCAGCCGCCAGCGGAAACGCAGGCGCAGGAACCGCCTCCGCAGAATCAGGAGCCGGCTGAAATTCCGGTGCCCCCAAATGTGCCGCGCCCGAATGCTCGTCCGCAGCCGCCGCAACCAAAGCCGGAGCCACCGAAACAGGCTGAAACGAAGCCTGCTGAAAGCAAGCCCGCTGAAAAACCAGCCGAGACGAAACCGGATCAGGCCAAGTCGACGGAAAAGCCTTCGGACAAAAAGCCGGGTGAGAAAAAGCAGGAAACCGCAAAAGCGACCTCCTCCAAGGAGAGCGACTTCAATGCGGATGACATTGCAGCACTCCTGAACAAGCAGGAGCCTTCCGGCGGCGGAGCAAAACGCTCCACCCAGCAGGCTTCGCTTGGTGGCAAGAAGACAACAGGCGGATCCACGCTCAGCCAGACGGAAATGGACGCGCTGCGTGGCGCGATCCAGAAGAATTGGCAAATTATTCCCGGCATGGTCGATGCGTCAGAAGTGCGGGTGCAGGTCAGCATTCGTCTTGATCGTGACGGCTCGATTATCGGCCAGCCTGAAGTTACCGCGACAGGCGGCACAGATGGTACCCGACGGGCGATGGCCGGTGGTGCATTGCGTGCCGTTAAACGTTCAGAACCATTCACCAACCTGCCTCCGGACAAATATGACGCCTGGAGTGAGGTGGTTATCAATTTCGATCCCAGTGATTTGCTGTGAATGCTGAAAGGCCTGGCAACATGAAGACATTATTTTCAACACGGCTGGTGGCTGCCCTTGTGGCTGTCATGGCCATGTTCTCCGCACCGGCTTACGCCAAGGTCGAGATCAACATCAACAAAGGTAACGTCGAGCCGCTGCCGATTGCCGTGACGGATTTCATTTCCGGCAATGAACTCGGTGCGCAAATCTCGGCTGTTGTTGCCGCTGACCTGCAAAGGTCTGGCCTTTTTGCGCCGGTCAACAGAAGCGCCTTTATTGAAAAGATCACCAACCCCGATCAGGCGCCACGTTTTGAAGACTGGAAGGTCATCAACGCACAGGCACTGGTAACCGGACGTGTGACCCGCGAAGCAGATGGTCGTCTGCGCGCCGAGTTCCGTCTGTGGGATACCTTTGCTGGCGAGCAGATGACTGGCCAGCAATTCTTCACACAGCCGGACAACTGGCGTCGTGTGGCCCATATCATTGCCGACGCGATCTATGAGCGTATTACGGGCGAAAAGGGCTATTTTGATACACGTGTGGTTTTCGTTTCCGAGAGCGGTCCTAAAACGGCACGCAAGCGTCAGCTTGCCATTATGGACCAGGACGGCTTCAACGTACGCACGCTGACCAACTCCAACGACATCGTTCTGACGCCGCGTTTTTCGCCGAACCGTCAGGAAATCACCTACATGTCGTTCGAAGGCCAGCAGCCACGCGTTTACCTGTTGCAGCTTGAAACCGGACAGCGCGAAGTCGTGGGTAACTTCCCAGGCATGACGTTCTCGCCGCGTTTCTCGCCTGATGGCCAGAAGGTTATCATGAGCTTGCAGCAGGACGGCAACTCCAACATCTATACGATGGACCTTAGGTCACGCACGACAACACGCCTGACCAACTCAGCTGCTATCGACACCGCACCGTCCTATTCTCCCGATGGCGCGCGTGTGGTGTTTGAAAGCGACCGTGGTGGCCGCCAGCAGATTTATGCCATGAATGCAGATGGTTCCGGCCAGACGCGTGTGTCCTTCGGTGACGGTTCCTACTCGACACCTGTATGGTCTCCACGAGGCGATCTGATTGCTTTCACCAAACAGTCTGGTGGCAAATTCTCGATCGGTGTGATGCGTCCGGATGGTTCTGGTGAGCGTATTCTGACCACCGGCTTCCACAATGAGGGGCCAACCTGGGCGCCGAATGGCCGCGTGCTGATGTTCTTCCGTCAGAACGCGGGTGCCGGCGGACCGCAGCTCTATTCGATCGATTTGACCGGTTATAACGAGCAGTTGGTCAAAACCCCTGCATTTGGTTCGGATCCGGCCTGGTCGCCGCTGCTGGACTAAGATCTCAAGATTTGCAGCGGCCGTGGGTACAAAAGCACCGATGGCCGCCGCATTTTCGTCACGGGCACGGAAAGACGCCTCTTTCTCGCCTCATTCTATTGTGAGGACCGGTGCTAATGTGACGATTTGTTAACCATGAATATTTGATCGTGGTTAACCGAAAACAGTTATTGTCTGGCAACGTTACTGAAATTCTAAGGAGAGACCGGCGATGAGCCGTACACACACTTCGTCGATCAGCCCAATGCAGAAACTGGCCCGTAACCCGGCCGTCATCGCTCTTACGCTTGCTCTGGCTCTTGCCGGTTGTGCGAAGGGTAACAAGAACATGCCTAACAGTGCAGGCGATCTTGGCCTTAACGGTGGTGCCGGTGGCCCTCCTGGTTCGCAGCAGGACTTCACGGTCAACGTTGGCGACCGTATCTTCTTCGACACCGACTCGACTTCGGTTCGCGCAGATGCGCAGCAGACACTCGACCGTCAGGCACAGTGGTTGCAGCGTTACCCGAACTACGCCATCACCGTTGAAGGTCACGCTGACGAGCGCGGCACACGCGAATACAACCTTGCACTGGGCGCTCGCCGCGCTGCTGCAACGCGTGATTACCTTGCTTCGCGCGGTGTTCCTGCCAACCGTATGCGCACCATTTCTTACGGCAAGGAAAAGCCGGTTGCAGTTTGCGACGACATTTCCTGCTGGTCGCAGAACCGTCGTGCGGTTACCGTTCTCGGTGGCGCAGGCATGTAATTATGCGGGCGTTCACGCGCTCGTTATCAAAAAGCAAAAGGCGGCCTCGTGCCGCCTTTTGTTTTTTTCATAGTTTGGCCGAAGTTAAGTTGCTTTTTGGCGTAAGTTGAGAACAATCCGGCTTTGCGTCACTCTGGCGCAAATCAGAACAGGCAGGACGTTGACATGAAGAAACTTGTCGTGGCGGGAATGCTGGGGCTTGCAGCTTTTACGGGCTTGAGTGGAATTGCCGTTTCGGCACCACTTTTCGGCTCAGGCTGGGGCGCTGGCGCAGTCAATTCCCAATCGGCGTCGCAGGCTCCTGTTGTGCGTGTACAGCAGGGCAGTGAAGCCGTTCGCGTACAGCAGCTTGAAGAAGAGATTCGGCAGTTGAACGGCCGTATCGAGGAAATGAGTTTCCAGCTTCTTCAAATGCAGGAGCAATTGCGCAAGGCGCAGGAAGACAACGAGTTCCGTTTCCAGGAACTTGAAAAGAGTGAGAACACAAAGGGAGGCCGTGGCGCTGCCACAGCTTCCTCTTCTTCTCCATCATTGACCGCACCATCCAACACGGATGAGGTGGCAACAATTATTGAAACGCCGTCCAACAACGGCGCTTCAACAACAACGTCGCGTGACATTGGTGCAGCGCCCGGTGAAACCACACTTGGTTCGATCCAGCTTGACAGCAGCGGTATGCCGGTCGGTGGGACGCTGAACGACAGCGCAAAAAACTCTTCCGGTGCTCTGCCAGGTGTCGAGCAGAACAACACGGCTTCGGTTGGTGGGGCGGGCAATGGAGCGCTGACCAGCGAGAACGACATTTACCAAGCGGCTTACGGTCATATCCTCTCGGGTGACTACAAGCTGGCTGAAGACGGTTTCCAGAGCTACCTCAAGGGCTATCCGAAGGGCGGAAAGGCTGCCGACGCAACTTTCTGGCTGGGCGAAGCACAATATTCGCAGGGTCGTTTCAACGATGCCGCCAAGACTTTCCTTGATGCACACAAGAACTTTGCCAAGTCGCCACGCGCACCTGAAATGCTGCTGAAGCTCGGCATGTCGCTTGCGGCACTTGATAACAAGGACACCGCCTGCGCAACGTTGCGTGAAGTGACCAAACGTTATCCTTCCGCACCGAAAGCCGTTCTGGGCAAGGTTGCGTCTGAGCAGAAGCGACTAAGCTGCTGACCGATCGGTAGTGTCCGATCCGATTATGAATTTTCCCGTGACAAGCCCTGCCGCCGCCGCGCAGACCTTTATCAGGCAATTACGCAAACCCGCCAAAATCCTCGTTATGGTTTCTGGTGGCAGCGATTCCCTCGGTCTGCTGCTGGCGCTGATAAAAGCTGCACACGCCAGCGCCAATGATGATGTCGCCCTATCTGCTGTTACCATCGATCATCAGCTGCGGCCCGAGGCTGCCGAAGAGGCCAGGCAGGTTGGCGAGATTTGCCGAAGCTTCGGTGTCAAACACGTCATTCGCCGATGGGACGAAGTTAAACCCAAATCTGGCATTTCGCAGGCGTCGCGGCTCGCCCGTTACCGATTGGTAGCAGCGGTTGCCGAAGAGCTCGGCACGACCGTCGTCGTAACCGGGCACACACTCGATGATCAGCTTGAAACCGTGTTAATGCGGGCCGCCCGCAGCACGCGCACAGAAAATACCGGGCTTTCCGGCATGGCAGAGCGCACGCTCTATGCTGGACGGCATTGGCTCGTCCGGCCATTCCTGTCTGTACGCCGCGCCGATATTCGTGAATTTCTCGGCAGAGAGCAGTTGGGCTGGGTTGATGACCCCAGCAACGAAGACCGCAAATATGAGCGGGTGCGGACACGGCAAGGTCTGGAGCACCTTTCCGAAGCATCCGTTGATCGCAATGCCGGAGAAAAGCGCAAGGCAATCTCTAATGCGGCTGCCGGTCTTTTGAAAGACCACGCGCAGGGTGAGGGCAGTGGTGTGATCTGGCTGGACAATGAGGCCTTCGATCAGAAACCGGACATGTTGCGCCACGCACTAGCAGCAGTGGCTGCGGTGATTGGTGGCCGCCAACATCTGCCGGCGGCGGACAGCATGGACCGGCTCTCCGCGTTCATTCTGCAAAATAGGCTTGGCCGGATGACAGTATCCCGCACGATGTTTGATCGTCGTCGTGATGGTTTGTACCTATACCGTGAAAACCGAAACCTGCCGTCGCTGAAAATTGTACCCGGTGAGACTGTGTTATGGGATGAGCGGTTCATGCTGCACAATCCGTCTGCAGAGCCGGTTGATGTCTCCGCAAATGGTGGAAAAAATACGGAACTGGCGTCTGTGATTTTCCCCAATGTGCCGGTTGGTGTGGCAAAACGTGCCTTCTCCTCCATGCCGGATATTTTTGACGCGGGTCGAACGGCGATTCTCACGCGTTCTGTACTTATGCCTTACGAATTGTTTTTACCGGATTTCGACCTTGAGTTGGCAGGCGAAATAGCAATTCTGCTGGATTGCGCACCTGTGTTACAGCCACCGGTTTAAATTAGAGCTGTTTTTATCGATTTAATTTTCAGACTTTTTGCTTGAAAACGCATCTGAATGCCGTGTCTGCCTTGGCAACGGCATATGTCGACCTTATGTTAGTGGCACAGATGAGCGGGCACATAAGATGTCCGTGTGAGTTCGGGGAGTTCGATGAACCCAAATTTTAGAAATTTCGCCTTGTGGGCCATTATTGCCCTCTTGCTGATCGCGTTGTTCAGCATGTTCCAGACGTCGCCCTCGCAATCGGGTTCGCGTGAGATTCCTTATTCGCAGTTTCTGCGTGATGTGGACTCCGGTCGAGTGCGTGACGTGACTGTTACGGGCAATCGAGTGCTTGGCACGTACACGGAAAGCGGCACCGCTTTCCAGACCTACTCTCCGGTTATCGATGATTCATTGATGGAGCGCCTGCAAAGCAAAAACGTAACGATCGTAGCGCGGCCGGAGAGCGATGGCTCCTCCGGTTTTTTGAGCTACCTTGGCACGCTTTTGCCGATGTTCCTCATTCTCGGCGTCTGGCTGTTTTTCATGCGGCAGATGCAGGGTGGCTCGCGCGGCGCAATGGGCTTTGGCAAATCCAAAGCGAAGTTGCTAACTGAAGCACATGGCCGTATCACGTTTGATGACGTTGCCGGTGTTGATGAGGCCAAGCAGGATCTGGAAGAAATCGTGGAATTTCTGCGTGACCCGCAGAAGTTCCAGCGCCTCGGCGGTAAAATTCCGCGTGGTGTTCTTCTCGTTGGTCCTCCTGGTACCGGTAAAACGCTTCTTGCCCGCTCTGTCGCAGGTGAAGCCAACGTTCCGTTCTTCACGATTTCCGGTTCGGACTTCGTTGAAATGTTCGTAGGTGTTGGTGCAAGCCGTGTGCGCGATATGTTCGAGCAGGCGAAGAAGAATGCGCCGTGCATTATCTTCATCGACGAAATCGACGCCGTTGGCCGCCATCGTGGCGCCGGTCTTGGCGGCGGTAACGACGAGCGTGAACAGACACTCAACCAGTTGCTGGTCGAGATGGATGGTTTCGAAGCCAATGAAGGTATTATCCTGATTGCGGCGACCAACCGTCCTGACGTTCTTGACCCGGCTCTGCTGCGTCCAGGCCGTTTCGACCGTCAGGTTGTTGTGCCGAACCCGGATATCGTTGGCCGTGAGCGCATTCTTAAGGTCCACGTTCGCAACGTTCCGCTTGCGCCAAATGTCGACCTCAAGGTTCTGGCACGTGGCACACCCGGCTTCTCCGGTGCTGACTTGATGAACCTCGTCAACGAAGCTGCCTTGATGGCCGCACGCCGTAACAAGCGTGTTGTCACGATGCAGGAATTCGAAGACGCGAAGGATAAGATCATGATGGGTGCCGAGCGCCGCTCGACCGCCATGACTGAAGCCGAAAAGAAGCTGACAGCCTACCACGAAGCTGGTCACGCCATCACCGCGCTCAATGTGCCGGTGGCCGACCCGCTGCACAAGGCAACCATCATTCCGCGTGGTCGCGCCCTTGGTATGGTCATGCAGTTGCCTGAGGGCGATCGCTACTCCATGAGCTACAAGTGGATGGTTTCTCGTCTCGTTATCATGATGGGTGGTCGCGTTGCTGAAGAGCTGACGTTCGGCAAGGAAAACATCACTTCTGGTGCGTCTTCTGATATCGAGCAGGCTACCAAGCTGGCCCGTGCGATGGTGACCCAGTGGGGCTTCTCCGATGAACTCGGTCAGGTTGCCTATGGTGAAAACCAGCAGGAAGTCTTCCTTGGTCACTCGGTTTCGCAGTCCAAGAATGTGTCCGAAGCCACAGCCCAGAAAATCGACAACGAAGTTCGTCGCCTGATTGATGAGGCTTACACCGAAGCACGCCGCATCCTGACGGAGAAGCACGACGAATTCGTGGCTCTGGCAGAAGGCTTGCTGGAATACGAAACCCTGACGGGCGAAGAAATCAAGGCGTTGATCAGGGGTGAAAAACCAGCCCGCGATCTTGGCGATGATGGTTCCTCCAACAGCCGTGGTTCCGCAGTTCCGAAGGCTGGCACCAAGAAAGACGGTCCAACCGAAGCCAAGGGCGACGGTGAAGCTGAAGGTGGCATGGAGCCACAACCACATTAAGTTGTGCCTGACAGTAAATGTCAGTGGAAAACAGACCATCCGGTTTTGCCGGATGGTCTTTTTTTACAGTAACAAGATGTAATCCGTGTTTGCGGTAATTTACGTGCTGTATTGTGCTGTTTATGGCATGAGCAGAGCATGTGCGCTGATCGCGCGACTATTTCTGGAGTTCACATGACACGCCGTTATTTCGGGACCGATGGTATCCGCGGACAATCCAACGTCTTTCCGATGACGCCTGATCTGGCAATGCGGGTTGGTATTGCGGTCGGCACAATCTTCCGCCGCGGACATCACCGCCACCGCGTGGTTATTGGCAAGGATACCCGTCTTTCGGGATACATGCTCGAAAACGCATTGGTCGCCGGTTTTACTGCAGCTGGACTGGACGTTTTCCTTCTTGGACCAATTCCGACACCTGCTGTTGCCATGCTGACGCGTTCTCTGCGCGCCGATATCGGCGTGATGATTTCCGCTTCGCATAATCCGTTTGCGGATAACGGCATCAAGCTGTTTGGCCCCGACGGTTACAAGCTGTCCGACGAGTTGGAGCTGGAAATTGAAGACCTGCTCGACAAAGATATCTATTCCCAGCTGGCAAAACCGCACGAGATTGGCCGTGCCAAGCGCGTCGATGGCGATATCTATCGCTACATCGAATTCGTGAAGCGCACCCTGCCACGCGAAGTGACGCTGGATGGTTTGCGTATCGCGATCGATTGCGCCAACGGAGCGGCCTATAAGGCTGCTCCCGCAGCACTGTGGGAACTGGGTGCTGATATCGTGACGATCGGCAATGAGCCGAATGGCACCAACATTAATTTTGAATGCGGTTCCACCCATCCGGAAGCCCTGCGCAAGAAGGTGCATGAAGTGCGTGCCGATATCGGTATTGCCCTTGATGGTGATGCTGACCGCGTGATCATTGTCGATGAGCGTGGCGAAGTGGTCGATGGCGACCAGTTGATGGCGGTCATTGCCGACAGCTGGGCCAATGACAATATTCTACGGGGCGGTGGTATCGTGGCGACTGTCATGTCCAACCTTGGCCTTGAACGTTTCCTTGGCGGTAAAGGACTGTCTCTTGCTCGTACGAAGGTGGGTGACCGTTACGTGGTTGAGCATATGCGCAACCATAACTTCAATGTTGGTGGTGAGCAGTCCGGCCACATCGTGCTGTCTGATTACGGTACGACGGGCGATGGTCTTGTCGCTGCGCTGCAGGTGCTTGCCTGTGTGAAGCGGTCCGGCAAGACGGTTAGCGAAATCTGCCGCAAGTTCGAGCCTGTACCTCAGCTGCTGAAGAATGTTCGTATTTCCGGCGGCAAGCCACTTGAAAACCCTGTGGTTATTCAGGCGATTGCCGACGCGGAGAGCGAGCTGGCTGGCAATGGCCGTCTTGTCATTCGTCCGTCCGGCACTGAGCCGCTGATCCGTGTTATGGCAGAAGGCGATGACAGCGTGAAAGTTGAGAGCATCGTAAACGGTCTGGTTGACGTTATTGCCAATGCGCGCAGTGCTGCTGCGTAAGAAAAATACTCGCTAAGTTACTGAAAAGCCGGTCTTGTACCGGCTTTTTTGTTGCCGGTTCTTTGCTGTATTAATAAATCTTGGTGAATGATCGTAGTTAATCGGCACTTAACCTTTCTCATTCATTATTCATAACGGAACAGTTTACTGGCATGCGGCCATGGGCGCAGGTGCCGCTTCTGGAGTTGATGTTATGAAAAAAAGCCTGATTGGCATTCTCGCCGCGTTGACGGCGGGATCCAGTGCATTTGCAGCCGACCTTTATCAGCCAGACCCTCCGGCCTATATTGAGGCACCAGAAATCCAGATCACCGAATCAAACGGTTGGTATCTGCGTGGTGATATCGGTTACGCCTACAACAAGTCGCGTGGCGCTGAATTTTATCAGGGTCCATTCACAGCCGGTTTGACAGATTTCCGCTCCACAAAGCTCAAGGGTGGCTTTATGGGCGGCGTTGGTGTTGGTTATCAGATCAACAACCATTTCCGTACGGATTTGACGTTTGACTACATGGCCAAGAGCAACTTCCGTGGCTCGACCTTTGGCAGCTGTGGCGTAGCTGGTAGCTGCGTATCGACAGATCTGTCTTCACTGCGCGCTTATACGCTGATGGCCAATGCCTATGTGGATCTGGCGACATTTGGCCGTTTCACACCTTACGTTGGTGCTGGTATCGGCGGTTCCTACGTGAAGTGGGCTAACCTCAGAAACACATCGTGTGAGGTAGGCGATCCTTCCACCTGCGACCCGACCTTCACCCATGGCGGCAAGGGCGGCTGGCGATTCGCCTATGCACTGATGGCCGGTGCATCGATCGACGTAACCTGCAATCTCAAGGCTGATGTCGGATATCGTTTCCGCCAGATCGGCAAGGGCGACATGTTTGGCTATGACAGCGTTGGTGGTGGCCCAGGCCGCGACAAGGGCTTCTACTCGCATGAAGTGCGCCTAGGCGGTCGTTACGTCTTCGGCGGTTGCGACACGGCACAGTACATGCCGCCAGCAGAAATCCCAATCCAGCCAGCAGTTTACAAGTAATTTCAGTTTCGAAAACAAGACCGCTCGTGCCTTTCAGGTGCGGGCGGTTTTTTGCATTTTCAGGGCACTTTCCTGATCATCGATATGGCGCAGCGGCGCCAATATTTTTTTATTCCAGCGACATATTCCGCTTGACTGCAACAAGCGACAGGCATATCCACCGGGGCAGGCCACCTTTCCCTAACGAAAGGCTTTCTATCTGGAAGGATAGCATTATGACTGCGATTGCAAAGCCGGACGTGCGTCCGAACAACACCCATTTTTCTTCTGGTCCTTGCTCTAAGCGTCCCGGTTGGTCGCTCGAAGCGCTCGCTGATGCCCCGCTCGGTCGCTCGCACCGCGCCAAGGTTGGCAAAGCCAAGCTCAAGCAGGCCATTGATCTCACCCGCGAAGTTCTCAACGTTCCTGCCGATTATCGCATCGGTATCGTTCCCGCATCTGACACTGGCGCTGTTGAAATGGCACTGTGGTCGCTGCTCGGTGAGCGCGGCGTTGATATGGTTGCATGGGAAAGCTTTGGCGCCGGTTGGGTTACCGACGTCGTCAAGCAGCTCAAGCTGAAAGACGTTCGCAAGTTCGAGGCCGACTACGGCCTGCTGCCGAACCTCAAGGAAGTCGATTTCGACCGTGACGTCGTTTTCACCTGGAACGGCACAACCTCGGGCGTTCGCGTTCCTAACGCTGATTTCATTCCGGCGGACCGCAAGGGTCTGACGATTTGTGACGCCACTTCTGCTGCATTTGCGCAGGACATGGACTTCACCAAGCTCGACGTTGTTACCTTCTCCTGGCAGAAGGTTCTGGGCGGCGAGGGCGGCCACGGCGTTATCATTCTGTCGCCACGTGCTGTTGAGCGCCTGCTGAGCTATTCGCCAGCATGGCCGCTGCCAAAGATTTTTCGCATGGTATCCGGCGGAAAGCTGATTGAAGGCATCTTCACCGGCGAAACCATCAACACACCTTCGATGCTTTGCGTAGAAGACTACATCGACGCGCTGCTGTGGGCGAAGAACCTCGGTGGCCTGAACGCGCTGATCGCGCGCGCTGATGCCAATGCCAAGGTGATCTACGATTTCGTTGCCGCCAACGACTGGATTGCAAATCTTGCCGTTGTCGATGAGACACGCTCCAACACCTCTGTCTGCCTCAAGATCGTCGACAAGGATGTTGCAGCTCTAGATGCTGACGCACAGGCTGCTTTCGCCAAGGGCGTTGTTGCACTTCTCGAAAAAGAAAATGTAGCGCTCGATATCGGCGCTTACCGCGATGCTCCGTCCGGTCTTCGGATCTGGGCTGGTGCCACGATTGAAACGGCTGACATTGAAGCTGTCATGCCATGGCTTGCCTGGGCGTTTGAAACGCAGAAGGCTGAGCTTTCCAAGGCTGCGGCCTGATTTGGATTACCGGCCCTGCAAAGTGCAGGGCCGCACATACCTCATCTTATGAATAAACCGTTTTTAGGGAGCCCAAACATGGCACCTCGCGTACTCGTATCTGACGAATTGTCGGAAACCGCTGTCCAGATCTTCCGTGATCGCGGCGTTGAAGTTGATTTCCAGCCAAAGCTTGGCAAGGACAAGGACAAGCTTGCCGAAATCATCGGCAACTACGATGGTCTGGCCATCCGTTCCGCCACCAAGGCAACCGAAAAGCTGATCGAAGCTGCAACCAACCTCAAGGTTATCGGTCGCGCCGGTATCGGTGTCGACAACGTAGATATCCCGGCTGCATCGCGTCGCGGTATCATCGTGATGAATACGCCATTTGGTAACTCCATCACCACAGCTGAACACGCCATTGCGCTGATGTTTGCTGTTGCTCGCCAGCTTCCTGCGGCTGATGCCTCCACGCAGGCCGGCAAGTGGGAAAAGTCGAAGTTCATGGGTGTTGAAATCACCGGCAAGACGCTTGGCGTTATCGGTGCCGGTAACATCGGCGGCATCGTCTGCTCGCGTGCACTCGGCCTCAAGATGAACGTTCTGGCCTATGACCCGTTCCTGTCGCCTGAGCGCGCCCAGGAAATGGGTGTTACTAAGGTTGAGCTGGACGACCTGCTTGCACAGGCTGACTTCATCACCCTGCACGTTCCAATGACTGACAAAACCCGCGGCATTCTCGGCGCTGAAAACCTTGCCAAGACCAAGCCAGGCGTTCGCATCATCAACTGCGCCCGTGGTGGTCTTGTTGACGAGAAGGCTCTCGCTGACGCCATCAAGTCCGGCCACGTTGCCGGTGCCGCCTTCGACGTGTTCGAAGTTGAGCCTGCAACGGAAAGCCCGCTGTTTGGCCTGCCAAACGTTGTCTGCACGCCGCACCTTGGCGCGTCGACAACAGAAGCACAGGAAAATGTTGCCCTGCAGGTTGCCGAGCAGATGTCGGACTACCTCGTCAAGGGTGCTGTTTCCAACGCCATCAACATGCCGTCGATCACTGCTGATGAAGCTCCACGCCTCAAGCCGTTTATTCGCCTTGCAGACGTTCTCGGCTCCTTCGTTGGTCAGGTGCAGGAAAGCGCCACCAAGGAAATCGAAATTCTTTATGATGGTGCAACCGCCAACATGAACACCAAGGCGCTGACATCAGCGCTGCTGGCCGGTCTGATCCGTCCGCAGGTTTCTGACGTGAACATGGTTTCCGCACCGATCATGATCAAGGAAAAGGGCATCATCCTTTCCGAAGTCAAGCGCGACAAGACCGGCGTTTACGACGGTTACATCAAGCTGACGGTCAAAACCGAAAATCAGGTTCGTTCCGTCGCTGGTACCGTGTTCTCGGATGGCAAGCCACGCTTCATCCAGATCAAGAACATCAACATGGACGCTGATGTCGGTTCGCACATGATCTACATCACCAACACCGACGTACCGGGCATGATCGGCTTCATGGGTACGACGCTGGGCGAAGCGGGCGTTAACATCGCCAACTTCCAGCTCGGCCGTGAAAAAGAAGCTGGCGATGCTATCGCGCTTCTCTACGTGGACGGCCCTGTTTCAGAAACCGTTCTGGACAAGCTTCGCGCCAACCCGGCCATCCGCCAGGTCAAGTCTCTGGCGTTCAACGTCGAGTAATATCGTTCCTCCCAAGGGGACAATAGAGGCCCGGTACTGGAGCAATCCAGTGCCGGGTTTTTTGTGCGTTATTGGTGGGCGCAATCAAGGGTTGTTTATCACGAAAAATTTTATAATTAGGCACTAAAAATGATCATCCAGAGTTGCTATATGGTCCGACGATAGGCCGCTCATGGGAGGGCGGCACAACAGGAGAAGACGATGTTTGCTGCCGTTCGGCGCTTTAAAGGTTTGTTTGCGGTTGCCGCTTTGGGAATTGCTGTTTCGTTCGTGGCTGTGGATATGGCTGAGGCTCGTCGCGCTGGCGGTGGTTTCGGCAGCCGTGGAACGCGTACATTCTCTGCCCCACCTGCAACCAACACTGCGCCGGGTCAGGCTGCACCGATCAATCGCAGCATGACACCGAATACGTCGCCAAGCCAGGCGGCTCCTGGTGTTGCGCAGACACGTCCGGCCAACGCACAGCAGCCACAGCAGAACCGTGGTCTTTTCGGCGGTATGGCCGGTGGCCTTATGGGCGGCCTTCTGATGGGTGGTCTGTTCGGTATGCTGATGGGCGGCGGTTTTGGCGGTATGGCCGGTTTCTTCGGCATGTTGCTGCAGGTCGCTTTGATCGGCGTGCTGGTTATGCTGGCTATGCGTTTCTTCGCGTCGCGCCGTCAGCAGCAGCCTGCTTACGCCGGCGGCCAGTCGCAGCGTAGCAACTATTCCGGTTCGTCCAACCCGCCGACGGGTCAGGGTGGCTTCAAGATCCCGCAGATGGGCTCCCTGTCCGGTGCTGCCGGTAACGCCGCGCCCGCTGCTGAAGCCGCTGTCGCGCCAAAGCCAGTTCCGCATGCCAATGCCATGTCTGAAGGCGATGAGATCGGCGTTACGGGCGAAGACCTTGGTCAGTTCGAGCAGATGCTCAAGGACGTGCAGGCTGCCTATGCTGCAGAAGACTATGCTGCACTTCGCAAGCTCACCACTCCGGAAGCCATGTCCTATCTGGCGGAAGAGTTGAGCGACAACGCGACCAGCGGCGTCAAGAACGACGTCAGCGATGTTCAGTTGCTGCAGGGCGACCTCGCCGAAGCCTGGCATGAAGAAGGACGTGATTACGCGACTGTCGCCATGCTGTACTCGCGTGTCGACGTAATGCGTGACCGTACAACGGGTAAGGTTATCGAGGGTGACGAGACCCAGGCAACCGAATCGACCGAGCTGTGGACTTTTGTGCGCCGCGAAGGATCCGCGTGGCAGGTTTCGGCTATCCAGTCGGCATCCTGATCCATAAAAGACTGATTTGAAGGTTTATGACGCCGCAGTGCACCGAGATGCACTGCGGCGTTTTGCATATTATTGCGTGCAAATAATTGACGCTTCACCGCTGTTTTACTGGTCGCTTGCAATCTGTGATCGCAGCTTTAGTTGTTTGGTTGATCACATTCACATTATTGCCCTTTTTCGTTCATCCGGCATTCAGCGGCACCTCCGTAACCATTGTGCACTTGCAAAAACGTGATCAAGCCTATGGCTACCATGATCGTTTTCTGCGGAACCGCTTGGCGAAATGTGCGTTGTCAAACCGATGCCAGAGGTTCGTAAACAAGACCGGGCGATGCGCGGTCCTTAAGAGAATGGAGAGCTATCGAGATGAAACGCTTTGACCTGATCGACGGGATGCGCGGTTATTTTCTTGTTTTCATGCTGATAAACCACCTTGTGTTCGTGGGCGGTTATTGGCTGGTTGAGGTCAACCATCGCCAGTTTGCCTTCGTGGAAGATGCACAGGGCTTTGTGTTCCTGTCCGGTCTGCTGATTGGCCTGGTCTATGCCCGCAAGATGATGAAGTACGGTTATGAGACCGGGCGTCAGGCCATCTGGAACCGTTCCATGGAGCTGTACAAATATGCCATGGGTCTGGTGATTGCCGTTCTGGCCGTCACGCTGGTTCTGCCACACGCATCGTATGTCTGGTTCAACTGGATCGGTGCGACATCGTTTGATGATCCACTGCGTCTGGCCGCCATTGCGACTTTTGTGTTCCAGCCGACTTTCATGGACATTCTTCCACAGTACATCGTTTACATGCTGTTTGCGCCTCTGCTCATCAAGCTGTGCCTTGATGGCAAATGGGCCTATGTGATGGTTGGTTCGTTGCTCGTGTGGATGGCTGGCCAGCTTGGTTTGCAGAAGGTAATCACCACGCCGCTGCATGAGCTTGTAAAAGGTCCTGACGACCAGGGCATCCGTGTCAGCTTCAACATGCTGGGCTGGCAGATCGTGTTCTTCTCGGCTCTTGTGATGGGTGCAATGACCGCCCAGAACAAGATCGAGTGGAAGAAGATTTTCTCGCCAGAAAATAGCTGGATTCCGAAGGTTGCCCTACTGGTATGCCTGTTCTTCATGCCACTGCGTATTGCAACGGCTTGGGGTTTGATGCCTGATTACGTGATTGGCAAGTTCGCAGCGATGGAAATTCGTGCAGACTTCGGCCCGGTCTATCTGATCAACTTCATCGCGGTTGGCGTTGGTCTGACATGGCTGTTGATTGCCGGTCCAAAACACCACAGCCAGATTGTGCGTCGTATTGCCAATGGCGTTATCTGGGTGCTGTCGCTGAAGTTCCTGCAGCTGCTGGGTCGTCATTCCCTGCAGGTCTATGTCTGGCACGTCGCTATCGTCTATGCCGTCTATTACATGGACGGTCGTACAGCAGAGCTGTCGCAGCTCGAAAAGACGCTGATTGCCATCGTCGGTATCGCTCTGCTTGCTTTGCCTGCGCTGTGGCGTGAACGCGACAAGTGGATTGGTGGCACCAAGGCGACCGCCTGATTTTAACGACAGAAGCAAGATATGCTTACAGGGCAGGGCGGGTTTCCCGCCCTGTACTTGTTTGCGGGCGCGATATTCTTTATATGCACCCTCAAAATTCCACGTTCCGTACCTCTTGAGCGCCATGGTGCTTTGCGGCATGTTTTGTGAAATTGAACGACAGGCGCCGGGGCCTTGACCCCCGGTATGGCTGACGATTGGACAAAAACTTGAATACACTCGACTTTGACAAGAAGCCGGAAGACACGCGCGTTGTTGTCGCCATGTCCGGCGGTGTGGATTCCTCCGTGGTGGCGGGTATCCTCAAGCGTGAGGGCTATGATGTCCTCGGTATCACCCTGCAGCTCTATGACCATGGCGCAGCCGTACACCGCGCCGGTTCCTGCTGTGCAGGTCAGGACATTGATGACGCGCGACGCGTTTGTGAAACGCTTGGCATTCCGCATTACGTGCTGGATTACGAAGCACGCTTTCGCGAAACGGTGATCAACCCGTTCGCGGAGAGTTATGCCATGGGTGAAACACCCATCCCTTGCGTTGCCTGCAACCAGACTGTCAAATTTGCAGATCTTCTGAAGACTGCGCAGGAGTTGGGTGCCGATGCGCTGGCGACTGGGCATTATATCCGCTCTCGCAACAACCCGGTTCCCGGTAATCCAAACCGACGGGCGCTTTACCGTCCGATTGACAGTGATCGTGACCAGAGCTGGTTCCTGTTTGCGACAACGCAGGAACAGATCGATTACCTACGTTTCCCGCTTGGTGGCCTTTCCAAGGCGCAGACCCGCGAACTGGCGGAAGAAATGGGCCTTGTCGTTGCCAAGAAGGCGGACAGTCAGGACATCTGTTTTGTGCCGCAGGGCAAATATACCGATGTCATCAACAAGCTGAAACCGAATGCGGCGTTGTCGGGTGACATCGTTCATCTCGACGGCCGTGTGCTTGGTCGCCACGAAGGCATCGTCAACTACACCATCGGTCAGCGTCGCGGTATTGGTGTCGCAACTGGTGAGCCACTTTACGTGGTGCATCTGGATGCGCGCGGCAAGCGAGTGATTGTTGGCCCGAAGGAAGCGCTTGAAACACACCGTGTTTATCTGCGTGACATCAACTGGCTGGGTGACAGGTCGCTGGAAGAAGATGCCGCAAATGGCTTTCGCTGTTTTGCCAAGGTCCGCTCTACGCGTCCACCAGCAGAGGCTGTTGTCCATTATGACGGCAACGGCGTTTATGTGGACCTGATGGTGGGCGAAGCTGGCGTGGCACCGGGGCAGGCTTGCGTGCTCTATTCTGCGCCAGGTGCAGATGCCCGTGTGTATGGCGGCGGTTTCATTGGCCGATCAGAGCGTTCGGCTGAAGCAGAGATGTCCTTAAAGACGCTGCTGGAAGGTTCGGTGGCCGCGTAAAATCCTGCAATATTCACTGGCTTGTCGAAAGCTATGAAAATTGCAAATCTTGCGCTTGACATAAAAGGGAGCGGCACTTTATAAGCCGCTCATCCTAAGGGAACAAAGACTTGAAACAAAGTCGCCGTTCCTTGTGGCGGGGTAGCTCAGGTGGTTAGAGCAGCGGAATCATAATCCGCGTGTCGGGGGTTCAAGTCCCTCTCCCGCTACCATCAAACCAGCCGACAAATCAGGCTGGACCAAATTCTACAAAGATTTCCTCATTTTCAAAATATAATCACCACACGATTTTCGTGGGTCTACGATCATACTTTTCATTGATTCGCGAAATGTCAGAGCTTACTCAGCCTGCATAAGAGCAGCGGCGACGGTCTCGATGTCCTCGCGTACCTTAAACTGTAGGCCATGTGCGTTCACATCTGGGGCTTTCAGATAGATTGTAGTTTTGCCACTGACTTCTGTGACGGCTGCAACTGCTTCTGGATTTATCAGTACAGGTCCGGCAGAAGCTGTCGTCTTCGTAAAGCGGATCAATTTCACCATCTTATCTCTCAAAGCTTGCTATGCCAGTAATCAAGAATGCAAGGCACAAGGCATTCGCGTTTAGTTTGAGCGAGCGCGACGATTAAAAGAACTAACCGCATCGCTGTACTCCGACGATGCTGATTGGTTCTCGTTGTTTGCCCTACGTATTGCTCTCTCTGCCTCATCGTTGTTGCATCTCATGAAATTCTCAACTTCATTTTCGAAGCTCTCGATATCACGCTTACAGCGATCAAACTCCCACTGGTCATCAAAAGCGCCATACTGCAACGCACATGATGGTGCGCTTGGTTTGCTACAGTAAGCGAACGAGTGGTCAGCAATGGATAGCGTAGCAAACACGAGTACGATGAACCACGCGAAGCTTGTTCCAGATTTCATAGATCCTCCAATCACAGAGCGATCAGGATTTGCACGGAATGGGTGCAGAGTCGAGTGGTGGCTCGCCAGTTACTCATCGACACAGAAATTTTTTATAGTGGCGCCGTTGGTGGTGGAACGAGCTACCGTCTGCGTATCACGGCCATTCTGTGGTGCGCAGCCATAACTGGCTTGCAGGTCTATCTGTTCTACCGCATCCGCGGCGATCTGGTGGATATCCACGTTGAAGGTCCAAGCGGTTTTCGTTCGTTGCTTGCCGACTGGGTGGAACTCGGTTCAGAACAGCAAAAAGGCCCCGTATGTATGTCCGGAGCCTTGGTGTCGTTTGAATTGTCCAGATGACATGGAACGCGTGATTACGCGTTTGCAAGCGCCTGTGTCAGATCGGCGATCAGATCATCTGGGTGCTCAAGGCCAACTGACAGGCGCACGTAGCCCGGGGTTACGCCGCTCGCCAGCTGGTTTTCCTCTGACAGTTGCGAGTGGGTTGTCGTTGACGGGTGGATGGCCAGTGAGCGGGCATCGCCAATATTGGCGAGGTGGTAAAAGAGTTGCAGCGAGTCGATGAAACGCCGCCCGGCGTCGCGGCCCGATTTCAGTTCGAAGCCAACAAGTGCGCCATAGCCACCATTTTTCAGATAGGTCTTGGCACGTTCGGCTGCTTTACCGGTCTGGAATTTCGGGAAGATGACGTTGGACACCTTCGGGTGTTTTTGCAGAAACTCAGCCACCTTGATAGCGTTTTCATTGTGCTGACGCAGGCGCAATGGCAGCGTCTCAAGCCCCTGAATAAGTTGGAAGACATTTTGCGGGCTGATCGCCGCACCGATGTCACGCAGCAGCACGGCGCGCGCCCGCAGGATGTAAGGAAAGAAGCCGATGGCATCGGCCTTTTCGATCCATGTCTTGCCCTGATAGCTGGGATCAGGTTCATTCAGTTGCGGGTGGCGATCCGCCAGATCCGCCCAAGGGAAATTGCCACCGTCAACGATCGCGCCGCCAATCGATGTGCCATGGCCACCAATATATTTGGTTGCTGAATAAACGACGATGGCAGCGCCGTGCTCCAACGGTTTGATAGTCAGCGGTGCAGCCGTATTGTCGATGATCACTGGAATGCCGAGCTTGCGGCCGATCGCTGCGACCTCGCCAATGGGAAACACTTCCAGCTTGGGATTGGGCAGAGATTCCGCGTAATAGGCGCGGGTGCGGTCGTCTGTTGCGCGGGCAAAGGCTTCAGGATCATTGCCATCAACAAAGCGTGTCTCAATACCGAAGTTTTTCAGTGTGGCGGCAAATAGCGCCCATGTGCCACCGTAAAGACCGGCTGCGCTGACGATGTTGTCTCCTGATCGAGCAAGGTTGAGAATGGCGAAGGCAGAGGCTGCCTGGCCGGAGGAAACTGCAAGTGCGGCCGCGCCGCCTTCCAGCTCTGCCAGACGCTGTTCAAAGGCGTCCTGCGTGGGGTTGGAGACGCGAGTGTAGAGATGTCCCGGTGCTTCCAGCGCAAACAACTTGTCGGCGCCGTCGGTGCCGGGAAGCTGGAAGGATGTGGTCTGGTAAATCGGAACCGCAACGGCTCCAGTTGTCGGGTCAAAACGGAAGCTGCCCCCGTGAATGGCCTGTGTTTCCGGATGAACGCTTTTGAAGGTTGCTGTGCCCGTCGGCTGCTGCGGGACAGATTGTAGAATTTCGTCGGTAGATTGTTGAATGGTCATCGTCTTCCTCCTTGAAACGGGTTGGGAAACAGGTCTGGTTATGGTGTGTTTGGTCGAAAGGACGCCTGGGCCAGTGCAACGAGCAGCAGGGCTGCTGATGCCCAGAGGGTTTCCGGGGCGTACCAGCGGATTTCAAAAAAATGTTCGTTGCTGCAGAGGGCCTGCGCGAGACGACAAAGATCGGTCTCAGCAGCAAGGCATGTCGCGGCCTGTGCTGTGGTGATGTAGCCGTTTTCGACGACGTTGCCGAAAACCAGCCACCACCAGCCAAGGCTGAGCAATAGCAGTGTGATGGACAAAGACAGGGTGAAGAAGACAAACCGCTTCTCAAACATCGTGGGAGACCCCCAACTGTTCCAGCAGACTGCGGCGCAAATCCACGAGGTCACCGTCATCACGTTTGCGCGGATGTGGTTTGGTAACATTGACCTCAGCTACGATGCGCGCCGGGCGATCTGAAAACACGATCACACGGTCTGCGAGAAGCAAGGCCTCCTCCACATCGTGGGTGACAAGCAGCGCCGTAAATCCCGTTTGCTTCCACAGCTGCAACAGCTCTTTCTGCATGGTCAGCCGGGTCAGGGAATCGAGCTTGCCGAAGGGCTCATCCAGCAGCAGCAATTTTGGATCATTGACGAGAGCCCGGGCAATGGCGACGCGCTGCGCCATGCCGCCTGAAAGCTGATGCGGATAGGCGTCGGCGAAGGCTTCCAGCTTCACCAGCTTCAGAAGCTCATCGACCCGGTGTTGTTGTTCTTTCAGCACGCCGCGTGCATCCAGACCTGAGGCAATGTTTTTGCGCACGGTGAGCCAGGGAAACAGGGTTGCATCCTGAAACACCAGAATACGGTCCGGGTCGGGATTGGTGATCGGCGTGCCGTCCTCGCTGAGCGATCCCTTGCTTGGTTGCTCCAGTCCAGCGGCCAGCCGCAGTAATGTCGATTTACCGCAACCGGAAGGGCCAAGCAGCGCCACGAACTCTGCAGGTTTGACGCTGATCGAAACATTGTCGAGCACGGGCAGGGTGCGGTCTCCCAAATCGTAGTGATGGGAAACGCTGTCAATCTCAAGCCGCAGGTTGCGGTTTCTGTCTTCGGTGGAAAAAAAGGCGAGGGCCATCAGAGAATTCCCTTCTGCCAATTGAGAAGCCTGTCTCGGACAACGAACAGCAACCGAACCAGGCCAGCGCAGATAAGCGCCATGATGATCAGCGCCGCGTAGACATTGGCATAGGCGGAATAGGCTGTGTTGAATTGCAGGTACCAGCCGAGGCCAAATTTTGCGCCGAGCATTTCCGCAACGACCAGAACTGCGAAGGAATAATAGAGCGCCATAAACAGCCCGACGAACACATTGGGCAATGACGCTGGCACCGCCACTTTGAAAATCAGGTAGGAGGTGGATGCACCCAGTGTTCGCGCAACATCATAATAGGCGCGGTTGACCTGTCCCACACCCGCGGCGGTGAGAATGGCGACAGGAATGCCCGATGCCAGAGCCACCAGAAAAATCGACGCTTGGAATGTGCTTGGGAAAATGAAGAAGGTGCAGGGTATCCACGCACTTGCCGGCACGGGGCCAATCAGTTTCAGCACGGGCATGCCCCAGTAAGCAAAGGATTTTGACCAACCGAGAGCGACACCGGCAACAAAGCCAACCGCAATGCCGGAGAAGAAACCGAGCGACCACAGGCGGGCGGTATATCCAACGCAGACCAGTAGACGCTCCCAGTCTGTGATGTAGACGTTGAGCAGGCCCTGTGGCGGGGAGAAAAACGGCTTTGGCAGCCAGCCCAGCTTTGCGGTCAGCAATTCCCAGACCGCAAACCAGACACCAATGGCAACCAGCCACGGGCCATAATGCTGCAATGTCTTTGTTCTTTTGTCGGAGAGCGGAACAACAAACGCCAAGGCTAGCAACAGGAGGACTATGCCAGCGACGATGGCGGCAAACAGACCGGTGGCATTCCAGTTGATGACGTCAGGTAGCAGATAAGTGACTGCCGCTGCCGTCCCCCAGCTCGCGGCAGCCAGCACGCCATTCCGCCATGGTTTCCATGGCCGAAAGGCTGCCTGTGGAACTGTGCCAAAATCGTTTCTCAACACATCGGTCATTGTTCAGCTCACGCGAAAATGTCGATGGTGATGCGATTGGCGATTTCTTCCGGATCGGTCGATGCATCGGCAACGCCCGTCAGTTTCAGATCCTCGTAACCGATACGGACTTCGTTGAGCAGTTCCTTGCCGAACCAGTGGTCATGGTAGGTGAAGGACGCAAGGACTTCCGTCAGGTCTTCCAAGGGAAGGCCGGGTTTCAAGGTGTCGAAATACCACTTGGCAACTTCATCCGGGTGCTTGACGGTATATTGATGCACTTCGAGATTGGCAGAGGCGACACGTTTGATGGCATCCTTGTTGGCCTCATAATAATCGCCGTTAACGCCTAGTACGCAGCACACGCGGTCCTGGAATGTTTCGGTCTGGGTGTCGGCAATCTTCACGAAGCCATGCTGTTTTTCATAGGAGTAAGCCCAGGGGTCCATATGCGCGACCGCATCGGCTTCTCCCTTCAACACACCTTCCGCGACCAGATCGAAGGGGAAGACCTTCCAGGTGACGTCGGTTTCCGGGTTGAGGCCAGCCTTTGCCAATGCCACCGAGAAGGCAACGCGTGACGGGGACATCACATCAAATGTGCCGATGGTCTTGCCCTTGAGGTCGAGCAGCGTCTTGATGCCGGAATCCGGCTTGACCAGAACGCGCTGGCAGCCACCATGCGAACCCGCAAACAGCTTGACGTCAAAACCCTGTTCGATGGGCTTCAGCCAATCATAGAGAAGACCGGGACCTGCTTCTGCCTTGCGGGTTGCCAGTGCCTGGATGAGGGTCTGGCCGCTAGCCCCCTGGTAGAACAGTTCCACATCCAGCCCGTGTTTGGCGTAGATGCCCTTGGAAAGGCCAAAACCAACGGGAGAGTGGCAGGCTGCCACTTCGGTCCATTCCAACTTGATGGGAATAAGGTTGCCTGCGATGGCATAGCTTGTTGTGCGACCCGCCAGCGCGCCAACTGCTGCGGTGGCTCCCACAGCTGCGGCAGATTTGAGGATCGTGCGGCGGCTGATACCGCGTTTGGCGGGTGAAGATTTGCTGGAAAGCTCTGACATGGTTTGCCCCTCATCGTTTGATAGGGAAAAACTTAGCAGCAACAATAAAATTACATAGATTTTATAGACTATTTATGAAACACAAAGCGGATAATTTTTCGAACAAAACGCGCGTCCAGATCACAGCTTGTTCAACATGCAATGGAACGACCCACTGCCTATGGAAAGGCCGGTGGGTCTGTTGTTTCGAAGAGTTAGTAGGCCGAAGCCACCTTGTTGCCGGTCAGCTGTTCCGGTGTCAGCAGATCGGCGTAGTGGGCACGCGCCACATCCGGATGCGAGCGCAGACGACTTTTCAGAACATTATTGCCAACGTCGCGGAAGATCGGGTTCAGTGGATCAACGGTGATGCCGCGTTCGCTGCGCTTCAACTCTTCCGGCAGGTCAATGACTGGAATGCTGGAATCGTAACGGGCGCCCATGAAGAAGGCGACGGAGAAACGTTCGGTGCCGGCTGGCGGTACGATAACGTCATGAACGTCGGCGCGCACAAAACCGTTGGTGGCCAGCTCCAGCAATTCGCCGGTGTTGATGATAAAGGTGCCGGGAACCGGCGGCGCATCAATCCAGACGCCATCTTCCGTCTGCACACGCAGACCCGGAACGACGTCCTGCAGCAACACGGTGACGAAACCGCCATCCTTATGGGCGCCAACGCCCTGATCGCTCTGCGCCACGTCACGGCCGGGGTAACGGATGATTTTCAGAAGTTTTGTCGGCTCTGGGTCATAGATGCTGGAGAAGACGTTTTCGTCCTGACCGAGAGCGACGGAAATGGCTTTCAGCACGTCGATGCCGATGCGTGTCACTTCTGCCTGGTAGGCGAGAAGAAGGTCTTTGAGTTCCGGCAAGGCTGAAGGCCACTGGTTGGGTCCGATCAGGCGTGCCCAAGCCGGGGTATCTGGACCAATCTCGACTGGTGTGGACTCATTGTTGATATCCACCTGTTCGCGCCAATCCTGCTGACCGCGCGTGTGTTCAAGGCCTGCACGGTTGTAACCGCGGAAATGCGGAGACTTGACCATCTCGATCTCCAGCTTGTCCTTTTCAGGCAGGGCGAAAAACCGCTTGGAGGCTGCGACTACGTCTGCAAGAAATTTTGGATCCACGCCATGGCCGGTCAGATAGAAAAAGCCATGGTCATGCAGGATTTTGCGCAGCTCATCGATGAAGCGCGCGCGCTCTTCAGGACCGGCGTTGAAACGGGAAATGTCGACAAAGGGCAGTTGGGTAGCAAGCGTATGAACGGTCATGATGTTCTCCTTTGAATTACGTTGGTGGGCCTGAGCCCTGAAATTAAAAAGGCTCCCTGCGCAGGCGCTGGCCCCGCTGTCAGGCGGAGCGGCGGCTGCGTGCTATGCGGTGATTGACGAGACGGGCGGCAAAATCACCGGTCATCTGCACGGACTGGACGATAGCGACGAGAATGACGACCACCGCGACCATGACCTCAGGCATGAACCGCTGGTAACCAAAACGGATACCAAGATCACCCAATCCACCACCACCGACAGTGCCGGCCATGGCGGAGTAACCGATCAGGCTGACCAGTGTGACGGTTTGGCCAGCGATGATGCCGGGCAGGGCTTCCGGCAACAGCACCTTGAAGATGATCTGCAGCGGTGTTGCGCCCATGCTTTCAGCCGCTTCGATCAGGCTTTGATCAACCTCGCGCATCGCGGTTTCGGCAAGCCGGGCATAAAGTGGGGTGATTGCTACCGTCAGCGGCACGATGGCCGCAAATGTACCAACCGTTGTGCCGGCCACAAGCCGCGTGAAGGGAATGATAGCGACCATCAGGATGATGAAGGGCGTCGAGCGGATGAGATTGATCAGGGTGCCAGTGACCCGGTTGAAAATTGGTCGCTCCAGAAACTGTCCGGGCGAAGTGACGACAAGCAGCACGCCGAGTGGCAGGCCGATGAGCGTCGAGAGCAGGGCAGCCACCGCCACCATGGTAACGGTCTGCTTGATTGATTCAATGAGCAGCGCGATGAGCGCCGGTGACAGCAGGTCGGACAGCATGACCGATAACCTCTCCATGAAGACCGAGTGATGACAGGTAAGACAGAATGTCGGGCAGGCGTGGTCCGGTGTTTTCCGAGACGATGGTGAGGATGCCGAGCGCTGCACCACCTATGTAATCAATGCGCCCATGCAGAATGTTGGGCCGCACTTTGAAACGCTCCACAAGGTCGGCAACAACGGCACTATGTGCCGATGAACCGGTAAAGGTGATACGAATGACCGGGTCGGTGTCGCCTGTGGCGTCCGGCACCAATCGTGCGGTCACCTCTTCCGGCAGGTCATGTGCGACGATGCTGGAGAGGAAGGAGCGCGCTGTCTTGGAACGGGGAAAGGCAAAGACATCAAATGTCGGGCCGCTTTCGATGATCCGCCCCTGTTCGAGAACGGTCACGTGATCAGCGATTTGCCGGACCACATCCATCTCATGCGTGATCAGCACGATGCTAAGCCCGATGCGGCGATTGATATCCTTGAGCAGATCGAGGATCTGTTCTGTGGTTTCCGGGTCGAGTGCCGACGTTGCCTCATCGGACAACAGCACGGCTGGTTCAAGGGCGAGTGCACGGGCAATACCGATGCGCTGTTTCTGCCCGCCGGAAAGCTCTGACGGATAGGCATCTGCTTTGCCCGAAAGGCCAACCAGTTCCAGAAGGTCGGGGACACGTTTGCGAATGGTTTCTTTGGCTATGCCGGCAATTTCCAGCGGCAGGGCAACATTGGCCGCTGCCGTGCGGGACGACAACAGGCTGAAATGCTGGAACACCATGGCAATCTGCCGACGCGCCTTGCGCAGGTCCTGTCCCTTCAGGGCGCTTATTTCCCGGCCGGACACGAATACCCGGCCAGAGGAGGGGCTGACGAGCCCGTTCAGGCAGCGCACCAATGTGCTTTTACCAGCACCGGAGCGACCAATGATGCCATGTATCGAACCTTCGCTGACATTCAAGCTGATGTCATCCAGCACCGGGCCGCTTTTGGCGTCATAGGTCTTACTCAGCGACTGGATTTCGATGATCGGCCTTGTGTTTGCCGGGCGAAGGCCAGAGCCATGCTCCTGTGAGCGTGGCTTCGTTTCGGTCGCGTCATCTGTGCGTGCCAAAAGGGTCATGTTACCAGCCCGCGATCACATTGCCTTCGAACTTCTTGTCGATGAAGGCTTTCACTTCCGGTGATTTGTAGGCTTCGATCAGGGTGTTGACCCAAGGCGCATCCTTGTTCTTTTCGGCAACAGCGATCAGGCAGAAATATTCAGAAAGTTGATCTTCAATCAGAAGGCTGTCCTTACTTGGGTTGAGACCGGCCGAAAGTGCGAAATGCGAAGTGATGACGGAGAAATCAACATCTTCAAGCGATCGCGGCAGCTGTGCCGTCTCAAGCGGTACGATTTTGATTTTCTTCGGGTTTTCGATGATGTCCAGTTCGGTGGCGTTGAAGGTGACGCCGGGTGTGAGCTTCAGGAGGCCGCCAGCTTCCAGCAGTTTCAGGGCGCGTCCGGCATTGCTCGGATCATTGGGAATGGTGACCTGCGCACCCTCTGGCAGATCGGTCACGGATTTGTATTTGTGGGAGTAGCCGGCCATCGGCAAAAGCACTGTCTTGCCACCAACCGCCACGAGGTTCAGTCCACGGTCGGCATTCTGACGATCGAGATAAGGTGTGTGCTGAAAACCGTTGGCATCGAGATCGCCGTCATTGGTCGCCGGGTCGATCAGTGCACCGTCAGAAAATTCGATGATCTGGATGTCCAGGCCCTTGGCCTTGGCAACGGGCACGATCGCTTCGGCAATCTGGGCATGCGGGCCGGCCGTGACACCAAACTTGATGGTTTCGGCAAGTGCTGTGGCATGGGTTGCCAGAAGCAATGCCAGTGCGGAAACGGTGCCGGCGACAAATGATTTATAACGCATGGAATGGTCCTTATGGGTGTTCTGATGATGTGTTTGAAAATGGACCGACGTCGGGAAGAACCTTGCCGGGATTGAAAATGCCGAGGGGATCAAGTGCGGTTTTGAGCGTCTGCATCAGCGCTATGGCTTCCGCGCCGTGTTCGCTTTGCAGGTACTGCCGTTTGCCAAGCCCGATGCCGTGTTCACCGCTGGCGGTACCGCCCGCTGCAATGGCCCGTTGCACGATGCGGGACGCGTAATTCGCCACCTCTGTTTCTTCGTGTTCGTGCAACATGAAAACGCAGTGGAAATTGCCGTCTCCCACATGGCCGACGATAAAGGCGGGTGCGGTGGAAGTGGCGACATCCTGTCTTGTTTCTAGGATTACCTCTGCCAACCGTGAGATTGGCACGCAGACATCGCTTGGCCAGGAGTGAGAGCCGGGCCGTTCAGCCTTGGCCCAGGCCAGGCAATCGCGGCGGGTTTCCCATAATAGTTTGGTGTCCTGCGCCGTGTCCGTCCATGTCAGCGGTGTGCCGCCATTGTCGGAGATGATCTGCTCAATGGTCTCCGACAATGTGTCGATTTCTGCGACCGAGCCGTGAAACTCGAAAAACAATGTCGGCAATGGCACAAGACTCAACTCTCCCCGACGATTGATCACGTCGACCAAGGGTTGATCGACCAGTTCGACACGGCCGATGGAAAGGCCAGCGCGCTTGATATCGGTGACCGCATTGACCGTACCGGCCAGCGTGGCAAAACCGGCATGGGCAGATCTCGCCTCCGGTATTGGATGCAGGCGCAACAAAACTTCGGTGACGATGCCTAGTGTGCCTTCGGAACCGACAAACAGCCGTGTCAGATCGTACCCGGAGGATGATTTGCGCGCCAGTGATCCCGTTTTGACGATATCGCCATTGGCCGTCACCACGGTCAGGCCGAGCACGTTTTCGCGCATAACACCATATCGCACGGCATTGGTGCCGCTGGCACCGGTCGATACCATGCCACCAATCGACGCATTGGCGCCGGGATCAACGGGAAAGAACAGACCGGTGTCACGCAGGGCATGGTTGAGGTCGAGCCGGCGAACGCCGGCACCCACCCGTGCAATCATGTCATCGGCGCGGATTTCAACAATCTCGTTGAGATCACTTGTATCCAGTGAAATTCCGCCGTGAACGGGAATAGCGCCACCTTCAAGCCCCGAACCGGCACCGAAAGCCGTGATCGGAATGCGATGTCTGACCGCGATCTTGACGATCTCGGCAACGTCTTGTGTGCTCTGCGGTCGCACAACAATGTCTGGGCGCTGCCGGGCATGGTGGCTTTCATCGCCAGCATGCAGGTCCAAAACAGATGCACCGGTTGATGCCGCAGCACCGAAACGGTTCTGCAACTCAGCGATCGCCGCATCGTAACTGCGATGCGTAAGATGCAGATTCATGATGCGACCTTTACCGCATGTCCCTGCCGCCACAGCGCAAGACGCTCGACTGCATTCACGAGTGTCTCTGCTTTTTTGGCAAAGCAGAACCGCACGTGGCTGCGCACATCGCGGCTGCCGTAAAAGGATGAGATCGGCACTGGTGTTACGCCAGCTTCAAGCGTCAGACGGCGGCAAAAGGCAAGGTCGTCGCCAGCCGTGTCGAGTGTGGAAATATCCGCGACGACAAAATAGGTGGCTGGAGCATCGGTGACCTCGAAACCTGCATCACGCAAGCCATCGACCAGCAAGTCCCGCCGCTCAGCCAACTGGCGACGCAGATCGAGAAAATAACTGTCGGGCAGGTTCAGTCCTGTCGCCACTGCGGTTTGCAGGGCAGGCGGGGTTGTGAAGGTGACGTATTGGTGGGCTCTGGCAATCGGCTCCAGCAGTTTGGGTGACGCTGTCACATAACCGACTTTCCAACCGGTCACGGAAAAGCTTTTGCCAGCCGAACCGATCCTGACGACACGGTCGCGAACACCGTCCACCGCAAACAGGGAATGGAAGGGGCGGCCGTCAAAAACCAGATGCTCGTAGACCTCATCGGAGACGATGGTGAGGTCATGTTTGACGGCAAGCTCACCGAGAAAACGCAGCTCGTCGGGTGAGAAAATCTTGCCTATCGGGTTCATCGGCGTGTTGACGACAATCAGTTTCGTTTTGCTGGTGATGGCTTTCTGCAGGGCGTCCTGCGGCAGATCCCAATGGGGCGGCAAAAGCCTGACAGGCAGGACAACGCCACCCGCCCGACGGATCAGTGTGGCATAGGCATCATATACGGGTTCGAAAAGAATGACCTCGTCACCGGTTTCAAGCAAAGCGAGGAATGTGTCGGCCAGCGCTTCGGTTGCACCTGAGGTGACAAGCACTTCACGTTGCCAGTCAATGTCCAGATTGAAAAACCGTTTGGCGTTGTCAGCAACCGCCTGACGCAGAACAGGCAATCCCATCATCGGCGGATATTGGTGGGGTCCGTCACGCAATGCTGAGATCGCGGCTTCCACAAGTGCTGCAGGCTCAAAACCTTCAGGAAATCCTTGGCCCAGATTGATTGCGCCTGTTTCTGTTGCCAGCCGCGACATGGATTCAAATATCGACGTGCCTGCTGCACCGAAGACCGAGTTCACCACCGAGATATTCCCCGTATTTTTGATTTATCCCGGCGAGCTTAAAATCGATAAAATAGATAAACAAAGTATTTTAAAGCGTTTGGATTAGAGTTTGGAGAAAGATTTGCTCCGGAAATCTGCCTGTCGTGAATTGATTTGCGGAGAGCGGTAAAATGGGCCGATGTGCACGGCTAAACGCCGTGTCGACGCTTTTTTGTTGAAGGCGGAAAAGACGGAAAATTCTTTCGCTTTGCAATCGATAAAAAAGATAGAATTACTATCTTTGGTTTTTCACTCTGCGATGCTTGAGGCCAATTTACCACCCGAGGCGGACACGCCTTTTACAGGCGGAGCACGAGGCCAGAATGAGCAAAACGATCCATTTCAATGCCTTCGATATGAACTGCGTCGGCCACCAGTCTCCCGGCCTTTGGGCTCACCCGAAGGATAAATCCTGGAAATACAAGGATTTGGACTATTGGCAGGATCTCGCTCGAACGCTGGAACGCGGCATTTTCGACGGCATCTTCATCGCCGATGTCATTGGTTATTACGATGTCTACAAGGGCTCGAATTTCCACGCCATTCAGCAGGCGGCGCAGATCCCCGTCAATGATCCGTTGCAGCTTGCCGCACCCATTGCACTGGCAACGGAGCATCTGGGCATTGGCATCACCGCTTCGACATCCTTCGAGCACCCTTATATTTTCGCACGTCGCCTTGCGACCGCTGACCACCACAGCAAGGGGCGCATCGGCTGGAACATCGTTACCTCCTATCTGGAAAGCGGTGCCAAAAATATCGGGCAGGCCGGGCTGCAGCGGCATGACAACCGCTATGATATCGCCAACGAATATCTGGAGGTTGTTTACAAACTTCTGGAAGGCAGCTGGGAAGAAGGCTCTGTGCGGCGTGACCGAGATGGCCGGATATTCACCGATCCGTCCAAGGTTCACGAGATTGGCCACAAGGGCAAATATTTCGATGTGCCCGGTTACGGGCTGACGGAGCCATCACCGCAGCGAACACCGGTGCTTTATCAGGCCGGTGCATCGGGTCCGGGCAAAAAGTTTGCCGCCGAACATGCCGAATGTGTGTTTGTGGCAGCGCCGACCAAATCGGTTCTCAAGGCTTATGTCTCTGAAATCCGCCAAAAGGCAGCCGCAGCGGGACGCGATCCCAAGGCGTTGCGCATCTACACGCTTTTGACCATCATCACCGATGAAACGGAAGAAAAGGCCAAGGCCAAATTCGAGGACTACCGGCAGTACGTGTCCTATGACGGTTCGCTGGTGTTCATGTCCGGTTGGAGCGGCATCGACTTTGGGCAATATGCGCCAACCGATGTTATCCAGAAGGTCGAAACCAACGCGATCCATTCTTTCGTTGAGCACATTGCTGGCGGCGACAAGTCCTGGACCATCGATGAGCTGGCGAAATTCGGTGGCATTGGCGGGCTCGGTCCGGTGTTTGTCGGTTCGCCGAGCCAGATTGCCGACATATTGCAGGAGTGGGTCGAAGACACCGATGTTGACGGTTTCAATCTTGCCTACGCCGTGACGCCTGACAGTTTCGAGGACGTGGTGCAATACATCGTTCCCGAACTGCAAAAGCGCGGCGTTTACCCCACATCCTATCGTCCCGGCACATTGCGGGAAAAGCTTTTCGGTAAGGGGCCTTACCTGCCATCCGACCATCCGGCGGAACATTACCGCGATATTGAAGCCATTAAACGCGGCCAGCAAACCCGGCTTGCGATCTAACTCCTATTATTCGAACCCGATGAGGCATGACCATGGGTACCGTTTCAGAAACCAAGATTGATTATTCCGTCCATCCGCGCGTCAATTCCAATGATCCGGTTGCCCC
This sequence comes from Rhizobium sp. CG4, assembly GCF_023701965.1. Classification (NCBI taxonomy): domain Bacteria; kingdom Pseudomonadati; phylum Pseudomonadota; class Alphaproteobacteria; order Hyphomicrobiales; family Rhizobiaceae; genus Rhizobium; species Rhizobium sp. CG4. The sequence goes on along the minus strand of NZ_JABAEG010000001.1, from coordinate 752,584 downwards.
ACGGCCAAGACCTGCGGAACCAGCGCATATTATCAAAAGCGACGTCGAGGCCATTGAGATCGCAGAACGGCTTGCTGCACATTTCAAGGTCGATGCAGCCTTGCGCGATCGTGAGGGCCTGCTGCCGATCAACGAGCTGGATGAATATTCGCAAAGTGGTCTGTGGAGCATCAATGTACCGCGCGCCTATGGTGGACCTGAGGTGTCCTATGCGACGCTTGCCAAGGTGATTTCAATCATTGCCACTGCCGATCCGGCGATTGCGCAGATTACCCAGAACCATCTGGCCATTGTGGCAACGGTTGATCTTGATGGCACAGAAGAACAGAAAGAGCTGTTCTTTGGCTGGGCCCTGCAAGGGCTTCGTTACGGTAATGCTTTTTCGGAATTGAAAAGCAAAACGGTTGCCGATTTCGAGACCAAGGTGGTGCATGACGGTGATGATGTCATCGTTCATGGCGAGAAGTTTTACGCGACCGGTGCGCTGCTGTCGCATGTTGTGCCGATTGTTGGCGTCGATGAGGAGGGGCAGGGGTTCCTGGTGTTTGCTGAGCGCGATGCGCCGGGCCTGACCGTGACCAATAACTGGTCGAGTTTTGGCCAGCGTACGACGGCGTCCGGTTCAGTCAAGATCGAGAATGTGCGGGTGCCGAAGGTGCGTGCCGTCAAGGTGACCTCTTTCGATCATCCAACGGTTGGTGGCCCGGTATCGCAGATTATTCAGGCGGCAATTGATGTGGGTATTGCGCGGGGCGCCATTGAAGACACCATCACTTTCGTCAAGAAATTCAGCCGCCCTTGGATCGACAGCGGAAAGCAGAGCGCCAGCGAAGACCTGTTCACCATCGCTGCGATTGGTGATCTGAAGATCAAGCTGCATGCAGCCGAAGCATTGCTGGAAATTGCCGGCCGCAGCATAGACGCCGGGCGCGCCAACACCACACTGGAGACGGTTTCCGAAGCGACGATCAAGACCGGGGAGGCCAAGGTTCTGACAACAGAGATTGCCATTCTCGCCACCAACAAGCTGTTCGAACTAGCCGGCACGCGCTCGACATTGGCCGAACACGGGTTGGATCGCCATTGGCGCAACGCGCGTGTTCACACGCTGCATGATCCGGTGCGCTGGAAGTTCTACCATGTCGGCAATTATTATCTGAACGGCGAACATCCGCCACGCCATGCCTGGAACTGAGGTGTCGCCGATGACCACGACAGATCGTCAGCTTCATCGCCAGGCCGCGCTGACCAAGGGGCGCCCGGCACCGCATATCCCACCTCTGCGAACCCATGCGCACATCATCCGTGATGATGCCGAGGCCATTGTCGTGGCCCGCGAACTGGCGGCGGAATTCGCGGTCGGTGCCGCTGAGCGGGATCGGGAACGGCGTTTGCCAATTGCAGAAATCGAACGGTATTCGCAGAGTGGGCTCTGGGCAATTTCGGTGCCCAAGGACTATGGTGGTGCGGGTGTTTCTGCCGTTACGCTGGCCGAGGTGACGGCTATCATTTCTGCGGCGGACTCCTCGATTGGTCAGATTCCGCAAAACCATTTCTTCATGGTTGAAGCGTTGCGATTGTCTGGCTCTGAAGAGCAAAAACGGCACTATTTTCAGCGTGTGTTGAATGGTGAGCGCTTCGGCAATGCCTTCACGGAAATCGGCACCAAAACGCCGGTTGAATACAAGACGCATTTTGCTGAGAAGAACGGCAAGCTGGTGCTGAATGGACAGAAATTCTATTCCACCGGCTCACTTTTTGCTCACATTATCGTGGCGGTCGCCAAGGGGCCGAATGGCCGCATTCATATTGTTTTCATTGACCGTGCGACGCCCGGACTTGATCTGGTGGACGACTGGACGTCTTTCGGGCAGCGCTCCACCGGCAGTGGCACTGTGACATTCGACGATGTCGAGATTACACCGTCTGAGGTCGTTGATCATGATGACCCGTTTGACCGGCCAACGGCGATGGGGCCCTTTGCGCAGATCATCCACGCCGCCGTACAGGTTGGCATTGCGCGTGGTGCGCTCGCCGAAACCATTTCCTATGTTCGGGCACATTCGCGACCGTTTTTTGAGCTGACGATAGAGCACGGTTATGAGGACCCGCATACAATCCATGCGGTGGGGGATGTCACAATCCGCGTGCATGCGGCTGACGCATTGTTGGCACGGGCGGGGCGTTTTCTCGATGTTGCCACAGCCGATCCCAATGAGCGCACGGTTGCCGAGGCGTCGATTGCCGTTGCCGAGATCAAGGCGCTGGGCACCGATGTAGCGCAGCTTGCTGCAACAAAGCTGATTGAGCTTGGTGGTGCACGCTCAACACTGGAAAGTTACGGGCTGGATCGCTTCTGGCGCAATGCCAGAACCCATTCCCTGCATGATCCGGTTCGCTGGAAGTACCACCATATCGGCAATTTTTATCTGAATGACCAGTTGCCGCCGAGACATGGGGCTCTGTGATTTCAGAGCCATTTGTTCCGCCGGGTGCAGGGTTTCTCTGCGCCCGGCTTTTGCTTGACCACAGGAAACCAAGACATGAGTTATCTGCCTGATCCCAAACGTTATGATAATGCACAGTTTCGCCGTGTCGGGCGAAGCGGCCTGAAATTGCCTGCGCTTTCCTTTGGCCTGTGGCACAATTTCGGTGACACGACGACCATTGAGACGCAACGTTCCATCCTGTTCAAGGCGTTTGATCTGGGCATTACCCATTTCGACCTCGCCAATAATTATGGTCCGCCAGCGGGAAGTGCCGAGATCAATTTCGGGCGTATTCTGAAGCAAGATTTTCGCGGTTACCGCGATGAGCTGATTATCTCGACCAAAGCTGGTTGGGATATGTGGCCGGGACCCTATGGCCGTGGTGGCGGTTCGAAAAAAGCGCTGCTGTCGAGCCTCGATCAGAGCCTTTCGCGGCTTGGCGTCGACTATGTCGATATTTTCTATTCGCACCGCTATGACGCAGATACGCCGCTGGAAGAAACCGCGGATGCGCTGGCGCAGGCCGTGCGGCAGGGCAAGGCGCTTTATGTTGGTATCTCCTCTTACTCCGGTGCCAAGACCCGTGAGATCGCCGCGCATTTGCGTGACAGGCAGGTGCCGCTGCTGATCAACCAGCCGGCCTATAACCTGTTTAACCGGTGGGTTGAAAAGGACCTGCTGAATGCGGTCGAGGATGTCGGGGCTGGTATCATTGCCTTTACGCCGCTTGCGCAGGGTTTGCTGACCAACAAATATCTGAACGGCATTCCGCAGGATGCACGCGTGAACCGGCCGGGTGGTGATTTCCTTCGGCCGGAACATCTGAAGGAAGAAAACATCATTCGTGCCCGCGCACTGAACGAGATTGCCGCACGGCGCGGCCAGTCATTGGCGCAATTGGCCATTGCCTGGGTTCTGCGTGACACGCGTGTAACCTCTGCCCTGATTGGCGCAAGTTCGGCCAGGCAGATCGAGGAGAACGTGGCAGCCTTGAATAACCTTTCTTTCACAACAGAGGAGCTGGCGGAGATTGATCGTCATGCGGTCGAAGGTGGTATCAACCTTTGGGAAAAACCATCGCATGATGAAGCCGTCTGACCGGCACATATCGTGAGGATTACAAGATTACCCGGCGTGTTATCCGCCGGGTATTCTATTGAGGGGCACAGATGCTTTCGCGATGGACATGTCGTCTGGCCGGTGCCGGAAAGCCGGGCAGAAACTTGCCGACATCCGACGTTAAATGGCAAAGAAATCTATTTCCGATCCCGAATTGATAAATATTAAATCTATAAAATAAGTGTATTTATTTGAATAATGGACGTCATCCGGGGCCGCTGAAGGCCTTTTCGTTTCAAGGGGAACTCCATGACGTCAACTCTGCGTTTTCTGGCATTTACCGCTCTGTCCTCTTTGGCTTTGGTGCATTCGGCATCTGCGGAAGGCCTTACGGGCGCACCGGCTCCCTTCGACAAAGGTGGCGTGAAACTGGCCCTGATCAGCTACATCTCAGCCGGTGATTTTTTCCAGGCCTATCAGGCTGGCGCTGAAGCGCAGGCCAAGGCGCTTGGGGTTGATCTGCGTATCTTTCCTGGCCGCCAGAATGCCGCAGAACAACGCGAACAAATTCTTCAGGCCATCAATCTCGGCGTTCAGGGTATTGTGGTTGACCATGGTCTGCCGGAATCTTTGGGGGATGTCGTACAGCAGGCACTCGATAAGGGTATCAAGGTTGTTGCCTTTGACGTGAACCTCAACAATCCGAAAATTCCGCAGGTCGAGCAGTCCGACCACAAGCTGGCAGAGTTGGCGCTGGATCAGGCCATCAAGGATAATGGCACCAGCTTTAATGCAGGTTATGCCTATGTCGCCGGTTTTGCGCCGCTTGATCGTCGCAACGAGGTTTGGGACAAGGTGAAGGCGGCAAATGCCGGTATCGTGGAAAAGGCCCGTTTTGGCAATGTCAGCGATACAACGGCGACCTCAACGGCCGATCAGGCCAAGGCGGTGTTTCAGGCCAATCCCGATATTTCAGTTGTATTCGCATCCTATGACGAATTTGCACGCGGGGTGAAACTGGCTGCGGCCGATCTTGGCATCAGCGACAAGCTCAAGATCTATTCGGCGGATATTTCCACGGCCGATATTCAGGAAATCGTTGAAGAGGGCAGTCCTTGGGTAGCGACCGCCGCCACCAATCCGGCGGTTGTGGGTGCTGTCTCCATTCGCGCGGCAGCCCTGCAGATCGCCGGGGAAGAGGTTCCGCACCAGATTATCGTCGATCCTGTTTTGGTGACCCAGCAGCAATTGCGTGAGGCAGGTGTGACGACGATTGACGATCTGGCGGCTAAAATTGCGGCATTCTCTACCAGCACGGCGGCGACCGCCTCGTGGATTCCGTCTGCCGCTTTCTGAGCAACTTAACTCCCAAGCATGCTCTGCGCAGACAATCGAACGGAAGCATCGCGGCGGGTGCTTCCGTTTTCCATTTTGGTTGCTCTTTCAAATGAGGAATGCATATATAGCACTAATTTTATAGAATATATTTGCAGGAGACTGTCCGAGACGATCGTGTTGGAGTGTCCAAAATGAAGGAGGGCAAACCCTGTTATCTGGCTTTGCTAACACGATATCTGATCGGCTGGCACGCTTTCGCCAATCGTCGGATGCGCGTATTTTTAAACCTCGATTGCATGGCGCTATGCTGCGCTCCGCATATATCTTCCATAACTGTCGGAGCTTGTGATGCCTCAAAAGTCTCTTTGTCCGGTCATTGCGATTGTGGGTGGCGGTGTTACTGGGGCTGCACTGGCAATCCATCTTGCCCGGCGTTATCCCGGTATTGGCACTGTCCGCATGGTGGTCTTTGAGCCGCGTGAAAAGCTGGGTGCGGGCCTGGCCTACAGCACACATGAACCGGCACACCGCATCAATGTACCTGCCGGCAAGATGACGCTTTACCCTGACGATCCAGAGAGTTTTCTGCGGTTTGCAACAAACAGGAACATTCTGACAGAGGATGCGGATGCGTTTGGCTCGGATGGATTACCCTATTTGCAGCGCGCGTCGTTCGGCGATTACGTGTCGTCTGAAATCCAGCCCTATCTTGATCAGGGTGTTGTCGAACATCGTCAAACGAGTGTCACCGGCGTCGGGAAATCCGGGACGAAGTGGCTGTTGAAAGCCGAAGATGGCAGCGTGCTGCTGGCTGACGCCGTTGCAATTGCGGTTAGCCATCCGGCACCGGCACTGCCAGCCGCATTGGCCGCCTTTAGGGATCATCCAAAACTGATTGCCGATGTGACGCAGCCTGATGCGCTTCAACCGATCGAGCCGGACGACCGCGTGCTTGTCATCGGCAATGGCTTGACCTCGGCCGATGTCGTCGCGACCCTGAAAGATAAAGGGCACCACGGAACGATTGTTTCAATCTCGCGGCGCGGATTGCGCTCGCGTGGCCATGCGTCAACCGCTCAAGAAGCGTTTGGCGATTTTGTCTCCAGACCCAGTGTCCGCGCGTCTGAACTGGTGCATCGGATCCGCGACACGATCAGGCAGGCGGAGAAGGCGGGATTCCGTTGGCATGCGGTCATCGATGCCATCCGCGCACAGGGGCAAAAAATCTGGCAGGCTTTGCCAACCAAGGAGAGGCGTCGCATTGTGCGGCTGGCCCGTCCATATTGGGATGTTCACCGTTTTCGCATCGCGCCGCAGGTCGAGAAAGTGCTGGACGAAGCAGTTGCTGCCGGCCAGCTGTCGATAAAAGCAGCTTCCCTTCAAGGCGTTACGTCCGAGGATTCGGGCTTCCGTGTGTCTCTGACAGAGAAGGTCACAGGCGAAGTGGCCGATTATCTTTTCGATGCGATCGCGGTGACCACCGGCCCCGCGCACGGCGAGGTCCTACATTCAATCCCATTCCTCGCCGCCCTGCAACGGGACGGTCTGATCTCATCTTGTGCCACCGGCCTTGGTATTGCCTGTGATGCGGCGTCCATCGCGATTGATGAAACGGGCAGGGCGGTGCCGGGACTGTACATTGCCGGGCCATTGGCGCGCGGTACATTTGGAGAGCTGATGGGGCTGCCGCAGGTGACGGACCATGCAATTTTTGTTGCCGGCCAGCTGTCGTCCTATCTCAATCTCGACAAACAAGAGCAGTCTTTGAGCAGCACCGGCTGACCAGGATTGACAGCCTATTGGTGGGTAATAAAGGCGGGCAGGGCCAGCTTCCTTCAGTCCGTGATTTTGAAGATGGAATTTCATCGCTTTGAACCTGCCGTGAGATAATCTTCATCAACGGTGGGTTCTTTGGAATAGTATTTCTTATAAAATCTATGGATATAATTATTGTTGAGGCGAATGAAGGGACAATATCGAAATGGACTGGAAAAGTTCAGTTCGGCCCTTCTCCGCGGAGGTGCTGACTGTCTGGCAAGCCGTGAATGATGTGTCCGATGGGGCTTTCGTGGTCCTGTCTTCAAACAGGACTTGAGCAATGGCAAAACCGCAGCAACCACTCGATTTTCTCTGGTTTATTCCATCTTCCGGTGATGGCGCCTATCTGGGGTCGGATGATTTGGCGCGGCAGTCAGATCCCGGTTACTTCCGCGAGATTGCCCGGGCTGTTGATCGTCTGGGCTATTCCGGCGTGCTTATTCCGACCGGTGTTGCCTGTGAGGAATCCTTCATTCTCGCTGCCGATCTGGCGGCGCATACGGAACAGCTAAAGTTCCTCGTTGCCATTCGTCCGGGAACGGCGTCGCCTGCCTACTACGCACGATTGGCCTCAACGCTTGACCGGGTTTCCAACGGAAGGCTGTTGTTGAACATTGTCGTCGGTGGCAGCGCGCAGGAACTGGCTGGAGACGGTATTTTTTTAGCACATGATGAGCGCTACGATCATGCCGGTGAGTTTTTTCAGGTGTTTAATGACCTGATTGAAACCGGCAAGGCGCATCTTGATGGCCGGTATATTCAGGCCCATCACGCTCAACTGGGCTTGCCACCGGTGCAGCAGCCACGTCCACCAATCTATTTTGGCGGATCCTCGGATGCTGCAATCGATTTTTCCGCCGGCATTATCGATAAGTACCTGACATGGGGTGAACCACCTCATCTGGTGGAGGAAAAAATTGCCAAGGTGCGCAAGGCTGCGGCGGCGCAAAATCGCGATGTCAGCTTTGGCATCCGACTGCACTTCATCGTGCGTGAAACCGATGAAGAGGCGTGGGAGGCTGCGGATCGTCTGATTTCGAAACTGTCCGACGACACCATTGCCGCAGCGCAGGAGGTGTTTGCCAAAAATTCCGATTCCGTCGGGCAGGCGCGCATGGTGGCACTACATAATGGTCGCCGTGACAAGCTTGAGGTGTCGCCAAATCTTTGGGCCGGTATCGGTCTTGTGCGCTCCGGTGCCGGAACAGCGCTTGTCGGTTCGCCCAAAACCATCGCTGCCCGACTTCGGGAATACCAGGATCTCGGCATCGATACTGTCATCGCCTCTGGTTACCCGCATCTTGAGGAAGCTTACCGGGTCTCTGAATTGCTGTTTCCAGAAATCGGCCTTGGCGGACCGCGCAACCAGATTCGCTCGTCGTTTGGCGAACACCGTGTTTTCGGCGGCGGTGGCCACGGCGGCAACGTGAAAATCGTCTCCGGTTCCTGAGACGAAGCACCGTTTAAAATGCCTTGCCCGGTTTCCTGTTCACATCAGGCTACCGGGCATGGGTAATTTTGATTAAATCTCTCGAATAGATTGTGCGCGCTCTGTTGCCTTAAGCGCGGTTTTTGCCCATATCTATCGCCGCGATGTGATTGTGAAAGAGCGGTTGATGCTGACGAAAAAAGGGAAATACGGCTTGAAGGCCATGGTTGATCTGGCCGGGCTTGCTGAGGGGCAGACAGCATTTGTCAATGAGATTGCCAGCCGTAACAACATACCTAAAAAATTCCTCGATACGATTCTTCTGGAACTGAGAAATGCAGGCATGCTGCGTTCAAAGAAAGGTCCAGGCGGTGGATATTCCCTGTCCAAACCAGCTTCCGAGATTTTGATTGGCCAAGTGGTGCGTACCCTTGATGGGCCGCTGGCCCCGATCCGTTGCGCAAGCAAGACGGCGTTTGAGCCATGCGAGGACTGTGAAGATCCAGAGCACTGTCAGGTGCGCCGGTCCATGGGCCGAGTGCGCGATGCTATGGCAGAAGTTCTTGATAACACGACATTGGAGCAGTTTGCTGCCGACACCGGCAAGGGTGTCGACGATGCCGCATACGCTTGAGATTTAACCTGCAAGGTTAAATCGGGACGATGTTTCCATACTGGCCATTGTGATAAACCAATGGCTCTCCTTGGCCAGTCACCAAAGCGACCACACGTCCGATAACGATAGCGTGGGTATGTCGTTCAATTACATCTTCGACGGCACAGTCGATGGAGGCAAGTGCGCCTTCCAGTACGGCCGCGCCACTTTCGAGCGTCGACCAGCTGGCGTTGCTGTATCGCTGCACGCCCTTGAGGCCGCCAACACCAGCAAAGCGGCTGGCAATATCCTGCTGCTGCGCCGAGAGAATGTTCACACAGAAATGGTTGAACCGGCTGATAACCGGCCAGATGGACGATGAGCGATTGATGCTGATTAGCATCGATGCTGGATCCATGGAAAGGGCTGTGGCCGAGGTCACGGTTGCGCCATTGCGCTGATCTCCAGATCCCGCAGTGATAACGGAAACGCCCCCGGCAAAATTGCGCATGGCAGACTTTAGCTGGTCGGGGTGGGTAAGCTGTGTTTCCAGCGGATTATGAAGATATGTCACGGTCGCAGTCATATAGGTCTCCAAGGCTGGTGAAGATGCCCTTGCAATTTTGCAAATATACCATCGCGGATCAGGACTGATGAGCGACAGAATTTCATTGTTGACCAATATTATAGAAAATATTGTCAGTCGACCCGCTTCGACGCTGTGTTGAGATTGTGGATTTCAAATTCTCGAAATGAAATTCCATGCTTTAGAACTTTTTCGGAAATCCTCATCTAGAATATGGATTTTTCCCATAACTATCGGATGTTTTTTCTCCTTCTATTTGGCATCTTGGCATGTGGTGCCTTTAGTCTACTAAATTTATGTATAATTTTGATTGCATGATTTTTCGACGAAGGAGTTCGGAAGTGGGCATTTTTCGCCGTGTTGCAAAATTGATCAGAACGCAGAACGAACTTGAGGACCGCTTGCTTTTGCATGATGCCCGTCATTGCTTCGGTGATTACGAAATCGACGACGGAACCGGTTTCGAGTTGCGCAGCAGAATGCGCGAAGTGGGCAAAGAACTGCGGCTGTTGGGCGAGCACTGAGATGAAGATCTGTTGTCACCTTGTTGATTAAGAGGACGCCATGCGCACGCTTATTCTTCCCGGACTGAATGGATCTGATGAAGGGCATTGGCAGTGGTACTGGCAGAAGGACCATTCTGACGCGAGCATCGTCGTGCAGGATGATTGGTCCAAACCCAGCCTTGATTGCTGGGTGGCGAATGTCGAAGAAGCGCTGGAGCGCGAGGGCGAGGCCTATATTGTGGCGCATAGTCTCGGGTGTCTGGTGGTTGCCAAACTGGCGGCCCGCGCCTCTGCCAATCGTGTCAAGGCGGCGCTGCTTGTTGCGCCCTGCGACCCCGAGTTGACCGATGAATTGCATCCTGGCGCGATTTCTTTTGGACGGCTGGATGACGGGCGTCTGCCGTTTCCGAACATCGTGGTTGGCAGCCTTAATGACCATTACATGCCGATAGATCGGCTGACATCGGTTGGTGAAAAATGGCAGGCCAATATTCTCAATCTGGGGATGGCCGGTCACATCAATATCGCAAGCGGATTTGGCCGGTGGTCCAGTGGTTACAGCCTGCTGGATGGCCTAGCCAGCAAGGTCAAAGCACAGAAACGCAGATATGCCGATCTGGATTTTGATGAGCCCCAGGTGCAACGCTGTTGATGCCGGTGGAACATGTATCTCTGAAAGTCGTTTAGCAACAATGAGATGGAGGATCTCAATGAGCCATGACAATTTACAGGTTATCTATGATTACCCCAGTAAAACGGTGTTGCTGCAACTGGGGCATCGCAGCCATGTCTTGAAAAACCTCTCCAGCCGGGATGCCGCAGAAAAGGCCGCCCGCGATTATGCCGGTCAGTTCTGGCCCGCAGTGCACGCGCCACAAGGCGACCAGTTTTTTACGACCCACACGGTTTCATAAAGGAGCTATCCGTCTATAGTGTTTTTGCCTGTCACCAAGATCCAAGGAAGATTGCGCATATTTTCAACCAATATGCACTCAACGGAGGAGAATGTTATGACATCCAAACTACCGGAGCTTTTTAACGGCCACGCCCCAATCGACCTGCATTATCTGTTCTGGGAAGCCGTTTTGAAATTTGAAGAGTGGGAGCCTTATGATGGCCAACCCCTCGTAGCCTTCGAAAACTCTCACATTCCGATTTCCGATGTCTTCAACGCCATGCGTACCTGCACTGATATCGTGCCGGCTGCGCTGGTTGGCTCGGTTGTCGCACGTCTGAACAAACCGTGGGTGGGTCATGGACCACTGGGTGAAATGAGCTTTTCGACAGCGGCGCGCATCATGAGCTTGCTGATCAGAAAGCGCAGATTGAACCCGGCCTTTGCGCCTGCATTTGACACCGCCTATGCCGCTGACTGGAACCGTTCGCGGCATTCCTATAACGGCAGTCTGAGATAGTTATGCCACTGTCGCAGTAAGGTCTGCGAACACCGTTCTGTACAATTGACATCGTGACTTCCTTGGATTGCCCCCGATACCAGACCGGTGTCGGGGGCAGCATTTTGAGGTGGGGTCAATAGTTTGCCAAAACGCGATGTCCAAATTTCCGATTGGAAAACTTGATTGCCGGCTCGCGTTGATTTGCCATTTGATTTCGTTTTGTCGAGTGGCTGGCACTCGGAATAATGTGATCTTCTCTGATCGAAAAAATGGCAATTACATTCCTGATGTGAGCGGAAAATAGGCATGTGGTGCCTCGAATATAAAAACTATTGAATTAGTGTATATTTCGGCATCAGTTCGTCGGGGGACACCAAGATCTGATCGCCTGATTGAAGCATCAGGAGTATTTGAACAATGAGATTTAAAGGATATCTCGGCGGCTTTCTCAAGTCGGCGATCGCCGGGACTTTGTTGACCAGTCTGGCTCTTTCAAATGTTGCACAAGCCGGCCCAACGCTGGACAAGATAACGCAACGCGGCTCCATCAAGGTTGGTGTTGGGACGACACCAGGTTTCTTTGCGCCTGACAGCAGCGGCAAATGGCAGGGGCTGTTTGCAGATTACGGCCGTGCTCTTTCTATCGCTGTTTTCGGCACACCTGATAAGGCAGAGTTCACCAACTCTTCTCCGCAGCAGCGTCTGCCAGCCCTTCAAAGCGGCGAATTCGACATTCTGTTGTCGGGGGTGACGGTTACTATCACCCGGGCGCTGAAGCTTGGTTTCCACTTTGGTCCTACGGTGTTTTATGACGGTCAGGGCATTCTGGTCCGCAAAGACCTCGGTGTGACAACAGCTGCCGAACTCGACGGCGCAACGATTGGAGCTCAGAGCGGCACGACAGGTGAGTTGAACGTTGCCGACTTCTTCCGCAAGACGGGCAAGAAGTTCACGCCAGTGACGATTGAAGATACCGGACAGTTCATCGCGGCGCTTGAATCTGGTCGCGTGGATGCAATCACCCAAGATTCGTCCGACCTTGTCGGCAAGCGTACACAGCTGAAAAAGCCGGATGATTACATCATCCTGCCAGAGCGCCTGTCCAAGGAGCCACTTGCACCTGCAGTTGCCGGCGGTGACGACCGTTGGCTGGAAATCGTTACCTGGACTGTCAATGCGACCATCCAGGCGGAAGAGTGGGGCATTACCTCGCAAAATGTCGATGAGTTCCTGAAGTCGGAAGACCCTGCCATCCAGCGTTTCCTTGGTGTTGATCCAGCCCTTGGCGAAGCGATCGGTCTTGATCCGAAGTGGGCTTACAACATCATCAAGACTGTCGGCAATTACGGTGAAATCTTCGACCGTAACCTGAAGCCGCTCGGTTGGGATCGTGGTTACAACCGTCTGTGGACGGATGGTGGTCTCCTCTATTCTCCGCCATTCCGCTAAGCAGTCGGGGCATATCAATAATGCCGGTAAATCCAGCGCCGGGCCCTCAAAGGCCCGGCATCTTTCGCAAGGCCTTGATGTGGTGGGGCACTCGTCCGCTGCTTCAGGTTTTCATCATCGGTTTTCTTGTCGTTTCGCTGTATTTTCTCGCGGTCAACGTGATCGAGAGCATGCGCCGTATTGGCGTGACGCCAGGGTTCGACTTCTTGAACCGGGCGGCCAATTTCGAGATTGGCGAAAGCTCAATCCCGTTTCAGGCCGGTGATACCTACATCCGTGCCATTATCGTCGGTTTGCTGAACACGCTGAAAGTCTCAGTGCTGGGATGTGTTCTTGCGACTGTACTTGGGGTCGCGGTCGGCGTGGCCGGGCTTTCGCGCAATCTGCTGCTGGCAACTGCGGTGCGCTGGTATGTCGAGATTATTCGCAACACGCCACTGCTTCTGCAACTGTTCTTCTGGATCTCGCTGACAAGTGCCTTTCCGGCGCCGCGACAGGCCAGCGCGTTTCTGGGGTCGATCTATTTTACCAATCGCGGTGTGTTTATCCCCGGTGGTTCGATTGACGGTTTGAGTGTCAGCGGCAGCACGGTGTTTGCCGGTGCAATCGCGACCTTCGCCGCCATCCTATTTATCCTCAAGCGTAGCAGGGCTTTAAACATTACCAGCACGGCCTTGAGCTTCACGGCTGTGGTCGTGGTTGTTGCGGCCGGACTGTCGTTCGGCGGGGCACAGCTGAATGTTGATATTCCAGAATTGACCGGGTTCAACATTCGTGGTGGCTCGAGCCTGTCTCCGGAGTTTGCGGCGTTGTTGACCGGGCTCGTCGTGAAGTTTTCCGCGGCCATTGCCGAGATTGTTCGGGCGGGCATTCAGTCCGTCAACAATGGTCAGTGGGAGGCTGCACGGTCGCTCGGGTTGCATCCGGGACAGATCATGCGGCTTGTTGTGTTACCACAAGCCTTGCGGGTGATCACGCCGCTAACGACGTCAAGTTATCTCGACTTGACCAAGGATTCGAGCCTTGCGGTGGCCATCGGTTATCCGGAGCTGGTCAGCGTCATCAACACCACGGCCAATACAACGGGCCAGTCGCTTGAAGCGCTGATGATCCTGATCGGCACCTATCTGGTCATCAACCTCTCGGTTTCGGTGTTGATGAACGAATATAACAGGCGTGTTGCCTTGCGGGGGAATGGCCGATGACGGTGAATGTTGTGCCCAGCCATCGCGGCAAATTACGCATCCTGTTGTCGGGATTGAGGGCAGGGTTGTTCGGTACGGTGACCAATAGTTTGATCACTCTGTTGACCTCAGCCGCACTCGTCTGGACCCTGCCGCCGCTTATTCGCTGGGGCATTCTCGATGCCACGTGGAGTGGCGCGTCGGCCGATTGCGCGGCGCGTGGTGGTGCCTGCTGGGCGTTTATCAGCGCCAAACTGCAATTCATTCTGTTTGCTTTTTACCCCGCTGAGTTTTTGTGGCGGCCGGCTCTGGTTGTGCTGTTACTGGTGTTGTTGCTGTTTGCAACGGCAATGCCGCGCTTCTGGAGAAAGGAAACCCTGCTCGCCTGGCCGCTGATTATTCTGGCCAGCTGGTTTCTGATGGCCGGCAGTTTTTTTGATGGGCCTGTCCCTTCCAACCAATGGGGTGGATTGCCCGTTACGCTGTTTGTCTGGGCTGGCTGTTTTGCTGCCGCGACACCGCTTGCCATTCTGTTGGCGCTGGCGCGTCGCTCCAAGCTGGGTGGCCTGCGCACATTTTCGATCCTCTATATCGAGTTGATGCGTGGCACACCGATGGTCGCCATTCTCTACGTGGCGATGCTGATCCTGCCGATGGCGTTACCCGACGGCCAGTTTTTCGACAAGATGATCAGAGCGATGATCATGGTCACGCTGTTTTGGGCAGCCTATATCGCCGAGGTCGTGCGTGCCGGACTACAGGCCATTCCCAAAGGGCAGGAGGAAGCCGCTACCGCCCTTGGTATAGGTTACTGGCGCACAATGCAGCTGATCGTGCTGCCGCAGGCATTGCGGATCGTTATTCCCGGCATGGTCAATCTGGCGATCGGTTTCCTGCTCGCCACGTCCTTGCTGGCTGTGATCGGTATCTTCGATATTCTCAACGCTGCTCGGGCATCTGCAACTGACCCCAGCTGGCTTGGGTTTTATAACGAAGCCTATATTTCCGTTGCCTTCATCTATTTCGTGATCTGCTTTGGTGCCTCACGTTACAGCCTGTGGCTGGAAGGCAGGTTGCGCGGCCATCACAATAAATAAGGTCGCATAAAAAGGTCCGCGTGCTGGTACTCGCGGACCTTTCTTTAGAACACTATGCTCTGTGCTTACAGGCTTACGGTTATGCCGCCATCAACATAGAGAATGTGGCCGTTGACGAAAGACGATGCGCCTGACGCGAGGAAGATGCAGGCGCCAACCAGTTCTTCCACCTTGCCCCAGCGACCAGCTGGCGTGCGCTTCTGCAACCATTCGGTAAAGGCCGGATCCTTGACCAATGCGTCATTGAGAGGTGTTTCGAAATAGCCGGGTGCGATGGCGTTGCATTGCAGGCCGTGTTTCGCCCAGTCGGTTGCCATTCCCTTGGTTAGATTGCCGACAGCACCCTTGGTCGCGGTGTAAGGCGCAATGCCTGGACGCGCCAATGCGGTCTGAACACTGGCGATATTGATGATCTTGCCAGCGCCACGACCAATCATGTGACGGGCAACGGCCTGGCCAACATTAAACACCGACGAGATATTGGTGCGCAGCAGACGCTCAAAGGCATCGGCAGGGAAATCTTCCAGCGGGGTGCGGTGCTGCATGCCAGCATTGTTGACGAGGATGTCGATGGCGCCCTTGTCGTTTTCATAGGCGTCGATGGCTTCGCGGGCAGCGGCATGGTCGGTCACGTCGAAGGCGAGGTAGTCGACATGACCAAGCTCTTGTGCCGCAGCTTTCAGCTTCTCGGGGTCGCGCCCATTGATGACGACGTCAGCACCGGCATCCTTCAGACCCTTTGCCAGTGCAAAGCCAATGCCCTGCGAGGAGCCGGTAACAAGGGCGCGACGGCCGGTCAGGTCAAATATCTGGATGCTCATGGTTTTCTCCCGGTCTTGAAATAAGTCGTACTTTTCGACTGTCTGTTTTCAAGCACAGGGGATGGGCAGGGACAAGTCGTGCCGCTGTTAAAAACAGCATGAAAGGTCATTTCTTCCCCCTGTAGTCCAGAGGCGAATGCGTGGCTGGGATAGACGCCAGTTTTCAGGTTATGGGGCTTCCGGTGCACGCAGTGGATATTGATGGCGTGGTGGTATCAGGTGGTGAACCACGGCGATGACCACAAGCAAGGCGCTACCAGCCAGAACGACCAGAAACAGATCCTGTCCTTCAAGGTGTGAGCCGTACGCCACAAGCGGTACGGCGCCGGCCGGTGGATGGGTAACGCGCAGCAGCAGCATTCCGGCGATAGAAAGTCCAACCGCAATTGCCGAAGCCCACCAGATGCCAGGCAGGAACTGCAAGGCAAGGCTGCCGACCAGGGCTGCCAGCAAATAACCACCGATGACATTTGCCGGTTGCGCAAGCGGGCTTTTGGGCTGGCCGAACAGCAAAACCGCTGTCGCTCCAAAAGGCGCGATCAATAATGGAATGCCTGTCTCCACCGTCAAGCCACCCACGGCCAGCATGGCGGCAATGGCACCAATCCCCGATTTAAGGTGATGATGCGCCTGTCCTTTAGGCTCATGGCGGTGGATGTAATGCCGCAAGTGGCGTCGCATGAAATTTTTCCGGCTTAAAATTATGCAATTGCCGTTTAATAAACCGAAGACTGCATGTTTTCCAAGCAAAGTCTTTATGAAACTCGTCCGTTTCTGCGAATATATTTGCGCCTGTGGCGATCGCCCTTACCCACGATAGAGGCTTGAGACAGATGCGGTCCGTCGCTGTGGCTGAAATAAAAAGACGCGGGGAGACTATGTTCTCCCCGCGCCCTGTTTTGACGTTTGATATTTTTAGTCTTCGTTGGCAGCGAGCTGCGACAGGACCTGTCCACGGCCGCGGATACGCATGATCAGCGGGATGATGAAGGCGGCTGCGGCAACAATGAACAGACCAACGGCAATCGGCGACGTGAACAGCACGACAGGATCACCCTGGCCGATGGCCAGTGCACGACGCAATTGCTGTTCGGCCAATGGCCCAAGGATCAGGCCAACGACAGCAGGTGCGATCGGATAACCGAAGATGCGCATGATGTAGCCAAGAATACCGAAGCCGAGCAGCATGCCCAGTTCGAACACCGAAGGGTTCGCACCAATTGTGCCAAGCGTCGCAAACAGCAAGATGCCAGCATAAAGCCATGGCTTTGGAATGGTCAGCAGCTTAACCCAAAGGCCAATCAGCGGCAGGTTGAGAACCAGCAACATGAAGTTGGCAATGAACAAGCTGGCAATCAGACCCCAGACAAGCTGCGGGTTGGTGGCAAACAGCAGCGGGCCGGGTTGCAGGCCGTATTGCTGGAAGCCGGCCAGCATGATGGCGGCGGTCGCCGTGGTCGGCAGGCCAAGCGTCAGCAGTGGTACCAGTGTACCGGCGGCAGATGCGTTGTTGGCAGCTTCCGGACCGGCAACGCCTTCAATCGCGCCATGGCCAAATTCTTCTGGATGTTTTGAAAGCTTCTTTTCCGTGGCGTAGGACAGGAACGTGCCGATTTCGGCACCACCGGCAGGCATGGCACCAATCGGAAAGCCAATCAACGTGCCGCGCAGCCATGCTTTCCACGAGCGAGCCCAATCCTGCGCACTCATCCAGACAGAGCCTTTCACAGCTTCGATCTTGTCCGGGCCGCTTTGTCCCTGTGCGACGATGAACAGCGTCTCGCCAATCGCGAACATGGCAACGGCGAGCGTTGTGACTTCGACACCATCGAGCAGATCTGGAACACCGAAGCTCATACGGGCCTGACCGGTCAACTGGTCGATACCGACAATGGCAAGGGCAAAGCCGATGAACAGCGAGGTAAGGCCGCGCAGTGCAGAATCACCAAAGGCGGAAGACACGGTCACAAATGCCAGAACCATCAGCGCGAAATATTCGCGTGGTCCAAACACCAGTGCCAGCTTGACGATATAGGGTGCAATGAAGGCTAGGGCGATCGTGGCAATGAGGCCAGCCACGAAGGAGCCGATGGCGGCGGTGGCAAGAGCCGGTCCACCACGCCCCGCTCGGGCCATCTTGTTGCCTTCCAGCGCCGTCACAATGGACGCACTTTCACCGGGTGTGTTGAGAAGGATGGAGGTGGTCGAACCACCATACATGCCGCCGTAGTAGATACCGGCGAACATGATCAGCGATCCGGCAGGATCAAGCTTGTAAGTGACCGGCAGCAGCAATGCGACAGTAAGCGCCGGGCCAATGCCTGGAAGAACGCCGACAGCCGTGCCAAGCGTTACGCCGATCAATGCATAAAGCAGGTTCATCGGCTGCATTGCGACCTCTAGGCCGTGAAGCAGAAATTCAAATGTATTCATGGACGAATGTCCCCCTGTCGGGTGGAGTGTTACCAACCGCTTGCACAAAAGCGATTGTCACTCCCTGTTTTTCAATCAAGAAAAGAAGGCCGGTTCCGTTTAGAAGAACAGGCGTTCCAAAGGCCCAGCTGGCAACGAAAGCTGCAGGAACTGCGCAAAAATCACCCAGACTACGAAGCTGATGGCGATGCCGACGGGAATGGAATACCAAAGCTGCCGTTTGCCGAAGGCACGGGCGGTGAAGGCAAACAGAATGCCTGTTGCGATGGAAAAACCGGCTGTTTTCAGCAGCAGCATCTGCCCGGCCAAACCAGCGATAACCCAGATGACGGCGCTTGTTTCCTGCTTGTCCCGCTTGGGAAACTCACCACGCAGAGCTTCCACGACTGTCCAGATGGCAAGGCCGACAAGACAGAATGCGATGGCGTAAGGTACGGTGGCTGGACCAACAGGCGAATAACCGGACACGCCTGCAAGGCGTGTAGAGTCCATGAAGATTACAGCAGCGATGGCAACGAGTGCAGCGGCTATAACCAGCGCCGCCCGGTCAGGGCGGCGCTTTTGAGAGTTGGATGAGTCAGAACCCATGCTCATTTTACAAGTCCGATGTCTTTGAGAATAGCCTGAGTGGATTCAACATCCTTGTCGAGCTGTGCCTTGAAAGCATCGCCAGCAAGGTATGTGTCCTGCCAGCCCTTGGTCTTCAGGGTGTCCTGCCAGCTCTTGGACTTCACCAGCTTTTCAACGTCGGCATTGATTGCTGCTTCCTGATCTGCAGACAGGCCAGGAGCCGCTGCGACCATGCGCCAGTTTTCAACCACGACATCAAGGCCGCTTTCTTTCAGGGTTGGTCCGTCAACGCCTTCGATGCGCTCTGCGCTCGACACGGCCAGAAGGCGAAGTGTGCCAGCCTTGACCTGGCTTTCAAATTCCCCGTAGCCGGAAATGCCAGCTGTCACCTGCGAACCGAGGATGGAAGCGAGTGCTTCACCGCCGCCGGAGTAGGCGATGTAGTTGATCTTGGTTGGATCAACGCCAGCAGCCTTGGCAATCAGGCCAACTGCGATGTGGTCGGTACCACCAGCTGAACCGCCACCCCAGGAAACGCTGCCTGGATCTTTCTTGAGCTGCTCGATGAGGTCACCCATGGTCTGCAGCGGAGAAGAGGCCGGAACGACAACGGCTTCATATTCGCCGGTCAGACGGGCAATCGGTGTCACGTCCTTCAATGTCACTGGCGAATTGTTGGTCAGGATGGCGCCGACCATCACGTAACCGCCAACGATCAGAGCGTTCGGGTTACCCTTCTGCTGGCTTGCAAACTGGGCAAGACCGATGGTGCCACCGGCGCCTGGTACGTTCTGTACCTGTACGCTCTTGGAGATGCCTTCATCCTGCAGCGAGGTCTGCAACGAACGCGCGGTCTGGTCCCAACCGCCGCCTGGGTTTGCTGGTGCAATGATGGTGTAATCGGCTGCTGCGGCAGGAAGAGCCAAAGCACCGGCGATAATGGAAGCAAGTACGAAATGTTTCAAAAGCGAACCCTCCTTGATAGCCCATCGGGCTTCGTTGTTTTGGCGGAAGGAGAACGCGGGCAAATGTAGACTCGCTGCCATCACAGGGCAGTTTGTTCATTCGCGATAGATATTTCCTCCCGCATCTTCGTTAAGCCGCCTCCACGGCCGAAGAGTAGAAGCAGAGCACCATAGAAAGCTGACATTTAACTGACGCAATCCCCGGCTTTGCCAATTTAACATTCATTAATTTTTGGATGACGTCCAGTTTTTAGCTGATAACCGGCTTTAGCGGGTGTTTATTGCAGGCGCAAGGCCTCGTTCCAGCGGGCAATCAGCCGATTGCGCTTTACCTGATCGAGATAAACCATCAGGCCAAGGCTGACAGGAACTGGCAAAAGCTGGGCGCCATGAATGGCCTGCATAGTGTTGGCGGTATTGTCTCCGGCGACATCCGGATTGACGGCCGGAATTTGCAATCTCGTTGACAGGATTGTCTGGCCTTCCCGTGACATGAAATATTCCAGATATTTACGGCCCAGTTCCGGGGAGTTTGCGGCCTGTGGCACAAGGCCGATGCGTGACATCACCACCGTGTAATCCTTGGGCAGGACAATGCCGACATCCGGGTGACGGGATGCCCAGTCGGCGGCGTAGGAGCCGAGAATATTGTAACCCAGCACGAATCGCCCATCGGCAATGCGCTCCAGAATGGCGGAGCTGTTGGAGTAGAGTTTTACGCCGGCTGCCCCCATGTGTTGGATGACGGACCAGATATCGGCAAATTGTTCCTGATCCCGCGACATGAACAGGAAACCGACGCCGGAACGTTCAATGTCATAGGTGGCGATGCGGCCGTGCACGTCCTTGGCATGGTGCTCAAGATAATCGACAAATTCGGCGCGGGTGGCTGGTGGTTTTTCGGTGGTGAAACTCGGCTTGTGATAGACAAAAACTGCCGGTTCAAAGGTCAGGGCATAGGCGGTATTGCGCCAGTTGGCCCAACTTGGCCATTTTGCGCTGAGTGGCAGGTCGCTGCGTTGCGCATAACCGTCATTGCTCAGTTTGACCTGCAAATCCATGGCTGAGGAAAAGGCGAAGTCGGCGGTTTTCTGTCCGGCATCGGTTTCCTTGACGATGCGGTCATAGATCTCACCGGTCAGCAAATCCTCATAGGACACCGTCACATCCGGGTTCTGTCTCTGGAATCCTTCGATCATCGGTGCAGCCAATGGCTCATCCAATGAGGAATAAACGATCAATACCGGTGCATCCGGATTGCCGGATGGTGCCGGAAACACGGTTGGTTTGGCCAGAGCAGGTGCTGCGAAAGAGAGACCCAGACAGAGACAGAGAAGAATACGCATGAAAATATCATGCCGCACCAGCTTTGCGTGCACAAGCGTCTGCCCCTGTGATTGCCGCACGACTGACGGACCGATGTCACGCGTAGACGCTCTAACTCCTTGAAACTGTGCATCATGCCCAAACGAAATTCGATTCCGATTTTCAAATCGATGCGTTAGGGTGCGCGGTGAGGGCAGGAGATTGATTTGCGTATATTGCTGGTCGAAGACAATCAGGTTCTGGCGGACGGTCTGGTCGCTTTGCTGCGCGGCAGTGGCTATGCCGTGGATTGGGTATCGGATGGTACCTCGGCCCTGGCTGCGACCGCGACGGAAAGTTTTGATCTGGTCATTCTTGATCTCAATCTGCCGGAAATGGATGGCATTTCCGTGTTGCGCTCCATGCGGGCGCGGCAGGAAAGGGCGGCGGTTCTTATTCTGACAGCGCGGGGCAGCCCGGAAGAACGCGTCAAGGGACTGGACCTCGGTGCCGATGATTACATGATCAAACCCTTTGATGTCAGCGAGCTTGAGGCAAGGGTGCGTGTTCTGCTGCGCCGTCAGGCGGGTCTGCGCTCTTCGACCGTCAGTTACGGCAAGGTATCGTTTGATCTGACCTCGCGCACCTTTAGCGCGGAGGGTGTGCCACTGGATATTCCGGCGCGTGAACTTGGCATTCTGGAACTGCTATTCATGCGCGCTGGCAAAGTGGTTGCCAAGGAGGCCATCATGCAATCACTGGCCGGATTTGATGACGAGTTGAGCGGCAATGCCATTGAGCAATATGTCAGCCGTCTGCGTAAACGCCTTGCGCCCCATGGGCTGACCGTCAAGACGGCCCGTGGCATCGGGTATTATCTGGAGCGTCTGCCGGAGATTGCCGAATGACAGGCGGAGCCTACTCGCTCCGCAAGCGCCTGTTGGGCTGGCTTCTGTTTTCGACGGCAATTATCGGCACTGTTGCCCTGACGGACACCTATTCAGAGGCGGTCAAAACAGCAAATGTGGTGTCGGATCGTGTGCTGGCGGGCTCTGCCCTAGCCATTGCCGAGCGGGTTGCCGTGTCTGAGGACGGCAAGCTTGAGGTCGATATTCCCTATGTTGCATTGGAAATGCTGACATCGGCGGCACAGGACCGGGTGTTTTACCGTGTTGACGGTTCGCACGGCGAATTCCTGACCGGTTATCAGGGGCTGCCGTCAGTTTCGCCTGAAGAGCCGAATGTGGCGATCTTCGAGGATGCGTTTTTTCGAGGTGAACCCATTCGCGTCGCTGTCATGCAGCGATCCGCGTCCACCGGCATCAATTCGGTGCCGTTTACGGTGACCGTTGCTGAAACCACCATTGCGCGCCGTCAGCTTGCACAATCCATTTTGTTTCGTTCCGCCCTGCGCCTGTTGGCGATGATTGTCGGTGCTTCGGTCATCGTGTGGGTGGCGGTGACGATTTCCTTGCGGCCGCTGTTTCGGCTGAGTGAAGCGATTGCCGAGCGCAATCCGAGCGATCTCCATCCTATTGATCAGAAGGTTCCGGTGGAGGTGCAAAACCTCGTTGATACTGTCAATTCCTTCATGGTGCGTCTGAATGCGGCGCTGGAAGCGCTTCGACATTTCACCGGCAATGCCAGTCATCAGTTGCGCACGCCGCTGGCGATCATCCGCACCCAGTTGGCGCTATCCGAGCGAGCGGAAACATTGGCGCAGGCCAAGGACGCAGCACG
Source organism: Rhizobium sp. CG4 (assembly GCF_023701965.1). Lineage (NCBI taxonomy): Bacteria > Pseudomonadati > Pseudomonadota > Alphaproteobacteria > Hyphomicrobiales > Rhizobiaceae > Rhizobium > Rhizobium sp. CG4. The sequence goes on along the minus strand of NZ_JABAEG010000001.1, from coordinate 729,803 downwards.
GAAAGGCGATGAATCCGTTGCTCATGCCGAGCATATTCTGGCGCAGCTTCTGCGCATGGCAAAAATCGATGCGGCAGGATCAGGTGAACCGCAGGCGCTGTCACGCATCGATCTGGTAGAAGTCGCCCAGACAATAACTGCAGAGTATATTCCTCAGGCGGCGGAGGCTGGCGTCGATCTGGGTTTCGAGGGTGAGGGAACCGTTGCCGTTCTAGCCGAACCGTTGTTGATCGGCGAGCTGCTGGGCAACCTCATCAGTAATGCCATTGCCTATGCCGGTGATAATGTTGAGGTGACAGTGCGCGCTTACCGTAGTGCTGCGGGGCAAGTCTTCCTTGAGGTGGAGGATAACGGGCAGGGCATTGCGCCTGAAAAACGCGACATGGTTCGCCAGCGTTTTGCCCGTGGGGATGGCAATCCAGCCCCCGGTGCCGGTCTGGGTCTGGCCATTGTCGAAGAAATTGCCCACCTGTTTGGCGGGCAATTGCTGCTGGATGCCGGTCAGAATGGCAAGGGTTTGAAGGTCACCGTGCTGCTGCCCGCGGCCGGTTGAGCTCTTATCAGCCCATGCGCTCGGATGCGTAGCTGCCGGGGCTTGGCGGGAAAACGACCGTGCGGTTGCCGTTGATAAAGGTGCGGTGATGGATATGTGCGTGGATAGCGCGTGCCAGCACCTGGCTTTCGACATCGCGGCCCAGCGACACATAGTCATCGGCGCTTTGTGCGTGTGTAATCCGGACGGTTTCCTGCTCGATGATCGGGCCTTCATCAAGGTCGGCCGTGACGTAATGGGCAGTCGCCCCAATCAGCTTCACGCCGCGCTCATAGGCCTGCTTGTAAGGATTGGCACCCTTGAAACTTGGCAGGAACGAGTGGTGAATGTTGATGATCTTGCCGGACATTTTCTGGCAGAGTTCATCGGACAGCACCTGCATGTAACGGGCAAGAACGATCAGTTCCGTACCGGTCTGTTCGACCAGATCCAACAACTGTGCTTCGGCCTTCGGTTTGTTATCCTTGGTCACCTTGATGTGGTGGAAAGGAATGTCGTGATTGACGACAACTTTCTGGTAATCGAAGTGGTTGGAGACGACACCGACGATATCGATTGGCAGCGCGCCGATCTTCCAACGGTACAGCAGGTCGTTCAGGCAATGGCCAAACCGCGACACCATCAACAGCACTTTCATGCGCTCGGCCGAGCTTTCGATCTTGGCATCCATGCCGAATTTCTCAGCGACGGGTGCAAAGCCCTCGGTGATGGCTTCGCGGCTTTCGCCCTGTTCGGAAATGAAGCTGACGCGCATGAAGAACATGCCGGTCTGAAGGTCATCGAATTGCGAGCTGTCAACGATGTTGCAACCCTTGTCTGCCAGATAACCCGATATTGCCGCCACGATGCCGCGGGTGGATTTGCAGGTTACAGTCAGAACATAAGTCGTCATCGGTCTATTCCTCTGGAAGCGCCATTTCCGGTGCTTCTGGTTTTACGTCACGCGCCACAATTCGGGCGTCCTGCATTAGCGCAGTCGCTGGCCGTGGCATAGTGGCTTTGTCGCAATTTGAATATCCGCGACCTGTGTGCGGGTGGAAGAGCGATCAAGCGCCCATAGTCATACGGCGCTTGCTGCCGTTCTGTGTTGCGCAAAACGACATTGGATAACGAGTTTCTGACGTGAGATGAAACGCCCCGCCTGATTTCACCATCAAAAGGGGCGGAAACAAATGCCGTTCAGGCCCGGCGAAGGCGCATCAGTGGGCGACCCCGACGGTCGCGTAACTCCAGCTGATTGCTGCGCGGGCTCAAATCATAGCCGCGTGCTTGCTCAAGCGCGGAAAGAAACGCTCTTTCCTGTCGCATGATTGGCGGTTCGCAGGCCATTTGCGTGGAAATGGCGCGACTGAAATCAATCTCGCGGCGGGTTAGTCTGAGTTCGGCACCAAAACCATTGCAGCCGGTGTTGCCGGATACGCGGTTATCCGGCCCAATTTGCAGGACCGGTGGTTTTCTGTCGGTAACACGCTCACCTGCAATGTCGACGACAACCCAGGAGCCGACCAGGGATGGTTCACGGTCCGGCTCCGGCCGTGGCGCCGCCTCGGCACGTTCAAGCATCAGGTCGGTGGTCTCGCGGCGATTGTTGAGGATCGGGTAGTTCTGTGTGGTGGTAAACAGCAGGCGGCGACCATCGCGGATTTCGGCGCGAAGCGCATAACGTCGGTTGGGGCGGATGTCGCGGTCATTGTAACGAATGACATAGGGAATAGGTACGTTGCGTCCCGGCAGTGGGGTGGTTTCTGCAATGATGCTGAAACTTGCGCCGGCGCGCGAGACGTCAATCAACTGAACCGTGACTGTCGCAGAAGGTGGTAACGCCATGCGCTCACGGTAGCTGACTGTGCCGCGAATGGAGGCCGGGGCTGCAAGCGATGGTGATGCAACCAGAACGGCGGACAGGCCAAGAAGGCTGGCAAAGCCGCGGCGAGAGATTGGCGTTTTGCCAATCAGTGTATTTTTGTTGGTCATTTCCAAACCCCCATGATCACGATGTGCGAATATTCGCCTTCGATAATAAGGAAGCCAGATGAATCCGGGATGAACTGCCCGGATAAGCAACGCTGCCGGGCCGTGGCTGGCAGCGTTGTTGTTGTTTAGCGTGACAGACTGTCGCGCAAAGTCTCGAACTTCGAAAGCTGGTCTGCCTTCAGTTCCTTGTTCTCGTCACGACGGACAAAAACCTTGAACATGGCCTGACCATTGGCATTCATGAACCATACGGAGCAGGAGCGACGGCCGTGGAATGCACGATCCACAAAGCTGATGGCGTGACAGTTGTCCTTCTTGATGTGGCCACCAATCGGGCTGTCGCCGTGAATGTTGAACCAGCCATGGCTTTCGGTACCTTCCGGCAGAAAACCTGGCACCTCCAGTACGATATCGGCGGTCTGCACGATCATCAGCACTTCGCCCCAGGTCATCATGTCGGACCAGATTGCGGAGAACTGTTCGGCCGGAATGGTGACTGCAGCGCCCGGCGGCAGGATTTCCAGAACTTCGGCCGGCGTGACGTCTGCCTTGCCGGCAATCGCCTCAACGATGCCGTCAGGCTTATCGTTCAAGGCAGCAAGGGCTCTCTCACGACGCTCTGGCGTGTTGTATGCAACAGCTGTCATGGGTTCCTCATGCCGCATCAAAAATGCGTTGGCCGTTCTTGTCGTCGTGAATGATCACGTCAAAACCTTCAAAATGCGGACCGGAGAGGTATTCGACCTTGCCACGGTTGTTGCCGGCATTGGCATGTGCTGCACGGAACTGCTCGGACTTTGTCCATGCGGTGAAATCTTCGCGGGTTTCCCAAACGGTATGCGAGGCATACAGCGTGTGGTCGTCAGACTTCGGGCCTTTGAGCATGTGAAACTCGACATAGCCCTTCAATTCGTTGAGTTGCGTCTTGCGCTCGCGCCAGATTGTTTCAAACGCTTCCTCAAAACCCGGTACCACGCGAAAGCGGTTCATTGCGATGAACATCCAATAACTCCCTTGACTGAAATAAGTTTCCTGTAATTGTCAGGATATAGGTGGTTCCCAAGGTTGAAAAGCCCGCATGTGCAAGAAATCCAGTGGTTTTTGACAGTTTTCATTTCTTGGTTTGTCTACTCTTGCGCGGGTTTTTAAACATGTGTACCAAACTCCACTTAAATGAACTGCCCATGGCAGCTTGCCACTTTTATCTGGATGAAAAGCTCATGATGTCTTCAAAACGTTCGCTTCGATCTCTGGCTTTCGGCGTGTTCCTGCCGGTGGCGCTGGTAACATCCACTTTTGCGCAGGCGGGCGATGGCGGTAACGTCAAGGCACAACGTATTGTGTCTGTCGGTGGCACTATTACGGAAATCCTCTATGCGCTTGGCGCGCAGGACCGCATCGTGGCGCGTGATTCCACCAGCAGCTTTCCTGTTGATGCGCTGGCCAAGCCGGATATCGGCTATATGCGTGCGCTTTCCGCTGAGGGCATTCTGTCACAGAAGCCCGATCTCATCCTGACGGAAGACGGTGCCGGCCCGGCCGATGTTCTCAATATTCTCAAGGACAGCGAAGTGCCTGTCGTTACAATCGACACTCCGCCATCGGGTGCCGCAATTGCCAAGAAGATCCAGGATGTCGGCGCAGCCGTTGGTCTTGACGACAAGGCAAAGAACCTGGCGGAAGAAGTGGACACTGGTCTGGCAGCCCTGGCCAAGGAGGTTTCGGCGGTTGGCGAGAAGAAAAAGCGTGTGCTGTTCGTGCTGTCGACCGCGGGTGGTCGCATCATGGCCGGCGGTCAGGATACAGAAGCTGCGGCCATTATCGAAATGGCCGGAGGTGTAAATGCTGCGTCGGCGATTACCGGTTACAAGCCGCTGACTGACGAGGCTGTCATAGCAGCAGCACCTGACGTGGTGTTGACCATGGCGCGTGGCAATCATCAGGCCTCTCCCGATGAAGTGTTTACGCTGCCTGCATTCCAGAGCACACCTGCCGCAGCCAACAAGGCTCTGATCAGCATGGACGGTCTTTATCTGATCGGTTTTGGTCCGCGCACACCTGCGGCGGCACATGAACTGGCCTCCAAATTGTATCCGGATGTGGTGAAGCCGTGAAATCGCTTGCCGTGACGCCCGCCACAGCTCCCGTTGAAGGCAAGAGATCGCGCGTTGGCGGCATTGCACTTGCGGTGCTTGTCGGCCTGTTGTTTCTGGCCTGTCTGGTGTCGCTGGTCAGTGGGCCAACCGGGGTAGGGCCGGCAGAAATCTGGGCCTATTTCACCGGTCATGCGGCCGATATGGAACCGCGTGACCGGATCATTCTTGAAGCCGTGCGTTTGCCGCGCACCGCGCTTGGCCTTCTCATTGGTGCTGGGCTTGGTGTGTCCGGCGCCATGATGCAGGGTCTGTTCCGCAACCCGCTGGCCGATCCGGGTATTGTCGGTGTCACCTCGGGTGCTGCCTTGTTTGCGGTTGCCGCACTGGCGCTGGGTGGTGGCATGCTTGCGCCGCTGGCGGCGTTTTTCGGTTCGCAGTTCCTGCCGGTCATGGCGTTTTTTGGTGGCCTGATCAACACCATCCTTCTGTATGTGATTGCTACGCGCAACGGTATGACGTCAACCACGACGCTGGTTCTGGCCGGTATTGCGGTTGGGGCCTTGAGTGGTGCCCTGACCGGTCTGATGATTTTTGTCGCCGATGATCGTGCGCTGCGCGACATCACCTTTTGGAGCCTCGGCTCACTGGGTGGGGCAGCGCCGGCAAAAGTTCTGGCGACACTGCCGTTTATTCTGGTGGTTCTGGTCATCATACCCTTTGTTGCCAAGGGGCTGGACGCACTCATCCTGGGTGACGCGGCTGCCTTCCACATGGGCGTGCCGGTCCAACGCTTGAAGCGTCTGGTCATTCTGGCGGTTGCTGCCGCCTGTGGTGCAGCTGTTGCGGCGGCCGGCTCGATCGGTTTTGTCGGCATTGTCGTGCCGCATCTGCTGCGTCTTGCCATTGGTCCCTCGCATCGCTTTCTGCTGCCGGCATCAGCGCTGGGTGGTGGCGCGTTGTTGTTGCTGGCCGACAGTTTTGCCCGCACGGTTGCTGCGCCTGCCGAGCTGCCGATCGGCATCGTCACGGCGCTTATTGGTGCACCGGTGTTTCTGTTCCTGCTGTTTGGCAAGGGCGGTATGGGTATGAGGAACCTGTCATGATCACGGCAAGCGGTATCAATCTAACCCGGTCGGGACGCAGGCTGCTCCACGAAGTTTCATTGAAACTCGAGCCGGGCAAGTTCAATGTGATTATAGGCCCGAACGGTGCCGGAAAGTCGACATTGATGAAAGTGCTGTCTGGAGAAACCAAGCCGGATGTCGGCACCGTTTCTTATGGTGGGGCGGACATAAACCTGTTCTCGCCTCGGCAACTGGCACGTCAACGTGCAGTGCTGCCACAAAACACCACATTGGCATTTCCGTTTACTGCGTTTGAAATTGTCCGAATGGGCGCTGTTGCCTATGGCGGCCTGGATCCTGACGCACAGGCCCAGACGGCGCTTGTCAATGTCGGTCTGCGTGGCTTTGAAAGCCGTTCTTATAATTACCTGTCTGGCGGCGAACAGCAGCGTGTGCAATTTGCCCGCGCTTTGGCGCAGGTACCGCATTCCGTTGAAGACGGTGAGGCGCGGGCACTGTTTCTCGATGAGCCAACCGCAAGCCTCGATATCGGCCATCAGATCAGCGTTCTGGAGACAGCACGTGATTTCGCTGAGAAGGGCGGTCTGGTACTGGCCATTTTGCACGACCTTAATCTTGCGGCGGAGTTCGCAGATCACCTGATCGTGATGCACGATGGCAGGATCACTGCGCAGGGCGCGTCCTTCGACACGATCAGCGATGAAACCATTGCACGGGTCTATGGCATTGGCGGTGCGGTGGGACGTCTGCCGGCGGCGCACATCCCCTATGTTTTACCGCAGTCACGCCACAGATAGCGGGTTGGAATTCACGCCTTTGGTTCCGGCCGCGTGACGATGAAGGCGGCGGAACAGAGCATGACAACGAGTACAATTACCGCCCGCAAGGCGGGTGGATCTGTGGTGAACCAGAAGATCGCGTAGCTGGCGGTCATGACGGAGACGGCGGCAATCTTGGCACGGCGGGCAATCGAGCCAGTTTCTTTCCAGTTGCGCAGAGACTTGCCAAAACGCGGGTGAGACAGCAGCCATGCTTCGAGTTTCGGGGACGAGCGGGAAAAACACCAGACGGCTAAAAGCAGGAACGGCGTGGTCGGCAGAACAGGCAGAAACGCACCAGCAACGCCGGTCGCCACCATAATCCATCCCAAACAGAGATACACGTAACGCATGTCGTTTGCTGCCTTTTGTCTTTATGAGTGCAATTCTCATGATAGGCTTGTGATGTCTAGGTTTGACCTTTGTTTTTTGAACAAATGGCGTGAGACAAATTGGCTAGGACGCCGCGTAAAAGGGTTGAAATGATCAGCCCGTTTTCGTTTCACAGGTGAGGCTAGGTACTGTCACAGCGGGTAGGATGTGTGAATTTGCGTCGCCCGAGTTGCATTCCTATATTAAGGGTTGTGATAAGGGGCTTGCTTCGCGTCTGTATATGCCTTTATCCCGGTGCGGCAATTATTTGGCTCCAAGCCGAAGTGCCAACAGAAGAAGGAAAACACCATGGCCAAAATGATCCACTCGATGGTCCGGGTGCTGGACGAAAAGCGTTCGGTTGACTTTTACTCTCTCGCATTCGGCCTGAATGTGGCGGAGCGTGTGGAGCAGGAAACTTTCACATTGGTCTATATGAGCAATGAAGAGGAGAGTTTTGAACTCGAGTTGACGATCAACCGAGGCCGTGATGTTCCCTATGCGCTTGGCGATGGTTATGGCCATCTGGCCGTTTCCGTCGATAATCTTGACGCAGAACACGCACGCCTGATCGAAGCCGGTCTGGCACCGGGCAAGATCATCGAATTTGTCCGCAAGGACGACGTGTTTGCCCGTTACTTCTTCATCTGCGACCCGGATGGTTACAAGATCGAAGTTCTCGAGCGCCGCGGTCGCTTCAAGTAAAAGGTTGGCCAGAAGGGGCAGGATATGACCGAAGAGAGTGTGAAGCTCGAAGAGAGCTGGCGGCAGAAGCTTCTTCCGGAATTTTCCAGTCCCTATATGGCCCAGCTCAAGGCTTTCCTGCTTGAACAGAAACAGGCAGGAAAGCACATCTTCCCCAAGGGGCATGAATATTTCCGTGCTCTTGACCTAACGCCGCTTGGCAAAGTCAAGGTGGTCATTCTCGGACAGGACCCATATCACGGTTACGGTCAGGCGCATGGCCTGTGCTTTTCCGTCCGCCCCGGTGTCCGCACACCACCATCACTGGTAAACATCTACAAGGAACTGCAAAGCGATCTCGGTATCCAGCCAGTTCGCCACGGCTTTCTGGAAAGCTGGGCGCAGCAGGGCGTGTTGTTGCTCAACAGCGTTTTGACTGTTGAAGAGGCACGTGCGGCTTCTCACCAGGGGCAGGGCTGGGAAAAATTCACTGACGCTGTTATCCGTGTTGTGAATGACGAATGTGAACATGTTGTCTTCATGTTGTGGGGCTCCTACGCGCAGAAAAAAGCATCCTTCGTGGACCGCGACCGCCATCTGGTCTTGAAGGCACCGCATCCCTCCCCGCTGTCGGCCCATAATGGCTTTTTCGGCAGCCGGCATTTTTCGCAGGCTAATGATTATCTCGTTTCCCATGGCCGCACGCCGGTTGAGTGGGCATTGCCGGCGGATGTGGCGGACGCTTCGTAAGTCGTATTTTCTGCAATTCCTGACTTTAAAGTTCCAGTTCGTTGGTCTATGAGATAAGTGGACTTACGGCCGAAGGATTTTTGTTGTGTCTGTGTTATTTGCGGAAACTTCTGTTGAAATTGCCAATGCGGAGTTGATTGTTGACAAGTTTCAGCAGCACTTTGCCGAGCATTTTCCTGTCATCCGTGAAGGTACTGTTCTCCATTACGAAACGGAATACGGCAAAGTCTGGATGGCTGGCGAGAAGGGCCGCTTCCAGGCTGAGGTCAATTGTTATGACGCCCATGTCCTGATGTCGATCAAGGCAATGCTTGCGGAACATCTGCTGGAGTTCTCGGGCGACAAGGATCTTCGTTTTCGTTGGCAGGGCCACGGCGCTGATCTGAACCAGCTGCCAAATCTGTTTGAAGGTCGCGTGGTCAGGGCGTTTAACGTCACACCCCGCATGCGTCGTCTGGTTATTTCGGTTGGTGAGGGCATTGAACGCCTGATGACCGGTGGTCTGCATATCCGCATTCTGATCGTGCCGCAGGGTCGCACACCGGTTTGGCCTCACCTGTCGCAAACCGGTGCTGTCGTCTGGCCGGAAGGTGATGACGAGTTGATCCGGCGCGTTTACACCATTCGTTACGGCAATGTGGAGCGTCAGGAAATCGAACTGGATTTCGTCATGCATGAGGGAGACCACATGCCTGGTGCGCATTTCGGGGCAAATGCCAAGGCCGGTGATCTGGTCGGTATTGTCGGTCCCGGTGGTGGCGTCGTCCCGGTCGAGGTGGATGCGTGCGTGTTCGCTGGCGATGAAACGGCGTTGCCGGTTATATCGCGCATGGTGGAAGAACTCCCGGCTGGAAAGAAGATTACCGTTTATGCCGAAGTGGCTGACGAAAATGAACGTCAGGACATCAAGTCAGAAGCTGATGTGAAGTGGACCTGGCTTTACCGCAAGGGCAAGGCTGCCGGCACATCCGGCCTTTTGGAACAGGCTTTGCGTCAGCACGACTGGAGCAAGGATAGCGACAGCCGCCATGTTTTCATTGCCTGTGAAAAGGGCGAGGTTCGACAGATCAAGAAATTCCTCAGCGATGAGGCAAAACTGCCGAAGAACGATTTCCGCACGGCCGGATACTGGGTGCTGGGCGAAGCCGATGATCACTGAACGTAATTGTCGGTAGCCGCCAGACCTACGATGTAATCCTCTCAGGCCGCCATAAACTGGCGGCTTATGTGTTTTGAGATCTTGTGGATTGTTGAACAGGTTTGATTTTTCGTTCTCATTTTGTGAACAATGCGTTCTGAGAGCTCGATCTATGCTTTGCGGCAGATCGGCCTAATTATAAGCCCATCAACAGCAACGATCCTTTCTCAGGGATCCGGCACAAGGGGTTTTATCATGCTGAACCAGATCAAGGGACTGCACCACGTCACGTCGATGGCAGCAAGCGCCCGCACCAATAATGCATTCTTCACCGACACGCTTGGCCTGCGCCGCGTCAAGAAGACCGTGAACTTCGATGCGCCCGACGTCTATCACCTTTATTACGGTGATGAGGTTGGTACGCCCGGCTCTGTCATGACCTACTTCCCATTCCCGCACATTGCACGCGGTCGGCCGGGGACAGGCGAGGTTGGCACGACACTGTTTTCCGTTCCGCAGGGATCGCTCGGTTACTGGCAGGACCGCCTGACCAAGGCCGGGGCAGATGGCCTGAAAACCGACGAAGCCTTTGGCAACAAGCGCCTGCATTTTGCAGGTCCTGATGGCGATGGTTTTGCGCTGGTCGAAGTGCGTGACGATAATCGTGGCCAGTGGGTTGGTAATGGTGTGACGGCGGATCATGCGATCCATGGTTTTCAGGGCGCGTCGCTGCGTCTTCGTGACGAAGGTGCAACTGGCGAACTGCTGAAATTCATGGGGTATGAGGAAGTTGACCGGCAAGACGGGGTGTTGCGCCTTGGTATTCCCGGCGGCAACGGTGCCCACTTCATAGACATCGAAACCATGCCCAATATTTCGGGTGCACGTCTTGGTGCCGGTTCCGTTCATCACATCGCCTTTGCGGTCGAAAACCGCGAAAAGCAGCTCGAGGTGCGCAAGGCATTGATGGATACCGGCTATCAGGTCACGCCCGTCATCGACCGAGACTATTTCTGGGCGATCTATTTCCGCACACCGGGTGGCGTACTGTTTGAGGTCGCCACCAATGAGCCGGGCTTTGATCGGGACGAAGACACGGCGCATCTCGGTGAAGCACTGAAACTGCCTGAACAGCATGCGCATATGCGCGGCATTCTGGAACAGCATCTGGAACCGCTTGGTGACGAAAAGGCCGCGTAACGACCTTCACTGAAACTATTGATGAAACGATGACGTCACCCTCGGGATTTGCCCGAGGGCCAGCCCATTGGCATGGATGGTCAGATCAAATCTTGCCATGACGCGAGCGAAAAAAGGAACCTTTCCATGGGGCAGGATAACTACATTCACAATGTCAGGGCCGGTGCTGCTGGTCAGCCGCTTTTTGTCGTGCTGCATGGCACAGGTGGGGATGAAAACCAGTTCTTCGACTTTGGCAGCCGGTTGTTGCCGCAGGCCACCGTCGTTTCGCCGCTTGGCGATGTTTCCGAACATGGTGCTGCGCGGTTTTTCCGTCGCAAGGCGGAAGGCGTTTATGATCTGGATGATCTTGAGCGTGCCACGAAAAATATGGCCGGCTTTGTTGAGGCGCACCGCGATCATTATCAGGCGGGAAAGGTTATCGGACTCGGTTTTTCCAATGGTGCCAATATCCTCGCCAATGTGTTGATCGAATTTCCGGACCTGTTTGATGCGGCGGTCCTGATGCATCCGCTCATCCCGTTCCAGCCGGTCGTCAAGCCATCCACCAAGACGCAACGTATCCTGATCACTGCTGGTGAACGCGATCCCATCAGCCCGGTACCGTTGACGCAGGCGCTTGCTGAGCATTTTACCGGAACTGGCGCAGATGTGTCGCTGGTCTGGCATCCGGGCGGCCATGAAATCCGCTCGGGTGAAGTTGATGCCGTGCGCGAATTCATAGCGCCTTACGCATAATTTTTAAGAGCGCTTCTGGCAGACATCACATCGCCGGAAGCGCTCCATCTTTTCTTTTCACGCAATTCCGGGATCGGAGCCGGCGCTCGTTTTCGCTGAAATTGCTTCAGTAGCCGCAGTTTCGCAGTTGTCGTGCATAGTTATCGGCAATGTTGGCGGAACGGCGTGCGGCTTCGCGGATTGCAGGTTTGCTTTTCCAGACACCCTGCGCATAACCGCCGTGGCCGGAATAATAGGCCAGATAGAGGTTATAGGTATCGCGCAAGGCGATGCCATTCCGCTTGTTGCTCTTGTTATGATACCAGCCAACGAAATGGATCGCGTCGGTGAAATCGGTGCGGCTTGCACTCCAGCGGCCGGTGTCACGCTGATATTCTTTCCATGTGCCATCCAGTGCCTGGGCATAACCATAGGCAGTGGAACGACGCTTCCACGGTATGAAACCAAACAGTTTGGTGCGTGCCGGGCGCGCATACTGACGGAAACTGGATTCTGTGTAGATCGTTGCCATGAGAACAGGTACAGGCACACCCCAAGTGCGTTCTGCCGCCTGCGCATCACGACGCCAGTTGTTAAACAGGCCATCGCGCTGTTCAAACACGGCGCATATGTTGCGCGTCTGGGTAGGGGCTGTCGCACAGCCTGCCAATAAAGCGGTCAAAAAGAGCGCGACAAATAGTTTACGCATCGCAAAACCTCACGTTTTGCTGATTACTAATTGGTAAATACTAACGTTAGGTTTTTAGATAAGGTTAACGCTGGGCCGCTTGTCCACTGCCTGTTTAACCTTATGAAAACATGTGTGAAACGGGCATGGATTCAAGCTTATTTTGCGTCCGGAAAATGCCGGATTTTGGCCATTTTTCAGCTTGGCAGCACATTCGTTTTTTATAGGGAAAACAGGCTCCCTGGATGCCGAAAGCCGACAGCAACAACAGGGTCGTTTATTAACAAAAGCGTCTCGTCGCGTGTTGCAAATGTTAATGGACAGCTGCCGAAAGAGAGAGGGGGCTGGTGCCGTCCCAGGCCGTGATTTCAAAAAATCGCGTTAGATGGCAATAAAAACAAATTCCGATAAAATTGTAGCTATCGATTTAAATGCCCCGAAAAGACTGCCCTGTAAGTTGGGTGTCACTGGAGAAGGGATCTGTTGCCCGAGGGCGGCAGATACCGAAGCAAACTCCAGAAACGTTATTCAAGACCGGCGGGCAAGCTGGCTGATACCGAAACGGGGGATGAAATGTTGAAGAAGATCATAGCTGCCGCAATTTGCGGTGTATTCGTAGCATCTGTCAGTGGCGAAGCCGATGCGGCCGGGCCTGCTGGTTTCGCACGTGGTTTTGCCTCAGCTGAAAAGGCGCAGGCAATGGCCGTTGAGGCATCAGCCAGCAAGGGTCTGCGTTTCGGCGATTGCCTGCTGGTTGCCGGTCAGTGCGCACCGCGCGCCGCGATCTCGCTGACTGAGGCCCGTCGCAAGGACCTGTTGCGCGTCAACAAGGCGGTCAATGAGCCAATGCAGGCGCTGGATGACTTTTTCGGCTCTTTCGACAGCAACAATTCGGTGCCGGCCTTTATGCAAGCCGACAATTGCGGTGACTGTGCCACCATCAAGCGCCAGGAATTGATGCATCGTGGTTGGCCATCACATGCGTTGCGTATCGGTTACGCGCTGGGTGATGATGGCTCGCTGCAAAAGGTTCTGATTGTCGAAACGGCAAAGGGCGGCGTTGTACTCGGCAACGGTTCGCGCAACGCCAGCCCAGCTGCCAGCGAAATTACGCTCTAAGCGTTCACACTATTCATGACTGACTTGGCTGCCGGCTCCCTTTCAAGGGACTGGCAGCTTTTTTCGTTCTGCCACCGCAATGCCACCCAGCGTCAAAAGCAGAGCCATGATCTGGTAGGTGTGCAATGTCTCTCCAATAATGATGACGGAGAGCAACGTGCCGAACACCGGTACGAGATTGATAAACAGTCCGGCCCGGTTTGGGCCAATGCTTTCGACGCCTCTGATGTAGAGAATCTGTGCCAGAAGCGACGCAAAAATCGCCGTATAAAGCGTGATTATCCAACCCTTCTGATCCGGCCAGACGGCTGTCTGTTGCATGACCTCCCATCCCATCAGCGGGAAAGATGAGATGAGTGCGCCAAGCGCCGGTATGGCCATCAAGGTGCGCCAGTTTACCAGTGGTTTCCAGCGCAACATGATGGTGTAGACTGCATATACCAGCACCGCCAGCAGCATGATGGCATCCCCGGCATTCAAGTCCAGCGCGAGTAACGACCATGGATCGCCATGCGAGGCCAACAGGGCAACACCGGCAATCGTCATGAAGAACCCAATGATCTGGCCACTCATCACACGTGTTCCAAACAGCGCGAAGTTTAGCGCAAAAATCACCATGGGAATACCAGCCTGAATAACGGCGGCATTGATGGCGGAGGTGTATTGCAACGCGGTGTAGAGAAAGGCGTTGAAGCTGGTGTAACCGATGACGCCCAACCCGACGAAATAGGGCAGGTTCTTTTTGACCACCGGCCAGTCACGGACCAGTTGCGGCACGGAAATGGCAAAGATGAAAGCAACCGCAAATACCCAGCGCAGATATGTCAGCACCATGGGACTGACGTGGCCAAGAGCCAGTTTTCCGGCGACAGCATTGCCGCCCCAGCACAGTGTGGCGATGATCAGGGCGAGGTAGGCTCTTGAAGGCACGGGGGATTCTTTCGGTGGTTGTATGCAGGCGCAGGGCGGGAATCGTCGGTCGTCGACAACGTTTTTGCCGCCTCGGTGCCGAGATAAAGCCGCAAAGCGTGCTTTGTCACGGATTTTGTCATGCAAAAAGCAAAAAACGCTAGCATAAACAGGGTCGCTTTCCTTAAAACAACGCAGTATACATTCGCGGGTTTGGGTTAGGGCGCAGACACGCGCCATAAGCAGGAAAGCAAGATAATGACGAATGTCGTAGTGGTCGGCTCTCAGTGGGGCGACGAAGGCAAGGGTAAGATTGTTGATTGGCTCTCCGAGCGTGCGGACGTTGTCGTTCGTTACCAGGGTGGGCATAATGCCGGTCATACACTTGTCATTGATGGCGTCAGCTACAAGCTGTCTCTTCTGCCTTCGGGTGTCGTGCGTCCTGGCAAATTGGCCGTGATCGGTAATGGCGTTGTGGTCGACCCACATGCGCTGATTGCTGAAATGGGCCGTCTCGCTGCACAGGGTGTTACGGTTACGCCGGATAATCTGCGTATCGCCGACAACGCCACACTTATCCTGTCTCTGCACCGCGAACTGGACGGCATGCGCGAAGACGCGGCCTCCAACAGCGGTACAAAAATCGGCACCACGCGTCGTGGTATCGGCCCTGCCTATGAAGACAAGGTCGGTCGTCGCGCTATCCGCGTGATGGATCTGGAAGACACCGAGGCACTGGCTGCCAAGGTTGACCGTATCCTCAACCACCATAATGCGCTGCGTCGCGGTTTTGGTGTGGCTGAAGTCAGCCATGAAACAATCATGGAAGAACTGACATCGATCGCCGACAAGATCCTGCCGTTCCGTGAAACCGTATGGCTTCTGCTCGACAAGAAGCGTCGCGCTGGCGCACGCATCCTGTTTGAAGGTGCGCAGGGTTCGCTGCTCGATATCGACCACGGCACATATCCGTTCGTGACCTCGTCCAACACGGTTGCCGGTCAGGCTGCTGCTGGTTCGGGCATGGGCCCCGGCGCGCTCGGTTACATTCTTGGTATCACCAAGGCCTACACCACCCGCGTTGGTGAAGGTCCATTCCCGACCGAGCTGAACGATGAAATCGGTCAGTTTCTGGGTGAAAAGGGACATGAGTTCGGCACCGTTACCGGACGCAAGCGCCGTTGCGGCTGGTTTGACGCTGCACTGGTTCGTCAGTCGGTGGCGACCAACGGCATTACCGGCATCGCGCTGACCAAGCTCGATGTTCTTGATGGCCTTGATGAACTGAAGATTTGCATCGGCTACAAGCTCGACGGCAAGGAGATTGATCACCTTCCGGCAAGCCAGGGAGCGCAAGCTCGCGTCGAACCAATCTACATCACGCTGGAAGGCTGGAAAGAATCGACCGTCGGTGCCCGAAAATGGGCGGATTTGCCTGCTCAGGCGATTAAATACGTTCGTCAGGTCGAAGAACTGATCGGTGCGCCAGTGGCGCTTCTTTCCACCAGCCCCGAGCGTGACGATACGATACTTGTGACTGATCCTTTTGAGGATTAATGTCACAATTAATAAACCATATCGGGCCGGTACGTCGCCGGTGACGACGAGAAAGTGCTTATGGCAGATTTTGTAGCGGTCATTCGCAAAGCCGTTGATGGCTTGGCGAACAACACTCCCGAAACCCGGGCGAAGGTTTACGAAAAAGCTCGCAGTGCCGTTGTTCGGCAACTGGAGAATATGAACCCACGTCCACCGGAAGAGTTGCTGCGACGTCAGGTCGTCAAACTTGATGCGGCGATTGCAGAGGTTGAAGGCGAATATGCCGAAGCCTTGCCGCCGCTTGAGGAAGATGATGACTATGTGCATGACGACTATGCTGCGCCGGAGGAAACAACCTCCGGACAGCAGTCCTATGTGCAAGAGCCTGCCGATGTGGTTGAAGAAGAACTTGCACCTGCGGTTGAAGAGCCGCAGGTTGAGGAGGAAGAGCCTGCTGCCTATGCAGCGGCTCCTGCCTATGAACCCGAGACCGAACAAGAGCCAGAGCCGGTTGAGCCTGTTTACGAACAGGCTTACGAGCCCGCGCCTGAAGTTACCTACTTCAAACCGCAGACTGTTGAACCTGTCTACGTCGATGAGCCTCGTTATGAGGAGCCCGTAGAAGACGAACCGGCACCAGAACAAGAAACCGCTTACCATGAGCCCGTCGTCCATGCGCAAGAGCCGCATTGGGTCGATGATGATGCTCCTGCTGCGGAAGACGAATGGCGCAAGCCTGCCGATGATGCCGTGTATGCCGATGACGTGCGTGTAGAAGCGGAAGAGCCTGTTCTGCAGGCGCCACGTTCCTATCCGGAAGTGGTCGAGCCGGTTTACGTTGCTCCCGCTGTCGAGAATGAGGCAGAGGTAGAGCCTGAGCCCGAAGTCGTTGCCGCTCCAGCCTATGGCGTGGTTGAACCGGATAACCGTCACAGTTTCGAAGACGAATCCGATCCTTTCGCCGCCCGTGCTGATTACCGTGACGACGTGTTTGCGACGCCTGCTGTCGAGCAGCCACGCAAACATTCGGCACAGGATGAGGATTTCTCCTCCTATTTTGAAGACGCGACTGTTGATCTGCCGACCGCTGGGCAGGCTTCCAGCGCTGCAGTTGCTGCGGCGGCTGGAACCGGCAAGCCGTCCTTGCAGGAAGTGCCACTGGACTTCAAGCAGGTAACTGCTGACACCACGAAGGAAGCCGCCAACAAGGAACGCACTCCTTGGGACGATCTGGAAGAACTGATCGGTTATGACGGCATTGGCACCGATGCCAAGGTTGCCGGCAAGGTCGGTTCCTACGAGGCTGGGGCCTCTGGCATTTCTGCCGATGGTGTTCCGCCTGCGTCCTACATGGTCAAGAAAAAGCCGCGCCGCAATTATGCAAGCTATGTGCTTGCTCTGCTGGGTGTTCTGCTTCTGGCCGGTGGTGGTTACGCGCTGTGGCTCAACCGCGATGCCATGAATGACATGGTCAGCGGATTGACGCAGTCTGCGCAGCCAGAAACACCCGCCACGACAGAGCAGCCAGCCCAGAACGGTGCAAGCGAAACAACGACGACCCCACCTGCAACGACGGAACAGACAACGCCTGCTACGCCGCAGACGGATGACGGTTCGGTGCAGGGTAGCAAGTTTACCCAGCGCCTCCTTCCTGACGGCACCGAGCGGGACGAAGGTCCGGCACCTGGCGCCAACGGTCAGCCGGTTACCGCCGAAGGTCAATCTGTGTACGAGCAGAATGAAGCTGCTCCTGCGCAGACACCAGATGCTGCCACTACAACACCGCCAGCCACTCAGGGCGCTGCTGCGACACCGGGCGTGGGTGCGCCACTTGCAGCCGGTGCAGAACGCATGTTCCTCTATGAAGAGGTGCTTGGCCAAACGGTTCCGACTGCAATCGAAGGCAGCGTGGCCTGGACCCTGCAGCATGAGCAGGGTGAAGACGGCAAGCAGCTTGCGACCGTTCAGGGCCAGATGAGCATTCCTGCACGCGGTTTGAGTGCACTGATTACCTTCAAGCGTAATCTGGACTCGTCGCTGCCTGCCAGCCATCTGGTGGAAATCGTCTTCTCTGTTACGCCTGGCTTTGAAGGTGGCGCGATCGACAGCGTTCAGCGTATTGCCATGAAGCAGACTGAACAGGACCGCGGTAACGCTTTGATTGCCGTTCCAGCGAAGATCACGGACGATTTCCATATGATCGCCCTGAATGACTTCCCAGATGCGATGAAGACCAATCTGGAGCTGCTTGCCACCCGTGACTGGATCGATATTCCAGTGTCCTATCGCAACGGCCGTCGTGCATTGCTAACTATGCAGAAGGGTCCTGAGGGTCGTGCTGCTTTTGATGCTGCGCTCAAGGACTGGGCATCAACCGCACCCGCCGCTGGCCAGTAAGGTTTCAACGCGCAACCATTAAAAAAGCTCCCGAACACTGTTCGGGGGCTTTTCTTTTGGCTTTTACAGCCGAGGTCGCTTGGGAGGAGCGAACTTAATCAGGCGTCCACCACTCGAAGAGCCTTGGCTGCTTCCAGAGCTTGTTTCTGCACCGCTTCCTGTACCTTTTCAAAGGCACGGACTTCGATCTGGCGTACGCGCTCGCGGCTGATATCGAACTCCTCGGAAAGTTCTTCCAAAGTGATCGGATCTTCTGCAAGGCGACGGGCTTCGAAGATACGGCGTTCACGATCGTTCAGAACGCTCATGGCACGCGCCAACATGTGGCGACGTGTTTCGAGCTCGTCCTGCTCAATCAGCACCTGTTCCTGGCTGTCGTGGTCATCGACCAGCCAATCCTGCCACTGGCCGGATTCGCCTTCCGCTGCCTTGATTGGTGCATTCAACGAAGCATCGCCATGCAGGCGACGGTTCATCGATACGACTTCCTCTTCGGAAACCTTCAGCTTTCTGGCAATTTCAGCGACGTGTTCGGGCTTCAGGTCACCATCATCGATTGCCTGAATACGGCCCTTGAGGCGGCGCAGATTGAAGAACAGGCGCTTCTGGTTGGCGGTGGTGCCCATTTTGACGAGCGACCAGGACCGCAGGATATATTCCTGGATCGAGGCCTTGATCCACCACATGGCATAAGTCGCCAGTCGGAAACCACGCTCCGGGTCAAACTTCTTGACGGCCTGCATCAGGCCGACATTACCCTCGGACACCACTTCACCGATCGGCAGGCCGTAGCCGCGATAACCCATGGCAATTTTGGCTACCAGTCGCAAATGGCTGGTGACGAGCTTATGCGCAGCATCGCGGTCTCCATGTTCGGCATAACGTTTGCCGAGCATGTACTCTTCCTGCGGCTCCAGCATAGGAAACTTACGAATTTCGTCGAGATAACGATTAAGACCGGCTTCGCCGGCGGTAATTGAAGGCAAACTATTGCGGGCCATAAAGCACCCCCTATCCTTGAACTACGGCCCCCTAATCATTGCTTTTCAGGCAGGCCGCCTCGTGCGCATACAATGTATCACGCACAATTTCCCGTTACAGATATGTAGGGGTGAACGGTGTTTCAAGAATACGGTTGCATCACGAAGCCGTTACGGTTTGCTTTTTTGATAAAAAAGGACCGGTAACGGTCCCATTCTTGAATTCACGCCTCTTTGTCGTTTCGCAGCGCTTGCACCAATTCCTCCATGTCGTCAGGCATGTCGGTTTCAAACTCCATCACCTCACCGGTGCGCGGATGTTCAAAACACAAAAGGAAAGCATGCAGGGCCTGGCGGGGAAAGCGGTTGACTACGGCTTTTGCTTCGTCATCCAGCAGGTTTGCCTTTGTGCGGAAGGCTGCACCGTATTCGGGGTCGCCAAGTAATGGATTGCCGATATGTGCCATATGTACGCGGATCTGGTGCGTACGGCCAGTTTCCAGATGGCACTCGACCATCGATGCAAGGCACGAAGCGTCCGGCTTCTCCCGGTAGCGTTCCATGACTTCGTAATGCGTAATGGCTTCGCGTGCGTCTTCCGCTTCCTCGCGCTTCACGGTGCGCTTTGTGCGGTCATTGCCCGAACGGCCGAGAGCCGCATCGATGGTGCCACGAAGCTGTTTCGGGCGGCCCCAGACGATTGCCTTGTAGGCGCGTTCCAGTGGGCCTGTGCGGCCATGGTCGGCAAACTGCGCAGCAAGATGGCGATGGGCATTGTCGTTTTTGGCAACCACCATAACGCCGCTGGTCTCTTTATCCAGGCGGTGCACGATGCCGGGGCGTTTGACGCCACCGATACCGGAAAGGCTATCACCGCAGTGATGGATCAACGCGTTGACCAGTGTGCCCGTCCAGTTGCCAGCGCCGGGATGAACGACAAGACCGGCCGGTTTGACAAGCACGATCAAATCTTCGTCTTCGTAGAGAACATCAAGCGGGATGTCCTCGCCCTGCGGTTCAGGATCTTCCGGTTCCGGCATGTTGATCTCCACCCGGTCGCCGGGGCGGATTTTCTTTTTTGGCTCAGTGATGGCGACACCATTGACGGTGACAGCTCCCTGCTCGATGAGAGATTTGAGGCGGTTGCGTGAAAAATCGCCCTCAACAGCCGTCGTCAGCCACGAATCCAGACGACCTTCGGCATCTTCTTCGGCAATCAGGACTTTTCTTGCGTCTGCGCCTTGTTTAAAGGGGTCGTTCATTCAACTTTCCGATCAAATAGTAATGACAGGACCTCAGATGACGCAGATCGAGCCAGAAGAACAGGAAGACAAGCCGCTCGACCCGGCCATGGAAAGCGTTCGTCGCAAGATGATACGCTTGCAGATCGTTTCTGGGTCCGTGATGTTCATCAGCCTTATGGCGGTGTTCGGAGCCGTTGTCTACAAGGCTATGGGGCCATCCAAGACGCAAACGCAGGCTCCGGTTGCTGCAGTGAATGGTGCAGTGCCGTCTGATGGACCTGTTTCTGCCACCGCAAGCCTGCCACAGGGCTTTGTCATTGAAAATACCTCGCTTGCTGCGGGTCAGTTGCTGTTTACCGGCAGGCTTGCCAATGGCACACGCAAGGCAATGGTGTTTGATATCGCAACGGGCCGCTTCGTGGCCGATGTGACAATCGATGCACAATGAGGCAACAACGGCCGCGACCGGCCGTGCTGTCATCGAGATAACCTCTGCCGATGATCCGCGTATAGAAGCGTTCTGCAACATCAGGGAACGCGATCTGACCGGACGGCAGGGGCGTTTTATTGCCGAGGGCACCGTGGTGTTGCGCATGCTGGCAGCCGCCCACCGCGAGGGCGGTACATTCGAGGCTGAATGCATTCTTGTGCTGAAGAACCGGCTGGAGGGTGTTGCCAGCATTCTGGAGGAGTTTCCGGTCTCTGTTCCGCTCTACACTGCCGATGCTGCGGTTCTGGATGCGATTGCCGGTTTTCACCTGCATCGCGGTATCCTGGCGCTCGGTCGACGTCTGGCAGGCGCTCAGGCTGACTGCGATGCAACAGGGCAAGGGCTGGATAGTCTGATTGCCAAGCTGCCAAAATCATCGCTGGTGGTGGTTGGCTGTGGCATTTCGAACCACGATAATATCGGTGGCATTTTCCGCAATGCAGCCGCCTTCTATGCCGATGCGGTTCTGCTGGACGAGACATGCTGCGATCCGCTGTATCGCAAGGCGCTGCGTGTCTCTGTCGGTTCTGTGCTTGCGGTGCCCTATATCCGTGAAGGCAAGGCGATGTCGCTGCTGGAAAAATTGGCGGAAGAAGGTTTTACCATCTGGGCATTGTCTCCTGCCGGCGAAACGGAAATTCGCAATATTCCTGTTTCCGAGCGTATGGCGTTGGTTATCGGAACAGAAGGCGACGGTTTGCCGCCTGAGGTGCTGTCGCGCTTTCGAACGGCGCGTATTTCGCAATCGGCGCGGTTGGACAGCCTGAATGCCGGTACGTCATCCGGTCTTGCACTTTACCAGATGGCAGCGGCACTCGGCCGCTTGTAATCGGTATCTCGATTAGTTTGGTTTCTGCGACAGAAGCTCGTTTGCGCGTTGCGCAAGACTTTGGCGGGTTGCATCCGGATTGGCGGTGTCACGCGCCAGAATTTCCGGAATTGGTGAGTTGTCGCCTTCAAGGCGGGCAGTCAGGGCAATCATCCTCGCGGCAATGAGGGCAATCTCCTGACGGATCGCTTCATCATTGTTGGTATTCTTGATGTTGATGAGACGCTCGGTGAGCGCCGTTCCCTGATTGCGGATTTCTTCGATTTCGCTGTTTAGATCAGCTTTGTCAGCTGCTGTGGCCGATGTTGCAGCGCTGCCGGCGATATCGATGATGGGCGGTTTTGCTGCCACGACAGGCACCTCTGGTAGGGTGGAAGCAGCACTTTTGTTGGCCACGGCCGGGTTGGGCAAGCGAATGACCATTTCGCCGGACTGTGGACCGGATGTTGCTAACCGCTCTTTAAGGCGTGCGATTTCCTGGTTGCGGCGCTCAATCAGATTTTCATTGTCGGCATTGCGAGCAGCTTCTTGCGCCAGCTGTTCTTCCAGACGGTGGATCTTGCGGCTGTCGCGGGTGATCTGATTTGCCATGTCGCGGCTTTTGTCGGTCGAGCTGTTCAGATCGCGGGTAATGGCATCTTTTTCCTTGCGCCAAGAATCATTGCGCTGACGCGCCTGTTCCACCTCGAGTTCACGGGCAGACAGGTTGATTTTCAACTCATCCAACTCGCTAGTGATACGGCTGGCGCGCTTCATCAGGTCAGCCAGTTCTGCGGCCTTCAGCTGATTGCTTTCTTCTGCATGACGCAAGGTGCTTTTCAGTTTTTCAGCGGCGTCTTCCTGCTTGCGCAATCTGGAGCGCAGGTCTCCGGTCTCGACAGACATTTCTTCGAGATGCTGGCGAAGCTCGCGGTTCTCGGTCAGGATTTTGCTGGCATCATCCGCCAGGCTGTTGCTGCGCACGGAAATCTGGACCGACTTGGCGCGCTCATTTTCAAGCTCCTGGCGGGTTCTCGCATTTTCGGCGGCATACAGCGCACGCGCCATGTCCTTCTGTGCACGCACTTCCTGGGGGCTGATGGGCATGGTGGCGCGCAGGCGCTTTTCGGTATAGGCGACGATCCGACGATGAATGGCGGGCGCTATGAGGGCTGCAACAAGAGCGGCACTCAAAAAACCCAATCCAAATAAAATCGCAAACTCGATCACGCCGGGATCTCCAAACTAAGACACGCTATACCGTTCTGACTTTTGTCGCCACCATCGACGCAAAAAGCTGCCGCATGTGTCACACGCGGAGCTTGCGCTGGCCGTTCCATACCTGCGTTAAGGGATGGCGAACTGACGCTGACTTTTACAGTCAGCCGATCATCAACTGCAAAAAATGTCAGAAAGGGTTCCAAGTTGGCTGCTGCGTCAGCTTGAGATAGCCGACATTGATGCCGAGACGTGCGCCGATGCCGGTGCGAATCGGTGCAATGGTTACGTCGTTGTTCTTCAAAACGGTCATGCCGACACCTGCAATAACGAATGCGGAGCCACTGACACCGCCAAAGCGGCGGTAAAGACCATCCACGGATGCAAGGTTATAAACCAGCATCATGGTGCGCGTGCCCTGGCCACCGTAATCAAGGCCGAGCGATGGGCCTTGCCAGAAAACTGGGTGCTGACCTGCGTTCTTTGTGTAGAGCTGACCTTCGCCATAGGTGAGGCCGGCAACGAATGCGCCAGAGCCTTCCTGGCCCAGAATATAACCGTTTGGCAGGCCGTAACGCTGGAATGCCTGTTCAACGACCTTTGCAAGGCCACCGGTGGTGGAGCCAAAAAAGCCGTGTCCTGCATCCACGATTTCTTGCATCGTGTATTGGTCACTGCTTTGCGCCATGGCCTGTGCCGGCAGAATCATTCCTGCAACGACCATGAAAATCCTGATCAGTCCCAGGTGCGCAAAAGTGCGAATTTGGTGGAGGCTCATCGTCATTTCCGTCCGTCTGTTTCGTTTTACTTGCCGTATCATGACATCTGACCATTTTGGAAGCATGGTCTTAATAATCGGTTTACCAAATATGGTGTCATTATGACGGCAGGTTATTCTTGAAATAACGCATGACCGAAGAGCCGACGGCGCAGGAGATATTTATGACCATTAACCCGAACCTGACACTCTCGGGAGCCGATCTTGCGGCGTTGCTTTGCAGTCGTGTATGCCACGACGTCATTTCGCCCGTGGGCGCGATTAACAACGGCCTTGAACTTCTTGATGAAGGTGGCGCGGACGAAGATGCAATGGATCTGATCCGTACATCCGCGTTGAACGCTTCTGTGCGACTGAAATTTGCCCGTCTGGCCTTTGGTGCTTCCGGTTCGGCCGGTGCGTCCATCGACACGGGTGAGGGTGAAAAAGCGGCAAAGGATTTTGCCGGCGCCGACAAGAAGGTTGAGGTTAGCTGGACCGGGCCGCGCGCTATCGTCGCCAAGAACCGGGTGAAGTTGCTTCTGAACCTTTTCCTGGTCGCTTACGGCGCTATTCCACGCGGTGGCAATCTCGACGTTGTCTTGGAAAATCCAGAAACCGATGCCCGATTTGAAATCACCGTTAAGGGCCGCATGCTGCGCGTTCCGGCGAAGTTCGCCGAACTTTGCAAAGGCGCTCTTGAAGAGGCGATCGACGCCCATTCCGTGCAGCCTTATTATACGCTGCTGTTGGCACAGGAAGCTGACATGGAACTGGATTATACGGTGCACGAAGACAAGATCGTGTTCGTGGCGACACTCAAGGCCTGATCAGGTCTCCGACTATTCTTAAACAAACGGCGTCCAGTGGGCGCCGTTTTTGTTTACGCCGCTTTATAGAGCCGCTGGTTCTTGATCATGTTCCAGTCGTCCTCAAACCTATTTCAGGTCGCCGCATTCACACAGCTGTCTCATTGGATTGACCCAGTTCAACATATGGAGACGGAAATGCGTTGTTTCTCATTGGCGATACTCGTGTTGAGTATGACAGGGCAGGTTGCCCTGGCAGACACGGGGGTAGGTTTCAAACAAATCGAGCAGGCTGAAAAAGGTAATGATCGGCCGCTGAAGATTTCATTGTGGTACCCGGCAAACGAGACGGTGACGAAAGCCGAGACCGTTGGGGAGAATCCTGTCTTTTATGGTCTTGGTGTCGAGCAGGATGTCTTGGCAGCACCGGGCAAACATCCGTTGGTTTTACTGTCGCATGGTTATGGCGGCAGCTGGCGAAACCTTAATTTGCTGGCTGGTGAGCTTGTGCAATGCGGGTACGTTGTTACGGCACCAGACCATCCTGGCACGACATTCCAGAATATGGACAACGCAGAAGCCTTGCGACTTTGGGAGCGTCCGCGCGATATCAGTCGCACGTTAACGGCTGTGCTAGAGAATACGTCGCTGGCTAGCGAGATAGATGACGGGAAAATCGCCGTCATAGGCCACTCTCTGGGTGGTTGGACGCCAATCGAACTGGCTGGCGGTCGTTATCAGGCGGATCGCGCTCTCAAGGACTGCACGGGCGATGTCATGCCTGCGCAATGCAAAGACTTGAAAACTATGGCGCGGATCGGCATTGTCGGCGGTGGCAGGGCCCGTCCAGAGCTTTCTCAGGATTTGAAAGACAAGCGCGTCGGGGCTGCTGTCTCGCTTGACCTTGGACCTGCCTCCGGCTTTGTGCCTGACAGTCTTGCAGGGATCGATATACCGGTTTTGGTCTATGCTGCGGGTCATGAGACGGCCGAGATTGCCGCGATAAAAAGCGATTCAGAGTATTTGCGGCAACATTTGCCAGCTTCTTCAACGCTTTACCGGGAAATTGGCGATGCAACACATTTCAGTTTTGTGCAGACGTGCAAACCTGGTGCGGACAAGATCATTGAAGAGGAATCGCCCGGGGAAGGTTTTGTTTGCCGTGATGGTGGCGGGCGAAACCGTGCAGATATTCACCGCGAGATCGCTGACGGTATTGTCTCATTTTTGCATGAGGCACTGAAATGACCGTACGTTTCACCGCTTGAAACAAAAAAGCCCGCCATGAAGGCGGGCTTTTGCATTGGGGAATGCGGTATCAGGCAGTTTCAAGATATTCTGTCGCGCCATCCGGCTCGCGCAGAACGTAACCACGACCCCACACCGTTTCGATGTAGTTCGCGCCGCCTGCGGCATTTGCCAACTTCTTGCGAAGTTTACAGATAAACACGTCAATGATCTTGAGTTCAGGCTCGTCCATACCGCCGTAAAGGTGGTTCAGGAACATTTCCTTGGTAAGGGTAGTGCCCTTGCGGAGCGAAAGCAGCTCCAGCATCTGATATTCCTTGCCGGTCAGGTGAACGCGCTGGCCGCCGACTTCTACAGTCTTGGCGTCGAGGTTCACGATCAGTTCGCCAGTTGCGATGATCGACTGGGCATGGCCCTTCGAACGACGCACGATAGCGTGGATACGGGCAACAAGCTCATCCTTATGGAATGGCTTAGTCATGTAGTCGTCTGCGCCGAAGCCGAGACCACGTACCTTGTCTTCAATACCGGCCATGCCGGAGAGAATAAGGATAGGTGTCTTCACCTTGGACAGGCGAAGTGTTCTCAAAACTTCATAACCGGACATGTCCGGAAGATTGAGGTCGAGAAGAATGATATCGTAGTCATACAGCTTGCCTAGATCCACGCCCTCTTCGCCGAGATCGGTCGTGTAGACATTAAAACTTTCTGACTTCAGCATTAGCTCGATGCTCTGAGCTGTCGCGCTGTCGTCTTCGATTAGTAGAACCCGCATAATTATCCCCTTTGCCGCCCGCCGGAAGGTAAGTGCCTTGCGCGATACGGATCCAGACGTTGCCTGATTTGCAGGCTGCCATCAAATGGTTAACAAATTCTAATCGCCTCTGGCAAGTGTATCGAATTTGTTAAATATAAATGGCACGCCACTGATTTTCCATATGAATCCACCATCGCCAACATTGAATCTTAACATGAGGATATCGTGCTAAGTGATTCAACCGACTCGTACATTGTCGCGTCCAATTTTTTGGACATGGCATTTACCGACCCTTAAATGATCGTCGTTATCATTAATGATGCCCGTAAACGAAAGGTTAACGCGGACGTTTTTTTATTAACGTCTTGTTATTTTTTTGAACGATTTCGGCTCACACCGGCATCAACGGGTTAAAATTGTCTTGAACCGGGGTTTCGACATCCACGGAGTATTGCGTATGAAGTCGCGTGACAGCCTAATTCGCCTGAAGGAATTTCAGGTCAACGAGAAACGCCGCCAGTTGCAGCAGTTGCAACTCATGATGGCGGAGTTCGACCGGATGGCTAAGGAACTGGTTCACCAGATCAGTCTTGAAGAATCCAAGTCGGGCATTACGGACCCAACACATTTTGCGTATCCGACCTTTGCCAAGGCGGCACGTCAACGTGCTGATAACCTTCAGGTTTCCATTCGGGAACTGAGGGCGCAGCAGGAGGCGGCCGAAGCATCGCTTGAGGAAGTCGTGGCCGATTATGAAAAGGCTGCTGCTCTCGAAAGTCGCGATGGCGCCATGCGGGCACGGGCATAAGCCACCTTTATTTGCTGGCAAAACGTTAAATCCGTTTTCTCGCAAAGGCTGTACTGATGACTATTTTCAGGCAGGCGCCTTCATCGAAGGCGCGTGCCTGAACCCATTTTGGGATTTTTTTGTCATTTTCGCGATGAAAGTGATTCGTTTGGCGCGCGCTGGTGATTTTCGTCATGCTTTAGCCGAGAATCCGACCTTGGATTTGCGTTCCGGGGCCATCTATAACGGTTAACGCGCCGCTGAAATGTTTAAGACCTGACGACCATCGACGCGAATGCTGGGTTTTGAATTCAAAAAAATAGTAATTTTTATGCACCTGAAATCCGCTTAACCGGAGATGACGTCGTTCCATTCTGGGTGACGAAGCACCTGCGCCTTGAAAAAAGGGCAAAGCGGCATGATTTTCCAGCCACCTTTTCGCGCCTCTTCGATTGCATGCGCTGCCAGTGCCTGGCCAACGCCCTTGCCGCGAAGCTCGTCGGGAACACCGGTGTGATCAAGAATGATTAACTTTTCCGATGCGCGAGAATAGGTCATCTCTCCAGTATGGCCCTCAAGCGTTGCCGTGTAGAGACCTTTTGAGCCTGTTTCACTGCTTTTGAATTCCATTATTTTCTCCCGCTTAACGTTTGTGATGGCGTAGCTATACCATGCCACATGAGCAGCAGACGGGAAAAGGTGACCGCAGTTTGTGAACAGTGATGTTACAATTTGGCATGTTCAGCTTGTGCGACGCCGCTGAATGCCGTGGGTTGGGGAGCGCGAGGCGAGCCATTTGTATGGCCGCTGAAAACAGATACGCCACGGTGCATGTTTTTAAACATGCCGTGGCGCTATCTTGTATAATGGTCTCGATGCGGCTTACGCCGCAACAGGACTTTAACTAGTGACGGTACTGCTGGATGCGCGTGGTGCGCAGACCTGCAAGGCCGTGATCGGAAATCGAAGACTGCCAGGACAGGAATTCTTCAACCGTCAGCGTATAACGCTCACAGGCTTCTTCCAGGCTCAAAAGCCCACCCCGAACCGCAGCAACTACTTCTGCCTTTCTACGGATCACCCAACGACGGGTATCAGCCGGAGGAAGGTCGGCAATTGTTAGCGGGCTGCCATCTGGGCCGATGACATATTTAACTCGTGGACGTATCATTTCGGTCATTGGACACTCTATACAAACTCAAGACCATATAGGGTCAACCTAGCGCGCTAACTTTAAAAAAGAACTAAGCTGTTCGAGAGAATTTGTTAACAATTTGAACTATTTCGGGTGTTCTGTGAGGAAAACGGTTCAAATCTGGCCGAAAGATTACGGTCGTGTCAAAAAAACGCAGTCTTTGTCGTGCCAATAAAAAGGCACATCTTCGACATAAACCCGGCCGGATATATCTGTGTCCGCTGATTTAAGTATTTCTTATTTGTTGTTTCTGGCGATTACTGTAATTGTAATATATTCGAATGTTTTAATGTTATTATTCTCATGCGTGCAGTATGGTCGGTTGCACAGCGATTCCGTGTACTCTTCCAACCGATAAGCCAATGCAAAAATCTAGCACCATTTTCAAATGTGAATTTCCAGATGCTTTTATAGAGGGGAGAAGAAACGTGTCGGGCAACGTTTCAACGACTGATGCAATTGATATGGCAGTTCAGGGTCTGTTTTCGTCGGAGTGCAGGGTGTGACCGGGGCCGTGATGACAGACAAGGGCGATAGCGAGTTTCTAAACCGTCTGGAAAGTGACCTCGCAGACTTATGCAAGCGACATGGCTTTGACCGTTATATGCTGACGGCTTTTCCACGGGCGGATAAATCCGGCTTCCGGGACAATATCGTTCACAGCAACTGGCCGACCGGGCTGGTGAATGCCTATTCGCTGAGTGATGCGTTTCGGAGCAGCAAGCTTATTGCCATGCTGAAGCGCAAGGTCGTTCCGGTGTTGCTGCCAGGTTCATGTTTCTGGCAGGACGAGAATGGTCGTGATGTGGCCGATCTTGGCAAGGAGTTTGCCCGGTTTGGTTATGCCAATGTCCTGGCCTGCTCGTTGCATGATGCACATATGAATATCTATGTGTTGGCTCTCAGCAGCGACGCTGTCGAGCCCACGCAGCCAGATATGGCGTCATTATATTTTGAAGCTGTGGAGATTCTGGACAGGGCATCTGGCGACAGTCTGTTGCAGGCTGGGCCACGGGAAAAACTGACGGCTCGTGAAATTGAGTGTTTGCGTTGGTCTGCTGCCGGTAAAAGCAGTGAAGAGATCGCCATCATTCTCTCCATTTCCAGCCATACCGTGATCAGCTACCTGAAAAGCGCGATGCGCAAGCTTGAGGCAGTCAACCGCATGCAAGCGGTGGCGCGGGCCTATCGTTATCGATTGCTGTGAATTTGGTCACGGGCAGGGCGGATGATTGGAGCAATCAACCGTCCTTACTTCTCAAAGCACTAATCAGGTGTTTTCCGCCATGGCGGGCGTGCCCCAAGCCACGAAGTTGCCGTTGGCAAGGCCTTCTTCCGTGCAGATCTTGGGCAGATAGACCAGTGGGGCACCTTCAGGTGTGACTGTGATGCCACCGGCCGCGCGCAAGATGGCGTCACCTGCCGCCGTATCCCACAACATGGTGCGGCTAAACCGTGGATAAACATCGGCCTGACCTTCGGCAATAAGGCAGAATTTCAGCGATGATCCGACCGAATTGAAATTGCGAATGCCATGCTGTGTAACGAAAGCTGTCGTTTCCGGCGTGCTGTGCGAGCGACTGATGAGCGCCATCATCGCGTCAGGACAGCTTCTTGTGTTGATCTCTTCCCGCGAGACGATGTTGAAATCCTCGTCGAGTGTGAGCTTTTCGGCAATACCTTCGTGGCCGGTCCAGAGTGTCCTGAGCAGAGGCGCCAGCACCACACCGGTTACCGGTTCACCATCGCGAATCAGCGCAATATTGACGGTGAAATCGTCGTTTCCGGCGATGAACTCCTTGGTGCCATCAAGCGGATCGACCAGAAAGAAATCGCCGCCGGATATTTCCGGCATGATGCCAGATGATACGGCCTCTTCGGCAATAACGGGAATAGTGGGAAAAGCCTGTTGCAGCGCTGCCAGAATAACGTCTTCGGCACGCTGATCCGCCTCTGTGACGGGGGAACAGTCATTCTTATAGAGCACATGTGGCCCAGCCGTGTGGATGGCCATGATTTCTCGGCCTGCTGCAAAGGCTGCGTGTGTCAGATGCTCCAGCATTTTGACGATGTGTCCTCGGGTTCCCAGCGTTGTCTCAGATATATCGCATTCATTTCAAGTATTTACGATATATAATATTGATAAATACAGCATTAAATTGTGTCGGGAAATGGTACGGGTATCATTTCGAGTTACGTTAAGTGATAACGTTGTATTACACTGCGAAATGAGTGGTTTTTGCTCAGCTTCTGCCGAATTCCTGCTCTTTGTGATCCCAAATGCGGCAGTGAATATGAAAACTCCAAATATTTGGCTGAAATTTTCCTTTTGGGCTTCACATTTCTTTCGAACGCGTTATGCATTTCATACGGATCTGTCTTACAGGATCGCGGGAACGTAATAAAAGAGATGTGCTCCTTTAGAGAGTGCATCCGGGGGAAAATATGGAGTATTTTATCCAGCAGCTCATAAACGGGCTGACTCTTGGTTCTATCTATGGCCTGATCGCAATTGGCTATACGATGGTTTACGGCATTATCGGCATGATCAACTTCGCTCATGGCGACATATTCATGCTGGGTGGCTTCGCAGCCCTTATCGTCTTCCTCATTCTCACATCGTTTTTTGCCGGTATTCCGGTGGCGCTGCTCCTTCTTCTTATGATGGTTGTTGCGATGCTGATGACCGGTTTGTGGAACTGGACGATTGAGCGTGTGGCTTACCGGCCGCTGCGTGGTTCCTTCCGCCTCGCACCGCTGATCACCGCGATCGGCATGTCGATTGTGCTGTCCAACTTCATTCAGGTTACACAGGGTCCACGCAACAAGCCGATCCCGTCGCTTGTGACAGATGTCTTCCACTTCGGCGCAATCACCATCTCGTTGAAGCAGCTTATCATTGTGGCCGTCACATCCGTGCTGTTGTTCGTGTTCTGGTATATCGTCAACAAGACACCGCTTGGCCGTGCGCAACGTGCAACCGAGCAGGACCGCAAGATGGCGGCACTTCTGGGTGTCGATGTAGACCGCACCATTTCGATCACCTTTGTTATGGGCGCTGCTCTCGCGGCCGTCGCTGGCACGCTGTACCTCATGTATTATGGTGTTGCCTCGTTCAATGACGGCTTCATTCCGGGCGTAAAGGCATTCACGGCTGCGGTCCTTGGTGGCATTGGCTCACTGCCAGGCGCTGTGCTGGGTGGTCTGCTGATTGGCCTGATCGAAAGCCTGTGGTCTGCCTATTTCTCGATTGCTTACAAGGATGTTGCAGCTTTTGCCATTCTTGCATTCGTTCTGATCTTCAAGCCTACGGGCATCCTCGGACGTCCCGAAGTCGAGAAGGTATAAAAACATGGCAAATCCTGGCTCTGAAACAAAATCCTCCAGCCCCGATCTTACGGCCGTGGCGTTGAAGGAAGGCCTCTACGCGGGCTTGATTTCCTTCGGCATGTTCCTTCTTTTCGTTGGTATCCGTACCTTTCAGGATATCAATAACGCACTGGTCTGGGAGACCCGTTGGGATCTTCTGGCGATTTTTGTCGCTATCGCTGCTGTCGGTCGTTTTCTGGTTGTTGGTTTTATCAAGCCAGCGCTTGATTCACGCAAACTGAAAAAAGCACGCACTGGCGTACTGGATATCACTGAAGAAAAAAGCGATTTCCAAAAATATTTTCTGAAGATCGCGCTTGTTGCGTTGCTTCTCTACCCACCTGTTATGGTCGCAATTAACGGCTTTCAGGGTTCACTGAAATACGTTGATAACTTCGGTATCCAGATCCTGATCTACGTCATGCTGGCATGGGGTTTGAATATCGTTGTCGGTCTGGCTGGTTTGCTCGATCTGGGATATGTGGCGTTCTACGCGGTTGGTGCCTATTCCTATGCGCTGCTGTCCAGCTACTTCGGCTTCTCGTTCTGGCTGCTCTTGCCAATGTCCGGTATTCTGGCGGCGTTTTGGGGTGTTATCCTCGGCTTCCCCGTTCTGCGCCTGCGTGGTGACTATCTTGCCATCGTGACACTTGCATTCGGTGAAATCATTCGTCTTGTTTTGATAAACTGGACAGATGTGACCAAGGGCACGTTCGGTATCTCGAGCATCGCCAAGGCATCGGTCTTCGGCATCTGGTCGTTCGATACCGGTGCGCCGAACAACTTTGCCAAGGCTTTTGGCCTGTCGATGTCGTCGGCCTATTATAAAATCTTCCTGTTCTACGTCATCCTGGCGCTTTGCCTTCTGACAGCCTACGTCACGATCCGCCTGCGTCGCATGCCGATCGGTCGTGCATGGGAAGCCCTGCGTGAAGATGAAATTGCCTGCCGCTCGCTTGGTATCGACACGGTTGCGACCAAACTCACCGCCTTTGCAACAGGCGCGATGTTTGGTGGTTTTGCCGGTTCATTCTTCGCAGCTCGTCAGGGCTTCGTATCGCCTGAATCCTTCGTGTTCCTTGAATCTGCGGTCATTCTGGCCATCGTGGTTCTGGGTGGCATGGGATCACTCACCGGCATTGCCATTGCGGCTGTGGTGATGGTGGGTGGCACGGAAGCACTGCGCGAAATGGAGTTCCTCAAGCATTTCTTCGGCAATGACTTCACGCCGGAACTCTACCGTATGCTGCTGTTCGGTCTGGCAATGATTATCGTGATGCTGTTCAAGCCACGTGGTTTTGTGGGTTCACGCGAACCAACTGCCTTCTTGAAAAAACGCAAGGCTGTCTCCGGCAGCTTTACGAAGGAAGGTCACGGCTGATGGCATCCGGAGCAAGTTCCATGAAAAAAGATACGATACTGAAGGTCGAACACCTCTCGATGAAGTTCGGCGGCTTGATGGCCATCAACGATTTTTCGTTCGAAGCCAAGCGTGGTGAAATCACCGCGTTGATCGGGCCGAACGGTGCTGGCAAAACAACCGTGTTCAACTGCATCACCGGTTTTTACAAACCGACAATGGGCATGATCACGATGAACGGGAAGGAAGGG
Organism: Rhizobium sp. CG4; assembly: GCF_023701965.1. Lineage (NCBI taxonomy): Bacteria > Pseudomonadati > Pseudomonadota > Alphaproteobacteria > Hyphomicrobiales > Rhizobiaceae > Rhizobium > Rhizobium sp. CG4. Next base: position 696,491 of record NZ_JABAEG010000001.1, on the reverse strand, counting down.
CAGCAGCACCTTCTGGAACGTTTGCCGGATTTCGAGATCACCAAAAAAGCCAAGGTTGCGAGAACCTTCCAAAACATCCGGCTTTTCTCTGGTCTGACGGTGCTCGAAAACCTGCTGGTTGCGCAGCACAACGTGCTGATGAAGGCATCCGGTTACACCATTCTCGGTCTGCTGGGTTTCGCGGCTTACAAAAACGCTGCAGCCGATGCCATCGAGAAAGCAAAGTACTGGCTCGACAAGGCCAATCTGACGGATCGTGCTGATGATCCGGCAGGTGATCTTTCCTATGGCGCGCAGCGCCGTCTGGAAATTGCCCGTGCCATGTGCACCGGTCCTGAGCTTCTGTGCCTCGACGAGCCGGCCGCGGGTCTAAACCCGAAGGAATCTCTGGCACTGAACGCATTGCTGCGTGGCATCCGCGATGAAGGAACATCGCTTTTGCTGATCGAGCACGACATGTCGGTGGTTATGGAAATTTCCGACCATGTGGTGGTGCTTGAATACGGTCAGAAGATTTCTGACGGCACGCCGGACCATGTCAAGAATGACCCTAAGGTCATCGCCGCCTACCTCGGTGTCGAGGACGATGAAGTGGAAGAAATTATTGCTGAAGAACTTGACGGGGGAGCGGTCTGATGTCCGGTGAATCCCTTCTTAAAGTCCAGAATGTTGAAACCTATTACGGCAATATCCGTGCGCTCGCCGGTGTCGATATCGAGGTGAACAGGGGCGAGATCGTCAGCCTTATCGGCGCTAACGGCGCTGGCAAATCCACGTTGATGATGACCATTTGCGGCAGCCCGCAGGCCCGTTCCGGTTCGGTCATCTTCGATGGCGAGGACATTACCCGTGTTCCCACACACCTGATTGCGCGCAAGCGTATTGCGCAGTCTCCTGAAGGTCGTCGCATTTTTCCGCGCATGACGGTTCTGGAAAACCTTCAGATGGGCGCTGGTCTGGATAATCTGAAATACTTCAAGGAAGATGTGGAGAAGATCTTTGTGATGTTCCCGCGCCTGAAGGAACGTCAGAGCCAGCGCGGCGGTACATTGTCTGGTGGTGAGCAGCAGATGCTGTCCATCGGCCGGGCGCTGATGGCTCGTCCGAAACTGTTGTTGCTGGACGAACCTTCACTGGGTCTCGCGCCACTGATCGTTAAGGGCATTTTTGAAGCGATCAAGAAACTGAACAGGGAAGAAGGTCTGACCGTGTTTCTTGTTGAACAGAACGCTTTTGCTGCCCTCAAGCTTTCCGACCGCGCTTATGTGATGGTGAACGGCAAGGTAACCATGAGCGGTTCCGGTAAGGAACTTCTGGCCGATCCTGAAGTGCGTGCGGCCTATCTGGAAGGTGGCCGCCACTGATATCGTCACGAAAACTTTTGGCGGTTTTCAAAACGATAAAAGGTGAGGCAACGAGATTTTGAACGGCGAGATTTCTACGAATTCGCCGTTTTAAAAAGAAATTCAGGTGTCGCCAGCCATCAAAAAGAAGCTGGCACCCCTGCAATCGGAATGGTGTTTCTCTTTCTCAGAAATGTCATGCCGCAAAATACTTTCCCGTCTTTGGCCTCAAAGCTGGCAACAGATTTGAAGGGGTGGGAAATGGAATTCCCGGTCTGCAAGGACCGGTTTTAAAATAAGAATAACGGAGCGTCTGTCGTAAGGGCGACCGCGCTAAAGGGGAAAATGAAATGCAGGGACTTTTTTTCGAAACAGATACGATGCCTCGTTACATCTTGCGGGCATTGGTTCTGCTTCTGGGGTTCTGGACAGCATGGCGAACCGGCAAGTCGGTGGCCGATAGTTGGGGCGAAATGCCTCGGGTCATCGTCTATACATTACTTCTGGGCTTTGCCATGCGCTTCTTGCATCACGCGCTGTTTAACGGCCCGATACTGAATGGCTTCTACTACACAATCGATGTGGTGGTGTTGCTTGTTTTTTCCGTTGCCGGTTTCCGTACTCGCAGAACGAGCCAAATGGTCAATAACTACTATTGGCTATACGAAAAAAGTTCTGCTTTTTCCTGGAAGAAGAAAGATTGACAGGGCAGGGTCTCTGACCTCAGACTGCTCGCAAAGGTGGAACAGCTTTCCTGTTTAGTGATGATGGGGCTGGACAGGTAAACAACAATACCCATCCAAAAGGAACTGGGAGTAACATAATGAAGAAGTCTCTTCTTTCCGCAGTAGCGCTGACTGCAATGGTCGCGTTCAGCGGCTCTGCCTGGGCTGATATTCTCATCGCCGTTGGTGGCCCGCTGACTGGCCCGAACGCAGCGTTCGGTGCACAGCTCCAGAAGGGTGCCGAGCAAGCGGCAGCAGACATTAATGCTGCTGGCGGTATCAACGGCGAACAGATCAAGATCGTCCTGGGTGACGACGTGTCCGACCCCAAGCAGGGCATCTCCGTTGCCAACAAATTCGTTGCTGACGGCGTGAAGTTTGTTGTTGGTCACTTCAACTCGGGCGTTTCGATCCCGGCTTCCGAAGTGTACGCAGAAAACGGCATTCTCGAAGTGACACCCGCTGCAACCAACCCGGTTTTCACCGAACGTGGCCTGTGGAACACCTTCCGTACTTGCGGTCGTGACGACCAGCAGGGCGGCATTGCCGGCAAGTATCTTGCTGACCACTTCAAGGATGCAAAGATCGCCATCATTCACGACAAGACCCCATATGGTCAGGGCCTTGCCGACGAAACCAAAAAGGCTGCAAACGCTGCCGGTGTGACTGAAGCCATGTACGAAGGCGTTAACGTCGGCGACAAGGACTTCTCCGCACTGATCGCAAAGATGAAGGAAGCTGGCGTTTCCATCATCTATTGGGGCGGCCTGCACACAGAAGCTGGTCTGATCATCCGTCAGGCTGCTGACCAGGGTCTGAAGGCAACGCTCATTTCCGGTGACGGTATCGTGTCCAACGAACTGGCCTCGATTGCTGGTGACGCTGTTGAAGGCACGCTCAACACATTCGGTCCTGATCCAACCCTGCGTCCTGAAAACAAGGAACTGGTAGAGAAGTTCAAGGCTGCCGGCTTCAACCCTGAAGCTTACACTCTGTACTCCTACGCTGCGCTCCAGACGATTGCTGAAGCTGCCAAGGCTGCCGGTTCGACCGACGCTGAAGCTGTTGCCGAAGCAATGAAGAAGGGTACGTTCAAGACCGTTCTTGGCGATATCTCCTTCGACGAAAAGGGCGATCCAAAGCTTCCTGGTTACGTTATGTACGAGTGGAAGAAGGGTCCGGACGGCAAGTTCAGCTACTTCCAGCAGGGCAGCTAAGTTTCTGCTAATTGATCCAAGAAGCCCGGCAGAGATGCCGGGCTTTTTTTCTTTTTTGAGGGCACGGCATAGCAGCTGTTTTCTGACTTTCCCGCGCACCAGATTGTTTTTGCCACAAAGGCGACATTGTCGTTGCAATGAATGTGGAGGGTACAACTACCGGGAGAGATTCGATGGTGATGCGGCGACTTTTGACAGTCGGTTTGGTCGTGCTTGGGCTGGGAGGCGGTCTGCTTGGCCTTTACACCCTCGGCAATTCTCGCACGACACAATTATTTGGCGAGATTTTTGCCCGGGTCGAAACCAGCAAGCCCCTCGTTGCCCTGACATTTGATGATGGTCCTACCGTTCGTTTCACACAGGATGTGCTGGACATGCTGAAAGAGCATGATGCTCCGGCAACGTTTTTCCTGACTGGTAAGGAGATGCAGGAAAACCCGGCGCAGACGCGGGCGATTGTCGAGGCGGGGCATCAGGTGGGCAATCACTCCTACTCGCATGCCCGCATGTTACTGACAGGGCCTGCCACCGTTGCCGACGAAATTGAGCGGACTGATGCCGCTATCCGTGCCGCCGGCTATCAGGGCGAGATCGATTTTCGCCCACCCTATGGCAAAAAGCTGGTGACCTTGCCGTGGTATATGTCGCAGAATAATCGCAAGACAATCACCTGGGACATAGAGCCGGAAAGTTATCCTGACATTGCGGGCAATGCTGATGCTATGGCTGCGCATGTGCTTGAAAAAGCGCAGAATGGATCGATCATTTTGCTGCATGTGATGTATCGCAGCGGAGAGGCAAGCCGTGCAGCCGTACCGAAGATTGTCCAGGGTCTGAGACAGCGCGGGTTTGAATTCGTGACCGTTTCACAGCTACTCGCCAGCCGTTCTGAGGAGGCACCGTAGACTTAGGAGGGCTCAGCCGTTGTTATGGATGACCTGCGTCGCTTTCACAGCCGCTGATGCGCGGTTTTCAACGCCAAGCTTCACATAGATCTGCTCCAGATGTTTGTTCACCGTGCGTGCAGAAAGGCCGAGAATATCGCCGATGTCGCGATTGGATTTACCCTTGGCAATCCACAGTAGCACTTCGGATTCCCGCAATGTCAGGCCGAAATGTTGTCGCAGCAAGGCATCGGCCGGTTTGTCATTGGTTGCCATCAGGCGGAACAGATATTCGTCAGCCCCCATTGCTCCCAAGAAGGTAAGCTGCAGGATCGCCTGCCCATTGTTGGAAATGCTTAAGGCTGCATCCCGCATATGTTGGGCGCGATCGGGAGAGCCAAGCCAGGTGGCAATTTCGGTGGAGACAATTTCCAATCCGGCGTCACTGCCCGTCGCTGCGTTGATCAGCCGTGTCGCCTGCGGTGTTGACCAGTGGATTGCACCATTGGCCCGCACCGCCAACAGATGGCGTCCGGCGGCATCCAGTGCCACACGGGCACTTTGCGCTGAGCGGGCATTGGACAAGTGAACACGAATGCGGGCGCGCAATTCGTCGATATTGATTGGCTTGGTCAGATAGTCGACGCCGCCGGAACCCAATGCGTGCACCACATGTTCGGTCTCCGTCAGGCCGGTCATGAAGATAACCGGCACCTGTGCGACCGAGGCATTGGCCTTAAGACGACGGCAGGTCTCAAAACCGTCCATCGAGGGCATGATCGCATCCAGCAGAATGATATCTGGGGTGATGCGTTCGATAATGTTCAGGGCCGCTTGACCGGAAGTGGCAATCAGGACGGAGAAACCGGATTGCTCCAGTGCCTCTGTCAGAAAGCCCAGGGCCTCCGGGCTGTCATCCACCAGCAGCACGATATCGCGCGGGTTCATCGGCTCAGTCATCCGTGCCCGTCCTTTTGTCTTCGAATTTCTTGATAAAGGCCGCGTAACCCGTGAGGTCGAATGCGCGTACGAAGTTGCGGGCTTGTGCCGTGAACGGCAGGTTTTCCTGGCTGCGGTCAAGATCATCCAGCTTGGCTTCGATGCCGCGGATATAACCAATTTCCCCAAGGCGCAACAAATCCTGCAGATGAACGGAAGCCGGTGCCTTCAACGGGGCTGGCGGAGCTGTCGAAACGATGACCATGGAAAGGTCTTTTTCATACACCCAGTGCAGGCCCAGATGCACGGCAAGGCGGTCACAGAGCTTGCGAATGTCGACCGGTTTGGCAATGGCATCATTATGGCCATCGGTACCCGCTCCAATAATGGCCGTGTCCCCAATATTGGCTGACAACATGATGATTGGGGCGGTCTGGCCGGCATCGCGCAACTTGGCGACCAGTTGCCAGCCGTTCATACCAGGCATGGAAATGTCTATGAGGAATGCATCCGGACTTAACCCTTCGATGAGGGTCAGGCAGTCCGGACCACTCTGGGCAGTTAGCACCACAAAATCGAGCGGGGATAGGACTTCCTGCATCAGGTCACGGTGGTCCTCATTATCATCCACCACCATGATGGTGCGACGAGGCCCGGCGTAGGACACGATCTTCTTTTCAGGGGCCGGTGCCGTGCTCGGGCGGTCGATGGCCGACAACATAAGACGCACGCGGAATGTCGAACCTACATCCTTTTCGCTGGTGGCGGAAATCTCGCCGCCAAGCGTGTTGGTCAACAGCTGGGTGATGGTGAGACCGAGACCAAGACCTGGCATGGGTTTGATGTTATCCGCTTCGCCGCGTTGGAACGGTTCGTAGATGCGGGCCAAATCCTTTGGGGAAATACCGCGTCCACTGTCCGTCACGGTGAAGGTGGCGACCTGGCTGCGATAGGCGACCTCGAAGGTCACGCTGCCTGCATCGGTGAACTTTATGGCATTGGACAGAAGGTTGACGAGAATCTGGCGCAGGCGTTTTTCATCGTTTCGCACATATTGCGGCAGTGACTTTGCCCTGATGTGATGAAATGTCAGCCCCTTGGCCTGAGCCTGCGGGCGAAACATATCAACGATTTGATCCAGAAAATCCTGGATATTGATTTCGTTGGAATAGACCTGCAGTCGGCCAGCCTCAATCTTGGAAATATCCAGCAGGCCGTCAATCAGACCGGACAAGTGGTCTGCTGAACGTTTGATGACCTTGATGGCAGATTGGCGCGGCGCCGGGATGGTTTCATCCCGTTCGAGAATTTGTGCGTAACCCAGCACGGCATTGAGCGGCGTGCGCAGTTCATGACTGAGGCCAACCACATACCGACTTTTAGCGCGGTTTGCCGCCTCAGCGGTTTCCTTGGCGGTCTGCAGCGCGGCATCTGTTTTGCGGTGGGCGGCAATTTCCTTAAGCAGCAACGTGTTTTGGCGCGATGATTCTTCTTCCGCGACTACGCGGCTGTCGTGGGCAAGGACCAGAAACCAGCAGACGATGCCCGCAATGACCGCGAAAACAAAAAATACGATAAGAATGGTGCGGTTCACGACATCAGCGGTTTCCGGCGATGCTGTGGCGACCTGATGGGCGATCAACGCAAGAATGCCGCCAAGGGCTGCGATTGCCAATGCTGCTGACATGCCATAACGGCCAAGGCGTGTGGCAAGTTTGGCCACCAGTTCATTGGGCAGGAAGGACTTGGCGACCGTCGCTACCTGATAATTGAGCTTTGCCTTGGGTTTGCACATGTCATGACAACGGCTATCCAGCGAACAGCAGAGCGAACAGATAGGCGCTGCATAGGCAGGGCACCACGCCATGTCCTCCGGCTCAAATGGGTGCTCGCAGATAGAACAGGTAATGCTGCTTTCTTCATGCCATTTCTGGCGCGGCTTACGAGCGAGATAAAACTTTCCCTTTGTTCCCCACGCAATTAGCGGGGAGGCGATGAAAGCAACCACCAGCGTGATGTAGGGTGCAAGTGAAGCGGCCACCGAGCCGAACAGGCCAAAATGGGCAGCAAGTGCAATGGTTGCGGACAGCATCATGCTGCCGACACCAACCGGGTTGATGTCGTAGAGGTGGGCGCGCTTGAACTCGATACCGGGTGGGGCAAGGCCAAGTGGCTTGTTAACGAACAAGTCGGCCGAGATCGTGCATAGCCACGCCATTGCAACAATGGAAAAGATGCCGAGCGTTTCTTCCAGCAACTTGTAAATGCCGAGTTCCATCAGCAGCAGGGCGATGGCAACGTTAAACACCAGCCACACAACGCGACCGGGATGGCTGTGGGTAAGACGTGAGAAGAAATTCGACCATGCGAGCGATCCCGCATAGGCGTTCATGACATTGATCTTGAGCTGCGACACCACCACGAAAGCCACCATCAACAGCATGGCAGCATTTTCGTTCGGGATCATGTAGCCGAAGGCGGTGAGGTACATCTGCGACGGGTCTGCCGCCTTGTCGACCGGAACGCCTGACGTCAGGGTCAGAACAACAAGGAAGGAACCGGCCAGCAGTTTTGGCACCCCCACCACGACCCAGCCGGCACCTGCCAGAAAAACAGCGATGCGATGGCGCAATTTGCTTTGGCCCTCGGCGGGCAGGAAGCGCAAAAAATCGACCTGTTCGCCGATCTGGGACATCAATGCCAGAATGACGGCGGAGGCGGCACCGAATTCAACGAGATTGAACCGCGCAAACTCTCCAACTGGTGCCGGTGTGTGGTGGATGCCGGAAAAGGCCAGCCAAAGATCGAATTTGTCCCAGTCCAGAAAAGCAATGAAGATAAACGGCAATATGTTCAGGATGATCCAGAATGGCTGGGTCATGATCTGGAACTTGCTGATCAACCGCACACCGTGGGTCACGAGCGGTATGACCATGACGGCCGAAATGATATAGCCGATCCATAATGGAATGCCGAGTGCCAGTTCCAGCGCACCGGACATGATGGATGCCTCGATGGCAAACAGCATAAAGGTGAAGGCGGCATAGATCAGCGAGGTTATCGTCGAGCCGATATAGCCAAAGCTTGCACCTCGGGTCAGAAGGTCAATATCGACACCGTGGCGGATGGCATAACGGCTGATCGGCAGGCCGACGGCCAACATGGCGACAGCCGCGACTATAGTGGCAAAAAACGCATTGGTCGTGCCATAGGACAGGGTGATCGCACCGCCGATGGCTTCGAGAGCCAGGAACGAGATGGCGCCGATGGCGGTATGGGAAATTCGGTTTGATGAAAATTGCCGGGCGCTTTTTGCGGTAAAGCGCAGCGCGTAATCTTCCAGCGTCTGGTTGGCGACCCAACGGTTATATTCACGTCTGACGGGAATGATGCGTTGGCGTGCGGCCATGCCGGATTTCATAGCCTCCGAAACTGTTATCAGAGTTTGTGGTCGTTGCGTTTGTCTGCAACGCAGTCTGTCTGTGCAGACACAAAAATGGCGTCGTCCGGATCGAACGACGCCATCATTTTTATATTAGGCCGCAGCCGACTTTGCAGTCGGTACTTCTGCGATCGTCTTCAAAACGACAGACGCGATCTGGTAAGGGCAACCCTGCGAGTTCGGGCGGCGGTCTTCCAGGTAACCACGGTAACCGTTGTTGACGAAGGAGTGTGGAACGCGGATCGACGCGCCACGATCAGCAATACCGTAGGAGAACTTGTTCCATGGCGCTGTTTCGTGCTTGCCGGTCAGACGCAGGTGGTTGTCTGGGCCGTATACGTCGATATGCTCCTGCCAGTTCTTGGAGAACGCAGCCATGAGGGCTTCGAAATATTCCTTGCCGCCAACTTCGCGCATGAACTTGGTGGAGAAGTTGCAGTGCATGCCCGAACCGTTCCAGTCGGTGTCGCCGAGCGGCTTGCAATGGAATTCGACGTCGATGCCGTACTTTTCGCAAAGGCGCAGAAGCAGATAACGAGCGATCCAGATCTGGTCAGCGGCCTTCTTGGAGCCCTTGCCGAATACCTGGAATTCCCACTGACCCTTGGCCACTTCGGCGTTGATGCCTTCGTGGTTGATGCCTGCTTCGAGGCAGAGGTCGAGGTGTTCTTCAACGATTTCGCGGGCGATGGAACCAACATTCTTGTAGCCAACGCCAGTGTAGTATGGGCCCTGCGGAGCTGGGTAACCCTGCTCAGGGAAGCCGAGTGGGCGGCCGTCTTCGTAGAAGAAATATTCCTGCTCGAAGCCGAACCATGCATCTTCGTCGTCGAGGATGGTAGCGCGGCTGTTGGATGCGTGTGGCGTAACGCCATCTGGCATCATGACTTCGCACATGACGAGCGCGCCGTTGGTACGGGCTGGATCAGGATAAATGGCAACTGGCTTCAGAACGCAATCCGAGCTGTGGCCTTCGGCCTGCTGGGTGGAGGAGCCGTCAAAGCCCCAAAGCGGAAGCTGCTCGAGTGTCGGGAATTCGTCGAATTCCTTGACCTGCGTTTTGCCACGCAGGTTTGCTACCGGCTTGTAACCATCGAGCCAGATGTACTCGAGTTTAAACTTAGTCATTGCGAACCTCTCATAGGTAATAATGCGAAGCCTTGATATCCCCTGACCTGTTCAGGCCGCAGGGAAACCGCTTTCGCTTTCAAGGGCTGCCTATATACAAGCACGCGGCGTGCCAGTTTGAATTTGGATGGCGGAACGGCTGCAAAATTCTTTTGGGAGAGTGGATTCGTGTGCGGTGGAACGACTGTTTAAGCTGTTCGTTTAACCGAAGCGACAAATCGTAATTCCCTGCAAATATGAAGTTTTTATAAAGGGAAGGGCGCTATGATGACGCTTCGGACTGGAAATTTGCCGATAGAGGCGCTTTTTGCGCCAGGAATGACCGATTTTAGGTCGTTAGCTGCATAAAGACTACTCTTTCACGTCTTTGATTTTTTGAATGCCTATTTTTTAATCTTTTTGATTTTTTTTTAATCGATACGGTGAAATTTCGTTCCTGATGCGCTATATTAGGGTGAAGCAAGATGCTGAGGTGTTTTTAACGAAGAGAGAATATCATGAGAAATGAACCGCAAATGGAAAGTGCCAGAATTTATCAGTTTCCCGTTGGTGGTCGTGCAGGCTACAACCGCTTCCGCAAGGACGCGTCTGTGCACCCTGAACCTCATGCCGCTCCCCTGCCTCAGGTCGACTTCGACAGCTGGTATCACCAGGAAGCCATCCTTGAGACGTCTACAGATCCAAAACCGCAAAACTAAGTTCCACCACTAGGTTCTTTGTAAACGAATAGTGCTCCGATCTTCCGCGCCGCTTCTTGCGGCCTTCTTGATGGCTGAGTTTTCTGCCTTCCTGTTTCGCCACCCTGCATACGTCAATTGACGTATACGGTTTTGCGGATGTGCGTTTGATAGTTCCCCACGGCGGCAGTCAAAAAGGCTGCTGGTGCCTTTTAAGGCAAACCATAAGAGGGGTTCGATCAGATGACATTCAGAACAAAGGTTACAGGCGCGCTGCTGGGCGCAATCCTGTCCACCACCGCCTTCCACGGCGCGTTTGCTGCCGACGACACAATCAAGGTTGGCGTTCTTCACTCCCTTTCCGGCACTATGGCGATCTCCGAGACGACGCTGAAGGATGCCATGTTGATGCTCATTGAAGAGCAGAACAAGAAGGGTGGCGTTCTCGGCAAAAAACTCGAAGCTGTTGTTGTCGATCCGGCCTCCGACTGGCCGCTGTTTGCCGAAAAGGCACGTCAGCTGATCAGCCAGGACAAGGTTGCCGCCGTGTTCGGTTGCTGGACATCGTCTTCGCGCAAATCCGTTCTGCCGGTGTTTGAAGAGCTGAACTCCATCCTGTTCTACCCGGTCCAGTATGAGGGCGAAGAATCCTCGCGTAACATTTTCTATACCGGTGCCGCACCAAACCAGCAGGCTATTCCGGCCGTTGATTATCTCGCCAGCACCGAAGGCGTTGAGCGCTGGGTTCTGGCTGGTACTGACTATGTCTATCCGCAGACCACCAACAAGATCCTCAAGGCCTATCTTGAATCCAAGGGCGTGAAGTCTGAAGACATCATGGTCAACTACACGCCATTTGGTCACTCCGACTGGCAGACCATCGTTTCCGACATCAAGAAGTTCGGTTCGGCTGGCAAAAAGACCGCCGTTGTTTCCACCATCAATGGCGATGCCAACGTACCGTTCTACAAGGAGCTGGCAAACCAGGGCGTCAAGGCTGAAGACATCCCGGTCGTTGCCTTCTCGGTTGGTGAAGAAGAGTTGGCCGGTCTCGACACCGGACCACTGGTTGGCCACCTTGCAGCCTGGAACTACTTCCAGTCCGTCGATTCCGAAGTCAATGCAGAGTTCATCAAGACCTGGCACGCCTTTACCAAAAATGACAAGCGCGTCACCAACGACCCGATGGAAGCGGCCTATATCGGCTTCAGTGCATGGGTAAAGGCTGTTGAGGCCGCTGGCACGACCGAGACGGATGCCGTTCTCGACTCGATCATTGGTGTATCGGTTCCAAACCTCTCCGGCGGTTACTCCACCGTCATGCCGAACCACCACATTACCAAGCCGGTGCTGATTGGCGAAATCCAGGCCGATGGCCAGTTCGATATCGTTCAGCAGACCCCACAGGTGGTTGGCGACGAGTGGTCCGATTACCTGCCTGACAGCAAGGACCTGATCTCGGATTGGCGCAAGCCAATGGAGTGCGGCAACTTCAACGTGGCCTCGGGCAAGTGCGGCGGCAAAGGCAGCTGATAAACGAAAAATGCGGATGCCGATCAACGTGAAGTTGGTCGGCACCAAGCGCCTAAGCCGGGTGAGGCCCGCTGATGACGTCTAAGGGGAAAGCCCCTGAGGCATGAAGGAAAGCTCCTTCACTCCAGAATTCGTCTGCCAGTTTTCGCAACTGATGTGCAGGCTTCCAAGGGGGACTTGGGACTATGGTATTTCGTCTATTGGCCGTGATCGGCCTGCTGTTCAGTCTGGCGTCGACTTCAATGGCGCAAAGTGATCCAAAGGCGCTGTTCGATGCGCTTGGCACAGCTGACTTCAAGCAGGCAGAGGTCCTGATCGGGCAGATTGCAGCGACTGGGGATCCACGTGTCGTTCCTGCTCTCGAGGCATTTGCATCCGGCGACCTCTATGTGCGCAAAGCAGATAATCTGGTTTTCATGGCAACGGCTGCTGGCTCCAGTTTTGCGCTGATCGACCCGATGTCGGGTGAGGCGGCTGGAGAAGTGCCAAAAGCGGCCGTGACGAAGATCAAGGTCAACAACAATCTGCGCCGGGTTATCCGTTCCGCTTTGGGCGGTTTGACACTGTTGAGCCCGGAAAAATCTGTTCGCCTGTCCGCGGCAGATGCGGTGCTCAAGGCACCCAGTGCCGAAAATCTCGATTTGCTGGATGCTGCTCTTGCCAAGGAAACGGACGCAGAAGTGCGTGGCCGCATGGAAGAGGCGCGGGCTGTATCCCTTTTGTCGTCAGACCGTTCGGTGGACGAGAAAAAAGCGGCAATTGAAACCATCAGCAAGATTGGCGGGCGCGATGCGATCAGCATTCTGATGGCAGCCTCATCTTCTGTCGATACCAGCCTGAAGGCTGATATCGATAGCGCGATTTCAAACATTGAAAGCTCGCTTGCTGTCTGGGACGGCGTGCAAAATGTCTGGTACGGCCTGTCGCTTGGTTCCGTGCTGCTGCTGGCCGCCATTGGCCTTGCCATCACCTTCGGTGTGATGGGCATCATCAACATGGCGCATGGCGAAATGGTGATGATTGGTGCCTATTCCACCTTCATGGTGCAGGAGGTTATCCGCAGCAATTACCCTGGTTTGTTTGACTGGTCTCTGGCAATTGCACTGCCAGTGGCTTTTCTGGTGACTGGCTTTGTCGGACTGGTCATGGAGCGGAGTGTCATCCGCTTCCTGTATGGCCGTCCACTTGAAACCCTGCTTGCCACATGGGGCATCTCGCTTGTGCTGCAACAGGCGGTTCGGACGATTTTTGGGCCGACCAACCGTGAGGTTGGCAATCCGAGCTGGATGTCCGGTTCGTTCAGTGTCGGTTATCTGAACTTTACCTGGAATCGCGTCTGGATCGTTGCTTTTTCTCTCTCGGTTTTCTTTGCGCTGCTGCTGCTTTTGAAACGGTCATCCTTCGGCCTGCAAATGCGGGCAGTCACCCAGAACCGCCGCATGGCCTCGTCAATGGGTATCAGAACGCCCTGGGTTGATGCCTTTACCTTTGCGCTTGGCTCTGGTGTGGCCGGTCTTGCCGGCGTCGCCCTTTCACAGATCGACAACGTGTCACCCAACCTTGGCCAGAGCTACATCATCGATAGTTTCATGGTGGTGGTGTTTGGTGGTGTGGGTAACCTGTGGGGAACGCTTGTCGGGGCGCTGTCGCTTGGCGTGCTCAACAAGTTCCTGGAGCCGACGGTCGGCGCTGTTCTCGGCAAAATCCTCGTACTCGTGCTCATAATCCTGTTCATTCAGAAGCGGCCGCGTGGTCTCTTCGCACTCAAGGGAAGGGCCATCGAAGCATGATTACCGGCTTCCTTCTTCGGGCGCTTGATCGCCACATCACCATTGCTCTTGCCATTCTTCTGGCGGTTGCCCTGCTCATCCCGGCATCAAACCTTTTGCTGCCTGCCGATAACCCGCTGCATGTGCCGACCTATATCATGTCGATGCTCGGCAAATATCTGGCCTATGCCTTGCTGGCATTGGCTCTTGACCTTGTGTGGGGTTACTGCGGCATTCTTTCGCTGGGGCATGCTGCGTTCTTTGCGCTGGGTGGTTATGCCATGGGCATGTACCTGATGCGCCAGATCGGCACTCGGGGTGTCTACGGTCACCCCGTTTTGCCTGACTTCATGGTGTTCCTGAACTGGAAAGAATTGCCGTGGTTCTGGCAGGGCTTTGACATGTTCTGGTTTGCCATGCTGATGGTGCTGGTAGTGCCGGGTGTTCTGGCCTTCGTGTTCGGCTGGTTTGCCTTTCGCTCCCGCGTCAACGGCGTTTATCTATCGATCATCACCCAGGCGATGACCTACGCGCTGCTGCTGGCCTTTTTCCGCAACGACATGGGTTTTGGCGGCAATAATGGCCTGACGGATTTCAAGGATATTCTCGGTTTCTCCGTGCAGGCCGATGGCACACGTGCCGTTCTGTTTGCCATGACGGCCATCATGTTGGCGCTCAGCCTTTTGATCGCCTCGGCTATCGTCAATTCCAAATTCGGCAAGGTGCTGGTTGGGGTGCGCGATGCCGAAAGCCGCGTGCGTTTCCTCGGCTTCCGGGTCGAAAACATCAAGCTTTTCACCTTTGTTGTCTCAGCCATGATGGCAGGCATTGCCGGTGCTCTGTTCGTGCCGCAGGTCGGTATCATCAACCCCGGTGAGTTCTCGCCTGCCAACTCGATTGAAGTGGTGGTGTGGACGGCGGTCGGCGGTCGCGGCACCCTTATTGGTCCGATTATCGGTGCCGTGCTGGTCAATGGCGGTAAGAGCTATTTCACCGGTGCTTTCCCTGAATTGTGGCTGTTTGCATTGGGCGGGCTTTTTATTGCCGTCACGCTGTTTTTCCCCAAGGGCATTGTTGGCACCATCCAGCAGGTCATAGGCAACCGCCGGGACAGGCGTAATGCCTTGGCAAACACCAAAAAGGCAGCTGCGGTTGAGGTGAACACGGCAACACCTGCGCAGCAGGCGGCGGAGTGATATCCATGAATATGATTGCTGAAAACAGATCGAAAAGCTTGCTTTATCTTGATGGTGTGTCGGTGTCGTTTGACGGTTTCAAGGCGCTGAACTCCCTGTCCTTCGTCGTGGAGCCGGGGGAACTTCGTGCCATCATCGGCCCTAACGGTGCCGGTAAAACGACGATGATGGATATCATCACTGGCAAGACGCGACCTGACACCGGCAAGGTGCTGTTCGAGGATAGCGTCGACCTCACCAAAAAAGATGAAGCGGATATTGCCCAGCTTGGCATCGGTCGCAAATTCCAGAAACCGACCGTATTTGAAAGCCACACGGTGTGGGACAATCTGGAACTGGCGCTGAACCGCAAGCGCGGGGTTTTTGCCACGCTTTTTTACCGGCTGACCGAAGAAGACAAGGCCCGCATCGAGGAAATTCTTGGCACTGTGCGTCTTGGTCATCGTCGCAATGATCTGGCAGCCAACCTTTCGCACGGCCAGAAGCAGTGGCTGGAGATCGGCATGTTGCTGGCCCAGGAACCGAAACTTCTTCTGGTCGACGAACCGGTGGCTGGCATGACGGATGCCGAAACCGCCGAAACGGCTGTGCTGTTAAAGGAAATCGCCAAGACACGTTCCGTGGTGGTGGTGGAACATGACATGGGCTTTATCCGTGAACTGGGTGTGAAGGTGACCTGCCTTGCCGAAGGTTCGGTGCTGGCAGAGGGATCCATCGATTTTGTGTCGAGCGATCCGAAGGTGATCGAGAATTATCTGGGGCGATGACATGCTGAGCGTTAACAACATTAATCTTCACTACGGCGCAGCGCAGGCCTTGCGTGGCATTTCGCTGAATGCGGAGATGGGCAAGATTACCTGTGTTCTTGGACGTAATGGTGTTGGTAAAAGCTCGTTGTTGCGGGCCGTTACCGGTCAGCATCCTTTAAGTGCCGGCACCATAAGCTTTGGTGGTGAAAGCCTCAACGGCCTCGCCCCTTATCAGCGCGCCAAGCGTGGGGTTGGTTATGTGCCGCAGGGACGTGAAATCTTTCCGTTGTTGAGTGTGCAGGAAAATCTGGAAAGCGGTTATGCGCCGCTGCCACGCAAGGATCGTTTTATTCCGGATGATATTTTCAGCTTGTTTCCGGTGCTGCAATCCATGCTGTCGCGCCGTGGCGGTGATTTGTCCGGTGGGCAGCAGCAGCAGTTGGCAATTGGCCGGGCATTGGTAACGCGGCCGAAAATTCTGGTGCTGGATGAGCCGACTGAGGGCATTCAGCCATCAATCATCAAGGATATTGGGCGGGCGATCAAATATTTGCGAGATTCCACAGGAATGGCTATTCTGCTGGTGGAGCAATATCTGGATTTCTGCCGTGAGCTTGCCGACTATGTCTACATCATGGATCGCGGTGAGATCGTTCATCAAGGGGCGGCTGAAACGCTGGATAGTCAGGAGGCGCGTCGCCATTTGACAGTGTAATCAACCTGTTTTCGTTCACGGACATGTAAAGCCGCTATAATAAAGTGAAGTCCTATGCGTTGTTGCATGGCATTTATGCATTGTTTTAGCATTTCATCGAATAACGAGTTGTGGTATCTGGCGCAACATTGACGCATGCAGGACACATGAAGAGCCTTAAAGCATGCGGCTTCCGTCGATCCCTTACATTCCACGTGTCTCTGCCGTATGGTTGGGAACTTGTGCCAATAAAGGCGTGCCGATGAAACTTGATAATGCTAGCCGGATCGTCCGGTTTGTTTTGCCCCTTCGGACCATCACCGCAAGCTTTTTCGCGCTTACAGCCATGAGTGCCGCCGCATCTGCATCGATGTGCGGTCAACCTGTCGAGCCAGGCCGTCACCAGTTTTCCGTGGTGTCGGGTACTGATCAACGCTCGGCTGTTTATTTTGTTCCATCATCTTATGATGGACAGAAAAAATTGCCTGTGGTGTTTGATTTCCATGGCAGCAACAGCAATGCCATTGGCCAGATGAACCGCAGTGGTTGGGACAGGGTCGCGGAACGTGACGGCTTTATCACAGTTGCGCTGCAGGGCAGTCTGTCCGGCGAAATGACCGGAACGAATGCCTGGAATGTACCAGGTGTGACCACCCGCGAAGGCGGGTTGGATGAGGTCAGCTACATCCGCGCGGCGATCAAGACCGTTTCCGAAAAACTGTGTGTCGATGAACAGCGCATCTATGCCTCCGGTTATTCCGGTGGTGGCCGCATGCTGTCGCAATATCTGTGCAACGGTAACGAGGACTTTGCAGCAGCCGGTTTTGTCGCCTCGCTTCGTGCCGGTTATCCGGTCGAAAAAGATGGTTCATGGATGCCTGACGGTGCGACTTGCACACCAGCACGTCCTATCTCCATTATTGCCTTTGCCGGTACGAAGGATCCTGCCAACCCTTATCAAGGTGGTGGTAAAGCCTACTGGCGTTATAGCGGTGAAACCGCGCTGAAGCGTTGGGCGGAATTGGATGGGTGCAAGGGCGCCGTCAAAAGCCGTACTGCCGGTCGTGTGACATTCAATACCTATGATGTCTGCAAATCCGGTTCACGTGTCTATTCTTACGTGATTGACGGTTGGGACCATGCATGGCCGCGCAGCCCGGTAAAAGCCGAGGTTATTCAAGCCTCTGCCGACGGCAAGCGTAAAGCTGTGGCTGAGGTATCGCGACAGGTTGATGCGGCTGACACGATGTGGGATTTCTTCCAGAACACAGAAGGCCAGCTGGTGGTTGATGCTGCGGTCAAGAAAAGCGATTGCGTCTTGCAGGCAGTGCCAGCTTCGGCTTCGGCAAAAACTTCGGAGACGACGTGCATTCAGACCAGCAACTCGGGGAGCATACCCGCCATCAAAGCCGTCAGCAAAGAGCGCGTGGTAGAGGACGCCTTGTAACCAAGGCGCCGCAGGGCAAGACCCGGCTCGAAACATTGTTTCAGGAAGGCTGTGCAAAGATCCGCCTTCCTGATACGTTTTCCAATGAGATGGAAGCCATTCTCATCAATTCCTCCGGTGGGTTGACCGGTGGCGATGAACTTGAGTGGAGCGCCGTTGCAGGTGCTGGCTCCCGACTGACTGTCACCACGCAAGCCTGCGAAAAAATCTACAAAGCGTCGTTTGGTACTGCTGCCGTCACTGCAAAGGTTACGGCTGAAGCTGGTTCTGTGTTGCATTGGCTGCCACAGGAAACCATTCTTTTCGACAATGCCTCCCTCAGCCGCAGGTTGGAGGCAGATATTGATCCCTCCGCAGAATTTCTGGCCGTCGAAGCCGTTTTGCTAGGCCGCAAGGCCATGGGTGAAATGATGCGTGGCGGGCTGTTTCGTGACCGTTGGCGCATTCGCCATGGCGGCAAACTCATCCATGCCGAAGAACTGTTGCTGGATGGCGAGATCGAAGAACTGGCAGGATCGGCTTCCGTACTGAACGGGCAGGTGGCCTTTGCTACGCTGTTGTATATCGGGCCTCTGGCAGAGGCGATGTTGCCGAAGGTGCGCGAAGCGCTGGGCGATCATGGTGGTGCAAGCGAGTGGCAAGGCAAGCTTGTGGTGCGTGTGGCCGCGGAAGACGGATTTGCGTTGAGAAAAATACTGGTGCCGGTCATTTCGCACTTGCGTAATGGCGCGCCAGTGCCGAAAGTCTGGAATCTATAAGAACAAGAGTGGGACGATAATGAACCTTAGCCCGAGAGAGAAAGACAAGCTGCTTATTTCCATGGCGGCCATGGTTGCACGCCGTCGTCTGGAGCGCGGTGTGAAGCTGAACTATCCTGAAGCAATCGCGATCATCACGGATTTTGTCGTGGAAGGCGCGCGCGACGGTCGCGCTGTTGCCGAGCTCATGGAAGCTGGCGCGCATGTCATTACCCGTGCCCAGGTCATGGAAGGCATTGCCGAAATGATCCATGACGTTCAGGTGGAAGCGACCTTTCCAGATGGCACAAAGCTGGTGACGGTTCACGAACCAATCCGCTGACGCTTATCAAGGGGAACACCATGACGCTGGAACTGAGACCCAATTGTGAGTGCTGCGACAAGGACTTGCCTCCGGCAAGCCTTGAGGCTGTGATCTGCTCTTTCGAATGCACCTATTGCAGCGATTGCGCTGAAGGCACTCTTGGAGGAAAATGCCCGAATTGCGGCGGCGAACTCGTGCGCAGGCCGGTAAGACCGGCTGGAAAGCTGGTGAACAATCCGCCCTCCACGGTTCGCGTACTTAAGGCGGAAGGCTGTAGTTCTCTAACAAGTGCATAGGCCGAAAATATAAGGAGGATCAAATGATCCCAGGGGAAATTATATCAGCCGAAGGCTCCATCGAACTCAATGCGGGTCTGGAGACGATTACTCTCAAGGTTTCCAACACCGGTGATCGTCCGGTACAGGTTGGCAGCCACTATCACTTCGCAGAAACCAATGCCGGACTTGCCTTCGAGCGAGACCGCGCCTTTGGCATGCGCCTTGATATTCCGGCAGGAACGGCCGTGCGCTTTGAGCCGGGGCAGACCCGTGAAGTGACGCTGGTGCCGCTTTCCGGCAAACGTGAGGTCTATGGTTTTCGTCAGCAGGTCATGGGGAGGCTTTGATATGGCAACGCAACATTATCACGGAAGTTGCCAGTGCGGCGCAGTCAGTTTTGAGGCAGATGCCGATCTCGATCAGACGGTGGTGTGTAACTGCTCCCGCTGTAAACGGCTGGGATCGGTACTGACATTTGTGCCAAAGGATCATTTTAAACTGGTCTCGGGCGAAAAGAGCCTCAGCGAATATCTGTTCAACAAGCACAAGATCAATCACCTGTTCTGCGCAACCTGCGGCATTGAAAGCTTTGCTTATGCCGATGCACCTGATGGTACGCCGATGGTCGCCGTCAACGCCAATTGCCTCGACGGCGTGGATGCCAGGGCGCTGTCGCCCAAAGCCTATGACGGCGCGTCACGATGACAGGACGGATGATTTATAGCGGAATAGCAGCACTTATCATCAGTGCTGCTTCCGCAACAGCGGCGTTAGCGCAGAGTGAACCTGACATCGACTGTGATTCGCCGATGACGCAGGCAGAGATGAACATCTGCGCGTCGCGAGATTACGAGACAGCGGACGCGGAACTAAACACGCAATATCAGAGCGTGCGTAAGGTTCTGGCGGAGCGAGACAGTTCTGCGGGTGAAGATGGTGCAGGTGCGGTCAAGGCATTGTTGGCAGCGCAGCGAGCATGGATTGCATACCGTGATGCCAATTGCGAAGCGGTTGGCTTTCAGGCGCGCGGCGGCTCCATGGAACCGTTGCTGGTGTCGTCATGTCTTGCCGATATGAGCCGTAAGCGGACGGAAGAATTACGTTCCCTCTCGGAAGGATTTTAACCGCGATGGGGCAAAAAATCGTGGTTGTCGGCAATGGCGACATACCTGACGGTGCAAATGCACTGATTGATGTTGCGGATCTGGTGATCCGTTTCAACGATTGCCGTTCGTTCGGTCGTGGTGGCGTCAAAACTGATATCGTTGCCGTGTGTAATACCGGACGGCCGGGAAAGTCGATGAGTGAAGAGCCGCAATGGCGCTCACTACAGCCGGTCCAGGCGGCGTCAACCATCTGGTCGGTACGCGATCCCGCTAAATTTCTGGACATGCGTTCCGGTTTGAAGGTTTCCAATCCGGAGCTGGATGATTTCTGTGACGACTATAGTGATGCCTTTGCTGTGATCGCTTCAGACAACGGAAAACAGCACCAGATCATTTCGCGTGACATCCATGAGCGTGCGGACGGATTTTTGGCCGCATATTCGCCAGAACCCTATATTTGCCCGAGCAGTGGTTTGATTGCCATTTTCCAGGTGCTGGACATGGCGGCTAAAGATCAGGGCCAGGTTTTTATTACCGGCTTTGGCCATCAGGGGTGGGCAGGGCATCCGTTTCAGGCTGAAAAACAATTGGTCGATACCTTCGCAAGCGAAGGTAAACTTGTAAGAATTTCAATAGAATAGCTTTTCTCCGCTTTTCAGGGAGCATGATCTAATGGCTTATAAAATTTCCCGTGCAGCCTATGCCAGCATGTTTGGTCCAACGGTGGGCGACAAGGTGCGTCTCGCGGACACCGAACTGTTTATCGAAATCGAAAAAGACCACACCACCTATGGTGAAGAGGTCAAGTTCGGTGGCGGCAAGGTTATTCGTGACGGTATGGGGCAAAGCCAAGTGACGCGCGCCAATGGTGCGGTTGATACGGTTATCACCAATGCTGTCATCGTTGACCACTCGGGTATCGTAAAGGCTGATATCGGCCTCAAAGACGGACGTATTGTTGCCATCGGCAAAGCCGGAAACCCGGACACACAGCCGGGTGTCAACATTATCGTTGGACCGGGCACGGAAGCGATTGCTGGCGAGGGCAAGATTGTTACCGCTGGCGGTATGGACAGCCATATTCACTTCATTTGCCCGCAGCAGATCGAAGAAGCGCTAATGAGTGGCATAACCTGCATGTTGGGTGGCGGCACAGGCCCGGCCCACGGCACGCTGGCGACGACCTGCACGCCGGGGCCATGGCACATTGCCCGCATGATCGAGGCCGCAGATGCCTTCCCGATGAACCTTGCCTTTGCCGGCAAGGGTAATGCCTCGCTGCCCGGCGCACTCGAAGAAATGGTGCTTGGCGGCGCCACATCGCTCAAGCTGCACGAAGACTGGGGAACAACACCCGGCGCTATTGATTGCTGCCTGTCAGTTGCGGATGAATATGACGTTCAGGTGATGATCCATACGGATACGCTAAACGAAAGTGGCTTTGTCGAAGACACGGTCGGATCGATCAAGGGCCGCACCATCCATGCATTTCACACCGAAGGTGCCGGCGGTGGTCACGCGCCTGACATCATCAAGATTTGCGGTCAGATGAACGTTATTCCGTCGTCCACCAATCCGACGCGGCCCTATACGGTCAATACGCTGGCCGAACATCTGGATATGTTGATGGTCTGCCACCATCTGTCGCCATCCATCCCCGAGGATATTGCCTTTGCGGAAAGCCGCATTCGCAAGGAGACAATCGCTGCGGAAGACATCCTGCACGATATCGGTGCGTTTTCGATCATTTCGTCCGATAGTCAGGCGATGGGGCGCGTGGGTGAAGTGGCGATCCGAACCTGGCAGACGGCAGACAAGATGAAACGTCAGCGTGGCCGTTTGCCGGAAGAAAACGGTAATAACGACAATTTCCGTGTGCGTCGTTACGTTGCCAAATACACCATCAATCCTGCCATCGCACATGGCGTCAGCCATGAAATCGGCTCGATCGCGGTTGGCAAACGTGCGGATCTGGTGATCTGGAACCCGGCCTTCTTTGGTATCAAACCGGATATGGTTGTGATGGGCGGAATGATTGTTGCAGCGCCGATGGGGGATCCAAACGCTTCTATTCCGACACCGCAACCGGTTCACTACCGTCCGATGTTCGGGGCTTACGGCAAGGCACGTACCAATTCTTCGGTGACCTTTGTGTCGCAGGCCTCTCTCGATGCAGGGTTGGCGCAGCGTCTGGGTGTTGCAAAGAACCTTGTTGCGGTCAAAAACACCCGTGGCGGCATCTCGAAGAAATCGATGATCCTCAATGATCTGACACCGCATATCGAGGTCGACCCTGAAACATACGAAGTGCGTGCCGATGGGGAACTGTTGACCTGCGAACCGGCAACCGTTCTGCCTATGGCGCAACGTTACTTCCTGTTTTAAGAAAGCGCCTCGGAAACCGCGTAATTGTGCATGGCTGCTGTGCAGAGGGATATTTCCTGCTGCATTGAACGCCGTTTTACGCTATCTCGAAACACGAATTAAAGGCGGGCATTGTTCCCAAGCTTTGTCGCGCCATCGACAGGAGAAAATCATGCTAGGTAAAAAAGTTCCCGCAGTTACATTCCGCACGCGCATTCGCGACGAAGCTGTTGGCGGTCCAAACCCATTCCGTTGGCAGGACGTAACATCCGACGATTACTTTGCAGGCAAGAAGGTTGTTCTTTTTTCCCTGCCAGGTGCTTTCACGCCAACATGCTCGACCTACCAGCTGCCAGATTTTGAAAAGCTGACACCAGAATTCCGCGCGCTGGGCGTCGATGAAATCTATTGCCTGTCGGTCAATGACGCGTTCGTCATGAACGCGTGGGCAAAGAGCCAGAACCTCGAAAACGTCAAGGTTATCCCTGACGGTTCGGGCGAGTTCACCCGCAAGATGGGCATGCTTGTTGCCAAGGACAATCTCGGTTTCGGCATGCGTTCATGGCGTTATGCTGCCGTCGTTAATGACGGTGTTGTCGAGCAGTGGTTCGAAGAAGAAGGCTATTCCGACAATTGCGAAAGCGATCCATACGGCCTGTCTTCTCCACAGAGCATTCTTGAGCATCTGCAGGCTCGCAAGGTCGCCTGAGACCCACGTCAAATTTGGATTTGAATGCAAAGGCCCGGAAGCAATTCCGGGCCTTTTTTGCAAACGATGTATGACTTTAAAGTGTTAATGGTTATCCGTAGCAACTATCCCTATGCAGCAAGGCATTGGAACACTTTATCGTTTGCCGGACGTGGACCGTCGCAAGTCGTATTTGATTCGCCTTGTCCTTATTTTTAAGGCCGAAAAGTGTTTTCTTCTTGGTGTGTCAAGTTGTTTTTAGATTTTTGCTATGTTCTGTGTGTGTTCAGTTTTATACTTGGAAATACTAAAATTTTAGACATTGTATTAACTTCGAACAAACATCTGGGCCTTATCCGTTAGGAGGTTAAATGAGGTGCTTCGATGTTTGCTCGTCTGAAAAAACTCTTTTCAATCGATATTGATTCCGCCGAACTTGAGAATGCGAGAACTATTCCCGCATTCGCTGGTAAGACGGTTTTTCTTGCAATTATTCTTTCGATTTTCGTCAGTATTTCAGTCTTGCTGATGGCGAGTGTTTTCGATTTTTTGCCGGTGACATTCTCGCTGGCCATTGCCTATGGCATTGCCATGTCCTGGCTGGTTGGTGGTAGTGTTGCGCTGTTCATTTCCTTTTGTGCATGGCGCCTTATCCGCAAACTTTATCATTCTCGCGATGAATTCGAGCGGTTGAGCCGCACCGATGCACTTTCAGGCCTGTTGAACCGTCGGGCGTTCAACGAGGCCTTTGAGAGTGTGCAGGATAATGCCTCGCTTGCCATCTTCGATCTCGACCGCTTCAAGGCGATCAATGATTGTCACGGCCATTCCGCTGGCGACATCGTCATTCGTACCGTTGCAAACACGCTGGCTGATTCTTTCAGTTCCCTGCATCCGGTCGCACGGTTGGGCGGGGAGGAATTTTCCGTCATCATCAAGGGCGGCCAGCAGGGTGACAGGATGGCACTTGTGGAGTTGGCGCGTCGGAAAATTGAAGCGCTGACACTCAATTTTGAAACGGATGTGGTTAGCACCACGGTGTCGGTTGGCGTGGCGGAGATCGTGCCCGGTCGGCGAAAGGATGATATTTTCATTTCTGCGGACCGTGCGCTTTATCTTGCGAAGGCCAGTGGCCGCAATCGCGCCCTGCATGAGAATGAGATGCATGGTGTACAGCAGGAATATCGCAGCGGCATAACGCTGTTGAAGGGTTCTGCGGTTCGTGATGTCAAACAGGGGCAGGCAAGGGCAAGTTGAACCTTGCAATCAGGCGGGTGATCCGGCAGTTATTTCATTCGAGACTTTTTGATGGAACCGGAAAAGCCATGTTACGCGTCACTTCATACCTGCCAGTTGGCACGCCTGCCGATGAAACATCCGACTTTGTGGTGCTTGCCCATGACCAGCGCCATCTGCGCCGCAAGCTGCTTCATTTACAGAATGATGAGATGGTGATGCTGGACCTGAAGGAGCCGGTATTGTTTGCGCATGGCGATCTTCTGGTGGTGGAAAATGGCGACCTGATTGAAGTGCGTGCTGCCAATGAGAAACTGTTTGAAATCACCGGACGCGATACGCTTCATCTGATCGAACTGGCCTGGCATCTGGGCAACAGACATCTTTCGGCGCAGATCGAAGAGGGCCGCATTCTGATCCTGCGTGATCATGTCATTCGCTCGATGCTTGAAGGCCTTGGCGCAACGGTTCGCGACGTTGAAGAACCGTTCCAGCCAGCGCGGGGCGCCTATCATTCGCATGGCAGCCACTCACACGGCCACGATCACAAACATGATCACGGGCACGGTCATGACCATCATAATCACGACTGATCGATGAGCGCACAGAGCGATGTTGCCGGGCTGCTGCGGCTAATGGCGTGGATGTCTCCGGCATTTCCTGTCGGAGCATTTTCCTATTCGGCTGGCCTTGAAGGTGCGGTGCATGATGGTTTGCTCAGCAATCCGCACGAGCTTTCCGTTTGGGTGAAACTATCACTTGAACGTGGTGCGCTGTGGAACGATGCGGTGTTACTGGCGGCGGCCAGCCGTTGCCATGAAGACAGTCAGGCGCTGCATGAACTGTGTGAACTGGCCCGTGCCCTGGCCGGATCTGCGGAACGTTACCGCGAGACGGTTCAACTGGGCGACGCGTTTGTTGTCGCTGCCAAGGCCTGGCCGCAGCAGGTATTTGAGCGGCTACCAGCGCAAACCGCATATCCGGTTGCCGTTGGAGCTGTTGCGGCAGCCCATGGGGTTGAACCGGTTAGTGCAATTGCCGGCTATCTGCATGCCGGTGTCTCGCAAATGGTGTCGGCAGCGATACGCTTGGGGCTTGCGGGACAAACGGACGGTGTTGCTATTCTCGCAAGTACCGAGCCGTTTCTGACTGACGTCGTCGTCAAGGCTAAGAGCTCGACTCTGGATGATCTGGGAAGCTCGACCATTTTGGCGGATACCGCGTTCTTGCGGCATGAAATTCAGCATTCACGGCTGTTTCGGTCCTGATTATCGCGGCATTCGAACACTGACATTGGGTGCATGATCCACAGGCAAAAGTCGGGTCAATTTTTCTGACGGTGCAGCGCAGCATATTGAACCGGACGATCAAGCTCCATAAAGTGATGCGATCAGAACATATAAAGGAACAGCTGATGAAATCGGGAAATGGCCCTTTGCGGGTTGGCATTGGCGGGCCTGTGGGCTCGGGAAAAACCGCTCTGACGGAAAAGCTGTGCAAGGCGATGAGCGCGGATTACTCCGTTGCTGTTGTGACCAATGATATCTACACCAAGGAAGATGCCGAGGCGCTGGTGCGTATGCAGGCTTTGCCATCTGAGCGTATCGTCGGGGTCGAGACAGGTGGTTGCCCACATACCGCCATTCGTGAAGATGCCACCATCAATCTGCAGGCCATCGCCGGTCTCAATGAACGGTTCCCGGATCTCGATGTGGTGTTTATCGAATCGGGTGGCGACAATCTGGCTGCGACCTTTTCCCCGGATCTCGCTGACATCACCATCTATGTGATTTCTGTTTGCCAGGGTGAAGAAATCCCGCGTAAGGGCGGTCCGGGCATTACCCGCTCCGATTTGCTGGTGATCAACAAAAAAGACCTGGCGCCCTATGTCGGCGCTGATCTCGATGTGATGGACAAGGACGCAACGCGTATGCGCAAGCAGATGCCGTTCTTGTTCACCGATATGAAGCGTGGCGATGGCGTCGATGGTATCGTCAGTTTCCTGAAAATGCAGGGCGGTCTTTAAGGCTGTTGCCTTGTTTCCTGCTCCGTAACCCTTGGGTGCCATGAAACAGAAAAGACGGCACGCCCCACGAGGGCATCCCGTCTTTTCACTCCCCCGCTCCCCGCAGGAAAGGGGCAAAGCACGTTGCGGATAATGGTCATGCAACGGCTTTGGATTTGTCCTGTTGTCTTCTTTCCCAATGCCATCTCAGCGTTGGGAGATGCGGTTCTAAATCTGGCGCAGCGCGCCGATGTCATTTACCTGAACGACGCGACCACGAACCGTCACACCTGCGTCCCGCAGGGTGGAAAAAGCGCGGGACAGCGCTTCTGGCGCAAGGCCCAACTTGCCTGCCAGAAGGCTTTTCTGGAATGGCAGGCGCAGGGAATAGGATGTCGCGCCGTGCGGGCCGCTGGTAATCAGATAGTTCGCGACACGCTGTGGTGCTGTCTGCAAACGGTCATTGGCCACACAGTCCATGGCGTTAAGAAGGCTATTCGACAGGCACTGCATGACGGCCTTCGCGACACCGGGCTCTTGCTCGATCATGTTGCGGATACGCGGCAGCTCGAAACGCGCTAGCGTTGTGCTTTCGGCGGTCTGGGCGTTATAGCGGTAACGGTCGCTACCGAAAATCAGGCACTCGTTGAAAGTGTCACCCGGTCCGCAGACACGGATATCCGCTTCGCGGCCGTCCTTGTTCAGACGATAGATACGCACAAAGCCGTTCAGCACACAGTAAAGGTGCTCGGCCGGGTCATTTTCGCGAAAAAGGATGTGGCGTGGATCGAATGTTACGATGGCCGCCGCTTCCAGAAGTTTCAGCGCCGACGCATCATCCCCCGCTCCTATGAAGGGAGCGCGGACAAGGATGTTCCTGTCCTTATTGCTCAGTTTCACAGTTTTGTTCACGTTTGTCATGGCTCCCGATCAAACCCTGACCTGACAGACGATACCATGAACGCAGCAGTCCGGTTCACTGATTCCGGCCCTGCACACCATGCCACTGGTGTTCTCACTGTCTGCCAAGTCTTGCCAACATTAAACTTGCCAATTTCGGGAAGAATACCACGGCGGAAAATCCGCTATTTGATTTCGATCAACGAACTGTGAAGTTCCCTGTAAATGTTGCTTGGCATTTATGTACCCGCGCAAACAAAAACGCCGGATTATGCACCCGGCGTTTGTCGTGTCATTGAGCAAGACTTTATTCTGCTGCGAGGGGCGGTAATCTCAGAACATTGTCGTTTTTCGTATTGGCTCGCGTTGAAGCTGATCCGCTACGCTCCATGGCATCCATCCGTTTTTCAACCTCTGCCAAGGCGCGGGAGTTATCGAGCGCCATTTGCGACAGTTCTTCCTTGGAGAGAACGTCCGGGTCTTCTTCCTTCTTGCCGACAAAGCGACCGAAAATCCGTCCCAGAAGCGTGGAGAGGTCATCCATGATCAGGAAGAAGGCAGGAACAACCACCAGTGACAGGACTGTCGAGACGATGATGCCGCCGATCACCGCGATCGCCATTGGCGCGCGGAATGAACCGCCTTCACCAACGCCGAGCGCCGAAGGAAGCATGCCGGCTGACATGGCAATCGATGTCATGATGATTGGACGGGCACGTTTGCGACCAGCCTCCACCATGGCGTGAACACGCTCCATGCCGTGGCGTCGCATTTCAATGGCGAAATCAACCAGCAGGATGGCGTTTTTGGTGACGATGCCCATCAGCATCAGGATGCCGATCAGAACAGGCATGGACAGCGCATTCTGGGTGATGATCAGCGCCACCGCCACGCCACCGATTGCCAGCGGCAGAGAGAACAGGATGGTGAATGGCTGGATGACGTCCTTGAACAGCAGGATGAGGACCACCAGAACCAGCATCAGACCAAGCAACATGGCGTTGCCGAAGCTCTGCTGCATCTCGGCCTGGATTTTGGCGTCACCGCTTTCGGCCAGATGCACAGATGGTGGCAACTGGGTTTCAGAAACGATGCGCTTGAATTCAGCCGTCGACGTATCAAGTGCGGTGCCGAATGGAACGTCCGAACCAATAGCGACCACGCGGTTACGATTGTTGCGCTTGATGGAGCTTGGACCTTCCGAATAATCAATGTCGGCAACGCTGTAGAGCGGTACGGATGCACCGGCTGCCGTCTTGATCTTGATGGCACGGATTTGTGCGAGATCACGGCGAACATCGAGCGAGGCCTGAACCCGGATCGGGATCTGGCGATCATCCAACGAAATCTTGGTCAACAAGGCGTCGATATCACCGATAGTGGCAACGCGAACGGTTTGGGCGATCTGCTGGGGCGTTATGCCGAGGCGGGCAATCTCATCCTTGCGCGGACGAATTTGCAGTTCCGGACGGGGCAGGGCGCCTTCCGAGCTGACATTTGCCAGAATGGACGAGGCGCGCAGGCGAGATTCCAGGATGCCGGTTGCTTCGTTCAGATCGGCTTCATTTGACGACAGGAAGTTGAAGGTCAGTTCGCGTTCTGCGCGGTCATTCAGCTTGATGATGCGAACATCGGGAATGCTTTTTACGCGAGCGAAAATATCGCGTTCAACATCCCATTGCGGTCTGGTGCGCCCTGTCTCCTCCACCTTTGGCAAGTATTGTCCAATAAGCGGAATGGAGCCTAGACCTTTGTTGACCAGCATTTTGACAAGTGAGTGGTCGATGTTCTGCAAAATCACGCGCACGGTGGCACGGCGCAGTTCCAGATCACCCTTTGGCGAGGCACCACCGAGAACGAAAACGCTTTCCACCCCATTAATGTCGCGTAATGCGTCATAGATTTTCGTGGTGGTGGCGTCGGTTTCATCGAGAGTCGCATTTGGCGGCAGTTCGATGGACAGCACGACGCGTGAGGAATCTTCCGGAGGCATGAAGCTGCCCGGCACGCCGCTGAGAAGAAACAGCGAGCCAGCAAGAAACGCCACTGCACCGACCAGGGTCAGATAACGGGCCCACCATTTGCGTGTGGTGGCAGTGACGAGGCGGGTATATGCCTTCATCAGCTTGCCGTCATTATCGTGATGGTCATCCATGGCGTCTTCAGCACGCATCAGATAGGCGGCCATCAACGGTGTGATGAGACGCGCTACCATCAGCGAGAAGAACACCGAGAAGGCAACGGTCAAGCCGAACTGGATGAAGTACTGGCCGGGTACGCCCGGCATGAAGGACACCGGCACGAAGACCGCGATGATGGTGAAGCTGGTGGCAATCACCGCAAGACCGATTTCATCGGCAGCTTCCAGTGCTGCACGATACGGCGTTTTGCCCATCTTGATATGGCGGGCGATGTTTTCGATTTCCACGATCGCGTCATCCACCAGAATACCGGTGGCGAGCGTTAAGGCGAGGAAGCTGACGAGGTTCAGCGAAAAGCCCATGACATCCATGATCCAGAATGTCGGGATCGCAGAAAGCGGCAGCGCGACGGCGGCAATCAGTGTTGCACGCCAGTTGCGGAGGAACAGCAACACCACGATGATGGCAAGAACTGCACCTTCAATCAGCGTGTGAAGGGCAGACTCGTAGTTGCCATAAGTGAAGTAGACGGCATCATCGACCATTTCGATGGTAACGTCCTTATGTGCGGCACGCACTTCATCAAGGCTTTTAGCAACGGTTTCGGCAACGGAGACTTCACTGGCGCCTTTCGAACGGAAAACGGCAAAGGTTACAGCCGGTGTGCCATTGAACCGCGAGAAGGACTTTGGCTCCTCGTAGGTGTCGGTGATGGTGCCGAGTTCCGACAGCTTTACGAAACGGCCGCTTGGCAGGGAAATGGTGGTGTCGGCAAGCTGTGCGACATTGCGTGCATCACCCAGTGTACGAATGGTCTGCTCGTTGCCCGCGACCTGTCCACGACCGGAACCGAGGTCTATGTTGGTGCCACGAAGCTGGCTGTTTACCTCGGTTGCGGTAATACCATAGGCGTCCAGCTTGGCAGGATTGAGCGAAACACGGATTTCACGGTCTGCACCGCCATAACGGTCGATCTTGCCGATGCCGGGCTGGCCTTGCAGCGCGCGCTTGACGGTGTCATCCACAAACCATGACAGTTCTTCCAGCGTCATGTTTGGCGAAGAAACCGCAAAGGTCTGAATGGCCTGGCCTTCGACATCCACCTTCGTAACAATTGGTTCTTCAATGTCAGACGGAAGATCGCTACGGATCTTGTCGATGGCGTCCTTGGTGTCCTGAACGGCTTCTTCGGTCGGCTTTTCGATACGGAAGATAACCGTCGTCTGCGACTGGCCATCCGTTACCGTTGACTGGATTTCGTCGATACCGCTGATTGAGGCGACCGCATCTTCGATTTCCTTGGTGACCTGCATTTCCAGTTCAGATGGCGAGGAGCCACTCTGGTTGACCGTGATGGCCACCACTGGAACGTCAATGTTCGGGAAGCGGGTAATCGGCAACGTATAAAACGACTGTATGCCGACAACAAGCAGCAGCACAAAGCCGAGTATCGGAGCAATCGGATTCTTGATCGACCATGCTGAGAAGTTCATGGGATCGCTCCGTTAATTAGAGACGGCGGCAGAGGCCGCGACAGGGCTGATATGGTCACCATCACGCACAAATGCACCGGCCTTTTCGACAACCTTGTCGCCGGCGGAAAGGCCGCTCAACACTTCAACGAAACCGTTGTCCTGTATGCCGGTTTCGATCTTCACCTGCCGGACAATATTGTCCTCCACCTTGCGTGCGGTCGATCCGTCACGATTGGTGGTAACAGCGGAAAGCGGAAGCGCCAGAGCATTTTCCTGGGCAACAATGATCTCGGCGTTGGCGTACATGCCCGAGCGTGCCTGATCTGCCGGAATGGTAATATGGATAGAGCCAAGACGGGTCACCGGATCAACGGTTGGCGACACAAGCCGCACCTTGCCTTCGACACGTTTGCTGGCTCCGGCAATGGTCAAAAATGCGGACTGACCGATTTTGATTTTCTGAATGCTGGTTTCTGAGAGTTCGGCGACCAGTTCAATAGCGCCGTCCTTGATAACTGTAAAAAGCGGTGTTCCAGAACCACTGGCAATGGCACCAATCTTGGCGTTCTTTGCCGCGATGATACCGGC
The DNA here is from genome assembly GCF_023701965.1 of Rhizobium sp. CG4. Taxonomy (NCBI): domain Bacteria; kingdom Pseudomonadati; phylum Pseudomonadota; class Alphaproteobacteria; order Hyphomicrobiales; family Rhizobiaceae; genus Rhizobium; species Rhizobium sp. CG4. The sequence goes on along the minus strand of NZ_JABAEG010000001.1, from coordinate 664,905 downwards.
AACCGGAGATTTGACGCCGGTGCGGGCAAGTTTCAGATCAATGTCATCAATCTGGGTATCAACGACCTTTACATCGGCTTCGCCGACCGTGACGGCCTGTCTGGCGGCCTGCAGCCGTGCTAGCGCAACTTCGGCCTGTGCCTGGGTCTGTTCAACCTGAGAGACGGAACCTGAGCCGCTTTTGCCGAGCCTTGCGGCACGGTCGCTTTGACGGGAGGCATCGTCGGAATTGGCCTGCGCTTCGATAACCTGCGCCTTGAATTGTGCAAGGGCAGCTTCAGCCTTCGCCTTGTTGGCTTCAAGCTGGCTCTTTTGCAGGAGAAGCGCGTCGGTAGACAGCACAGCCAGAACTTCGTTGGCTTCCACTTTGTCACCGATATCGACATTCAGCTTGTCAATGGACAGACCGTCGACCAAAGGCTGCACGTAGATTTCATCAACCGGCTGAATGGTGCCCGTGGCGATAATCCGGTCCACCAAATCGCGTTTGACCGTTTCTGTCACGACGATTGAAGGCAGGTTTGCTTGTGCCTCAGCGGGAGACTGTTCCGCGGCCATTGCTGCAAAGGGCAGAAATACGCTGGAAAGAAGTGCCACAACAAATGGCTTGCCGATGGTTTTGCGCTGCATGTGTCATATCCGCGAAAGGTCGTTCACATGCTCTTATGCGTGCTCCACGTCAGAAGGCATTGACTACGACTTGTGAAACCAGAGACGAAAACTTTTGTCATTTGGCGCAGGCTATATTGTCCAGAGCATTAAGGCGAAACTGTATCCCCCGCACCAATGCCAGCCATCGAAACCGCAAACAGAAATTTTTTATCTGCAGCGCAATGTAATTAGTCAGCTGGTACAAATCAATATACGCAACAACTTTAGTTGCTATACATTTCTGAATATCTCCAGTGGTTGTAATGTTCATCGAAATCGCTGGTTTACATAAAATGAGGTGCGTAGCCAAAACCACGCACCTCATTTTCGTCAGTTAATGTGTCCCAGCACCAAAACACTTGAGAATGAGTGTTCAGGTTCTGTCGCCAGTCGAGCGGCCCGCAACTATTTCAGGGCAGCATCGGTGATTTCAGTGGTGTAGGCACCGCTTGGTTCCTTGGTAATGACCGGATCGGAGCCGCCACCAAGAAGAGTTTTGACGGTACGTTCGTAATCCGCTGCATCAAGTGCCCCGGTGGCGCCTGCCGTCAGCTTCGCCACTTCCGTCATCATGCCCTTCTGGTGTGCTTCGGTCTGTGCGCCGGAGGCGTCGTTTTCAAGAACGATATCAGCGGCTTCATCGGGATTTTCCTCGGCGTATTTCCAGCCCTTCAATGACGCACGGACGAACTTGACCATGTTGTCCTTAAACGTCGCATCCTTCAGCTTGTCTTCCAGAACGTAGAGACCGTCTTCCAGAGTTGCGACGCCTTCATCTTCATATTTGAAGGTCACGAGATCGTCGGCTTTCACGCCAGCTTCCAGAACCTGCAGATATTCATTGTAGGTCATGGTGGAAATGCAAGCGGCCTGCTTCTGCAACAGTGGATCGACGTTGAAGCCCTGCTTGAGAACCGTGACACCTTCTGCACCACCTTCGGTTGGGATCTTCAGGTGCGCCATCCAGGACAGGAACGGGTATTCGTTGCCAAAGAACCAGACGCCCAGGGTCTTGCCCTTGAAATCATCAGGTTTGGTGATGCCGGTTTCTTTCAGGCATGTCAGCATCATACCGGATTTTTTGAATGGCTGGGCAATATTGACCAGCGGCACGCCTTTTTCGCGTGTTGCGAGCGCTGACGGCATCCAGTCCACGATGACATCCGCACCGCCGCCGGCCAGAACCTGTGCGGGCGCGATGTCAGGGCCGCCCGGCTTGATGTCGACATCAAGCCCTTCAGCCTCGTAAAAACCCTTGTCCTTGGCAACGTAATATCCGGCAAACTGTGCCTGTGTGACCCATTTGAGTTGCAGTGTCACCTTTTCGGCAGCTTGAGCGCTGAACGCAGTCATCAGCGACGCGCCCGCCAGAAGAATGGATGCAAGTTTCATTTTCATTGCTGTTCCCTTTTTCTTATTTACGTTCGCCCACCACGGACGGACGGATGCCAGAAGGTGACGGCCCGCTCTACGAGCGCCACCAATCCGTAAAAGCCTGAACCCGCCAGCGCCGCGACGGCGATTTCGGCCCAGACCATATCGACATTGCTTCGCCCCATTTCGGCAGAGATGCGGAAACCCATGCCCACGATAGGTGTGCCGAAGAACTCCGCGACGATGGCGCCGATCAGTGCCAGCGTGGAGTTGATTTTCAGGGCGTTGAAGATGAACGGCCAGGCAGCAGGCAGGCGCAGCTTCAGCAGCGTCTTCCACCAGCTTGCCGCATAGGTGTGCATCAGGTCCCGCTCCATGTGGCTCGATGCTTCGAGCCCCTGCACGGTATTCACCAGCATCGGGAAGAAGGTCATGATGATCACCACCGCGACCTTGGACGGCCAATCGAAACCGAACCACATGACCATGATCGGCGCTACGCCGATGACGGGCAGGGCGGAAATGAAATTGCCGATTGGCAGCAGGCCCTTTTGCAAGAAAGGAGAGCGGTCGATCAGAATGGCGACGATGAAACCAAGACCGCAGCCTGCGATGTACCCGGTGAGAACCGATTTCAGGAATGTCTGGCGGAAGTCCGCCCAGAGAATGGGAAGTGAGCTAAAGAGCCGCGCACCAATGGCACTCGGTGCAGGCAGCAGGATCGATGGCACGGCAAAACCGCGCACCAGCCCTTCCCACAGAACCAACAAGGTGACACCGAACAGGATAGGCACGGCAAGACGGGCTGTCCGGTTCAACGCGTCAGATTGGAATTTCTGGCGGACAAGCCATTCATTCAGAGACCAAGCGGCGATCCAGAATGCGACTGCGCTGATAATCCATAAGGGTTGGGTCATGGTCTTGCTCCCATGCGTTTCAGCACACGTCGATGGGCAATACCAACAAGCGATACGAGGATGGCAGCCACGGCAGCTGCCATGAACAGGGCCGCCCAGATCTGCACGGTCTGCCCGTAGTAGGAGCCAGAAAGAAGCCGTGCACCGAGACCGGCCACAGCACCGGTTGGCAGCTCACCGACGATGGCGCCGACCAGAGAAATGGCGACCGCAATTTTCAATGAGGTGAACAGGTAGGGGATGGCTGATGGCCAGCGCAACTTCCAGAAGGTTTGCTGCGGTGTGGCGTTGTAGGTGCGCATCAGGTCAAGCTGAATGGCTTCGGGACTGCGCAGTCCCTTCACCATGCCAACAACAATCGGGAAAAAGCTGAGATAGGTGGAGATCAGTGCCTTGGGCAACAGGCCTGAGATGTTGATGGAGTTGAGCACCACGATGATCATCGGGGCGATTGCGAGGATCGGAATGGTCTGGCTTGCAATGACCCACGGCATTAGTGAGCGGTCCAGCGCGCGGTTATGCACGATGGCAATGGCCAGCACAACACCAAGCACGGTGCCGATACCAAAGCCGAGCAGCGTGGCCGACAGTGTAATGCCGGCGTGATAGACGAGGCTGCGTTTTGAGGTGATCGCCTTGTTGACGGTGGTGTCCCAAAGTTCGGCAATGATCTGATGCGGGGCGGGCAGTACCGGCCGCTCCTGCGCAAAGGTTTGCGGCAGCACGTGCCAGAAGCCGATTTCCTGACCGGCGCGTGCCGCCTGATCACGCACGAATGGCGCGTTCAGATAGACGACAAACAGGTGCCAGATGACAAGAATGGCGAGAACAACGGTAAGGACGGGCAGGATGCGATCACGGAAGAGGGTCATGACCGGCCCCCTGTTTGTGGCATCATCCCTGTCTTGATCTCTACTTCTGCCTCAGCCCTCGACGTGTTGCGAGGTGAGGATAAATGTGGGGAAGAGGGGTGTGATGAGAATTCCTTGGAGGCGGGAGGGCTGGCGAGAAACAAGGCGGAAAATAGACTACTCCTCATAGCTGTGCCCCGCTTTCAGACCTTCGCGGACCCGGTGGGCGATTTCCAGGAATTCCGGGCTCTCGCGAATATCGAGTGGCCGTTCGCGTGGAAGGGTTGATTCAATGACGTCGGTTACGCGGCCGGGGCGCGGTGACATGACAACGATCTTGGTGGAGAGGTAGACCGCTTCCGGAATGGAGTGGGTGACGAAGCAGATGGTTTTGCCTGTGCTGTCCCAAAGCTTCAAAAGCTGTTCGTTGAGGTGGTCGCGTACGATTTCATCCAACGCGCCAAATGGTTCGTCCATCAGCAGAAGGTCTGCGTCGAAGGCCAATGCGCGGGCGATCGATGCGCGTTGCTGCATGCCGCCGGAAAGCTGCCATGGATATTTTTTGCCAAAGCCATTGAGGTTGACGAGGTTCAGCGTGCGCTCAATGCGGCTCTGCTGCTCGGCCTTGGTGTAGCCCATGATTTCCAGCGGCAAGGCAATGTTTTTTTCGATGCTGCGCCAGGGGTAAAGGGCGGCGGCCTGAAATACATAGCCGTAGGAGCGATCCTTGCGGGCATTTTCCGGTGTCGTGCCATTGACGGCGATATCGCCAGAGGTGTGTTTTTCCAGATCGGCGATCACTCGCAAAAATGTCGTCTTGCCACAACCGGATGGGCCAATGAAGGAGACAAAATCTCCTTTCTTGACCTCCAGATTGACGTTGGAGAGAGCGTGCACCGGACCATCACCCGTTTCAAAGGTGAGGCCGAGGTTTTGGGCGGAAACAACGGAGTATGAAGAAGGTACTGTCATCGGCATTTCGGAAGCGGTCCCCAGCTTGTGCCATCCTTAAAACGGATCGTGTAACCCTTGGTGCTTTTGGTCAGATCGACCATTTCCTTGTCGCCCTGTTCACCCTCGCTTTCGCATTGGGTTTCAATGCGGAAACCGGACGAGGTCTTCTCGGCTGTGCCTGAAAACGCGCAATAGGCGGTCGAGGTGGTGATGCCGTCGTCATTCAGCAGGAAGAAGATATCGGCTCCGCTGGATTCCCCGGTTTTGGAATAGCGGCAGCCTTCCTTTTCGCCATAAGCGCCATCCAGGAAGGTGGCGCTCGTGGCTGTGGTGGCAGACAATAAAGACAATGCAATCAACATCAGAATTCTGGCCATGACTGATCCAACCTGTTGTGAAATTTGCGTTTTGACGTGTTTGCGGACTGTCCTGCTTATTACGGTGTGTTGCTGCCAAGCGCCTTTCTGGCGAGCGGCAACATGTGGAACTCTGTCAGTTTCGCTAGAGGCAGCGGGCTTTGCCCGTGAATGGGAAGCCAGCGGACATCTTCGATTTCTGCCTGCGGGGTGACGTCTTGGTTGAGCATGGCGACAAAGGCATGGGCAACAACGGTGGCGCCCGGTTCGTTGGCTGCCATTTCCCGGTAGACGCCCTGATAGGAGAAGGCGCTTTCGTCGAGATCGAGAGAAATCTCCTCTGACAGTTCGCGGCACAGCGCCTGACCGGGCGTTTCGCCGGCGTCGATCTTGCCGCCGGGCTGCATGAACTGGCCGGTGCCGCGTTTGCGCACCACGAGCATTTCCTGCTTTTCGTTGAGAAGAATTGCAGCGGAGATAATGATTTCGCGTGTTGTATCGTCGCTCATGTTACACTCCACTTGCCGGAATGCCTGATCGTTCCACCTTGCGTGGTGCGGTCAGTTCTTTCCATGTCGAGAGCGCCTTGCCCGTTGCTGTGAACGGATCGCGGGCGATAAATTTGCCATGTCCCTCACGGTTCTTGATGGTGTTTTCTTCAATAGAAACAACACCTCTTGTCAGGGTGAAGCGGGGCAGGCCTTTGACCTTCCGGCCCTCGAACACATTGTAGTCGATGGCGGATTGTTGTTGAGCAGCCGAGATGGTCTTTTCCCGTTTGGGGTCCCAGACAACGATATCGGCATCGGCGCCAACCAGAATAGCGCCCTTGCGCGGGTAGATGTTGAGGATCTTGGCGATATTGGTGGAGGTCACTGCCACAAATTCATTCATGGTCAGGCGTCCAGTCGTTACGCCGTGGGTCCATAAAAGTGGCATGCGGTCTTCAAGGCCGCCGGTGCCGTTTGGTATCTTGCGAAAATCACCTATGCCATTGCGTTTCTGCTCTGTCGTGAAGGCGCAGTGGTCGGTCGCAACACACGACAGTGAGCCGCTGGACAGGCCAGCCCACAGGCTATCCTGATGTTGTTTGTTTCGGAATGGTGGTGACATGACGCGACGGGCGGCATGATCCCAGTCCTTGTCGAAATATTCGCTTTCATCCAGAACCAAGTGCTGGATCAGCGGTTCACCGTAGGCACGCATCCCCTTCTGGCGCGCGCGCCGGATCGCTTCATGGCTTTGTTCACAGGAGGTGTGCACGATATAGACAGGCGAACCTGCCATGTCCGCGATGACGATGGCGCGGTTGGTGGCCTCACCTTCAACCTCGGGCGGTCGGGAATAGGCATGGGCTTCCGGTCCGGAATTGCCTTCGGCAATCAATTTTTCCTGCATCTGGGCAACGATGTCGCCGTTTTCAGCATGGACGAAGGGCAGGGCGCCCAGTTCAGCGCATCGCTGGAAGGAGGCAAACATCTCGTCATCATTGACCATCAATGCGCCTTTGTAGGCCATGAAGTGTTTGAAGCTGTTGATGCCCTTGTCCTGAACGATGGTCTTCATTTCGTTGAAGACCTGTTCGCCCCACCAGGTAATCGCCATGTGGAAGGAATAATCGCAATTGGCGCGGGTCGTCTTGTTGTCCCAGCGCTGCAAAGCATCCAACAGTGACTGGCCGGGTTCAGGCAGGCAAAAATCGACCACCATGGTGGTGCCGCCTGCCAGAGCCGCTCTTGTGCCGCTTTCAAAATCATCCGCCGAATAGGTGCCCATGAAGGGCATTTCGAGATGGACATGCGGGTCGATACCGCCCGGCATCACGTAGCAATCGGAGGCGTCCAGCACCACGTCGCCGGAGAGGTCGGTGCCGATTTCAATAATCTTGCCGTCGTCGATCTTCACATCGGACCGGTAGCTGAGATCGGCTGTGACGATGGTGCCACCCTTGATGACTGTGGTCATTCTGCAATCTCCGCTGTTTCTAACACTGCATGCAGCAGGACATCCGCACCGGCCGCAGCCCATTCTTTCGAGATGGCTTCGGCTTCATTGTGGGACAGCCCATCAACGCAGGGGCACATGATCATGGTGGTTGGCGCGACTTTGGCGGTCCAGCAGGCGTCGTGACCGGCGCCGGAAATGATATCCATGTGGCTGTAGCCGAGGTGTTCCGCCGCATTACGCACGCAGTTCACCAGAGTTGGGTCAAAGGTTACAGGGTCGAAGTGGCCAATGGCCTCGATAGAGCAACCAACGCCAAGATCGGCGGCGATTTTTGGTGCTGCGGCTTCGATATGCGCGCGCATGCTGTCAAGTTTTGCCTGATCCGGTGTGCGGATGTCGATGGTAAATACGACTTTGCCTGGCAGGACGTTACGGGAGTTCGGGGAGAAAAAGACCTGGCCAACCCCGCCGACTGCACCGGGTTGATGGTCCATTGCAACGCCCTGAACCATTTCCAGAATGCGTCCCATTGCCAGCCCGGCATTAACGCGCATATCCATCGGCGTCGAGCCGGTGTGGGCTTCTTTGCCTGTCAACGTCACTTCCAGCCACCACAGGCCCTGGCCATGGGTGACCACGCCAATCTGCCGGTTTTCGGCCTCCAGAATGGGTCCCTGTTCAATGTGGTATTCGAAATAGGCGTGCATCTTGCGTGCACCGACCTCTTCCTCGCCAAGCCAGCCGATACGTTTCAGCTCATCGCCGTAGGTTTTACCGTCCGGGTCCTTTCGACCATAGGCGTAGTCAAGCGAATGCACGCCAGCAAATACGCCTGACGCCAGCATGGCTGGGGCGAAGCGCGCGCCTTCCTCATTGGCCCAGTTGGTAACAACAACCGGATGTTTGGTTCTGATGTTCAGATCATTGAGGCTGCGCACAACCTCAAGCCCCGCCAATACGCCGAGAACACCGTCATATTTGCCACCTGTCGGCTGGGTGTCGAGGTGACTGCCGATATAGACCGGCAGGGCATCCGGATCGGAGCCGGGGCGGGTGGCAAACATGCTGCCCATCTGGTCGACGCCAACCGTCATGCCGGCAGCTTCGCACCATGATTTAAACAGGTGGCGACCTTCGCCATCTTCATCCGTCAATGTCTGGCGATTGTTGCCGCCAGCAATGCCAGGGCCGATCTTCGCCATGTCTTCCAATGCATCCCAAAGCCTGTCGGCATTGATCCGCATATTTTGTCCCGGTGCTGCCACCATTCTTATCTTTTCCTCACCTGTTTGATATTACTGACGCAAGGGGCATGCCATTCCTGATTTTTCACAATTCTTTTTCGCGGATTGCCCGTTGCCAGCGATGTTTGATAAATTGACCGCTTGGTAAACATTGTGAATTTTCGATCTGCTGATTTACCCTGCGTCGTGAATTTCAATGGTAAAATCCGCAAATAATGCCTAAACTATAGACCGTGCCAATTTTCTAGTCATTGCTGGTTGGCAATTGCATTTAAAAGAAACAGGAAGCCCATGGCCATTCCACGTGCCGCAAAAACCCAAAAACGCACCCGTATTCAGGAAGAGAAACAGGAAGCAATTCTGGAAGCGGCACTGGATGTATTTTCCGTTCATGGTTTCCGCGGCACCACAATAGACCAGATTGCCGAAGTGGCGGGAATGTTCAAACCCAATCTTCTCTATTATTTTTTCACCAAGGAAGCGATGCATCGCGGCCTGATCGAAAAGGGGCTCGACACATGGCTGGATCCGCTGCGGGCGTTTAATGCGGACGGTAATCCTGAAACGGAAATCCGGTCTTATATTCGTCGCAAGTTGGAAATGGCACGGGACTTTCCGCGCGAAAGCCGACTGTTTGCCAATGAAATCCTGCAAGGCGCACCGCATATTGAAGATGAATTGAAGGGCCCGCTGAAAGAACTGGTCGATGAAAAGGCCGAGGTCATTCGTGTGTGGATCAAGGCGGGGCTGATGACCAAGTGTGATCCTTACCACCTGATTTTCTCGATATGGTCGACAACCCAGCATTATGCCGACTTTGACGTGCAGGTGCGTGCCGTGCTCGGCAAGGAAAATGACGGGGAGGGGCGCTTTGAAGATGCGGCGCGTTATCTCGAACAGTTGTTCGTCGGCGGCCTCAACATCAAGCCATTGAGCGCGTGATACGATATATATTTACGGTTGAAAAATGCGTCAGGTGAAAAATCATGACGTAAATCATCAACTTTATACTTTACTCGAAAACTCACCTTTATTATGGTGCCGGCAACCCCGACGATTCAGGGTGTGTTAAACAACATAAAGGTGAGGCATGGCGCGGAAAGACAAGAAGAAAGCTGAACGTGGTGGCAAGTCTGCTGCAAGTCAGTCTCAATCTGTAGTTTCCGCCAATGAACAGGTCGCTGCCGGCCCGAAAAGCTTTCTTTATGTTGGCGGCCGCGACTGCCAGGTTGCACATCTTCGCCAGATTGCCAGCAACTTCGATGCTGAACTGATCCATCACGATGGCGGGTTACGTGAGGCCGTCTCGCGTATCGATACACTGCTTCCCTCTGTCGACTGCGTTTTCTGCCCCATCGACTGTATTAGTCATGATGCGTGTCTGCGGGTGAAGTCGGGCTGCAAGAAATTCGGCAAGACGTTTATTCCGCTGCGCAACGGTAGCAAATCCAGTCTGGAGCGGGCGCTGCAGACGATGAATGAGCGGAATACCAGCAATGAGCGAAGAGCACAGTGACAGTTCATTATCTTTGAACGACGACCTTGCCGATCTGCACAAGATCGCAGCCAGCAATGGCGAAGGGTTTCTACCTGATATGCATGAAATTATCGGCGAGCGTGAGAGACGCTCCCGCGCCGCACGGGAAAAGACCAACATATTGCTCTTTCCCTATTTGAGGGCACGCCATCCCGGCGGTGACATTCCGGCCGATCTCGGCGCGGATGCGGAAAATGGCGGTAATATTCTGAAGTTTCGCTGGTACAAGCGGTAGAACGTTACTCTTGCAATATCGGAGTGCTTTCCTGGCTCAGGTTCTGACCTTGAAGAAAGCACCCGCGGCGAGAACCAGCCATCCACCGATCATGCCAAGGCCCCCTGATGGCGCCGCCATCGGGAAAAGGCTGCTTCCTGAGAAGTGGCGTGATACTAGATCGCCAACGAAGATCAGCGTTCCCAGGCCCAATAAAAGGCTGGCGGGCATTGCTGTTCTGACAGTATTCCATCCGATGAACAGTGCAACGAGGACAGGCGCATGAGCAAGGCTCATCGCTGACGCATTGCCCAGCATATAGGTTTCGCCGGTATGGGTGGCCGCTGCCGCCAAGGCGACACCGGCAGCACCAAGAATACCACCGAGGAAAAGTGCCACGGGGCGCAATCGGTCATGTGCGGTCATGATGGATTTTCTTCCTGATTTTGCATATGCAGAGCGAGCTGTTCGACCGGCCGCCAGATGATGTCGCGCAATTTGGAGTTAGCGATGGTCTCTTCCATAGCAAGCCGGAAGCACAGCAGCCACTCATCCCGTTCGGCCGGACCAATCGGTGCCACGAAATGGCGACGGCGCAGCATCGGGTGGCCATATTTTTCGACATAGACCGGTGGTCCGCCAAGATAGCCGGTCAGGTAGTCGTAAAACTTGCTTTCACTTTTGGACAAATCACGTGGATGGATGGCACGGCAGCGGGCCGCTTCCGGCATGGTATCCATCAATTCGTAAAACCGTTTCGTCAGCGCGCGGACGGTCTCGTCGCCGCCAATCGCCTGATACAGCGTGATGGTTTCATCGCTCAAGACCGTCATCCCTTGTTGGTTGCCGCACTTATTGCGCTAACAAAACGCAAGCGCAACAGTGAAACAGGGGATGCGGCAATTTCGCAGGGTGACCTCAGCCGAAATTACGGATGAGGTTCAAGCCCTTTTTCAACAGCGTTTCAGCGTCCTGCTCGTTGGCGGCTTCCACGTAGCAGCGCATCTCTGGCGCGTTTCCGGATGGGCGGAAGTGAATGGTGCTTCCGTCGGTCAGGGTAACACGAAGTCCATCTATGTCACTGGTGGACTGTACCTTGCCGACTGATGCAAGAAAACCAGCCAGATTGTCCCCGGAGGCACGCAAATGCGCCATTAGGGCAGCACTTTTTTCCTGGGCAAAATTCTCCAGCCTATCGGCTGCTGCAACGGGCAGATTATATGTTTCTGCCAGTGCCGAGAGTGTTTGTTTGCGCTCAGCGGCAAGCGACAGAACGGCGAGGATCGGCAGGAAACTGTCACGGGTTGGCAGCGGTGAAAGGCTGTATCCGTTGATGGTGAAGGTCGAGGCCGTCAGCAGGCCGCCATTGGCTTCAAAGCCCATGACTGCATCCTTGCCCGCCGCTAGTGCGTCGTTCATGCCTGCAATGACGAAGGGCGAGCCCACCTTGGTGCGGACAACATCGAAGTCACCGCTCGCTTCGATACCGGAGTTGGACGTGACCGGGGTGACGACAGCTTTGGCACCGAGGAAACCAGCAGTGATGAGGCCAATCAGGTCGCCACGCAAAGGCGTGCCGTTTTCATCGGCGAGCAGAGGGCGGTCGCCATCACCGTCGGCGGAAACAATGGCATCGAGCGTTTGCTGGTAGGCCCATTTTTTCAGGAGTTTTAACGTCTCGTCAGAAACTGCTTCCGTGTCGACGGGAATGAATGTCTCAGAGCGTCCGAGAGCTACTACGTCGGCACCATAATGGCTGAGAACGTCGACAAACAAATCCCGAGCGACCGTGCTGTGCTGATAGACGCCGATCTTCAGACCTGCGAGCGCGTTTTCAGGGAGCAGAGCGATGTTGCGGTCATAGAACAGCTTTGCCGTCTTGGCCGATTGGTCTTCTGCCGTTCCGGGCGTCAGATCGCGGAGTTCCTGCTCCACCTTTTCGGCTTGCGCAGCAATAGCGGTCTCATCCTGCTTGTCGATCTCGCCATCCGGGCGATAAAATTTGATGCCGTTACGGTCAGCCGGAATATGGGAGCCTGTGATCATCAAGGCTGGCGCATCAAGCGACATGGCGTGAAGCGCCAAAGCCGGGGTCGGCACTGTGCCGCAGTCAATCGGCTTGAAACCCGCGCGCGTCAACGCGCCAATGCAGGTTTCTGCGATGGAAGGGCTGGACGCACGAAAGTCGCGCCCGATCAATATGGGTGACCCTGTTTTGGCAAGACCAGCAGCAATCAGGTGTTTTGCAAAGGCAGTTGCGTAAACGGCAGAAGCGCTGCCTTCGAGGTCGACTGAGAGGCCGCGAAGACCACTCGTTCCGAATTTCAGGCTCATAATCCCTCGTTCCACATTTGCGCTGCGACGCAGCTAAATTGAATTTTGTCCAGATTTTTAAATGAATTAAACCCGGTTAGGTTCCAGCATCCATGTTGGCGCACATTACCACATTTTCTGGCCCATCTGCTTTGCAAGAGCAACAAAATGTTTGGTCGTTGCTAAAAGCCAGCCTTTCAAGTTTTAACTAAAGTAACTCAATATTCATGATGATGACCTAGAAATGACGTGTGCGGTTTTGCGCAATTTTGCCAAATCGTTGGTGCGTAAGCTTTGCCTGTCCATTTGTGGGACGGCTGAGTGTTGATCATGGAGTGTGTTGGAAGAGCGGATGTACAAGCTTGGAAAAGCGAAAGACAAACAGGCTCACTCGCCCATGGAAGAAGCTCCGCGGCCGCAGGGATCGCTGCTTGACGCCTATCTGAATGTCGAATCCGATAAGCCGTCATATACGGAATCTGAACGGTCCGCACTAAGGCCGGAGCCGCAACAACCTTACGTTATCCGTCCGCAACAATCTGCATTTGCCGGTTATTTCCCCGGCATCAACTTCATCGATCGCATTGGTATCGGTGATATTCTGTCGTGGCTGCGGGACGGCATCATATGGATCATTCTGGCGATCATCGCTTGTGTTGGTGCAGCGCTTGCCTATTCGGCAATGACACCACAGCGTTACACCGCCTACACCGATATCATCGTTAACCCATCCAACCTCAACGTGATCAATGATGGTGTGTTTTCGGTCAGCCCGCAGCGCGATACACAAATCCTTGAAGTCGAAAGCAAGCTGCGAACCCTGACATCCCGCAACGTGCTGTCGCAGGTTGTGAGCGAACTCAAGCTGGACAAAGACCCGGAATTTATCAACCCTACCCCGATTGAACGCTTCAAAATGTTGCTGTCCCGTCCGCCGGAAGAAGGCGACAACAGCATTGGAGCATTGCGTGCATTGGGCGACCGGGTGGTCGCCGAACGCGACCCACGTTCGTTTGTCGTGACGGTGGCTGTCTGGTCAGCAAACCCCGAAAAGTCGGTGACGCTTTCCAACGCCATCATCAATGCGTTTGAGAATGAACTGTTCCAGACAACGTCTGAAGGCAGTCGTCGTGTCGCCGATGACCTGAACACCCGCCTTGAGGAATTGCGCGTCAATGTGACGGAAGCGGAAAAGAAGGTCGAGGAGTTCAAGCGGCAGAACGGCTTGCAGGTCAATAATGGTGAACTGGTCAGTAACCAGTTGTCTGGTGAACTGAATGCACAGGTACTTTCTGCGCAACAGCGGCTTATTCAGGAAGAATCGCGACTGAAGCAGATGGAGCAGGCCATTTCGCAACAGCGTGTGGCGAGTTCTGCCATTTTTGACAGCGAGACGATGAACACGATCCGCGAGCAATACAGCATCTTACAGCAGCAGATCGGCGCGATGACCATGACCTATGGCAGCCGCCATCCACGCCTTGCGACTGCGAATGCAGAAAAGGCGATGCTGGAACAGGGGTTTACGCAGGAAGCGCAGCGTATTCTCGAAACCGTCAAAACCAGCGTTGCTGAATCACGGTCTTCACTGGATGCATTGCGCCAGAAGGCTGTTGCCGAACGTGCCAATGTGTTTACCGACAATGATGCGCAGGTGAAACTGCGTGATCTTGAACGCGATGCAAGAACCGTTGCTGCAATTTATGAAACCTATCTGACGCGATCGCGCCAGATTGCCGAACAGCAGGCCATCAACTCCACCAACGTCCGGGTTATTTCCCGTGCGGTTGCGCCAAACTTCCGCAGCTGGCCTCCCGGTAAAATGACGCTGATGATCTTGGGTGGTTTTGCCGGACTGTTCCTCGGAATTGGCCTGGCATTGACGTTTGGTGCGTGGCGTTATCTGCGCGGCAGTTACGGATTTGCCCCAGCTTCTGCCACGCGCGCCTGATTATTTTCGCGAAAATCGTTCCATATTGGCGGAGATCAGGTGCTTGAGCGCCTTGAGATAGCGTTTGGAACGGCTTTTGGCGGCAATTGCCGAACTCCAGTCGACCATCGACGAATTGATGTCGAAATCTCCGCGCTGGCTTTCCGGGATATCGCCCGCTTCAATGCGTTTGATCAGTGATGGCAAGGCCGCGTAAAACTGCGGCGAGCGATAGGGTGGGTGCAGTGAGTACATACCCTGGCCGGTTCCCATATAGTCCAACCGATAGAGATCCCTGGCAATCATATTGGTGCTCAGGGCTTCTTCTGCCGGCATGGAAATCGGCTTCTGGTTAAAGGCATAGGAGCGTATGCGGCGCTTGAGGTCGGGGCGCAGCAGGTCCAGCGAGCCGATGCGGTCAGCAAACCGTTGCATGTCGATCATGAAAATGCGCGTGCTGACAGTCGGGAAACGCCAGGCGGGACTGTCCAGCTGCAGTTTTTCTGCACGAAGAATGTGCTTTACCCCGGGCATCCCAACATGCAGTGAAAGGCTCATGTCGCCACCATCTTTCGGTGGGCCGGAGAAGGGGCACACGACCAATACGTTTGGTTGTGCTTCAAGCTGGGCGATGGCTTCGCTTATCCATGTTTGGCTGGCGCCGCCAAACAGCATGTCGCTGTCCATGTGCAGCACGTAACGGGCGTTGGCGCGCATGAGCCCATAAAAATACACATAGAAAGGGCCGCCATCGAATGCCTTATCGGGATAATGCGGAGCCCTGGAAAAGAACAGTTGCCCGAGTTTTCGGTGTGCTTCTGTGCCATAGTCGACCGTGTCGATATGCAGTTTGGGATGCTTGATCCTCAGGCTTTCCAGAAATGCAAATAACCGTGCCTTGGCCGCGTCAAAGCCCTGTCCCTTGTAGCGGCCAGCATTGACCTGTCCGGTATCAACCGTCAGCAAAATGCGGTCGACCTGATTTTCCCATACCCGGATCTGATGCGGCAATGTGTGGATGACATGCTGCGCATCAAATGGATGCATATTGATTTGAAGGGCAGTTTGGACGGGCGGCAGATCAGCACTCATGGATTATGCACCGCGATTACGGAATTCGTTGATAACGGACAACATGGATTTCGGCTGGAAACTCCAGTCCAGCGGCAATGGTCGATTGACCGTGCCGTCCTTGCGCGGATAGGCCCACCGTATCCAGCTGTACTGGTCGGAAATGCCCCAGGTGGTGATGGAATCGAGAGGGCCGCCTTCCGATGCGGCCTCAAGGAAGTCCTTGACCTGTGCTGAAATAATTGCGTCGCGTTCCTCTGCCGGTTCCGGCAGTTTATGGTCCATCACATCAAGCTCAGTCACCAGAACCTTAAGGCCATGTCCGCGCATTTCGCTGACAAAGGCGGCCAGTTCCTGTTTGGCAATTGGCCAGCCGCCACGCAGATGACCCTGCAAACCGATTGCATGGATCGGTACGTCCTGATCCAGCAGTTCCAGTACGAGATCGCGGAAGGCCGCGCGCTTATTGGGTGAGTTGCGGATCGAAAATTCAATGTCGTATTCGTTGAGGACAAGTTGTGCTGTTGGGTCTGCCGCATGGGCATAACGAAACGCCTTGGCGATATGGTCGTTGCCAAGGTTCTCGAACCAGAAGCCATCACGACGGGCTTTTGGGCCATCTGCGGCGTCGGGGATTGGTTCGTTCACAACATCCCAGCTTCGTGTCACGTCCTTATAACGGGCGACAGTAGTGTTGATGTGATCTTCCATCAGCTTTTCAACGGCGGCTGCACCACTGACTGACGATATCCAGCTTGGCAGCGCTGCATACCACACCAGCGGATGTCCATGCATGGTCAGCTTGTTCTGGCGGGCGAAATCGGCAATCGCATCCACCGCGGTAAAATCATACGCGTCAGGGGAGGGACGCATGGCGTCCCACTTCATTTCATTGACGGGCGTGATGCGTGAGCAATATTGCAGGACGGCTTCGCCAACCCGTGAATCCGCCTGCATGTCCGGCAGATAGACGGCAGCCCCATAGGGGATAAGTTTACTGTCGGTCTTGGTCGATTTGGCGAAGGATGAACCAGCCGCTGTCAGTGACAGACCTGCCGCTGTTGCTGTGCGCAAAAAATCTCTTCTGCCAAACATTCTCGGCACCTGCTCCGCTTTGTCTTTTGATGGGACGGATAATAACAGACTATTGTTTACCGGAGGGTTTTCTTGTGAAATGAAGTTAACGCCCTGTTTGGCATGATATATCGGCAGTTTTTCATTTAATGCCGTAGTAACTTCCCTCTGCGCATGCTGCCGCCAGTTTTATTATTTGGCCAGAAATCACCCATGTCCGTTTCCGTCGTCATTCCTGTTCGCAATGGTGAAGCCTTTATCGGCGAAGCCATCAACAGCGTGCTGGCGCAAGGTCCGCTGGCCGGGGAAGTGATCGTAGTCGATGATGGTTCGACGGATGGAACGGCTGCAGTTGTTAAGGCAATTACAGACCCGCGCGTCACGGTGCTGACCAGACCTTCCGGGCGAAAGGGCGTGTCGGCGGTTCGCAATTTCGGTCTTTCAAAAGCCTCGGGTGAATGGACAATGTTTCTCGATGCCGATGACCGGTTGCGTGAGGGAGTTTTTGCCACCTTGCTTGCAGGTGCAGACGGCGCTGACGACGTTGCCATCTATGGCGACTATGAGCGGATAAATGAGCAGGGCGAAAAAATCGGTAGGCGCAATCTGATCCGCAAACGCAGCAAGCCTTCAGGTCACATTCTGGAAAATCTGGTTGGCGGCAATTTTATTGTCAATGGCGGCATCATGCTGGTCAAGACGGCAGTGTTTCGTGCGGTTGGCGGTTTTGACGAAACCTTGCGCTACGGCGAAGATTGGCATGGCTGGTGCCTGCTGGCGGCCAAAGGCCCGTTCCGCTATGTCGAAGGTGCGCATGTGCTCGATTACCGTGTCCACACCTCAAGCGTGATGATGTCCAAGACGCTGGAGTTTGCCGATTGTATTCCTGTCATTGACGCGATTTTTAATGACCCGTCCATTCTGGCAGGTCTGCCGTCCGAGCGGGTAAAAGCCCTGCGGCAGAAGGCGGAAGGGCATATGAATGCTTATACGATTGCCCAAGACATACGTGCGCACCGATATGGGAAAGCATTCATGGCATTAAGCGATACTTTAATTCACCGGCCAAGACAGGCCAAGCGCGCATTGCTGTTTTCGGCTGCTGCGCTCGCTGGACTGTAGGAGTTAGATTTTATGACCACTCAGGCTCCTCACGCCGTTGTCTGTATTCCAAGTTTTCGCCGGCCGGACGGTTTGAAAAAGACGCTGGCGTCGCTCGCCACACAACAGGTCGATTTTTCCTTTGCCATCGTGGTCATTGACAATGATGGCGTCGGTCAAGAGGCTCTGGCGGTCACGCAGAGCTTTCTTACTGATACAGGCATGTTGGGGCAGGCATTTGTTGAACCGCAGCAGGGCAATTGTTATGCCATCAACTCGGCCTTTGCCAAAGCGCGCAGCCTTTATCCCTCTGCATCTTACTTTTTGATGATCGATGATGACGAGATCGCATCGCCCATTTGGCTCGCCAATATGGTGCGCACGGCTGAAACGCTTGGTGTCGACATAGTCGGCGGTCCAGTCATACGCGCCTTTGACAAGCCCGCTTCCAAGGGGGTGGAGCTACATCCGCTATTTGGTTCGATCGAGGCAAAAACCGGCCCTGTCGATATGATCTACGGCTCTGGAAATTGCCTGCTGTCCAAACGGGTTTTCGAGAGACTGGAAAAGCCGCAATTTGACGTACAGTTCAACTTTCTCGGTGGCGGCGACATGGATTTCTTCACACGCAGCAAACGCTCCGGCTTGCGTTTTGGCTGGAGTGCGGAAGCCATCATCACCGAGTTCGTGCCGGTTGAGCGTATGGAACCCAAATGGATCATGACACGCTCATTGCGTACCGGCATCATCAACTATTCGATTGATCGTGCCCGCAGGCCCGGCCTGCAGGGAGCGGTGATGCTGCAGGCCAAGAATGTCATAAGCCTTGGACTGTCGCTCGTGCGTGCCGTCTCGGTGTTTGCAAAAACCGGTCAGCCGCTGGTTGCCACACACCCGGTTTTGCTTTCGGTCGGCCGTGTGCTTGCCAGCATCGGTATTACGCTGTCGCCCTATAAGGCAAAATCGCAATCATAAGCCGGTTCAGGCGCTTACCTGTGCAGGCGAGGGAGAATTGCGCAGGCTGAGCAGAGCCATCCATACGGCCAAGGCAATGCCGATTTCGACGATGAAATAGCTGCCAAGCGTTCCATAGATACCGAAGGCCCAGGTCGTCAGCGCCACAAGCAGCGAACCGATGAGGTTGCCGCTGTTCCAGATTTTTGCGCGGATATTCTGGTGTCCCGAAGCCCCCAATGCCTCGAGCGCAGTGGCTGCAACCGCCATAGGCAACACCGCCCAGCAGAGAATGCGGGTGAGGGTTGGCAGGGACACATATTCCTGGCCGAACAACAGCGGCAGCAGTGGCGCAAAAATGGTGATGACACCGGCGCTGCCGATAGCGATAACCAGTGCTGCTTTCAAAATACCCTTGGCGCGTTCAATGGTCTTGCCCATGCCCTGCATGGCAAGCGACGCGGAGCCCGGATAGATCAGGCGATTGAGCGCTTCTACAGAAAGGTAGGAGCTGTCCAGAATACGACGTGCAATCGAATAGCTGCCGAGAGTTTCTGCACTGGCCAACGCGCCGAGTATCAGGATGTCGGCATTACCGCGCACAGCCTTGAAGAAAAACTGGGTCGAGAACAGGATGCCGATACGGATTTCTTCACGCACGATCGTAAACAGCGGCGCGCCCAGCCTTTTGGTGGTCTTGAGGCAGATGACGGCTGTGATGGCGTGAGCCGCAAAGTTCCACAGTGCCCAGCCTTCCACGGTCGTGACATTGAAAACCAGACATGCGCCAACCGCAGCAATCGTCCGGGTTATCGCAAACAGCACTTCGAGCTTGTTTGCCGAGGCAAATTCCGAATGGGCAATAAAGCTTTGCGTCGATAACGACACCACCTTCAACAGAATGAGGTTGGTGAACAGGATCAATGCGGCGGTGATCAGCGTATCGACCAGCAGCGGTGACGTCGGGAAAAACACCGGTATGGTTATCATGCCAATCAGAAACAACAGGCCGCCGGATGCAGCGCTGAGAATGTAGGCATGACCGAGCATCATCGGATAGGACGAGCGATCCTGCGCCACACGGCGGATCAGTGTTTCGTTGGAACCGATGCCGCAGATTTGTACACCAAGATTGGTGACGGCGGTAATCGAGGCAAACAGCGCAAACTGTTCTACGCCGAGATGGCGGGCGAGCAGGGCGAATGTCAAAAGCTGGGCAGCGCTCGACATTAGTAGTGCGCCACCGGACGCCGAGTAAGACAGGGCCATTTGCAGCAAACGTCGGAAATTATAGTTTGACGTATTCACGTCCTGCTCCTGTTTTCCGGCTTGCGTGCCGCACATCCGGATATATGGCTTCAGTCACGCGACAACGCCCTGCCAGACCCGAATTGAGTTTTGACTTCTGACCTTAACTGCCTGACGGTAAGAGAGAGTTAAAGAGCTTCATGTTTTTATGGTTACTGGGGCTTATGTATCGTATCTCTGAGAAAATGATTCTGTATTTCAGGTCGATAGCCCAGTAGTTGGCAAGATCAGGCAAATTGAAAACGGCTTTATGAACATTAACGTCACCAAAGCAGGACCTTATGGCACGTTTAACTGACATGGATGATGTTTCTATGTCGGATGACGTCTCCGAGCGACCGAGGTGGCTTGTCGGATTTTTGTTCGTGGCCGTGTTTCTGTACTTGTGGATCTCCGTTCGACCATTTGAAAATCTTGCGACTGCTTCTGGTGGTTCCAATGCGCTGAACCAGCTTGTTGGCCTTGCTATTACCGGCGTGCTTTTGCTGTTTGCAGTGCACTACCAGCTTCTTGGCCTTTTGCTGAAACCGCGCTTGCCGATATTTCTCTTATTTGGCTGGATGTTGATTGCGTCCGTGCTGGGCAGCCAGCCCGGCACGGCCATCCAACGCCTGGTTTTTACCGGCCTGTTGTGTCTCATCACCAGCATCATTGCGGTACTTCCGTCTGATCGCCAGCAGTTTGCGCGTTTGCTGGCCATAGCGTCCAGTGTGTTGCTGCCGGTGTGTTATGCAGGTGTCATCTTTCTGCCGGCACGGTCCATTCATCAGGCCTATGACCTGTCAGAACCGGCGCTTGCCGGGGACTGGCGTGGTGTGTTCAACCACAAAAATGCCGCTGCACCAGCCATGATCATGCTGGTGTTTTTTGGGCTTTACCTGCGCGGTTCCTGGTCCAAATGGAAGGGAACGATCATCACGTTGCTGGCCTTCGTTTTTCTGATGAAGACGAATGGTAAAACAGCCGCCATGCTTTTGCCTGTTACGCTGATGTTGTCCTGGTGGCTGGAACGGCACCCGCGCCAGGTTCTCTTGGTAGTGGGTGGCCTGATCGGTCTTTTGAACCTGTTTGCGGTGGGCTCTACCTTCTCCAGTTCAATTCGCGATGTGGTTGAGAGCCTGGGTGTCGACGCGACATTCACCGGACGTACGGATATCTGGGAACTGTCATTCGTCACCTTTTTCCATTCACCGATTTTCGGGCAGGGGTTCCAGTCTTTCTGGAACACCACCGCCTTGCTCGACCAATTTGCAGTTCATGAGACATGGGCGGTTGGCGCAGCGCACGCCCATAACGGTTACATTGAAAGCCTGCTGAATGGCGGTCTGCCTGCTTTCGTTCTTACCTGCATCTGGCTGGTTATCCTGCCGGCACGCGATCTTACCAAGTCTATCCAGAACGGTGCCGCGCCGGATTTGAACCGGCTATTTGCCCGTATGTGGATCTTCGCTCTGCTCTCTGCTTGCCTTGAAAGCAATTTTTTCACTGGGACTGGTCCCATCTGGTCTTCAATGTTGATTGCAATCTATTGTATGCATCACCAGGCTCATGACCAACTCTGTGAGGCAAATGTTGCTTCGGTTTCTTCGAAACAACGTTATCCGGAAAGGCACATAACCCATGTCTAGCAAGGGAACGCTGTTTGAGAGAATTTCCAACCGTCTTGTCCGGCATATTCCGACAAAGCGCGTGGATGTGCAGACTCGTACACCAATCGTGTCCTTTACGTTTGACGATATTCCGCAGACGGCAAGCAGGGCTGGTGCGCAGATCCTGGAAGATGCCGGCGGGAAGGGTACGTTTTATATCTCGGCCAGTTTTATCGATACGGTCGACAATGGCGAGCAGATGGCAACCACTGCCGACTGCAGAGAACTTGCCGCGCGCGGGCATGAGCTTGCCTGCCACACATATTCTCACCGCAAACTGATTAGCTTTTCGAAGCAGGAGTTGGATAACGATCTGACACGCAATGGCGAAGTGCTTTCAAGCTTCGACCATCGTCAAACGCCACGCAATTTTTCAGTGCCGTTTGGAAAGGCTTATTTGCCATCGCAACCGACGCTGAAGCGACGCTTCCGTTCATCACGCGGCATTTTGCCTGGCGTCAATCGCGAGAATACCGATCTCTACCATCTGCTGGCGGTCGAACTTCGTCCTGATCCGCATTTTTTGGAAACTGCAGATTATTGGCTGAATTCGGCGATTGAAAATCCCGGCTGGCTGATTTTCTTCACGCATGACGTCTCGGACAATCCATCATTTTACGGATGCCCTAGGGAGCGTCTGCAATCGCTTGTGCAAAGGTCGGTTGCTGCTGGTTGCCGCATCCTGACTGTCGATGCGGCGCTGGAGGAGCTTGGCCTCGTAGAGGCGAAGCGGGCTGCCAAGGTATAGTTGGTTTTGGTTAGTGCCTTGCCAGCTTCATTTTGAGGCCTGAGGCGCTAATGACCACAAGCATGACGACAATCAGGGCTGGCCAGATAAAGCAGAGTGTCAGGCCCATGACGCGCATGACATCCCATCCGCGGCCCTTTTTCACACCTTCCAGATACGTCATGGTCAGCGAAATTGCGGTGCCGATCACATAAATAACAAGCGAAATGGTCGTGAGCATTGTCGTTTCCCACTGTGGACGTTAGAAAATTCATTTACCGAGTTATTGATTAAAATTATATCAATCATGGAAATGCGGCAACATTGAAGAACGCCCGGAACGCCTGCAAACCGGTCTAATTGTCACCCTTCAAATCTTAGGGTCACAGACATTTGCCAGAAACGAAAAGAGCCAGACCTTATTTGGGCTGGCTCATCTGGTAGGGTTTTGGGTTTGGCCGGGTCTTTGTTTGCGGCAGTTTTTTGGCAGCTGCTGCGCGCTTGGGAAAAAAACGGTGCTGTAGCAGGGCATAGATCGCCAGCGGATTGGTCAGTAGATAGCGTTTGCCCAAACGACGGGGTTCCTGCAGCATGCGGTGAAGCCATTCCAGCCCCATATCCTGCATCCATTGCGGCGCACGTTTGTTGCGTCCGGCAAGGAAGTCGAACAGGCCGCCACAGGTCTTGATGACGGCGACGCCTTTCAGCTTGTCGATATTGCGGCTGACAAATTGCTGCTCAAGCGGAATGCCAAAGCCGACCCACAATATGTCGGTGCCTGATTTGATGACTTCTTCAATGACGGCGTCTTCCTGATCGGCAGTAAAATAGCCATTGCGGGCACCCGCAAAGATCAGATCAGGATAAAGCTCTTTCATTTTGGCAACTGCGTCGTCATTGACCTGTGGCGTCGCACCAAGGAAATAAAACCGCGTTCCCGTCTTCTCTGCCCGTTTGGCAACGGCATGAACAAGATCCGTCGTGGCGACACGTTCCGGCAATTGCTGTTTGCAGAACCAGCGGGTGAACAGCACGAGCGACATGCCGTCAGCATGGATTTCATCGGCCTCGACAATGGTCTGCTCAAAGGCAGGATTGCCGTGACATTCGGCGATGACTTGGCCGTTTGCAGATGTGGAGTAATAGGGGCGGGCAGTGTGGTCACGTGTGGGGGTGGCACGTTCGATGAAGTCATCGGCCGATTCTTCCATGCCTGCTTTAACGACTTGCAATCTCGCGAGTGCAATCGTCGGCCAGTTTCTCCCTTGGCCTTTTGCATGCATGGTGTTCATCCCCACAAAATCATTTTGGATTTAAACGGTTATTGGCCCGTTTCGAACTATATTACTGCCTCTTTAAATACAAAACTGCAACGCGAAAGGGTTGGTCTAGTTAACTGCAAGTTACGCCAATTCGTATAATCGAGCGTTTTTACCGTTATTTAGCCAAGAAAATGCGTCGTTTCCTGTCGTTAAGTTGGTCAAATGTTCCCAAACGGGCAGGTGAAACAGCATAAGGGGATTTTGTATTCATCTTTTGCTAACCATACCGCACAAGGGCTGTGCATGAAGGCATGTAATGAGGTTAGCGGGGAGGGGCCTCACAGGAGGGGGGCTGAGGTCCGCTCTAAATGGAAACGACACGGCTACGGTAGTCGTGTCGTTTGTAATGTGACGTTAGGGCAGATGCCTTAGTCTTTTATGCGTCGTAGAAGATTGATCAGCTGATTGCGCGCCTTTTCTCCTCCAAGGCGGCTGATGAGCTTTTCCTCATTATGTTTCCAGATCTCGGAGAGATTGCTGAGCATTTCGCGGCCATCAGGTGTCATATCCAAAAAATGTACCCGGCGATCCGTGTCTGATTTTCTGCGGGCCAGCAGCCCCTTGGCTTCCAAATTGTCAATGATTGCAACGAAGTTTGCTCTTTGTATGCCGAGTGCCTCGGCAACGTCGCTTTGCTTGAGATCAGTGTTATTTGCCACGACGATAAGGACCGAGAAATCCGCGGGCCGCAGCCCGATCGATGCCAGGCTGTCATTAAAGTCCTGAACTACAGCGAGCTGTGCGCGACGCAAACGGTATAATACTGCCTCCGACAGTATGGAATAATCGACATCACTCCCCCCATAGGACGGCTTGTCGGGGGACGCTGCATACTTGCTTTTACTCTTTGAAGTTACATATGCGAGATTCCCATCCATCATCGACTCCTCTGATTCGATAGTGATATTAATTAATTACAGAATTATCTTTATTAGAACAAGTTTAATAACGAATGAAAAATAAACGATATTGCTCTATTTCTGATAGTAATGTCCTGATGATTTTGTGATTTTGGTAACGATGCGCTTCTTAGCGGTCGGCAGTTTTGTTGGCGAAGTCACGGGCTTAGCCAGTTTCATGCGACAACCTGCCCGATGACGGCCAGATACATGCTGAAGGGTGGAGTGATGCAAGTCGCTGCATTTTCCGCATTGATGCGAAGCGCAACCTAGTCTAAGAACCAACATAGTTCAGGGCGATTCAGCGCCCTTACGGATGCACCCGTAGCTCAGCTGGATAGAGTGTTGGATTCCGATTCCAAAGGTCACAGGTTCGAATCCTGTCGGGTGCGCCATAATCTTCAAAAAATAATGATTTTATGTTGTCGCGTGCCCGCGTGACGATCACTGTTGCCGGACATGTAGAATGCAGATGTCCGAGAGGGCTTCAGCCCAGCGTGCCGCTCTGTTCGCCTGTCAGATAATAATAGAAAAAGGCAGCGGCGAAAAAGGCCACAACAGCCAAAATGACGAGCAAACGTTTTTGCCACGGCGGGGTTTGCCGCGGTGGTTTTGGTTGAGGGCGACGCTCGAATTTTAAAACGTTTTCTGACATGGCATTTGCATAGAACAAATCTGTGCTGTTGCCAATCATCGCAACTGCAAACCAATGCGTGTGGGTTAATTTCCACAAACTGTGATGCGCGTGACCGTAGACACGGTTTGCGCTGCTGGGTTCTGTGATGTGCTTTTTGGAAGGCTGGGGCAGGCCGCTCTAAACTGTGCGTTACCTGTCAAAAGGCTCATCTATGGGAGCCAAATGGTGCCGGCTTTTGGGCGTCCGCCACCATTAATGCGCAGTAGTTTCAATGTGCGTATTGGCGCACACTGCCAAGGGATCAACGACCCCAAACAGCATGGCTGATCTGCTCACGACGCAGGCCGATATCGTTCAACGAACGTTCGTCCATCTGGTTCAGTTCGCGAACTGCGCGACGCTTTGCTGTGTAACTTCTTACGATTTCGCCGAATTTCATGTCCATCTCCTTTGTTTGGTATGACTAAATAATAGGACATTTCTCGCCTAAAAATAATGCATAAGTATAATTGGCAGGCATGCGTTTTTTGCATCCCATGCCGCTTTACGATGCTGGGTTGCAAGGTTGCCTGTATTTTGATCGAAATTGCCGCTGAAACTGGGTGGCCTGAAACCTGTAGGTGGCTTTGGCTTACGTCTTGAGGAATTCTAGCATGCCTTTGGCTGCCGCTTTGCCTGTCGCAAGGCATGCGGTCAGCAGATAGCCGCCTGTTGGCGCTTCCCAGTCCAGCATTTCACCAGCTGCAAAAATGCCCTGCAACGGGCGCAGCATGTAATTTTCATCCAGTTGCGACCATTCAATGCCGCCAGCGACCGATATTGCCTCGGCAATTGGTCTGGTCGTGGCTACCGGAAGTGCAAGCCCTTTGATCTTTGCTGCGACAGCGGCAGGGTCCAGCTGGCTGATCTCAGGTGTGAGTTCACGCAACAGGGCAATCTTGACGTCGCTAAGACCGGTCTTTTTGCGCAGTCTGTTGGTAAGGCTGTCTTTCGAGTTGGCTTTGGCGAGGTCGCTGGCCAGCTTTTCTTCCGTCTTGCCCGGCGCAAGATCGAGAAACAGGGTTGCCTTGCCTGTGTCCAGCAGCGCGTCACGCAACACGGCGGAGTGGGCGTAGATCAGGCTGCCTTCGACGCCATGTTTGCTGATGACAAATTCACCCTGAAAGCTGCCAGCCGCTGAACTTGTCACCACGGATTTGATTGCGGCACCGGCAAAACGGCTGCGGAAGACATCGCTCCACGGAAGATCAAAACCACAATTGGCTGGTTTGAAGTCGGCAATGCCAATGCCTTTGTCTCTCAAGGTCGGCAGCCAGGCGGCGTCGGATCCAAGCCGGGGCCAACTTGCGCCGCCAAGTGAAAGCAATGTGGCGTCTGAGCGGACGTCGATTGTTCCAGTTGGGTTCTCAAAGGTCAGCAGGTCGCCGTTAAAACCGGTCCAGCGGTGGCGGGTATGAAGTTTGACGCCCTGTTGTTCGAGGCGATGCAGCCATGCGCGCAACAGAGGCGAGGCTTTCATGACCTCGGGAAACACCCGGCCGGAGGTTCCCACAAAGGTTTGCTGGCCGAGTTCTGCCATCCAGTCACGCACATCGGATGGTCCGAAGTCATCAAGTGCCGGTTGCAGATGTTGTTTGGCTGCGCCGAAACGCTCATTGAATGCGGAATAGGACTCGGAATGGGTGATATTCAAACCGGACTTTCCGGCCATCAACAGCTTGCGTGCTACGGTGGGCATGGCTTCATAGACGCTGACATCATGACCCGCGGCAGACAAAATATCAGCGGCCATCAGGCCGGATGGTCCGCCGCCAATGATTGCCACATGCTTTTTTGCCATTCGGAATGCCATCCTGCTTTTACCAATGCTGAAGTTAGAGCGTTGTTATCGCAAGTCGGCCGGGTTTTGCACGGCCGCAGCACTTATTTTTGCAAATTGATAGCGGGGCGTCGATTCGCTGCCTGAGAGGGAACTTATGGCGGTGTAGACCGCCATAAGAGCTTTCTGGTACGTCAGGCAGGGATTTGCAGTTAAAGTTTGCCAGCCCCGGCATTCGCCCTGACATAATCAGGTACGTCTTTCGCGGGAATGGGACGCTTGCCATAGAGAGCCGGTTTCCAGCCCACATCTGGTGAAATCGGCTTTTTCGGATCAGCATTCAGTACTGTCGCAAAGTCTGCGGCCTCACCATTCACCAGCGAGCCGGAGTCAAAGAACCTTGTTCCGCCTTGAATGTTGCCCGCATTGCCAATGTTGCCGTTCCTGATCTCAAAGAAGTTGTTTTCCGAATAAATGGCAGAGCCTTTGCCGATACCAAAAGCGCTGCGGAAAATAGGGATGTCCTTTGACTGGCTGATGCCGCGTTCATGATTTTCAAGGACGCTCAAATTTGCGTCAGGCGCACCGGATGCATCGCCGGTGAAGTAGTTGTTGTAGCTATGCACCTTGCCATAGCGCACGCGCGGCATGCGCTGTCCTGCGTTTTCAAACCAGTTGCCCCTAAACGTGACGTTCAGTTTGCCCTCGTCTGAGGTCAGGCTGTCGCTACCGCCGATCAGTGATGTCTTGTCGTGATTTTGAAAGTGATTATAGCTCAGAGTTACGAGGTCGGCGCCGTTGGTAATGTCCACTTGGCCATCGTGGTGCTGCACTTTTTGCTCGACCTGATTGTGTGGGAAGGGGAATACTGGCGGGAACAGCTTGTCCGGCCGCTCACCATCGGTGAAGGTGTTGTGATCCAGCCAGACCCTTTTGCCGCCATTGATTGAGATGCTGTCATATTCGGAGTTCCAGCGGCCGCCGGGGCATTTTTGCGGGCCGGTATCAGCATCGACATAAATCTCGTCGCAACCGGGGTAATTCTTGTTCAGCGACCAGGAATCACCCGGATCCCAGGCCGGGAAATAATCGAAGGCATCTTCAAATGTGATGTTGCGGATAATGACGTTTTCGGTGCCGTTGCCGATAAACAGATTACCCTTGAGGATTTTGGCATCATTGCCAAGGCCGATGATCGTGGTGTTGGAGGTGACCTGAATAACGATGCGCTTTTTCTGATTGTCGGCAGACCGTTGCCGTGCTTCTTCCTGTGGGCCAGTCAAGTCACGTTCCGGGCGCTTTTTGTCGGTCAATCTCACGTTCCAAACTGCGGGCGCGTAAGCCTTTTTATAGGCCTCAAAGTCATAGGCGGGATCTGCGTAGTCTTTCTGGGTCAACTCGTTATTGTTATCGTCGACCGACAGATTGATAGTGCCTTCTACCTTGATGATCTTGGGCAAATTTCCGCCTGCCTGGAGTGCGTCCAGCAATTCGTTGCGGTTTGACACGGTGTAGATGTTGGACGGGTCGGCCTTCGAGCCACCATCCGTGCCTGCGGCCCAGCCATCATTCTCGCCAATTGCCTGCTGGGCAATTTCTTCGTGTGCCTGTGCGGCGAGAATTGGCACGATCATGCCGGACAGGACTGTCCCTGCCACGAGAAACGCGGCTTTGCGGAATGTGGTTGTCATCACTGTCTCCTCCTCGAAACGTAGAATCAACTCCCCCGTCAGAATGGTAGACATTATTGTGAATTTAGCACAATCAATAATTGAATATATAATTTCTGGTTGCATATAATATTGGCTGAATCTGTTTTCGAGCTTTATGCATTAAAGCGCTGCTCTCCAGAAGCCGATGCTAAATAGCGATGTAAAGGGTATTGTGTAGAGCGACTTATGCCGAAGCTGATTTACGGGCTTTTAGAATAGCAACCTGATGCAGCGTATTGCGTCTGCTCATTTCCAGATGTGTCTTGAGCGCCTGCACGATCTTATCCCTGTCCCCGGTTTTGATGGCATCAAGGATGGACTGATGTTCGGCGACCGACCGGCTGTAATCTCCCGGCAGTGAAACGAACACCGTGTGGGTTTGCGCAACAATGCGGGCATGGGTTTCCGAGATGATCGGCATCTGCGCGGCATCCACCAACAAGCTGTGAAAGGCCCGGTCGTACTGCAGGGCTTTCGACAGGTCGTCGAGGGAATGGCGGGTTGCGAAGTATTTATGCTGCGCAAGTGTTTCTGTGAGTTTCTTCTGTAAGGTCAGATCGAAACGACCTGCGTCAAATGCTGCCTCCACCGCGCCCTTTTCGATAAGGATACGCGCGGCATAAAGCGCTTCGACATCGGTTTCACCGAAACTGCGGACAACCATTCCCCGCCGGCTTGAGGTGGTGACAAGGCCGTCTCCTTCCAGACGAAGACATGCCTCCTTGATGGGGGTGGGGCTGATGCCGAGATCGACAGCAAGTTCGTTGGGCAAAAGGCGGAAACCTTCCGGCAATCGCCCCTGAATGATGCGGTTGCGCAACTCCTGATAGGCCTGTTCGGCCAGCGTGGTCTTAATCATCGTCATGGCGGTATTTTCTGTCAGATCCATCACGAGTGCAATTAAAAACAAAAAATAAAAAATTTTTTATTTTCTAACGTATGGTTCTGCGTTAGATGTTGATCAAAGAAGGAGAGGAGGCCTTCGTTCTAGCCAGATTTTTCCTGCAGCCCCAGTTTGCCTGCACCCTTGCGGCGGCAGCACAGCTGCCCCCACCCATGACATTCCAGTTCACGATCCCCCACGTTTTCCAGCGTTCACGGATCGACCAGGAGCAAAACAGATGAAAATTGCCTCAGTTCACCCCTTTATTCTCCACCTGCCACTGACGTCGGATTCCATTTCAGATTCAACGCACAACATCACCCATTGGGGTGTGGTAGGTACCAAAATCGTCACCGATGATGGTCTGGAAGGCTATGGTTTCACCGGTACGCATTCACATCTTGCATCAGACCGGTTGATCACTTCATGCATTCAAAATTGTTACGCACCGCTGCTGATCGGTGAAGATGCGTCGGATCACTCGCGCCTTTGGACGAAACTGGCGCGCAATCCAGCGCTGCAGTGGGTCGGCCGCGCCGGCATAACCCATCTGGCGCTTGCGGCTGTTGATGTCGCTCTGTGGGACTTGAAGTCCAAGAAGGCAGGCGTACCGCTGTGGAGTTATCTCGGTGGCGCCCGAACCAAAGGTGTCGAGGCTTACAACACTGATATTGGTTGGCTTTCCTTTAGCAAGGACCAATTGCTTGCCGGATCGGCAAAGGCTGTGGAAGAGGATGGCTTCACACGCATCAAGCTCAAGGTTGGGCATGATGACCCCAATGTCGATATTGAGCGCCTGACAGCAGTGCGTAAACGTCTGGGCAGTTCCATTCGCATCGCCATTGATGGCAACGGCAAATGGGATCTGCCAACCTGCCAACGGTTCTGTGCATCAGCGCAGGGGCTGGATATTTTCTGGTTTGAGGAACCACTCTGGTACGATGATGTCGGCAGCCATGCGACGCTGGCGCGCAACACCACTATTCCTGTCGCACTTGGTGAGCAGCTTTATACGGTTGATGCCTTCCGCTCCTTCATCGAGGCCGGTGCCGTTCAATATGTCCAGCCGGATGTGACGCGCCTAGGTGGCATTACCGAATATATTCAGGTGGCCGACCTTGCTCTGGCGCATCGTTTGCCGGTCGTGCCGCATGCCGGCGAAATGAGCCAAGTGCATGTGCACCTCAGCTATTGGCATCCGGCCTCGACCATTCTGGAGTATATTCCATGGATCAAGGACCATTTCGAAGAGCCGATTGCTGTCAAGGATGGTGTCTACGCGCGTCCTGAACGTCCGGGTGCCAGCACCACCATTCTGGCGGAAAGTTTTGCCCGCTATGGCAAAAGTCTGAGCTAAGACCGGCCCTCGATCTCAATTTTGATGTGCCCGATCTCAGCCGATCGGACACATCACATAAAGGTAATCAATGGAAAGTAGAATTTCATGAGTTTTTCATTCATGTAATTCTGGATCGGAGTTGTTCCGGCTGATATACGAGCTTGGAATGGTTCGGGGTCATCCGATATTGATTAGCTGTTTGGTATAAAATGGGCATTCGGGAAGACGACAAGCGTTATGCCGTTTATGTCGCGCATCGCCTTGATCTTATTAAATATGCCACACCCATTCTTGGCTCCCGAGAGGAGGCAGAGGATGTTGTGCAGGAAGCCTTTATCAAATTTGTACCGCAGCAGGCCGAAGCGCCGAGTGCCCTCAAGGCCTATCTCTTCCGTGTTGTTCGCAACCTTGCACTCGACGTCCGCAAACGTCGTTGCTACGACCTTCGGGAAAGACCGGATGACACGCCGTTCTGGGGCCTGCCGCAGGACCATGGCTCACCCGAAGACCATGCTTTGTTCTGCGATCAAGTTCGTCAGGTCAGCGAAATCCTCAACGAGATGCCAGCGGACACGCGCCTCGCGTTGGAAATGCACCGTTTTGGCGGCTATCGCATGGAGGATATTGCGGTGCATTTGGGTGTCTCGGTTGCCACCGCACACCGTCTGGTCAAGACCGGGCTTGCGGAGTTTGTCAGGAAAATGAAATGAACGTCCAAAAACATGACGTTTCCATGAAAAAAATAATGCGTTCAATCGTCTCTTTAGAAGGAGAGCATGAAACCGTTATTTTTACTCATGAGAGACCACAGGCAGCACGTCGATGAACGATCCCGCGAAAACAGACGCAGGCGAATTGGATGTTTTTGACGAAGCCGCTGACTGGTTCTTACGTCTCGAGGAAAATTCGGATGATGCAGATCTGCTGAAGGAATTCAGCAACTGGCTGGAACTGAGCCCGAACCACCGTCAGGCATGGGAAAAGACCTGTCGTGGCTGGAGTGTTTTCGGGGCGGTTGAACCGGCCATGCGCTCCCAGTGGGAGAATGCGGGTCAGGCCGCGCCAAAACGTCGTGCAATGCGGCGGTTCTTCATGCCGAGACGAACCTTTTCCCGGTTCGCGCTGGGGGGGGCAACGCTTGCGGTGCTCTGTCTTGCCGTCATGTCCATTCCGGACATGGCCGTTCGTCTGGAAGCTGATTATCGCACCAGCAATGGTGAAAGTCTCACCGTGACATTGGCGGATGGCAGTACGGCTCTGCTTGCACCCAAAAGTGCGCTTGCGGTTAATTATCATCAAGGTCAGCGTGATGTCGCCGTGCTTGCCGGTGAGGTATTCTTTGATGTGATCAAGGATGAGGCGCGACCGTTTGTGGTCGATGTACGCGATGTCAAAGTGGAGGTTCTGGGAACCGCTTTTGATGTTGGCATGTCTGACAAGGCGACCATTGTTGCCCTCGCGCGTGGCTCGGTGAAGGCCAGTCTCCGTGACGATCCATCCGCAACACAAATATTGGTGCCGGGTGAACGGGTGACTGTTGACGGTGCGACAAAACGCATGAGCAAACAGGCGGTTTCTATCGATGAGATTGGTGCTTGGCGTCGCGGCGAACTCTATGTCGTGGACGAGACAGTCGCCGAAGTCGTCGAAAAGATTGGCCGTTATCACTCCGCCTGGATCAGCGTGCCGGATAGGTCGCTAGCCAATAGCAAGGTGACCGGTTTTTACAATCTCAACGAGCCGGATCAGGCGCTTGAGGCTTTGGTCACGCCCTATGGCGGAAAAATCCGCTCGATATCGGGATCAGTCAGGATCGTGTCGCGCTTTTAAGTCTCACGTGGCGTAAAAATTTCCATTACTTTCCAGTTGGTTACAGACAAAATTCGTTTTGGTTGAAAAAAATTCCGAGAGCAATCGTCTTTTTGTTGAATGTGAAATTCAACATTTGCCACTGTAGGCAAAGAAGACGGGCAGGGTAATGAGTTCTTCCAATAAACAAAGTGCAAAGCAGTCTGGCGTGGGGCAGACGGGCAAGCGCGCACTTCTTATGGCCAGCACGGCCATGGCAATTTTTTACGGGGTATCAGCGGCGCATGCGCAGTCATCCGGTGGGGCAACACCGGCAACGAATGCAGCTCAGGCTGAACGTCGTGCTTTCAATATCCCAGCGCAATCGCTGTCGGCTGCGGTTGGCGCATTTGGTCGCCAGTCCGGCCTGCAGGTGACGCTTGCCTCTCCGGCCTCCGGAAGCGTGCGTACCAACGCGGTTACCGGCAGCCTGACCGTTCAGGAAGCTTTGACGCAACTGCTCGGTGGCACGGGTATTACATTCAGGTTTGCGGGCAATGGCCGGTCGGTGGTTATCGGTGCAGATCAGGCCGCTGCCGATGTACAGTCAGCGGATGGTTCCACAATGCTTGAAACCATTACGATCACCGGTAAATCGGGCAGAAACGCTGCATCAGGAGCCGGGTATCAGGGAACACCCGACTGGGTGTACGAAACACCGGCCAGTGTCAGTGTTGTCAGCCGCGAGGCCATTCAGTCTGACCTGGGTGCACGTGATGTGCGCGATCTCTTCGACAATGTCGCGGGGACCTACGTCAACAACTCCGTTGCCAACTCTCCAGCAGTTTCGCCCAATGTTCGCGGTGTGCAGGACATGGGTCGAGTGGTGCTTTCCGTTGATGGTGCGCGCCAGAACGCTAATCGTACGATTTCAGCAGGTGGCGACAGCTACATTGGCAGTTCTGGTAAGGGCTATGTTGAAACGTCCTTCATTCGTGTCGTTGAGGTTGAACGGTTAACGGGCGCCAAATCGGGCCTTGCAGGTTCACTGGCGGGCGCGGTGACATTCCGGACGGTTGGCGCAGACGATATCATCTCGGATGGAAAAGACTGGGGTGTCGAGATCGATACGACTGTTGGCACCAACAATCAGCATTTCAACGGTTCCATACTGGCGTCGAAGCGTATGGGAGATTCCCCATTCTCGATCACTGGCGGCTTCGCGCGCCAGAAGCTTGGCAATTACAAGATTGGCAGCCACGGGGATATTGAGTGGGATGGGGATGAAGACGGTGAAGTTACCTTCATGCAACGAGACAATATGTCGTCGCTGTTGAAACTGGAAGGTGATTTCGGAGACGTGACGACCGGCGTAGCATGGACCCATCAGAAGAAGGATTTTGCATGGTTCATGGGCGGGCTCAGCGATGAAGAGGCCACGGTTAATACTGTAACCGCCAATCTTGACTGGAACCCCATCGATAATGACCTGATCGATTTCCGTTCAACATTTTGGCTGAACGACACGATGGAAGAGACGCTTCGCCACACCCGGGGCGGTGCTGCAGGTTATCCCGACACACTGATCAGTGCTGATTTCATGAGCTTTGGTATCAATATCGACAATACCAGCCGTTTTGAAACTGCTATCGGTCCGGCAACACTGAATTATGGCGTCGAAGCCTTCCGTGATCACGGAAATTCCAGTGCTTCCAGCACATCAATTGATGTGTGGCCGGAATTGGCATCGAACTTTACATCGTTCAGTCCGGCCGGTCGTCGCGATATGGCAAGTCTCTTTGTCAACGGAGACATTGAGCCAACCGATTGGGTCAAACTATCGGCAGGCTTACGATATGACTGGTATCGGCTCAAGGGTTCGCCGAAATACTACGACTACAGAGATCGTGTAAATTACATCGCATCCGCCGTCACAACTGAGTATGATTACGTCGCGACATATGATCCGGCACGATTTGCCAGCGCTAACGCCGTTCTGAGAAATATCTGGTCGACCCGTCAGGGTGAAATCTATAACGGCCAGTTTTACAGAGCTGGCACAACCATTGCTGCCTTAAGCACGCCGGCCGGTTATCCCGAAAACACCGTGAATATCGATCGTTCCGGCGGCGCATTGTTGCCGTCCTTCACTGTCGAGTTTACGCCGGTTGAGTGGTTGCGACCATATGTTAGCTATTCGAAGAGCTCCCGGCCACCGACTGTAACGGAGGCGTTCTTTGCTGGAGACTTGCCGAAAGACGTATCTCCGCTGTCTGTTTATGCACCGAACGAAAGTCTCCGGCCTGAAACAGCAGAAACCTGGGAAATTGGTGCCAACATCAACTTTGACGGTGTCTTTACAGAGGATGACACGCTCCGTCTGAAGGTGTCCGCTTTCAATCGCAAAATCGATGATCTTATTGTGATTGGTTATTTCTATCCATATGCAGGATCTCGACAACTCCAGAGTTATGTCAATACAACTGATGCCACCCGGATGCGCGGAGTCGAGCTTGAGGGCAACTATGACACCGGTCGCTTTTGGGTCGGTGGCTCTGCGACCTGGTTGGACGCAGAATGGGCGCAAAAGGTGCCAAGCACCTGGTACGGTCAAACCGTCTCCTCAGACAATGTTCAGATGTACTCGAGCGTGGGTGTGCCGCCAAAACTCAAGGCTACTCTTGATGCCGGTGTGCGTTTCCTCGATAACAAGCTGGCAATTGGTGGTCGCGTAACCCATTCGACGCCGACATTATCGCAGGTGAAAACCTTTAATCCGGATGGCGGTTACACATCCAACAAATACACAAAACTCGATCTCTACGGTTCCTACCAGTTCAACGATCGCACCACGTTGCGACTGAGCATCGATAACGTAACCGATATCAACCACGTTCCTGCCGGAAGCCGTTACCCCTCTCCGGGGCAGACCTTCTTCGCCAGTCTGAATGTGAGATTGTGACGAATTTTTGAGCCGGTGGCAGGCTCAAATGCAAGTTCCCATGACCGGGCGGCAACCCGGCCAAGGGAGTAACCGTCCTGATTGTTGGATCAGGATAAACCTTAGCAACCAAGCAAAGGAAATCTATTATGGCTACCACTATTTCACTAACGTCTACATCTTCGGATTTCAAATCATATCTGGAGAATTGGAGCAACACGACTTACAGCTCCACTTACGGTGCGTTCTACGGTAGCGGCCCCGGCCTGCAGACAGATCCTGCAGTTATCGGTGCAAATCCTTCCTGGGATTACACGCAGTGGGGCAACGGCAACACAAGCGGCGGTAATGGTGTGCTCGTCGGTGGTGCTTTCGAGTACTCCTTCGGTAACCTGACCGGTACTGTCAGCTCGCTGGATTTCGGCACCGGCTACGGTGAATCCTCTTCTGGCATCACCCTGTCGAATGTCGCGCTCTCGCTCGATCTCGATCCGTCCTTTAACTACAACGGCACGGGCCTTGATGCATTTGACTACGCAATCTACGGCATCACCCGTGGTAACACGCTGAGCTACCTTTACTCCTACCTGGGTGCCACCGGCACGGTGATTGAAGACACCGCAAGTGACGACATTCTCGTCGGCTTCAGCGGCGCGGACACCTTTGTGTTCTCCGGCGGCAACGATGTTGTCACCAATGATGGCCCTGCTGGTACATCTGGTTACCAGGACGGCGTTGACAAGCTCGACATCTCTGCTTGGGGCGCTGTCAACTTCGGCGATCTGACGATCTTCGATGACGCTGGAGATGCTTACGTTGCCTACGGCTCCGAGTCCATCCAGCTCGTCGGCGTGAACTCCAGCGTTCTGGACGCATCTGACTTCGTCTTCGCAAGTGCAACGGCTCTGGCCGCCTAAGGGAAGACAACGCTGTGGGCTTTCAAAACCAGCAGCAAACGCCGCCGCAGTCTCTGACTGCGGCGGTCGTTTCGCCCCTCAAGCGCGCCTTCAGCGGTGTTGCGCTCGTCAGTGGCGTGGTCAACATTCTGGCTTTGACCTCACCGATCTTCATGCTTCAGGTCTATGACCGGGTGCTGGCCAGCGGTAGCGTGCCAACCCTTGTTGGGCTGGCCCTGCTTGCCGTCGGGCTTTATGCCTTCCAGTGCATGCTTGATATCATCCGGTCGCGCGTGCTGATCCGCGTCGGTGAACATTTCGACATGCAATATTCCGGTCAGGTGCACGATGCCGTGGTGCGTTTGCCGCTTGTCGCACGGACCTCTGGTGATGGTTTGCAGCCGCTACGTGATCTCGACAATGTCAGGACTTTCGTGTCCGGCACTGGACCGACGGCGTTTTTTGATCTGCCGTGGATGCCGCTTTATCTCGGCATATGTTTTCTTTTCCATTTCTGGATCGGCGTGACGGCGTTGAGCGGCGCTATCGTGCTGGTGGCATTGACCGTTCTCACCAATATCTATTCGCAAAAGCCCATTCGCGACACCATCACCGAAAACATGGCGCGTAATCGATTGCTGGAGGCTTCGCGCCGTAATGCCGAAGTTGTGCAGGTCATGGGGCTGGTCGGGCGGCTTGGCAGGCGCTGGCAGGTGTCTAACGAGGGGTATCTTGCTGCCAATCGCAAGGCTGGTGATGTCGCCGGTAGCCTTGGCAATATCGCCAAATCGCTGCGCATGGTGTTGCAGTCTGCCATTCTGGCGGTCGGTGCCTGGCTGGTGATTGAGCAGGAAGCCTCTGGTGGTATCATGATCGCCAGCTCAATCATGATGGGCCGCGCTTTGGCACCTGTTGATCTCGCCATTTCCAACTGGAAATCATTCGTGGCAGCACGGCAAAGCTGGGCGCGTCTGCACACACTTTTCACCCAGGTGCCATCGACCGACACATCAATGGCTTTGCCGCATCCGGTCAAGGATTTGCGCGTCGAGAATGTCACCATTGTACCGCCCGGCGAAAAACGACCAACGGTAGCCGGGGTTGGTTTTGCTGTCGCTGCTGGTCAGGCGCTTGGCATTATTGGACCGTCCGGTTCCGGAAAATCCACACTGTCGCGTATTCTGACCGGTGCCTGGACTCCGGCTGGCGGTAAGGTGCGGATCGATGGTGCCAGCTTTGATCAGTGGGATCGTGAGGCGCTCGGTCGTCACATCGGTTATCTGCCGCAGGGCGTTGAGCTTTTTGACGGCACGATCGCCGAAAACATCGCCCGCTTCGAGGACAATGCTGATCCGGACGCCATTATTGCGGCGGCCAAGGCCGCTGGTGCGCATGAACTGATCCTGCGGTTTGAAAAGGGTTACGACAGCAATATTGGGGAGGCCGGTTCGTCGCTGTCCGCCGGTCAGCGTCAGCGGATCGGTCTGGCACGTGCGCTTTACGGCGAGCCTTTCCTTGTCGTTCTGGATGAACCGAATGCCAATCTCGATGCCGAAGGTGAGGCTGCTGTGGTGCGTGCCATGGCGTCGGTGCGGGATCGCAAAGGCATTGTTGTTGTTATTGCTCACCGCCCCAGTGCCATCGGTATCGTCGATTTTGTGCTGATGATGGAAGATGGGCGAATGAAGGCTTTTGGACCGCGTGACGAGGTTCTGTCGAAAGTGCTGCGTACACCGTCTGCACCACAACAGCCGGCCGGTGGCTACACCGCTTCTGCCCATGCGGTAACACCACTGCGGGTGGTTGCCACTGCACAGGCCGCACGGCTTGAAAATGCAAGTGAACCGGATGACCGAAAGGAAAACCCTGATGTCAAACATTGACCAGCGCACATACGTTTCCGGTTCCATTCGCAAACATCTTGTCATGGCGCTGGTGGTCAGTGTCGCTCTGCTGGGCGGTGTCGGTGGCTGGGCAGCAACGACAAATCTGGCAGGCGCCATTGTTGCATCAGGCCATTTGGTGGTGGATTCCTATGTGAAGAAAGTCCAGCATCCAACCGGCGGTGTGGTGGGTGAAATTCTGGTCAGCGAAGGTGATGAGGTCAAGGCCGGTGATATCGTCATGCGGCTGGATGCGACCCAGACAAAGGCTAATCTTGCCATTGTGACCAAGCGGCTGGATGAGTTGACGGCGCGGTTTGTGCGGCTGGAAGCGGAGCGAGATGGTTTGCCAGAGCTGGTTTTTCCGGTTGCGCTTCAATCGCGGCAGGACGATGCCGATGTTGCTGCCGCCATGCGCAGCGAAACCAAGCTGTTTGAATTCCGCAAATCCTTCCGGGAAGGCCGAAAAGCGCAATTGGCCGAACGCATCACCCAGTTCGAACATGAAATCGAGGGGTTGAAGGCGCAGGAGATGGCCTACGAGAAGGGCCTCTCGGTTCTGGAAGCGGAAATCGTTTCGCAGACATCACTGCGTGAGCAGGGCATTGTGTCCGTTCAGCGACTGAATAGTTTGCAGACGCAGGCTGCCACATTTGGTGGCGAGCGCGGTGAAAAGATTGCCTATCAGGCACAGACTGCAGGCCGTATCACCGAAACCAAGTTACAGATTTTGCAGATCGATCAGGAACTACGCACCGAAGTTGGGCGTGAGTTGCGCGAAATTCAGGCCCAGATGGGGGAATATGTCGAACGCAAAGTTACCGCTGAAGATGAGTTGAAGCGCATCGATATCGTTGCGCCACAATCCGGTGTCGTGCACCAAATGGCGGTTCATACGGTGGGCGGTGTGGTCACGCCTGCAGATCCGATCATGCTTGTTGTGCCGGAAGGAGATGATCTTGCGCTGGAGGTGCAAATTGCGCCGAAGGACATCGATCAACTGCAGCTGGGGCAAAAAGCCGTTTTGAGGATGTCCGCCTTCAACCAGCGTGTAACACCAGAGCTTGAAGGGCATATCAGCCGTATCGCAGCTGACCTCACCACAGACCAGCGGACGGGATTTTCCTATTATGTTGCCCGTATCGCGGTATCCTCAGGGGAGCGCAGTAAACTCGAAAACGCCACCCTGGTGCCCGGCATGCCGGCGGAAGCCTTTATCAAGACCAGCGAACGCACCGCACTTTCCTATTTGATGAAACCTTTGTCCGATCAGGTAAACCGCGCATTCCGTGAGGAGTGAGACGTATTGATGATATACAGACGGCCTGCAGACCATTGCAGGTCGTTTTCTGCTTTTATGTTTTTGTTTCAAATGGTTGTCATTTTTCGACAATTTACATGAAAAACCCTCTTGTACCTCTAGTTGCTATAGGTCTTAAAAAAGGAGCGACTGGAAAATGAGGGTTCATTATGGGCACGTCGTACAACACACGTTTCAAGATTGACGGCATGGACTGCGCTTCCTGCGCATCCAAGATCGATACGGCAGTTCGCCGTATGCCGGGCGTGGAGGATGTTTCCGTTTCTGTTACCGCTGGCACGATGACGGTGATGCATGATGATGTGAGCGATCTGATTGCGATCGGAAAAAAGGTCTCAGGCCTTGGTTATCCGGCAACACGTCTAGCAGACCGTGATGTAAAGCCGGCGCCCGATCCGCATGTGCACGGTCCCTCATGCTCTCACAATCATGATCATAAGGGCCATGATCATGGCGAGCACGGTCATGGCAACCACGATCACGGGACTGATCACAAACATAACCACGAGCATGACCGTGCGGCGAGTGCAGCGGCCGATGATGGGATTGAAGGGTTGCATGGTCATGACCACGGGGTCAGTGACGGGCCATGGTGGCGCAGCCGCAAGGGCCGTTTGACGATCATGGCCGGACTGGCACTTGTGCTGGCTTACGGCATCGGCCACCTGTTCCCGGCAATCCAGCTTTACGCCTTTACGGCAGCGATGCTGGTTGGCCTGTTTCCCATTGCGCGCCGCGCCATCATGGCGGCCTTGGCGGGAACGCCATTTTCCATTGAAATGCTAATGACCATTGCCGCAGTCGGCGCGCTGATCATCAACGCTACGGAAGAGGCGGCTGCCGTTGTTTTCCTGTTTCTGGTTGGCGAACTGTTGGAAGGTGTGGCGGCTGGAAAGGCGCGTGCCAGCATCAAGTCGCTTTCTGCTTTGGTGCCCAAAACCGCCTTGTTGGAAGAAAACGGCAAAACCCGCGAAGTGCCGGCCGAAAGCCTGGCTGTAGGTTCGGTTATTCTGGTTCGTCCCGGTGACCGCATTTCGGCAGATGGCACTGTTGTTTCGGGTGAAAGCGCCATTGATGAAGCGCCAGTCACCGGTGAAAGTGTTCCCGTTCGCAAGTCTGTCGATGACGCAGTCTTTGCAGGTACGGTCAATGGTGATGCAGCTTTGCGGGTGCGTGTAACGGCGGCCGCACAGGATAATACCATTGCCCGTGTGGTCCGGCTGGTGGAAGAGGCACAGGAAAGCAGGGCGCCGACCGAACGTTTCATCGACCGTTTTTCCAAATATTACACCCCCGGTGTCGTGGTCGTTGCGGCGCTGGTTGCCGTTCTGCCGCCGCTGCTGCTCGAGGCGGACTGGAGCGAGTGGGTCTACAAGGGTCTTGCCATTCTGCTGATCGGTTGCCCCTGTGCGCTGGTTATTTCAACACCCGCCGCTATTGCCGCCTCGCTGTCGTCAGGTGCGCGACGTGGCCTGTTGTTGAAGGGTGGTGCAGTGCTTGAAGGGCTTGGCAAGCTGACGGCGGTTGCATTGGACAAGACGGGCACGCTGACCGAAGGCAAGCCGAAGGTCACCGATGTGCTGGCCTTTGAGAAAACGGCGGTCGAAACGCTGCGTCTCGCCGCTGCCCTTGAAACCGGATCAAGCCATCCGCTGGCGCTTGCCATTCTGGCCAAGGCGGAAGAAGACGGCGTTGAAATTCCGCCTGTTGACGATGCAAAGGCACTGGGTGGTAAGGGAGTTGCTGCGAGGGTTGAAGGGACCGACGTCTTCCTTGGATCGCCCAATGCTGCGGCTGAGCGTGTTGCGATCTCGCAGGAACGGCTGGATGCGATTGCCGCGCTGAACGATCAGGGCAAGACGGTGTCGCTGTTGATTGCCGATGATGTTTTGTGTGGCGCCATTGCCATGCGTG
Source organism: Rhizobium sp. CG4 (assembly GCF_023701965.1). NCBI lineage: Bacteria > Pseudomonadati > Pseudomonadota > Alphaproteobacteria > Hyphomicrobiales > Rhizobiaceae > Rhizobium > Rhizobium sp. CG4. The sequence goes on along the minus strand of NZ_JABAEG010000001.1, from coordinate 623,379 downwards.
ATGAACCCCGTGCCGATGCGGTCGCTGGTTTGAAGGCTTTGACGGACAGAGGCATCAAGGTTGTGATGCTGACAGGCGATAACAAACGTACTGCGACTGCCATCGGCGCGCAGCTTGGCATTGATGTGCGTGCCGAACTGTTGCCGCAGGACAAGCAGCGTATTGTCGGTGAGCTGCAGAAAGAAGGTTACATCGTTGGCAAAGTCGGTGATGGCATCAATGATGCACCGGCTCTGGCGGCTGCCAATGTCGGCATTGCCATGGGTGGCGGAACGGATGTTGCGCTGGAAACGGCCGATGCGGCAATTCTTCATAGCCGGGTTGGGGATGTTGCCCAAATGGTGTCATTGTCTCAGCGTACCATGCGCAACATCTTCCAGAATATCGCCATGTCTCTTGGTTTGAAGGCGGTGTTTCTGGTCACGACAATTGCTGGAATTACTGGCCTTTGGCCTGCAATTCTGGCTGATACGGGGGCAACGGTGCTGGTTACGCTCAATGCGCTGCGATTGCTGAAAATCCCGAAGTAATGCCCTGGCGGGTCTGACAGACTGCTTCCGGTGATCAACACATTGTGTCCGTATGTTTAACGAATGGGTAATGTGTCCATTGGAAGCTGTGATAAAAGCGGCACTCGAATACGGACTATTATTGCGGAATGTTTTTACCAGAACAAAACCACTGTCTTTCGCTTAAGCGCTCTCTGTTGCCATCTGTTTACAAGCTGGCGGCGGCTGCGCTGGTGGGTATTTCTCTGGCCAGCTGTACGTCTATGGACCTCAGCGCAACGGCCGAGGCACCAAAGCTGTCCAGTAAGGTGAAGGCCGAGATGGCCAGCAAGGGCATGAAACAGGAAAGCCCTGTTCTTGTTCGCATTTTCAAGCAGGAAAGCGAACTGGAAGTCTGGAAGGTTGATAAGTCTGGTGCCTATGCGCTGTTTAAAACCTACCCGATGTGCCGCTGGTCCGGCAAACTTGGGCCGAAGATGAAATCTGGCGACCGTCAAGCGCCTGAAGGTTTTTATCATGTCTCGGCCGGGATGCTGAACCCGAACTCGCAATATTACGTATCGTTCAACCTTGGTTATCCCAACCGTCTTGAATCTGCCCTCGGTTACACCGGAGAGGCATTGATGGTGCATGGTGCGTGCTCATCGTCGGGATGTTACGCCATGACGGACCAGCAGGTTGGTGAAATTTACGCTGTCGTTCAGAAGGCGCTGGAAAGTGGTCAGAGCCGCTTCCAGGTGCAGGCCTATCCTTTCCGGATGACGGCGAAAAATATGGCCATGCAAAAGGACGACGAGAACATGCCGTTCTGGCGCACCTTGAAGGAAGGATATGATTCCTTCGAACTGACAAAACGCCAGCCGAAGGTGTCGGTCTGCGGTCGCCGTTATGTGTTCAATACAGAATTTTCCGGTGGGGAACCTTCTGATCCCTTGGCCGTTTGTCCTCCTGCCGTAAACCAGCCGGATTCGGCACTCATGGCAAAACTGGATTTGGAAAAGCAGAAAGTGGATCTGGCCATCGCGCAGGCGACGTCGGTTCCGGTGATGGCATATTCCGACGGTGGCATGCATCCGAGCTTCCGCGCAATTCTCGAGAAGAATGGCGCGAAGAAGATGGCGGCCAGCGTATCTAAAACCAAATACCCCGTCAGCCGTCCCGAAGCGGCGCTGGCTGATCCCTTTGCGGGCATAAGAAAATAAACTGAGGACGTCGATTGAAGACCGAGATTATCACAAGACGCATGTTCCTGCTAGGAACGGCCGGAATGGCAACCACCGTATTGGCTGGCTGCACCACGACCTCCAACCAGACCGTTGCGGCACCGGTTGAACCGTCTGTGGATAATTCCATGCTGGCCAGCATGTATGGCCCGATGCCGGAGGAGCAGTTCCCGCTGCCGGCCATTCCTTATCAAAAAATTCCATCGCGTTTCCATCGCCAGATGGTTGCAAATCCTACCAGTGAACGTCCCGGCACAATCATTGTCGATACGAGCAACCACTTCCTTTATCTGACGATGGAAGGTGGTCAGGCCATGCGTTACGGCGTTGGCCTTGGTCGCGCCGGTTTTGAATGGGCGGGCAGGGGTGTTATCCAGTACAAACGCCAATGGCCACGCTGGACACCGCCGGATGAAATGGTGGCGCGCCAACCTGAGTTGCAGCCATACAGCATAGCCAATGGCGGCATGGATCCTGGTTTGAACAACCCGCTTGGTGCACGCGCGCTTTACATTTTCCAGAACAACCAGGATACGCTCTACCGTATCCACGGTTCGCCGGAATGGTGGACGATTGGCAAATCGGTATCGTCTGGCTGCGTGCGCATGCTCAATCAGGATATCATCGATCTCTATAACCGGGTACCGGGCAAGACACCGATCCTGGTTATGAACCTTTCGGCGCCGATGGTTGCCGTTGCTCCGGGTCTCCCGCAGCCGGTTTGATCGTTTTGGTCTGAATTTTCAAAAGCCCACGCTTTGGTGAAACGCGTGGGCTTTTTGTTACTCAGACATCCGGTTTGGTTGCCAGAATGGCGTAACGGTGTTGCAGGCCACGGGCAGTTGCCTTGAAAAATCCGAGGTCTTTGGCCTGCGCCTTATGGATTTTCTTAAGGTTGGCATCGACAGTAAGTGATTGGAAACCCGTGTCTTTCAACAGTGTGGCGACGGCATCTGCGCGTGCCCCATTCGAGAAATAGACGCGGGACAGGATGCTATTGTGGGTGCTGGCACTGTGGCCCGGCGCATGTGGTGTTCCGGGGTTGCTGATGCCGGCTTTTTCCAGAAGCGCGGCAAGCTTCTTGAGCAGCTTTTCACCTAGGCTGATGTTGACGAAATCCCCGTCCACGATCAGCAGTTTTCCACCGGGTTTCAGCACGCGAAACCACTCGGCAAAGCTGGCCTTCGGGTCTACCAGCGTCCACACCAGATGGCGGGTTATGATGACATCATAGGTGCCATCCGGCTCCATGGTGTTTTCCGCGTCTGCCATGCTGAAATGGATTGATCGGCCTCTGGAGATTGCCTTTGAGCGGGCCAGTGACAGCATGGTTTCGGACCAGTCTAGACCGGTGACGGCAAAACCGAGATCATCCATCAGATGGGAGATTACGCCGGTGCCGCAGGCAAGATCCAGTGCAACCCGACCGTTACCCGGGCCCAGATGCTTGAGGATCAAAGCGTGCCAGGCGGCGCGCTCCTCATCGGAGAAAATCTCATGACCCGGGGAAAGATCGAAGGTTGCAGCGCGGGATGACCAATAGGCCTTGATTTCATCACGCAGCGCGAAATTATTCCCGTGTCCGTCTATGCTCGACATCGTATCCAACCCTGGCGTTTGTCACTTTGGAAACCGTCTAAAAGATAAAACTTGACGGTATCAGTCATAAAATAATAAAGCCCCGGCAGTTTTTACCGGAGAGCAATTTCAATGCGCATTACAGGCAAATCAACTGTACTTGCAATGGGTCTTCTCGTGTCGAGCGTATGGCCGGCATTTGCAGACAAGGTCACCGTCAAGGACGTCACCGGCCGTGATGTTGAGGTGAATGTACCTGTCAAAAATGTCATTCTTGGCGAAGGCCGTCAGATCTATTTCCTTGCTGCTCTGGACAAGAACAACCCGTTTGAACACGTGGTTGGCTGGCGCGATGACCTGCCAAAGGCTGACCCTGAAACCTATGAGGCCTATCTGGCCAAATATCCTGACATCGCCAAGCTGCCGACTTTTGGTGGCATGAAGGATGGTACATTTGACATTGAGCAGGCAGTGGCGCTGAAGCCCGACGTCATCTTGATGAACATCGATGCCAAGACGGCAACGGAAGAAGCCGGTTACATCGAGAAGCTGGGCAAGGTTGGCATTCCGCTTGTATATGTCGACTTCCGTGAAAAGCCGATGGAAAACACCGAGCCAAGCATGCGCGTCATGGGCAAGCTGATGGGCAAGGAGCAACTGGCTGAAGACTTCATCAAGTTCCGCGCCGACAGCATCAAGAGTGTCACGGACGTTCTGGAAAAGAACAATCCGAAGAAGCCTGTTGTTTTCATCGAACGCGCAGGTGGTTATTCCGATGATTGCTGCATGTCTTTCGGCAACGAGAACTTCGGAAAGATGGTTGAGATTGCCGGTGGCATCAACATGGCCAAGGACATCATTCCCGGCACTTTCGGTACCGTTAATCCCGAACAGGTCATTGCTTCGAACCCTGACCAGATCATCGTGACGGGTGGTAAGTGGGACGCTTATGTTCCCGGTGGTAACTGGGTTGGTGTCGGTTATGGCGCTGATCTGAAAGAAGCCCGCCGCAAGCTGGAAAACCTGACCAAGCGTCCGGCCTTTACCGGTGTGCAGGCGGTCAAGGATGGCAATGTCCATGCCATCTGGCACCAGTTCTACAACAATCCGTACCAGTTCGTTGCCATTCAGGAAATTGCCAAGTGGCTGCACCCTGATCTGTTCAAGGACCTGGACCCTGAAGCAACCTTCAAGGAGTTGCACGCACGTTTCCTGCCGTTGGATTACAAGCCCGGCTACTTCGTGTCGCTGAAGGACTCAGAGTAAAAAAGACGACTGACGGTGCATGGGGGTGTGCCGGTTGATCGACAGGCGAGGCTGCAAAATTGCAGCCTCGCCATTTCTGATTAAAGAGAGAGGAACCACCCATGCGGTTCAAGATGTTTCGCCATGTAACGGTGCTCGCCGTTTCGCTTCTGGCAATGCCGGCATTTGCGGCTGAAATTACCGATGTCACGGGACATACGGTCGAGATCGAGTTGCCCGCCAAGCGCGTGATTGTCGGTGAAGCCCGGCAGATCCACGTTATCGCCGCGCTGAAAGGTGATCAGACATTCGACAGCATTGTCGGATGGCGCGATGACCTCATCAAAAAAGATCCTGATAGTTATACGGCCTATGTCGAAAAGTTTCCGGCATTGGCGGATTTGCCGCGTTTCGGCTACATCCCGCAAGGCGATTTCAGCCTCGAGACCGCAATTTCGCTGACACCTGACGTCATCACATTGAATCTTGAGGCCGAGAAGGGTGCCAAGGAAAGCGGCTTTGAAGAAAAGGCAGCGGCTGCCGGCATCAAGGTCATCTATCTTGATTTCCGAATTGACCCGGACAAGAACAGCGAAAAATCAATCCGTATTCTTGGCCAGCTTTTTGGTGCGGAACAGCGGGCAGAAGAATTCATTGCCTATCGCCGTGCAGAAATTGCCCGCGTCACCGACAGGCTGGCTGGCATCAAGGATTTGCAACGTCCAAATGTTTTCATCGAACGCTCGCCGGGTATTTCGGGTGAGAACACCTGCTGCCGCACATTTGGCCCCGTCAATTTCGGCGCGATGGTTGATCTGGCTGGCGGGCACAATGTAGCTGAGGGGATTATCAAGACCACCTTTGGCGATCTCAACCCGGAACAGCTTTTGGTTTCGGATCCAGCCCATGTCATCGTGACCGGTTCCAATTGGGCCGCTGAATCCGATATCAACCAGTTTGTCCCGCTCGGTCGTGGGGCCGACATGGTGGTGGCGCGCGAACGCCTTGCCAGTCTCATGACACGCACGCCATTCCCGAACCTGTCTGCCGTCAAGAACGGTCAGGTTCATGGTGTCTGGCACCAGTTTTATGGCGCGCCATATGAGTTCTTCCCAATCCAGCAATTTGCGAAGTGGTTCCACCCCGACATTTTTGCCGATCTGGACCCTGAGAAGAACTTTGAGGAATTTCACAAGAAATTCCTGCCGGTTACCTACAAACCGGGATATTTCGTCTCTCTTGAAAAAGGTTCGAACTGATGGCTTCCTTGAGTGAAACCGAGGTCAAAGTAACAGGGCGCGATCAATATCGCGCCCTTGCCGCGCGCAGGATTATCATTCTGGTGGGGTTGGTTGTTGCCCTGTGTCTCAGCCTTGCGGCAGACATGGCGCTTGGCCCGGCGCGTTATACCCTGTCGCAGGTTGTTGGTGCGATCCTTGATCCGGCTTCGGTCACTGATCAACTTCGTGTGGTTATCTGGGATATTCGTATGCCGATTGCCTTGATGGCCGTGACAGTCGGGGCATCGCTTTCGGTCGCCGGTGCGCAGATGCAGACCATTCTGTCCAACCCGCTTGCCAGCCCGTTTACACTTGGTATCTCGGCTGCGGCCAGCTTTGGCGCTGCTTTGGCACTGGTGGGGGGCGTTGCGATCTTCCCAGGTGCTGTACACTACATGGTGCCGATCAACGCGTTTCTGATGGCGATGCTGGCTGCAATGTTCATTCATTTTGCATCCACCATGCGTGGTGTCAGCGTGGAAACCATTGTTCTGCTCGGCATTGCCTTGGTGTTCACCTTCAACGCTGCGCTGTCGCTGCTCGAATATCTGGCCTCGGAGCAGGCGCTTGCCGCTGTTGTGTTCTGGACCATGGGTAGCCTGACCAAAGCAACATGGATGAAGGTTTATGTGACCGGTGGCATCATCGTGCTGACGGTGCCTTTGTTCATGAAAAACGCCTGGGCGCTGACGGCACTTCGCCTCGGTGACGACAAGGCTGCCAGCATGGGCGTCAATGTTCGTCGCCTGCGTTTGCAGACCATGCTGACCGTCAGCCTGCTGGCTGCCATTCCGGTGTCCTTTGTCGGGACAATCGGTTTTGTCGGTCTGGTTGGCCCGCACATTGCGCGTATGGTGGTGGGTGAGGACCAGCGCTTCTTCCTGCCGGGTTCGGTCATCTGCGGTGCACTGCTGTTGTCCGTGACCTCGGTTGTCAGCAAGATGCTTATTCCAGGCGCTATCCTGCCGATCGGTGTCATCACCGCGCTGGTTGGCGTTCCCTTCTTTTTCGTTCTGATCTTTTCCAACAGGAGGCGCGCATGGTAGCCCTTGCTCTCAAGGATGTCGGCGCGTCCTACGGTCGCGTTACCGTTCTTTCAAAGGTCGGCATCGATCTTCTGCAAAGCGGCAGTGTGACGGCGGTTATTGGACCAAACGCGGCTGGCAAATCGACACTGTTCAAGCGTATTGCGGGGCTCATTTCCGGCCCCGGCCTGGTGCAGCTTTCCGATACGGAACGGGGTGATCGCACCATATGTTACATGCCGCAGGATACCGGTGCGAACGCGGTTTTGACCGTGTACGAATCCATCCTGCTATCTGCCAAACAGGGTGGAGGCTGGCGTGTTCAGGACAGTGAGCTCAATGAGATCGATGCCATCTTGAAGGCATTGCGTATTGAAGATCTGGCGTTTCGTGGCCTCGGTGAACTTTCGGGTGGTCAGCGCCAGCTGGTATCGCTGGCGCAGGCGCTGGTGCGCAGGCCGGAAGTGCTGCTGATGGATGAGCCGACCTCGGCACTTGACCTGCATCGCCAGATCGAGGTGCTGGGTTTCGTGGCCGATCTGGCCAAAAAGAATGGCATGATCGTGCTGATTGCACTGCACGACCTCAACCATGCGCTTCGTTACTGCGAGAGCACTATCGTTATTGCAAAAGGTGAGATGATCGTCAGCGGCAACACATGTGATGTGATCAATGCCGATATGTTGCGCGATATCTACAAGATTGAGGCACGTATCGAAAACTGCTCGCTGGGTCGCCCGCTGGTCATCGTGGACGGCGCGCTCTGAGACTTAGAGAACGCTTCCGGCTTCCTAGTGAAGCCGGAAGCGTTGTTTTTTACAGCTTCACCCAGGCGGCATTTTTCCGCGATGAAGCAACGCAAGCCTCAATGAAGGCTACGCCATTCACACCATCATCAACGGTTGGATAAACCACCGATTTGTCGACGCTCTTGCCGTTGCGCTTTGCCTCGACGGCATGGGCCGCTTCGGTGTAGATGGTGGCAAAGGCTTCCAGATATCCCTCGGGATGGCCGCCGGGAATGCGGGTGACGCGGGCTGCTGCCGCACCTGCACCGGCACCACCACGGGTGATCAACCGCTTTTCCTGACCAAAGGGTGTGAACCACAGACGGTTGGGATCTTCCTGCGCCCATTCCAGCCCGCCCTTGGTGCCGAAAACTCGCAATTTCAGAGAGTTTTCGTTGCCGGGAGCCACCTGACTGCACCACAACATGCCTTTGGCACCGCCGGCAAAACGCAACATCACGTGGGCGTTGTCATCAACACGACGGCCTTCAACGAAGCTGTCGAGATCTGCGGCCAGACTATCCAGTGTCAGTCCGGTGACGAAGGAGGCCAGATTGAAGGCATGGGTGCCGATATCGCCCGTGGAGCCGCCAACGCCTGATTGTTTGGGGTCGGTACGCCATACCGCACCCTTGGCGCCGGTTGTTTCAAGCGCTTCGGTCAACCAATCCTGCGCATATTCGACCTGAACGACACGCAGGTCGCCAAGCTCGCCGGCCGCTATCATTTCGCGGGCTTGCCGCACCATGGGGTAGCCCGTGTAATTGTGGGTGAGGATGAACAGTGCACCGCTTTCGTCAGCTGCCTTTTTCAGTTTTTTGGCGTCAGCGAGTGAAGAGGTCAGCGGTTTGTCGCAGATGACGTGAATGCCACGTTTGAGAAATTCGCGTGCAGCCTCGTAATGCACATTGTTCGGCGTGACGATCGCGACGGCTTCAATGCCGTTTTTCAGCCGGGCTTCGCGGATCGCCATATCCTTGTAACTGGAATAAACCCGGTCGGGGCTCAGCCCCAGCTCGTGACCCGAGGCCACGGCCTTGTCAGGTGAGGAGGAGAGGGCGCCTGCCACCAGTTCAAAGCGGTTGTCCAGACGCGCTGCCATGCGGTGCACGCCGCCAATAAATGCGCCGATACCACCACCCACCATGCCCAGACGAATGCGGCTGGTGGCTGTATCGGTCGTTTTTGCTTCAATAGTCATCGTGTTCCTCTTGGAGCTTTTTTACAGGCCCAACATGCGGCGGTTTGCGGCGTCATCGGTGCCGCTGGCAGCAAAGTCGTCGAATGCCTTTTCAGTGACGCGGATGATATGGGCTTTGACGAATTCTGCGCCTTCGCGGGCACCATCTTCGGGATGTTTGAGTGCGCATTCCCACTCGACCACGGCCCAGCCATCAAAATCATTAGCAGCCATTTTGGAAAACACTGCGCCGAAGTCCACCTGTCCGTCGCCCAGCGAACGAAAACGTCCGGCACGATTTACCCAGCCCTGATAACCGCCATAAACGCCCTGTCGGCCGGTCGGGTTGAACTCCGCATCCTTGACGTGGAACATCTTGATGCGGTCTTTGTAGATATCGATGTTGTCGAGATAATCGAGGCACTGCAGCACATAGTGCGAGGGGTCGTAGAGCATGTTGGCGCGAGGGTGGTTTTTCACCCGCTCCAGGAATATTTCAAATGTTACACCGTCATGCAGGTCTTCGCCGGGGTGGATCTCATAGGCGATATCGACACCCTGTTCATCGGCGTAGTTGAGAATTGGTGTCCAGCGTTTTGCCAGCTCGTCAAAGGCGGCTTCGACCAGGCCGGCCGGTCGTTGTGGCCATGGATAGACAAAAGGCCAGGCTAGCGCCCCTGAAAATGTTGCATGGGCCTTGATACCCATATTGCGGGAGGCTTTCAGGGCCATCTTGACCTGTTCTACCGCCCATTGCTGGCGCGCCTTTGGATTGCCGCGCACTTCCGGCACTGCAAAACCGTCAAACGCTTCATCATAGGCCGGGTGAACGGCGACCAACTGTCCCTGCAAGTGGGTGGAAAGCTCCGTTACTTCGATGCCATTCTGGCGGGCGACACCGGCAAATTCATCGCAATAGTCTTTCGATTCTGAGGCTTTTTTCAGATCGATCAGCTGGCTTGCCCATGTCGGCACCTGCACGCCGATGTACCCTTTTTCGGCTGCCCATTTTGTAATGCCGTCCCAGGTGTTGAACGGGGCGGTATCGCCCGCGAACTGGCCCAGAAACAAGGCAGGTCCTTTGATCGTCTTCATAAATACCCTCCATTATCGAACATACAAAAACATAGGAATGGGGTGAATGCGCCCGCAGGCGGGCGCATTGCAGGTGGCGATATCAGAACGGGGAATCCGGGAAGTAGAACTGCTCGGCATTGTCCTTGGTGATCAGGGTTGCGTCGAGAATGTATTCGCCGCTAACCGGAACCTGATCGTAGAAATGCGCGGCGGTCAGCTGCATGGCTGTTGCGACCATTGCAGGTGGGTAAAGCACGTCAACCGGTACGAGCTTGTCGCCATCCATGACGCGCTTGATCATGTCCTTCGAGCCGGCACCTGCGACCACGTATTGAATGTCGGTGCGTTTTGCCTGCTGGATGGCTTCGAGCACACCAACCGCCATGTCGTCATCCTGACACCAGACCACGTCGATCTTCTTGTACTTGGTCAGGTAGTCCTGCATGACGCGGAAGGCATCGTCGCGGTTCCAGTTGCCGTACTGACGGTCGAGAACCTTGACGTTGGAACCGGCAATACCCTTGTCAAAGCCATCCTGACGCTGCTGGTCAATAGGGATTGGCATGCCTCTGATAACCACAACTTCGGCGTCAGGGGTTGTTGCCTTGATGTATTCACCGGCCACCTGGCCAAGTGCAGGGTTGTTACCGGCCACGTAGAGATCGCGGATGGTGTTGTCGTTGACACTTGGTGCGCGGTCAACCAAGGCAACAAAGGTTTTCTTGTCCTTGATTTCCTTGATGGCGTTTGTCAGCGGATCCGGGTCGGTTGGCAGAACAACCAGCGCGTCCAGTCCCTGTACGGAAAGGTCTTGCAGGGCGTTGGCCTGGCTGGCTGGGTCAGCGGAGGTCTTTACGATGACGTTGAGACCAGGGTGTTCCTGCATCAGCAGCTTGGCGACACGTTCTGCATGATACACCACACCGGCTGTCCAGCCGTGGTCGGCTGCCGGAATGGAAACGCCGATGGTGACTTTTTTGTCCTGAGCATGCACGGATCCAGCAAATGATGCCGCCAGTGCTGCAAACGCGATGCCTAATATTTTTGTTCGCATGATCTTTCTCCCAAAAGATTGCGGGGCACGTCTCCTCCTCAACCAGGCTCGCCCCAACGGCCCGGCCAATCCTGTCTACTTGCGGGTCAAGGATCGCTGGACCAGCATGGCAATAATAATGATGGCCCCCTGAATGGCCCCAATCAGATATTCGCTGACGAAGTTGGACAGCAGCATGATGTTGCCGACGATTTCGAGGATGAAAGCGCCACAAACTGTGCCCCATATGCGACCGACACCGCCACGTAGCGCCGTGCCACCCACGACCACGGCAGTAATGGCCTGCAATTCCCACAACATGCCCGTTGTTGCAGAGGTCGAGCCAAGACGTGGCACGTAAAGAAGTACCGCAACTGCGACGCACAGACCCTGCACGACATAAGCAATGGTGCGAACCCGGTTGACGGAAATACCGGAGTAACGGGCGACGTCTTCACTGGAGCCAACAGCAATGACATGGCGGCCATAACGGGTGCGGTAGAGCACGAATGCGGCGATCGCAGCGGTGATGAAAATGACCAGAACGGGAACCGGAACGCCAAACACCGTGCCGAAATAGACCGGGCGGTACATGGCCTGAATTTCCGAGTTGCGCAGGGTGATTGCGCCACCTTGCGACAGCCATGTCGTCAAACCGCGATAGATGCCCATCGTACCAAGTGTTGCGATGAACGGCTCAATGCGCCCGATCGTTGTGATGAGACCATTGGCAAGGCCACACATCGCGCCAATGACCAGCGCCAGCAACATGGCTGTCAGCAACATCCATGTCGGATCGACTATTGTGCCGCTATTGATGAACAGGATCATCAGGCTGGCGACAAAGGCCACCATGGATCCGACGGAAAGATCAAGCCCACCAGCCGAAATCACATAGGTTGCGCCAAGTGCTATAATCGCGATGAAGGCGCTGCGGGTGATGACGTTGAGCAGGTTGTCGATGCCGATGAAGTTGGGGTTGGCAATGGTGCCGAGCACCAGCAAAAGCGCCAGCGCGACAAAGGGCGCGACAGCGCGTAAATCCCAGTCTTTCGAGGTTTTGGGTGCCTTGGTTTTTTCGGCAGCGGCGTCTGTCATTCAATCCCCCTTAAGCAACTTTTTCAGAGCTGACGCCTGTTGCCAGCACAACGATTTCATGTTCCGTCATTGCATCGCCTGTCACTTCACCTGCGATGTGGCCGGAGCGCATGACAACGATGCGGTCGCAGATGCCGATCAGCTCCGGCATTTCCGATGAAACGACGATCACCGATTTTCCCTGTTCGGCCAGCCCGACGATGAAGCGGTAGATCTGTTCCTTTGTGCCGATGTCGATGCCGCGTGTCGGCTCATCGATGATGACGATGGATGGATTGAGCATCATCATTTTTGCCAGCAACAGTTTTTGCTGGTTGCCGCCGGAAAGCTGACCTGCCAGTAAATCCTTGCGGCCCGTCCGGATATCGAAGTCACGGATAGCGTCGTCCAATGCTTGCCGTTCCTTGCGGGCATCAATCTGCAGGCCGCTGACGAAATGTCTGAGTGAGGCGAGGGTAAGGTTGATGCGCAGGTCCTTACCGAGCAGCAAGCCTTTGCCCTTGCGATCTTCACTTAGGTAAACAATGCCTGCTTTCAGGCTTTCCTTTGCGTCACGAAAGCGTGCCGGGTTGCCATTATGCCGGATAGTGCCGCTTGCAAGTCGCAGACCAACAACACCCTCCATCAGTTCTGTACGGCCCGCGCCTACCAGCCCGGCAAAGCCGAGAATTTCACCCTTTTGCAGTTTGAAACTGGCGTCGGTGACGTAGCCCGGTACGGTAAAGTTATCGACTTCCAGCACTGGTTCCCGTGCGGCCGCTGTTTTGCGATCCGGATAGAGCTTGGAAACATCGCGCCCCACCATCAGTCGAGCCATATCTGCCGGGTTGAGTGACGCGGCGTCATGGGTGCCGATCAGGCGACCGTCACGCAGGACGGTGACGCGATCCGCAATCTCCTTCACCTCCGGCAAGCGGTGCGAAATATAGAGAACGGCGACACCCTTGGCCTTGATGTCACGGATGACAGCCAGCAGTGCATCGGTTTCGACAGGGGAGAGCGATGCGGTTGGCTCATCGAAAATAACCATACGGTGCGGCACCAGAAGAACCCGGGCGATCTGCACCAACTGCCTTTGGGCAATCGACAGACGACCGACGATGGCATCTGGATCGATAACTGCGCCAAGATCACGGATCGCCTTGGCAGCACCTTCGCGCATGGCGGTATCATCAACGATCGGGCCACGGGTCAACTCGCGGCCAAGGTAGATATTCTGTGCAACGGTCAAATCCGGTGCCAGCAGGATTTCCTGATGGACCAGCACGATGCCGTGGTTTTCAGCATCCACAGGGCCGGCGAATGTAACCGGTTTCTTGTCAATGCGCAGTTCGCCGTTTGTAGGGCGTTCATTTCCGGCGAACAACTTCATCAATGTCGATTTGCCAGCGCCATTCTCGCCAATGATGGCGTGAACCTCCCCAGCATAAACCTGAAGATTGATGTCGTGCAGAACCTGTACGGGGCCGAAAGACTTGTTGAGTGAGGCGGCTTCGAGAATCAAAGACGCGGGATCTCTGCCCTGCGCCGTCATAGGGTGCTTACCGCGGGCTGCATGTCTGATAAGGCCGCCAGCAACAAGCTGTGCGTCCACCGGTTTTCTGGCTGCACGTGAACTCCTCCCAAAGCTCCGGCTCGGTGGCATTTTTCATGCTCACCATGACCTTATGTAAGGCTAGCCTTCATTGTGAGGTACGTAAAGCAAATTCGTTCGAATAACGCTTTTCGTGAACATCAAAAGAGCGAAGTCCTGTCAAACTTCGCTCTTTGAGTGTTTTAGTAATCTGCGCCGGAGGCCGCAGCTCTGGCGCTGCGGGCGTTGGCAAGACCCAATACGGCATCGCGGTTGCCGGTTGCAGCGACGCTTTCGAATATCTGGATCGCGTCGGCGTAACGTTTCATGTTGAGGTAGGAATACCCCCTGATGACCATAAGGTCGGTACGTTCCGTGGCAAAACGCGACCGTTGATCCAGCATGATTAGCGCTTCAGGGTAACGGCCGTTGCGATAGGCCGCCAGCGCGCGATCAGTCAGGATTGCGACTTGCAATTCCGTCGCCTTGCCCTTGTCCATGCCGCCCTTGGCAGCCGAGACAGCGGCATTGTCGGTTAGGCCCATGCGCAGGTAAGCAAGGCTTTGGCCGTAAGCGGCGTCACTGCGAATATTGGACTGGTCGCTGCGCAGGGCAGATTCAAAGGCTTTAAGTGCCTCAGCGGGTCGGTTGGCTTCCATCAGGCACCAACCCTGTTGCAAGGCAGTTTGCGATGACAGATTTTGCGGACGGCTGGTGAGGTTGCAGCCACGCTGTTGCGGGGATCCACCTCGATCGGCGGCAACGGCGCGGGGTTGTCTAGGGACAATTGCCGCGGCTGGTCGCGTGTCAACAGGCGCCTGCGCGGCAGGTGCCGTGGAATATGCTTGGGTATAGACCGTCCGCGGCGCGGTATTGACCGCCTGAACCTGACCAAGCTGGGCAATGCGCTCTGAGCGACCTGCCCATTCCTGTTGAATGCGACGGGTTTCTGGCAGATTGGCAAGTTCGTAGTTGGTCAATGCCAGACCATAGGCAGATGGTTCGTCATCAGCCTTCCAACCGAGGGCTGTTGTAAACCACTGAATGGCGAGTTGTGGTTGCTGGAAAGCGCGGGCATACCAACCAAATTCCTGGGCGGTTGCCGGGTCTTTCGCCTTGACGGTTTCCTCGCCAATGCGTTTCAGAACCTCGGCATCCAAGGGAACAGGCGGTTCAAGCGCCAGCAGGTTGGCGGTTGCTGCCAGATAGGTCTTGTGAGCATCGTCAGATGCATCACGCCACTCATACATGATCTCCTCGGCTTCCTGCGGTTTGTCACGTGCAAGAAGAGCAAGTGCCAGACCCTGAGAGGCTGATGCCGAATTTTCCTTGTCGTGTGCTTTGCGGAACCATTTTTCTGCGTCGGTGACGTTTTCCCGCATAATGTAGTACCAGCCAAGCAACAGATCGTCGCTGGCCAGCCCATCGGTTTCCGCAAGACGTTCCAAGCGACTTACATAGGTCGGAGCGACGGTGAGTTTTACGTCCGTGCCGCCATTGGCGACAAACTGGCGGGCAAGGTCATTCTTGACCGGTTCGAATTCGAGTGTTCCGTCTGCCTTGGTTTTTTCCTGCGCCAGCAACTCCTCGGTCATGGCGGGCGGCAGCAAAGCGGCGGCCTTCTGCACCGTTGCCAGTCGTTCATTTTCCTGCGTGCAATTGGTCAACACATACATGTAGGCATCGCGGGCGCGATTATCGCGATTGGTTTGAGCGAAGGCTTCGGCAACGCGCCACAACGTATCGACCTCGCTGCATGTCAAAAGGCCGGAGTTGGCAGCCGCCACCTCAATTACTGTCGCATATTGTTTGAGGTTGGATGCATTGACGAGTTTGATGCGGGCCTCTGCCATGTCGAGCATTTCGAGCAGGTTGGCCGGAGGCTGCCAACCGGCCTCAGCCTGCTGACGGTCGACAATTGCCTTGCGAACTTCCGCGTAACGCGACTCGGAATACAGCTTCCACATGTTTTCAAGTTGTGCATCGCCGACCGGCGGTACAGCAAGCGGATTTTCCGGTGGAACCCAGTTGGGATAAAGCGACTTCAGTCGGGCAATTTCGGCGCTCAGGCGGGCCGTGTCCCCCTGCGTTGCAAAATAACGCAATGCGCTTTCGTCCACCTGCGGCACAGTAGTGGCTGCTGGCTGTTCGGCGGTGTTGGTCTGCGGGGTACGCACTTGTGCGGTTTGCTGCGCTGGCAGATCATTTGACAGCTGTGCCACTTCAATGGGTCTCTGGCTGTTGTCAGGCACGCTGTAGGGCGCAGGTGCTGCAGACGGTGTTGGCTGCAACGCCAGCAGCCCGCTTTGCGCGGGCTTGCCATGTACGCCTGTCACTTGGCCCATGATTTCGCTTCGCCATTCGACGGCGACAAAACCGACTGCGGCCAGAAGAGCGGTGGATACGAGAAGCGGTGTGGTTTTCATAGGCACTCCCGATGTGTCTGCGTCGCTGCGGACAGGGCCAGCAGGTGCAGGGTCGAGGGGTAATAGAGGGTTGGACTGAAGCTGCGCAGATCTTCGGGGATCTTGGTGCCATTGGCTGCACAGGCAGCAATGGCCGCAACCATACGGTAACCGGGGTCGGACAACGTGTCCTTCACCGCATTCTGCCTGAGATCAATCGTTGCAATATTGCCATTGTCTGCACTCATGCCGGTCAGCAGCCGGTTATAAAGGGCGGCAGTACCTGCCTTTGCCTGCGCGAGATAAAGCGGAATACGAACGGCATTGTAACCGAACTCAGGGGCAAAACCTTCGGCCGGTTGTGGCCTACGCTTCATGGACACCCAGTCGGCAGGCAATTTGCGATCACCGAAAGAGAAGCTGTCGAGCAGCGCAACGCCATCATTTGTCAATGCCTGCCACACTGGCGAGGGCGAGAGGGCATCAAACACCGGAAAAGCTTCGAAAATCAGATAGGACGGATTGATAACCGGTCCATCAGCGCGCTCGCTGGATGAGAACCCCTCGACGGCCGGCAGAAGCAATGTGCGCCCCGCGTTTTGGATCACAGCCTTTTGTGCGATCGTATCGATGATGGTGCGTGCGGTCTGCTGGTAGTCCGAGCGGTTCCACTGTTGTGCCGCCAGAGCCAGCGCGTAGGCAATCAGGATATCGCCGTCAGTCGCATTGTTTATGTCGGTAATATGCGGGTTTGCCTGAGGGTCCCATTTCCAGGCGGCCAAACCATCATTGCGTACCAGCAGCTCGGTTTTGGTGAAGGACCAGATCAGTTCAAAATCCGCTGGGTTATCAGCCAATACAGACAACCACATGCCATAACCCTGGCCCTCACTGTGACTGATGTTGCCATTGCCGGTATCAATGATCCGACCGCTGTTGTCCAGAAACGCAGTCTTGTAGGCGCTCCATGCCGGTGCATCGATTGTTGCGGCAAAGGATTTGGCGGGAAGGGCGGCCATCAGGGCAAATCCGGCGATACGTAATGCGCGCAAGATAGAGGGCGTCATTTGCGTCTCCCCATCATGCGCAGCATGGCCGTGGTGATCACACCCAAAAGGCAGAGAAAACCAACAAAGGCCAGCGAATAGGAAAGGACATTGGTGGAAAGCCAGTTGGCAGCAATCAAACGCCAGTTTGATAACGAGAATTCGCGTGTCACATAAAAACGTGGCTGCTGCACCGGAATGCTCTGCACCGTGTCGGTTGCGGCATCATAGGTGGTGACGCGGCCTGCTACCTTGCGCCAGCGGGTTTCCTCGGAAATGGCGGCCATGCCGGTGCGCAAATCACTGGAGTTTGGTGCTGTCGCCATGGTCCACACACCGCCACCGGACGGGCTCAAGCCTTGAGCCAGCATGAATGAGACATTGGCTGGCGGAGAATAGGATTCTTCCGCAGACGGTAGGAAGCGTAGCGTATCCGGACTGATGTCAAAGTTGCGCTTCATCCATTCCTCGAAGGAGGAGATCTGACCTTGCCATTTGCCGTTGTTAACCTTGCGACGCCAGTCATCAAACATCACTTCGGTATTGTCGCCATTCTGGTTGGCGCCTTGGCCTCCTAGCCAGGAAACCTGGCTTGACGGTGTGATGTTGAATTGTGCAAGCAATGCCTGCTGCATTTGGGAGACGGTGCCAACGAAAATTGCATCTCGGTCGCCAACTGCCGAGGCCGAGGCCACAGTTTCAACGGGAATAGGGTGCCCGGCGGACATGGCGAGGCGGCTGACCAGCGTTGCTGCGGTCGACAGACTTTCGCTATCGGCGCGGTCCAGAGAAATTGCTACCGGGCTATTGTCTGCGCGGTAAGGCTGGCCGACGCCACTGGTAGCAGCGAGATCAGGTTTTTTGCCAAGAAGGGCGAAGTTCGGCATGTAAAATTCGGACGTGTCGAACAACGCAAATCTCGGCGTTTCGCTGGCCGTAGCACCGGGCAGGCAGGCCTTGTCCGCCTCGGTCAACAACACTGCTTCCATAGAAATGGCGTTGGCGCCGGGGACAAAATGACGTAGCGTCAGATTGATAGGTAAATGACGGAATATACCGCCGCCATTGTTTGAGATCGGTACCGTGGACGCAATATTGCCGTTGACGTAGATGTTGATCTGGCTGCCCGGCAGTACTTCATCCGAATAGGCGGCGTCGAGCAGCAAGGTTGCTTCGCCATACGCATCTGCAAAGAAGTCTGAGGGAACGCCGATCATGAAGTCGGTCTGGAAACGTCGTCCGGAAAACTCGCTGCTTTGAATGCCAAGTTCTGAAAAGGCAATGCGCCGATCACTCATTACCAATGGCGTATCGGGCCCGTGCCATGCCTTGGTGTAAAGCGTGCTTCTGACCGATCCGGCAGGGCGTTCCATGGCCGTGAACAGCGTGTCGATTGCCGATTGGACTGCCTGTGGTGTCGGCCCGGTGACAAGCAGAGGCGCATAGGCGCGGTTGGCATCCATTTCGAAACCGGAATACGCCGCAGCCAGGGCTTCTGGCGGCAGTTCGCCAGCCAATGGTGCAATTTCGCGTGTGGTGCCCACAACAACGGTCAAGGCGCCGGGAGGCTGTGTCGCGGGCATTTCTGTTGTCACAACCACATTCTGGTTCGGCATTTGGGTGCGCAATGCAAGAGCCTGTGACAGGCGCAGCAACTGGTCGGAAAATGCCGGGTTGGACAGTGTCGGCGCCACGATGATGATCGTGGTTACGCCGGAAGCATCGAGGCCCGTTGCGCTGATGTCATCGATACTTTGTATGCGATTGGCGACATCGGCTCCGAAGTTGATGTGGGTCTCAGCGGGGTTGATGTCTGTCCACAGATCATAGGTCGATTGTGCGGTGCAGTCAGTGCGGTGCCGCTGCTGTGCCGCGAAGGCGATGACATTGGCTCCCGCCTGCAAGGTGCCGGGAGGAATTGGCATCGAGGCGCTGCCTTCCCCATCCGGCGAAGAAATTGGGCTGGGTGGCAGCATGGTGTTGTTGATGCGGACGCTCAGGTTAGAGCTTTCAGGCGCCACCACGATCGAGTTCTGGTAACCGATCCGCAGGGATGTCGCCGTCTGTGCCTGTTCCGGCGTCAGATAGATTGTCCATTGCTTGCGTTCGGTCTCGCCGGAAAGGCTAAGACTTTTAAACGGCAACAGAAAACGTTTGCGGTCATCAACAGCTGCTGCAGTTGAAGGTCTCGCCGGTGCCTGCGGCGTTGCCTGATTGCTGGCCGGTTGTTGTACCGGAGTTGGCGCGGCGGGTGCGGGCTGCTGATATGTGGGCTGCGGTGCAACCGGTGGCCGGACAGGCGGTGTTGATACCTGTGGTGTTGCAGGTGGAGCGACAGGTGGCACAGCCGGAGTAGGAGCGCGTGGCGGAGTAACCGCTGGTGGTGCGGCAGCTGGCGGGTTGGTTGGACGCTCGCCGGTCATGTCAAACGGGTTTGACTGCGCATAGGCAAATGTCGAAACGGATGCCAGCAGAAGTGCGGAAACAAGACGTTGTTTCATTGTTTGCCACCCTTCGCACCGGCTGCCGGTGCTTGTGGTTCACCCCGCATGCCGCGGAACAGGTAATAGAGCCCGCGGTTGGTCTGATAGAGAGCAATGGTCATGAACGACAAGGTGCCGCGGATCAGGCCTGGATTGGACCGCCTTGCACGCTGGAAAGCCGTCCACTGTTCGGAGTTGGCGAAAATCAGATCAGCGATCAGGCGGTGGTCCTGTGCCTGCTGAGGCGCAAAGGTGGCACCGATCGATGTGTAACCGTCGTTTTTGGTGGTGCGCACAACATTGATGGTCATGGTCGTTGGCACGCCATCGGCATAGGGCTTGATACGGATGATAGCCGTTGAGTTCTTTTCGACCGTTGGCGGGTTGCGATCAAAGATGTTGATCAGCAGACCATGAACCGAAACGTTGTCGATGATAGCCGGGTGCCATACATCGCTGTCGCCAATTTGCAGGTCACACCGACGTTTGACTGTGATGCGACGCGAAGCCGAACGTTCACCGCGCTCGGAGACAACGCCAAGTGCGCAGCCGGCAAAAATGAGGTTGAGCAGGTTCCAGCCACCCACCACCAGCGTGACGTCGGCCTTGTAGGGCTCGGCATAGATACGATAGATCGCAAAGGCCATGGCCACCAGCAGTACGCCAAAGATGACGAAGAACGGTCGACTGATTTCCGACAGGCGGCTTTGTTTGATGGACTCGTCCTTGGCCGTCACCTTGAAGGTAGGTTTGCTCGGATTGAAGATCACCGAAACCACGGCTGGCAGCAGATGGACGGTCTGCACATATTCATAGAGTTCGGAAATCCACGGCCATCTGAAATTGCCGTAGAGATAGTTCTGCATCATCAGGTTCACCAGCATGTAGGCTGCGGTGTAGGCGAGGAACTCGCCACCCGATGCGACAAAGATCTGCAGGTCGAAAAACAGGTAGAACAGCGGCGCGAACAGGAAGATCGTGCGCGGGAATGGGAACAGCCAGAACAGCGTTGACGACATATAGCACAGGCGCTGGGTGAGGCTGAGGCCGCGGCGGAACAGTGGTTGACGGAAGATCAGGATCTGCATCATGCCCTGTGCCCAGCGGCTGCGCTGGCCAATGAAGCTGGCAAAGGTAGCTGGCTGCAAGCCGGCAATCAGCGGCTTGTCGACATAGATACTGTTCCAGCCGCGCGAATGCAGGGCAAGAGCGGTTTCGCAGTCTTCGGTAATGCTGACACCGCTGAAGCCATCGGTATCGGCAAGGGCGGTGCGGCGAAGGACAGCTGCCGATCCACAGAAGAATGCGCCGTTCCATTTATCCAGACCACGCTGGATAATGCCGTAAAACATCTCGTTTTCACTTGGCATTGTCTCGAACGTATTGAGGTTACGTTCAATCGGGTCCGGATTGATGAAGAAGTGTGGTGTCTGCACCAGAAACAGCTTCGGGTCACTTTCGAAATAACCAACGGTTTCGCGCAGGAAGTCACGGGCAGGCGCGTGGTCGGCGTCGAACACCGTCACCAGTTCGCCGGTCGAATGAGCAAGGCCGTTGTTGAGGTTACCTGCCTTGGCGTGTTCGTTGCGGGCACGGGTCAGGTAACGCACATCGAGATCGGCGCATAATTTCTGCAATTCCTCGTGACGGCGCAAGGCTGCCTGTGCATCTGGAATGTTGTTGGAGTTACGCTTCTGTTCGGTACCGCCGTCATCCAGCAGCCAGACGGTAAACTTGTCGGCCGGGTAGTCCATGTTGCGGGCTGCGGCCAGCGTATTGGCCAGCAACTCGGAATCCTCATTGTAGGTTGGAACGAACACATCTACCGTTGGGAGATAGTCTTCCGAACCGGGTCTCGATGTGCGCGACGGCAATGGCATCGAAACGATGACAAGGCTGAGGCCGAGCATCAGCACGCTGTACATTTCTGCGAGATAAAGCAGGAAGCCTGGAATGAAGTTTTCAAGTTGATTGACCGGAGGCAATGTGCTGGTGGTGCGCCAGTAGACATAACGCAGCACGATGGCCGTGCCGAAGGCAAGACCAATCAGCCGCCAACGGCCGGTCCCATCGAGCGTCTTGATCGTGCCAAGCAGTACGATGGAGATTGCCGTGGCAATAAGATGCGTTTGAAGGCTCACCGGCAAGGTAATGATGGTCAGTACGCAGACCGATGTCAGCAACCAGACTAGGATGGCAATGGCCTTACTCATCGGCGACCTTCTGTTTCGCATGCTCTTTTGAGCTTTTGTAATTATCGCCCACGCGGGCATTTCTTTACAAAACCTAAACGAAAAAGGTTAACGACATCCTTGCGTGCTGCCATTTGCTGACAGGCATCCTGGAGAAGGAATGACGACCGATTTCTCAGGCTTTACAGCCGTTTCCTGCGTTGTCGCCTGTGGCGATTGAGGCAGCGGTGACGGTATGGCGACATTTACTTTTGGCTGCGTTGCGACGGCCTGAGGTGCGGTAGTTACCACTGTCTGAGGCTGGTATGATATGTTGGCGGGTGCGGACACGCGACGAGGCGTTGGCGGCGGCAATGGCGCTTGCGAGCCCGGCTGCATCGGGAAGGATGTTCCAACGACAGGATAAATCGGGTTGCTGGAACGACCAATGCCGGCATCAGGTGCCTGCGGCGTGCCGTATGGGTTCCATGTCGGATTGGTGTAGTTGCCAGTGATCGTGAAATTATACATCAGTGACAGCAGTTCCTGCACGGTTGCCGATGGCTGGCAAAGGCGTGCACGAACGTTGATTTTGCCAAGGTTACGCAATCCCTGGCGCATGTCCTGCTTGGAGCGAATTTCCTGCCAACCATAAAGACATAGATCGCTGCCCTGTCCGTTGCCCACGGCATAGGAAAATGCGCCGTAGCTGTTTTGCAGATATTCTTGCGACATCGAAATGCGCTTGCCGGGAAACTCGCGACGGATTTCACGTGCAATCTGGCTAGCCCGTGTCCCTTCAAAGCCAAGACCGTCTGTTACGGTGGTGCCCTGCCTTTGCGGTCCGAACAGCTCGATCTTCAGATAATTCTGGCCCGGTGTGGTGCCTTCGGAGCGCAGCAGGACACCCTGCTTCATGGCATTGGAATAATTGTAGTTAATCACGGCCATGATTTCAGGTCCGCCAGGCGGAGGGAAAATCATTGCCTGTTCGGCTGCCACCATTTGCGGTGCGCCAGATGTCTGGATGCCGCCCTTATCCGTGCAGCCTGAGAGGATGCCAAGAAATAGCGGAATCGACCCGAAAACAAGGGTTTTCGAGAGAGTAACTGTCGCCGAATCTTGCGTTCTGGAGAGGCCGCGAGGGACCCGAATCAGTTGTGACCAGACCATGCCTATGGAATAGGGGAGGAGCCTGATTTAGCAATCTGAAAATTAACCCGTGAGCGATGTTTTTCATCTTTTGTTCATACATTTTTTAAGATCTGGCGAATTTTGTTAAGCGATTGTTAACCCTTCCCATTTTCAGCCATGTGAACAACCCCCGAAATTAAGAAGTCTGAAACAATTGGATGTGAATTTCCTCACATCCGCAGCAGGTTTGGCTTGGTCGTTCATTAAGAGCAATCAGCTGAGTGGCATGATGCCGAACTGCTGTGCTCCGGTAGGATATTATCAGTCCGGTATGTCCCCATAACCAGTATTTCGTAAAAACAGGGACAAAAAAATTATGGCTAGCATTCTGACCAACGTTTCCGCGATGTCCGCTTTGCAGACGCTGCGCTCGATCAACAGCAACCTCGAGAAGACCCAGAACAACATTTCTACGGGTCAGCGCGTTTCACAAGCGTCCGACAACGCCGCTTACTGGTCAATCGCAACTACCATGCGTTCTGACAACGGTGCGCTTTCGGCTGTTCAGGACGCTATCGGTCTTGGCGCCGCCAAGGTTGATACCGCCTACTCCGGTATGGAATCCGCAATTGAAGTTGTGAAAGAAATCAAGAAGAAGCTCGTTACGGCCCAGGAAGGTTCCGTAGACAGCAAGAAGGTTCAGGAAGAAATCACGCAGCTGCAGGAACAGCTGAAGTCGATTGCTGAATCTGCTTCCTTCTCTGGCGAAAACATGATCGCTGGTTCGGGCACGCAGTCTGTTATCTCGGGTTTTGTTCGTGACAGCAGCGGCGGCGTTTCCGTGAAGAAGACCGACTATGTCATGAAGTCCACCGGCACCGATGCCAACGTTCTGTTCGGCACCAACACTGCCGGCGCTCTTGTCACGACAGCTGGTATTCTCGGTGCAACCAGCGGTGCGCTCGGGATTTCGGTCAATAACCTCGACGTTACAAACACTTCGACAGGTTATCTCGATCAGGCGTTGACAGCTATCGAAAGCGCGCTGACCAAGATGACAAGTGCTGGCGCTGAGCTCGGTTCCGTTTCTACCCGTATCGACATGCAGGAAGACTTCATCGCCAAGCTGAACGCTTCGCTTGAGCGTGGTATCGGCCGTCTGGTTGACGCGGACATGAACGAAGAGTCCACTCGTCTGAAGGCTCTGCAGACGCAGCAGCAGCTGGCCATCCAGTCGCTGTCGATTGCAAACTCGGACTCGCAGAACATCCTGTCGCTGTTCCGTTAATCGGACCACTCACTCTCTTATATATAAAGAGAAAAGCCGCGCTCTTCGGAGCGCGGCTTTTTCTTGTGTTGGTGTTCATGCAACCGATAAGGTACTTCAGTTTTTCATGGCGCCCGGGCCTGGCGTTGCACCCGCAGGTACTTTGCCCATGATGATCATGCCAAGCACCTCATCCTTGGTGACGTCCTGTGTGCGGGCATGGCCAACCACCTTGCCGTTCTTCATCACGAATACCCTGTCTGCCAGATCAAACACGTCATGAATGTCGTGGCTGATGAGGAAGATGCCGATACCCTGTTTTTTCAGTTCCTTGATGAGGTCGCCGACCTGAGCGGTTTCCTGAGGCCCAAGGGCTGCAGTTGGCTCATCCATAATGAGGATGCGTGCATCGAACAGAATGGCGCGGGCAATGGCGACAGACTGGCGCTGACCGCCCGAAAGCGCTTTCACAGGTTCCTTGAAACGGCGGAAGTTAGGGTTGAGGCGTCCCATGACTTCACGGGCAGATGCTTCCATCGCCACATCGTCCAGCGTGCCCCATTTGGTCTTCAACTCGCGGCCAAGATAAAGATTGGCGGCCGCATCGACGTTATCGGCGACAGCAAGTGTCTGGTAGATGGTTTCAATGCCGTATTTCTTGGCATCACGCGGATTGCGGATGTCTGCCGCTTCACCGTTGATGAGAATATCGCCCTGGTCGCGGCGGTAGGCGCCGGATAATATCTTGATAAGTGTCGATTTGCCCGCACCGTTGTGCCCAAGCAGGGCCACGACTTCACCGGGAAAAAGATCGACCGAGGCGTTTTCGACTGCGTGAATGCCGCCGAAGGATATGGAGATGTTTTTCATTTCCACGAGGGGAGAGGTTTGTTCCGTCATGTCGGAAGCTCCTAAATCTCTTACTTGGCGCGGGCGCGGTAAATGGTGTCGAGCCAGACGGCCACCACCAGAACGAAACCGACGACGATACGCTGGAACGGGGTGTCGATGCCGACCAGAACCATGCCGGATTGCAGCGACTGCATGACGAGCGCGCCGAGCATGGCTCCTGCGATCGTGCCCACACCACCAGCCAGCGAGGTCCCCCCGATAACGGCTGCTGCGATGGTGTAAAGCTCATCCAGCTCACCCTGGGCATTGGTGGCTGCATTGAGGCGTGCCGTGGAAATGGCGGCAGCAATGGCGCAAAGTGCTCCCATCAGCGCAAAAATCTTTACGGTGACCCAGCGCGTCTTGATGCCGGCGAGTTCAGCGGCTTCCGGGTTGCCACCGATGGCAAACACGTAACGGCCAAAACGAAGGCGCGTGGCGATGAAGGTCATGACTGCGCCCACGCACAGAGCCATCAGCACCGGAATGGCAATGCCATGGGCGATGAACAGCCCGCCGTCTGGCCACGCAATGCCATTGGCATCGGCATAGTTACGGGCAATGGCAACCGGCCATGGGTAGCTGTTGGCAACGGCAACCGCACCAATCACGATGGCGCAACCGAGTGCACCGAGGAAATATTCCGCCCAGACCGGGCGCAAGGGGAAACCGAAACGGCGTCGCTGGTGGCGTGAGTTGAGAATGGCGACAATGATTGCCACGCAGGCAAATGCCGCGACGATCCAGCTCCATGTCGCGCCGATCGACCCGTTTGTGCCGCCGCCCATCAGGCGGAATGTGCTGTCCATAGGAGCGACAGTGCGACCGCTGGTGATGAACCATGTGCCGCCGCGCCAGACCAGCAGGCCGCCAAGTGTGACGATGAAGGACGGTACATTCATGAAGGCGATGATGAGGCCATGCAGTGCGCCGATCGCAGCGCCGACAAGCAGGCCAATGCCGAGTGTGATGATCCAGGTCGCCGGATGTTCAAAGCCGAGAACCTTTGGCAGCAGTTCAGCCTGCATTACACCCATGATCATACCGGAGAAGCCGAGAATGGAGCCGACAGACAGGTCGATGTTGCGGGTAACGATAACGAGCACCATGCCCGTCGCCATCACGGCAACCGATGCCGTCTGAACCGAGAGGTTCCACAGGTTGCGCGGCGTCAGAAATAATCCGCCGGACAGGAAATGAAACCCGAGCCATATAAGAAGAAGAGCACCCACCATGCCGAGAAGACGGGTGTCGAGTTCCGTTGCCGCGATAAAGCGCGAAATTGAACTGCGACCTGCATCATTGGCGGGATGGGACGATTTTGATTGCGTGATGTCGGCCATTGGCTGCCGTTCCTCCTCACATCATGCTGATGTCTAAGCATTACCGGCTGAAACCGCTGCTCACTACGACCTGATAAAGGTCATTTCACTCCGAAGGCGCCGCGGAGCACATTGCTTCGCGGCGCTTTGGAAAGGATGGTGCCTATGCGATTATTCGCAGGCCTTGACCGAACCGGCCTTTACGCCCTGGCAAGCGGTTTCCTTCGGAATCCAGCCTGCTTCGATAACCACATTCAGATTGTCCTTGGTGATGGCAATCGGCTTGAGGAACACGGACTGCATGGCAACTTTCTTAGGTCCGCCTTCAAAGCTTGTTACGCCCTTGATTTCGGACATCTTCTTGCCACCGGCCAGTTCCAGCGCGATGTTGGCTGCTTCCTTGCCCAGTTCGCGGCTGTCCTTCCAGACAGACACGGTCTGTGTACCAAGAGCCACGCGGTTCAGGGCTGCAAAGTCGGCGTCCTGACCGGAGACCGGAACAGAACCTGCCATGCCCTGCGCTGCGAGCGCGGCAATCGCGCCACCAGCCGTACCGTCGTTGGATGCAACCACGGCGTCGACCTTGTTGTTGTTGGCGGTCAGGAACTGCTCCATGTTCTTCTGGGCATTTTCCGGCTTCCAGCCATCTGTATAGGCTTCACCGACATTCTTGATCTTGCCGCCGTCAATCGCTGCCTTCAGCACTTCCTGCTGGCCGGCAAACAGGAAGTCTGCGTTCGGGTCAGAAGACGAGCCCTTGATGAACACGTAATTGCCTTCCGGCTTGACCTTGAACACTTCCTGCGCCTGGAGACGACCAACTTCCTTGTTGTCGAAGGTGATGTAGAAGGCGTCCTTGTTTTCGATCAGACGGTCGTAACCAACAACCGGAATACCTTCAGCGACCGCTTTTTCAACGGCTGGGCCAATGGCATCGCTGTCCTGCGCCAGAACGATCAGGGCGTTGGCGCCTTGCGAGATCAGGGCTTCAACGTCGGTCAACTGCTTGGCAGCGGAAGACTGGGCGTCAGCGGAAATGTACTTGGCACCAGCGGCTTCAAGGGCTTTCTTGATGGCGGCTTCGTCAGTCTTCCAACGTTCTTCCTGGAAGTTGGACCAAGACACGCCAACAACGAGGTCCGCTGCCATGGCAGCGCCGTGCAGTGAAACGAGTAAAGCCGTTCCGGCCAATAACTTGGCAAATGATTTCATGATGTCCTCCCGGATGTGACAGGTAGCGTCCGCACCTCCATGCGTTTTCTACTGTCTGAAATTGCTGTCCGAGTATGCCCTATGCATTTTTTCTCGACAGTCGAGAAATTAAATGGCAGAGATTCCGAAAGCTGTCAACCAGACGTAGTGCTTCGCAATCTCGTCGGATCAGCCAAGGTTTCGGGAGGAGCCGGATAACACTTGTACTGTGAGGGCGCCGGGCTTATCTGGCGCTGGCGGCAGCGCTGTGTTGTTCGTTATGAGGGACGTATTTTGCCGCTTTCGGCCATATCCAGCACTGAACTGGTTCGTCAGAAGAACAGTCTTCTGGTGATGTCGGCGCTGCGCCATCACGGCAATCTTTCGCATACCGAGATTTCATCCTTTACCGGCCTTGCCTCGGGCACCGTGTCGGCGATTACGGCCGAGTTGGAGAAAAGCAGGTTGATCCTGCGCACCGAGCAGCAGTCGGCGCAGGGGCGGGGACGTCCTCGTGTTCTGTTCACACCCAATGCCGCCTGCGCCTATCTGGCGGTGGTCATCATATCATCAGACGCCATCCAGTATTCACTCGCCGACTACAACGGTAAACTGATCGACCGCTTTTCCGAACGACGGCAGGAAACGCAGCGCGGCGATTTCGTGGCGGCAATCAACACGGGGCTTGCACGCCTTGCCAGCCGTTCGCGGATTACCCATGAGGCGATCCGCCATTTGTCGATCAGCAGCAAGGGTCTGGTGGATCCGGCCGGTGGGCGGCTTGTCTGGTCGCCGGTGCTCGGGGACGAACAGGTCGATTTTCATGACGATCTCGCCGAGGTCTGGCAAAATCGCGTTGCGGTCAACAATGAGACGCTTCTGGTGGCCGAAGCCTTGTGGATGCGTCAGCAAACCAAACCGGATAGTTTGTTGACCGGGGGCAAGGGCATGCTTGCGGCACTGTCGCTTGGTCACAGTATCGGGCTTGGTATCGCTCGTTCAACGGCAAGCGGTTTTGAAGTGGTTGCACCGAATTTCGGGCACATGTTGCACATGCCGGGCGCTGCGCTTTGTCGATGTGGTTCGCGTGGCTGTATCGAAGCCTATTGCGGATTCTACGCCATCTTGCGAACGGCCTTTGAAGTGCCGCCGGACACGATACCAGCGAAATTCGTGCCGTTGGCTGAACTGGACAAGATTGCCAGCAATGCCCGCCATGGTAACCGCATGGCCGCCTTCGCATTCCGGCAGGCCGGACTTGCGCTCGGCAATGGCCTTGCGCGCCTGTTCAGTCTTCATGATCATATGCCGGTCTTCGTCACCGGGCCGGGCACACGGTATTATGATCTGCTGCAGGGCGGCATTCTGGAAGGGCTTTTACAGTCACAAGCCGTGCGTTTTGGCGGTTTACCTGCCATTCACGTTGAACTTAATGAACCAGAACTGGTTTTTGAGGGGCATATGGGGCTTGCATTGTCGCGCATGGATGAAGATATGGTCTCGGCGGGAATGACAACACCCCCCAGCGCACAGGCGGGGTGATCCAAACGGGAGAGATTTATGCAGCTCATTGATACCAATCATCCGATTTACCGTCCACTCTGGGTGCGGCTTTTGATTGTTATCTCCTGTACTGTGTGGTCTCTCATTGAGTTCTTTATCACCCAGGAAGCATTCTGGGGCACGATTGTCGGCGGCGTTGCTGCCTATTCCGCCTATATGCTGTTGTTTACATTCAAGCCTGCACCGCCAGTCGCACAAAAGCCTGATGTGGCAAAAGACGACGAGGCTAACGACTGATCAGCTTGATGGCCTGATCGATCAACAGGTTGGCCGCTGTCATGCGGGCATGGGCGTTGGCACGAAATTCGGGTGACAGACGGTCGGGGTGATTGAGCTTGGCAAAGGCGCGACGTTTTTCCGACAAGCTTTCAACCGTGTCTTTGTCATCGATTGCCAGTTCATCGGAAACGTCAGCCAGTGACGTCCGTTCCAGATAGGCGGGCATTGGCTCCGGTTCGGGCTCCGGCTCAGGCTCTGGTGGATCCGGCAGAAAGTCGAGATAGGCATCGAAGGCTGCGCCAAACCGTTCAGGATCGGGTCGTTCTGTCTCCAGAACGAAACTTGTGGTGAAACTGGCAGCCGTCGTCTTGTGCGGTGTAACTGCGTCTTCCTGTGCCTGTTCTTCCGCTTCCTGGTTCAGCCGTTCAACAACGGACTGAAAGACGGATTGTCCAAAAAGCATGTCTTCCTCCCCTCGTTGATGTGAGCGTTGCCGTTTCAGACCTTATGCATTGGAAAGATGGCGCAGGGCTTGCAGCGGTGAATAGGTGGTGGACGCGACGTTGCGGCTTTCTTCGAGAACAAGGTCGTAGAGCAGCTGTGCGCTGGGCGGCAGGGCCCGGTCCTTTGCGGTGATCAGGCTGTAGGGTTTCAGGTTGAGCTCAAAGTCGGTTGGCAGGATGCGAATTTCCCCGACCTGCGAACTTTGCCCGGCCACAAACTCTGCCATGTCATAGGCGAGCGGTGCAATGGCGTTGGTTTTGCAGACGATCGCCAGCGTCAGCACCACGGATGGTGTGTTGATGATGTTGCGGGGCATCGGTGCGCCATTCGCCACAAAAATCTCTTCCATGGTGCGGCGAAGCAGGGCACCCGGTGGCTGGAAAACCCAGTCAAAGTTTGACAGGTCCTGCAGGCGGGCAGGGCCATTGTCGAGTAGCGGATGGCCCTTTCGCACCAGAAGACAGGCGCGCTCGACGCCAATTTCATGGGCGTTGAACGGAGCCGGGTTCAGATCTTCGGGTATACGACCGATGATAAAATCCTGACGAGCGGCCAAGAGATCGCGTGCCAGTACGTTACTGGTCTCTACCTGTACGTTGATTTCGATGCCCGGATAAGTCTCTACGGCGCGGCTGATGGCGGGTACCACCATGCTGATGGCGGGTGCGGTGACTGAGCCGATAAACACCGAGCCGCCGCTGCCGGATTTCATCTGGGCGAGTTCGCGCCCGGCCTCGCGCAGTTCCAAAAGTATCTTGCGGGCACGAAGGGCAAGAGCCTCACCGAACTGTGTCAAGACGACGCCACGGGAGGCGCGCTGACAGAGTGGACTTTTGACGATTGATTCCATTTCGGACAACATGCGTGATGCGGCCGGCTGCGTCATGTTGAGGGCTGCCGCCGCAGCGCTGACTTGTCCATGGTCTTTTATCATGACCAGCATACGAAGATGGGCCATCTTCAAGCCTGCACGCAAAAGTGGATTATCCTCGACTGCTGAGAAAAAATCATCCCTATCAAGTGCGTTTTGCTCTCTGGAGTTGCTCATAATGTCACATCTCGCCAATTTCGGGTGTTATATCGATTTAATATATCAGAATTGATATGACAAACGCCAGATATTCTATTTGACAGTTATATGGATTCAGAACAGTTTGCACCTGTGCCGTGGAGGAGCGGCGGGCAGGCGTACTGATAAGTAAAAAACCGTCCTGTCCAAATCTGCCTCCTTACAATTCTGGCATGGATTTGAAGGCGGCGCCTGGGGCGCGCCTGACAAGGGTTCAAAGGGAGAGATTTATGAAATCCATCGTCTCGTTAATGGCAGCCTGTGCCATCGGCGTTGCAAGCTTTGCTGCGCCTGTATTCGCTCAGGATAAGGGCACCGTCGGCATCGCAATGCCAACGAAGTCCTCTGCACGCTGGATCGACGACGGCAACAACATCGTCAAGCAGCTTCAGGACGCTGGCTACGCCACAGACCTGCAGTATGCTGACGACGACATTCCGAACCAGCTTTCGCAGATTGAAAACATGGTAACGAAGGGCGTCAAGGTTCTGGTTATCGCTTCGATCGACGGCACGACTCTGTCTGACGTTCTGCAGCAGGCTGCTGACAAGGGCGTTAAGGTCATCGCTTACGACCGCCTGATCCGTAACAGCGGCAACGTTGACTACTACGCAACCTTCGACAACTTCCAGGTTGGCGTTCTGCAGGCAACTTCGATCACGGACAAGCTCGGCCTCAAGGATGGCAAGGGCCCGTTCAACATCGAACTGTTCGGTGGTTCTCCAGACGATAACAACGCATTCTTCTTCTACGATGGTGCAATGTCTGTTCTTCAGCCTTACATCGACAGCGGCAAGCTTGTTGTAAAGTCTGGCCAGACCGGCATGGACAAGGTTGGTACACTGCGTTGGGACCCAGCAACGGCCCAGGCCCGTATGGATAACCTGCTCTCCGCATTCTACACAGATGCAAAGGTTGATGCAGTTCTGTCGCCTTATGATGGTCTGTCCATCGGTATCTTGTCTTCGCTAAAGGGCGTTGGCTACGGTTCTGGCGATCTGCCGCTGCCTGTTGTTTCCGGTCAGGACGCTGAAGTTCCGTCCGTCAAGTCGATCATCGCTGGCGAACAGTACTCCACGATCTTCAAGGACACACGCGAGCTGGCCAAGGTTACCGTTGGCATGGTCAATGCCGTTATGCAGGGCAAAGAACCTGAAGTTAACGACACCAAGACCTACGAAAACGGCGTGAAGGTTGTTCCTTCCTACCTGTTGAAGCCAGTTGCTGTAACCAAGGACAACTACAAGGAAGTTCTGGTTGACGGCGGTTACTACACAGAAGACCAGCTGAAGTAATCTGTTTCTGAATGCCGGGGGTGGAGCATCGTCTTTTCCCCCGGATTTTGTTTGAAAAAATCGCCGGATTAAACCGGCGCTGGATTTTGATATGGACGATACCATTCTCGAAATGCGGAATATCACTAAGACGTTCCCCGGCGTTAAAGCGCTGGAGAATGTGAACCTCAAGGTTCGCAAGGGTGAAATTCACGCACTCGTCGGTGAGAACGGCGCAGGAAAATCGACCTTGATGAAGGTTCTTTCCGGTGTATATCCCGCGGGCTCATACGACGGCGAAATTCATTACGAAGGTCAGGTGCGTAATTTCCGCGCCATCAATGACAGTGAAGATATTGGCATCATTATCATTCACCAGGAGCTGGCGCTCGTGCCGCTGCTGTCGATTGCCGAGAACATTTTTCTGGGCAATGAAATCGCCACCAATGGCGTGATCAGCTGGCAGCAGACGTTCAATCGCACGCGTGAGCTTCTGAAGAAGGTCGGGCTGAAAGAATCGCCTGAAACTCTGGTTACCGATATTGGCGTGGGCAAGCAGCAGCTTGTTGAAATCGCCAAGGCGCTGTCCAAGAGCGTGAAGCTGCTCATTCTCGATGAGCCGACAGCTTCGCTCAACGAAAGCGATTCCGATGCACTTCTCAACCTGCTGATTGAATTCCGCAATCAGGGTCTGACCTCGATCATCATCACGCACAAGCTAAACGAAGTGCGCAAGGTGGCCGACCAGATCACGGTTCTGCGCGACGGCATGACCGTCAAGACGCTGGACTGTCACAAGGAAGAGATCAGCGAAGACGTCATCATCCGCAACATGGTGGGCCGCGATCTCGAAGATCGTTATCCGCCACGCAACGTGCCGATTGGCGAGACCATTCTTGAGGTCAAGAACTGGAACGCCTTCCACCAGCAGCACCGTGACCGTCAGGTCTTGCATGATATCAACGTTACCGTCCGTAAGGGCGAGGTGGTCGGTATCGCAGGCTTGATGGGCGCAGGACGTACCGAATTCGCCATGAGCGTGTTCGGCAAGTCCTATGGCCACAAGATCAGCGGAGACGTGCTGATCGATGGCAAGCCAGTGGATGTCAGCACGGTTCGCAAGGCGATTGATGCCGGGCTTGCCTATGTGACGGAAGACCGCAAACATCTTGGTCTGGTGTTGAATGACAACATTCTGCACAATACCACGCTTGCCAATCTTGCCGGTGTTTCCAAGGCATCCGTCATCGACGATATCAAGGAAATGAAGGTCGCAACGGATTTCCGTTCGCGCCTGCGCATCCGTTCACACGGCATTTTCCAGGAAACGGTCAATCTCTCCGGTGGCAACCAGCAAAAGGTTGTGCTGTCCAAGTGGCTGTTCTCCAACCCCGAGGTTCTTATCCTCGACGAACCGACGCGCGGTATCGACGTCGGTGCGAAATACGAAATCTACACCATCATCAACCAGCTTGCCGCCGATGGAAAAGGCGTTCTGATGATCTCATCAGAAATGCCTGAACTGCTCGGTAACTGCGACCGCATCTACGTCATGAACGAAGGACGCATCGTCGCTGAACTGCCGAAGGGAGAGGCGAGCCAGGAAAGCATCATGCGCGCTATCATGCGCTCAGGGGAGAAGAACTCATGAGTTCGGCCAATACCAATACCGAAGAAAGCAACGTCGTTTCCATCTCGTCCTATCTACGGAGTAATATCCGGGAATACGGGATGCTGCTTGCGCTCGTCGCGATCATGCTGTTCTTCCAGGTTTATACCGGTGGCATTCTGTTTGCTCCGACCAACCTAACCAACCTCGTGCTGCAGAACTCGTTCATCGTCATAATGGCGCTGGGCATGTTGCTGGTCATCGTGGCAGGGCATATCGACCTTTCCGTCGGTTCAATCGTTGCTTTTGTCGGGGCGATTGCGGCTATCTTGACCGTTCAATGGGGCTGGCACCCGCTCTTGGCAGCTATTGTCTGTCTGGCTGTCGGTGGCGTTATCGGTGCGGCACAGGGTTACTGGATTGCCTATCACCGCATTCCATCGTTCATTGTGACGCTGGCGGGCATGTTGGTGTTCCGTGGTCTGACGCTGTTCGTGCTGGGTGGCAAGAACATCGGTCCGTTCCCACGTGACTTCCAGATCATCAGCACCGGCTTCCTGCCGGATATCGGTGGCATCGAAGGTCTCAACACCACATCGATGATCATAACCATCCTGATCCCTCTGGTTATGTTCTTCCTCAGCTGGCGTCGCCGTGTGGTCAACCAGAGCCACGGTATCGATGTTGAACCGCTCAGCTTCTTTGTCATCCAGAACGTGCTGGTTACGGCTGCGATCCTGTTCCTTGGTTATAAGCTGTCGGCCAACCGTGGTCTGCCGAACGTTCTGATCGTCATGCTGGTGCTGATTGCTTTCTACAGCTTCATTACCCGTCGCACGACCATTGGCCGCCGTATCTACGCGCTGGGTGGCAACGAAAAGGCAACCAAGCTTTCCGGTATCAACACCGAGCGCTTGAGCTTTCTGACCTTCGTCAACATGGGTGTTCTGGCCGGCCTCGCTGGCATGATCATCGCAACCCGCCTCAACTCGGCAACGCCGAAGGCCGGCGTGGGCTTCGAGCTTGACGTGATCGCGGCCTGCTTCATCGGTGGTGCCTCGGCATCCGGCGGCGTGGGCAAGATCACCGGTGCGGTAATCGGCGCTTTCATCATGGGTGTGATGAACAACGGCATGTCGATTGTCGGTCTGGGCATCGACTTCCAGCAGATGGTCAAGGGCCTCGTGCTGCTGGCTGCCGTGTTCTTCGACGTCTACAACAAGAACAAGGGCTGATCTTCGGATCAGCCTTCCATCTTCACTACAGAGGTTTTTCACGGCCGTTCAGCGGCCGTGTTCATGTCTAAAGCTTTTAATGCCGGGAAAGGAAATACCGTGCTGATTTCACAGGTCAAGGATGCCAGTGGCAAGCTGGTCGTCGCTGTTCGCGAAGACGCTGGCGAGGCGCGTGCCGTAAACAATGCTGATTCGGTTTATGCATTGGCAATCGAAGCCGCAAACAGCGGCAAGAGCCTTGCTGATGTTGTTAAGGCCCATGGTCTTGGCGATGTTGTCGATCTCGAGAAGGCCTATGCTGAAGGTCGTTTCCTGCCGCCGATCACCCATCCGGATCCTGCACACCTGCACCTGACCGGCACCGGCCTGACCCACCTCGGTTCCGCTGCAACGCGTGACAGCATGCACAAGAAGGCCAACGATACGGCCGAAGAAACGCTGACCGACTCCATGAAGATGTTCAAGATGGGTCTTGAGAACGGCAAGCCGAAGGCTGGCGAAAAGGGCGTTCAGCCGGAGTGGTTCTACAAGGGTAACGGTTACGTTGCCACCGCACCGGGTGCTGCACTGTTGTCGCCGTCATTTGCCTTGGACGGTGGTGAAGAGCCTGAAATGGCTGGCATCTACGTTATCTCGGACAAGGGCGAGCCCTTCCGTATCGGCTTTGCCGTTTCCAACGAGTTTTCCGACCACGTGACAGAGCGGGTCAACTACCTCTATCTGGCACACTCCAAGCTGCGTCCTGCAAGCTTTGGCCCGGAAATCCGCGTTGGTGCGCCACCTGCCGACATTCGCGGTACATCGCGCATTCTTCGAAACGGCAAGGCGATCTTCGAAAAGCCGTTCCTGTCGGGTGAGGACAACATGTCCCATACGTTCGAGAACCTTGAATACCACCATTTCAAATACGGCCTGTTCCGCGCACCTGGCGATGTGCATGTCCACATGTTCGGTACGGCAACCCTGTCCTTCGCGGATGGCGTAAAGCCCGAGGCTGGCGACGTGTTCGAGATTGAAGCTGCCGGTTTCGGTCTGCCGCTCAAGAACCCGCTGAAGGTTGAAGCTGAAGAAATCATTGCGGTAAAGCAGCTCTGATTCCCGAGCGGCATGCCGCTCTCTTTGACTACGATCAAAAGCCCTGAACCTGACGGTTCGGGGCTTTTCCTTTTGGAGGCGTTATTGCGGGTTCCAGAGCCCGGCTTCACCAACCTCCACAGAGTTGCCTGATGGGTCTCTGATGTAGACGGAATAAGAACCGTTGTTCCAGCGTTGATAGTGCTCTACCTCAATGGCCAGTGACAGAAAATGGTCTCTCCATCTGTCGACCTCGGTCTTATTGTCGACGCGGAAGCAAAAGTGGCCGTTGCCAGTGGTGCCGTGACGCGGGATGGGATTGGAGGGATCGGCCATGCGAGATTTCTCCGGGTCGAAGATCAGCAGCATCTGTTGGCCGCAGCGGAAAAATACAAATTGCCCGGCCAGTTTTCGCACAATCTCAAGCCCGAATACGTCGTGATAGAAGCGCTCTGCTGCATCGAGATCATCGGCGTAAATCACCGTTTCGAGAATGGCTTTTGGTGGTTGCATGGTCTCCTCCGTTGTCCAAGTAACGTATCAAGCATGTCTCTGTGTTCGCTCTCTTCAAATTAGCGCTTGAATCTCTAGTCGCTGTAGCTTGTAGGCTTTCACCATGAAAGTTGAAGGATGGCGTCATGATGGAAGACGAAGCAAGGAAATATCTCGCAGAAACCGCTCTGCTGAATTTCGGATCGGGTAGTATTCAAGCGTTGGTGAAAGCGCGAGGCTGGAATGAGCTGTCTGCTTATGCCCGCATTGGCGCGGTCTATGACTATGTCAGAAACGAAATCAGGTTTGGCTACAACAGTGCCGACGATATTCCGGCCAGTGATGTGTTGGCTGATGGTTACGGCCAATGCAACACCAAGGCGACGCTGCTGATGGCATTGCTACGCGCAGTCAAAATCCCGTGCCGCCTGCATGGTTTTACAATCCATAAGGGTTTGCAGCGTGGCATCGTACCGGAACTGGTCTATGGACTTGCGCCTGACAATATACTGCATAGCTGGGTGGAGGTGTATCATGAGGGCACTTGGGTGGAACTTGAGGGTTTCATTCTGGACGCGGCATTTCTGAAAATTTTGCAGGGTCGGTTTGCGGGGCAGGGTACATCACTGTGTGGTTACGGTGCAGGCACCGATTGTCTTGAGGCGCCGGCCGTCGAATGGAATGGTCGCGGCACCTACATTCAGAAAACCGGCATCAATGCCGATCTTGGCCTGTTTGACAGTCCGGATGTCTTTTATCGCCAGCATAGACAGGCGATCAACGGGTTGAAGGGGCTGTTATATCGCAGCGTCATCCGGCATTGGATGAATGCTCGCGTTGCCAAAATTCGTGGTGGACAGATACCAATTATTCCGGAAGGGCCAGCAGCACATGCGCATCAACCGGGTGGCGTTCTTGCGAAACGGAACGGTTAGGGTTTAACCGCAGTGACTTGAAGCCATTTTGTGGGTTGCCTGTCATACCCACTGCCGTTTGCTGTTACCACTGACAGGCTGGTCCAGGGATATTGGTCATAGACCTCGCGTAACCAGGCTTCCGAGGGGTAGTTGAAATAGCGATCAAACTGATCGCGCCCCTCTTTTTCTCCTGCCTTGAAACTGGCGTAGAAAATGCCGCCGTCCTTCAAGGCAGCGTGAACGCGATGGATGATGCCACCAAGTGCGGCACGGGGTACGTGCAGCAGGCAGGCATTGGCCCATATGCCATGATAGGTCTGCTTGGCATCGATATTGTCAAACAGCAGAGTTTTGACGGGAATGCCAAGCCTCAGCGCTGCGGCTTGTGCAATTTCCGCCGTGCCGTCAGTGGGATGCACGTCAAACCCTTGGGCAATCATCACTTCGCTGTCTTGTCCGGCCCCGCACCCTAATTCAAGAATGCTGGCGCCCGGCTGAAGCAGAGACAGGAACTGTGTCAACTGTACATGCAATGGTTTTTCGCCGCGCGAGGTATAGGCATCTGCCTCCCGGGTGTAAAAGTCCAGCGTGGTAATGTCGTGTTTGCCGTCTGCCATTCCGGCGTCCGCCTTAGCTCTGTGACTGGCTTTGGGCCTGCTCCACAGTCACCGAGACGTTCAGATCCTCCGCCGAGTTCCCAATCCGCATGCCGGAAACAGGCGCACAATCACGGTAACATAGGCCGGATGCGATTGTGACGTAATGGTCGTTCGGGCAGAGGTTGTTGGCGGCATCAAAACCAACCCAGCCAAGCCCGGTAATATGGGCTTGCGCCCATGCGTGGGTTGCGGCTTGTTCTTTCACGCCATCCATCAGCAGATAACCGGATACGTAACGCGCTGGAATGTTGAGCATTCGAGCAGCGGAAATGAAAATGTGAGTGTGATCCTGACAGACGCCTTTTTGCGCCTCCAGCGCCTGTTCGGCAGTTGTTTCACTGTCGGTTGAACCAGGCAAATATTCAACAGTCTGGTGAATGGTCTCCATCAGGCCATGCAGTTTCGCAAGTTCGTTTTCACCGCTCGCATTGCGGGCCAATTCTCGGATCAGTTTGCCAGGTTTTGTCAGTAGCGTTTCGCGCATGAACAACCAGAGCGGCGCATAGGTGTTGTGCGGACCGTAGACACCGGCGCGGTCTTCCGTCTCGATCTCGCCCGATGCCGTCACGGTCACGGTCTGACCTTGTCCTTCAAGTTCGACAAGTTCCACACGGTTGCCGAAATGGTCGTCGTAGTTGGCTTCAACTGTTGCCCCCTCAACGGTGACCGCCCAATGTCTTACTGTCTGGCCCGGTCCCGTTGTCGGGGTCAGGCGCACACGCTGCAAGGCGTAGGGGACAGGGGCATCATAGGTGTAGCGGGTAACGTGGTTTATCTTCAGACGCATTGTTCCATCCGTTTCCCGCTCATTGATAGAAGCGGTACCCTTCCGTTATTTCCTGGCCGAGCTGGCTGTTCCGGTTAACAAACTCCTCAAGGAATTCGTGCAGGCCGCCATCCATGATGCGGGTTACCGTCGTGCTTTTAAGACTTGCTCGAATAGCATCGGCGGTTTCATGTGCCTTGTGCTTTTCATCATAGTCCGAAGCAAGATATCCCAGATTGCTGACGATCTTTTCGTAGCAATAGGCGAGCGAGCGCGGCATGCGACCGTTGAGAATCAGGAAGTCGGCAATGTTTGCGGGTTTGTATTCAGCGTCATAAACCCAGCCATAGGACCGATGCGCCGAAACGGAGCGCAGAATGGATTCCCACTGAGCATTGTCCAGCGAAGAACCGACATGGCTGGCCGCCGGCAACAGCACATAATATTTGACATCCAGAATTCGGGCGGTGTTGTCAGCACGTTCAATGAAGGTGCCGATGCGCGAGAAATTGTAGAGATCGTTGCGCAACATGGAGCCATGGAATGCACCACGCACCAGTCCGGCGCGTTGCTTGATGGCGTCGATGCATTGTGGAAGTTCGGCTGCCTTGACCTTTCGGGAAAGCATGGCTTTCACCTCAATCCAGAATTCGTTGGTTGCTTCCCATGTTTCCCGTGTTAGTGCGGTGCGCACCATGCGGGCATTGTTACGACCCGCTTCAATGCACGACATCACGCTGGAGGGGTTGCTGCTGTCTCGTAACAGATAATCGATGGCGTCACTTGAGGTGACGCGCTCGTGTATCTCGGCAAAACTTTCGCGCACACCAGCGCTTTGCAACACGCCGTCCCAGTCTTCATCACCGGTGCCACTGCGTGTCAGAGAAACGCGCAATCCCGCATCGATGAGGCGTGCGATGTTTTCGGCACGCTCGATATACCGGAACATCCAATAAAGTCCGTTTGCAGTCCGTCCCAGCATGCTTCAGTCCTCCAGTACCCATGTATCCTTGGTGCCGCCGCCCTGACTGGAATTTACAACCAGCGAGCCGGCCTTCAGCGCAACGCGCGTCAAGCCACCGGGGATAATGCGGACCTTGTCGGAAACCAGAACATAGGGGCGCAGATCGACATGGCGCGGGGCAATGCCGTTCTTGACCATGATGGGAACTGTTGAAAGCGAAAGTGTTGGCTGGGCAATGTAGTTTGCGGGTCGAGCACGCAGCTTTTCAGCAAACAGAGTGCGTTCTTTCTTGCTGGCTGTCGGACCAACAAGCATGCCGTAACCACCGGAACCATGGACTTCCTTGACCACTAGTTCGGCAAGGTTATCCAGCACATATCTCAGACTGTCCGGTTCAGAACAGCGCCAGGTTGGCACGTTTTCAAGAAGTGGTTTGCGGCCGGTGTAGAACTCGACGATTTCAGGCATGTAGGAATAGATCGCCTTGTCGTCGGAAATGCCGGTGCCGGGCGCGTTTGCAATGGTGATGTTGCCTGCGCGGTAGACATCCATGATGCCGGGAATGCCCAGTGCCGAATCCGGACGGAAGGTCAGCGGGTCAAGGAAGTCGTCGTCAACACGACGGTAGAGCACATCGATGGCCTCGTACCCACGTGTGGTCCGCATCTTGACCTTACCATCCATCACCCGAAGGTCAGAGCCTTCCACCAATTCCACGCCCATCATGTCCGCTAGGAAGGAATGTTCATAATAGGCGGAGTTGTAGATACCGGGTGTCAGCACTGCGACGCGCGGTTTGCCGGTGCAACCGGGTGGTGCCAGAGACGAAAGAGACTGGCGCAGCAGATAAGGATAGTCCTCAACCCGCTGTACCTTGTTCTCGTGGAAAAGTTCCGGAAACATCTGCATCATGGTTTCGCGGTTTTCCAGCATGTAGCTGACACCTGAAGGTGTACGCGCATTGTCTTCCAGCACGTAAAACTGGTCTTCGCCAGTGCGGACAATGTCCGTGCCGACAATGTGGGTGTAAACGCCGCCCGGTGGCGTGAAGCCGATCATTTCCGGAAGAAAGGCTTCGTTTTTCTCGATCAATTCCCGCGGAATACGTCCGGCGCGAATGATTTCTTGCTTGTGATAGATATCATCAAGGAAAGAGTTAAGCGCGAGAACGCGCTGCTCGATACCCTGTGCCAGCTTTCTCCACTCACGGCCTGAAATTATGCGGGGAATAATGTCGAAGGGGATAAGCTTTTCGGCGCTGTCGGCATGTCCGTAGACCGCGAAGGTAATGCCGGTTTTTCGGAAGATCTTTTCTGCGTCTTCTGACTTGCGGATCAGGTGCGCCCTGTCCTGGCGGTCGTACCACTCGTTATAGTTTTGATATGGGCTTCGCGGAGCGTTGTCCGCACTTATCATTTCGTCAAATGCCAACGGTATGTTCCCCATTTTTTACTATTTGAATACAACGACAGAAGCAATGCAAGAACCATGCGCAGTTCAGCAAAAAGATTTTTTATTCGTTGGTTCAAGAAAAAGCCCACGCAAATCAGGAATTTGCATTGCCCGATCTGTGTAAAAATTCGGCATTTGCGCAAAGGTTCCGTTGCGGCAAATATTATCTTTGCGAACTGTCTGCGTGATAAAAATGCGATTGCTTATTTTTTACTCTGAATTGCATTTTTTGAGTTTTGGCGACGAAGAAACACCAGTCAAAGCGCACAAAATCGAGGCGTGGGCGCGTGGCGTCAAAAATACGGAACAGGGGAAATGCATCAAAGGGGAAAAGATTAACCTTTCGCGTAACGGTTTAGTACATTGTTAACCATAAAATTATACCTCTTGTTCATATTCGATTGGATGACGGGGGTTATATGTCCATCTCACGCCGTGCGGTACTGTTCGGATTGCCGCTTTTCGTTGCTGGTTGCGCGAGCACCGGTGTTCCAATGACGCAGAAGTATGCCGCGAAGCCTGCTGAAAAGTTCCCGCTTCCAGCCATGCCGCTTGACAAGATCAAGCCGGAATTGCGCCGCCAGGAAGTGGCATATGAAACAGCACATCCGGCTGGTACCGTTGTCGTCGATACGCCGGCCCGCCGCCTCTATTACGTGATGGGCGAAGGTCGTGCGATGCGTTACGGCGTTGGCGTTGGTCGTCAGGGGCTGGCGTTGAAGGGTGATGCCTATATTGGCCGGAAGTCGGAATGGCCAAGCTGGACACCCACTGCGAACATGATGCGCCGTGACCCCAAGAACCTGAAATATGCTGGCGGCATGCCGGGTGGTCCGAACAACCCGCTCGGCGCACGTGCGCTTTATCTCTACCGCGGTGGCAACGACACGATGTTCCGTCTGCATGGCACCAACCAGCCGCAGTCGATCGGCCACGCCATGTCGAGCGGCTGTATCCGCATGTTGAACCACGATGTGATTGATCTTTTCGAGCGCGTGCCGGTTGGCGCACGCGTGGTGGTTCTTCAGGCCTGATCAAGGTCGAGATCGCTGACAACACGACCATATCACAACAGCCCGGAGCTTCAGTGTTCCGGGCTGTTGTGCCTATCGCAGGGCTTCAATCGGTGAGGCGTCGCTGCGCAGGGCAAGTTCTGCCAATATTAGCGAGATAATACCGGCGACAAAAAACCCAGCAGCCAGATTGGTTGCTGTTCCATTGTAAAAACTGCCCATCACTACTGCAAAAACCGTGGCAACAAGGCTGGATCCGGAAGCGATGAGGGATGCGCCGAGGCCAGCAACCTGTCCAAGCGATCGCATAGCCATGGCATTGAGATTGCCAAACAGGATGCCGATTGCGAAGAATGCCGCAAAACCGAATGCCATCAAGGCGGTGAGCGGCAGATGACCCGTCCACAAGAGGGTGGTGAGCAGCATCAGGAAGCCGGTGATTGCCAAAGCCACGAAAGCGGCGCGAGCCATCACCTCCATGCCAAGACGCTGGACGAGTTTTGCGTTGAGGAATGACGCCAGCCCGATGCCGGTCGCCAATGCGGCAAAATAAAACGGAAAGGTTTCCTTGATGCCGTAAGCATCAAAGAACAGATCTGCCGCAGTGCTGAGGTAGAGAAGCTGCGCGCCAAATACGACGCCCGTGGTGATGATCAGCAGCAACACTCGGCGGTTGGCGAGGATGCGCGCGGCATTGCTGAAAAGCAGTTTTGGCCGGAAGGGGATACGTTTTTCAACGGGCAAAGTTTCCGGTTGTCGGATCAGCATCCACAGGCCCAGTACCATTGCCATGACAAGATAAATGGCAAAAACCGTGCGCCATCCCGACAGGGTAATGATGCCCTGCGCCAGCGCAGGGGCCAGCATCGGCACCAGGATAAACAGGGTGAACATGAAAGACATGACGCGTGCCATGTCATTGC
Source organism: Rhizobium sp. CG4 (assembly GCF_023701965.1). Lineage (NCBI taxonomy): Bacteria > Pseudomonadati > Pseudomonadota > Alphaproteobacteria > Hyphomicrobiales > Rhizobiaceae > Rhizobium > Rhizobium sp. CG4. The sequence continues at coordinate 580,127 of NZ_JABAEG010000001.1, read as the reverse complement.
CCTCAAACTGGTCACGGATCATGGCGCGGGTTGCGATCTTCGGCCCGGATACGCCAACACCTTGAAGAAATCGGCCGAGAATGACCATCTCGAGTGATCCGGCCAGCATGGCTACGACCGTTCCCGCTGCGTAGACGCAAAGGCCAAGAACCAGCGCTTTCTTGCGTCCCAATGCATCCGATATTGGTCCCAGAAACAATTCGCCAAAGGCCATGCCAAAAATGAACAGCGAGATGATGTGCTGGGTCGATAGCGGCGGTGCAGTACCGACCTCATCGGCGATCTGGCGCAGGCCCGGCAACAGCGCGTCGATGCTGAGCGAGGTCAACGAGGTCAGCAGGGCATAGAGGGCGATACGCTCACGAAAACTAATCGAAGATGGGGCTGCGGTCATTGAAATTCTGCGCTGATAAAGAAGATGGTTCGGCTCTATCAGCTTTCAGAAGAAATGCAGAGGTGCGTGGCGTTTTTTACAGCGGGAAATCACTGGTTGTATCGCGCAAGGTGTCTTCGCAGTGATCGCGCTTTGTTTCAAAAATTGTCTGTGTTTGAGTTGCGCAGTCGCTTTTTCTAATCATTAATCAATTCGCGCCATATTTTTCTATAATGTGGCTGCTTGTTAGCAAAAACACGAGAAACCAAAGTTATGTGCCGTTTTCTTGCATATTCAGGTTCACCCGTCTGGCTCGACACGTTGTTGATCGAGCCTGAGAGCTCACTCATCAGCCAGTCAATGGCGGCGCGCGAGGCCAAAACCGTTGTTAACGGCGATGGGTGCGGCATTGGCTGGTACGGGGACCGCAAGGAACCTGGCATGTATAAGGGCATTCTGCCCGCTTGGTCTGACCGCAACTTGACCTCGCTCTGTCACCAAATCCAGGCACAGATGTTTCTGGCACATGTGCGTTCGGCCACCACCGGAGGCGTGTCGATGGCGAATTGCCATCCCTTCGGGCTTGATCGGCACCTCTTCATGCATAATGGCCAGATTGGTGGCTACGAACATGTCAAACGCAAGGTCGAGGCGCTCATTCCTGATGATGTCTATGCTGCACGCAGCGGCAGCAGCGATAGTGAGGCAATGTTCCTGATCGCTGCGGGATTTGGTCTGGCGGCTGATCCGATCTCGGCGTTCTCACGCACCTTGCTGACCTGCCTCGATATCCTGCACTCTTCCAATGTTGACCAACCCATCCGTTTTAGTGCGGTTCTGGCCAATGGCGATACGATGCATGCGTTTCGCTGGTCGAGCGATGAACGGCCGCCGTCGCTCTATTGGCGGCGCATGCCGGATGGTGTGGCGGTTGCATCGGAGCCCTTCGGCGATCGGGACGAGACGTGGGAACTGATTCCGGCCGATACGGTTGCCACGGTGAAGGGCGCAAAGATTTCCTTTGCACCGTTCGATCCATGCCTGGCGGATGCCAACGAAGAGCTTCTCTGCAAATCCGCGTGATACTGGTCAGCGCAACAGTTTGAGAGCGCCGGTCAGCGACTTCACCAGTTTGGTTGGTCCGGCCAGTCCGAGTCCGTCTATCGTTTCCTGCGACAGGTCACGGTCGGGGAACGTTTGTTGATAATCTTGATAATTGTGCAGGGCCCTGGCGAATGCCGGGAACGGCACTGTCACGATTTCCTCCGTACCTGAAGCAATGATCTTCAGCATGATGTTACGGATGGTTTCTGCATCTGCCTGCAAAATAGGGACAGGCTTGTTGGAGCTTATGTCGATTGTCCGCTGGTGCCTATCTGTCAGTCGGTCGCCCCCCAATTGCGGGCGTTTGGCGCCAATGCCGATGCCGATGGCGCCGACGGTATTGGCAATCAGGCCAGCGGGCAGGGCAGGGTTGACGATGATGGCGGTGTGAAGCTCGGTTGTCATGGTTTTCCTCATTGTGCTGCGAGGAAATTAGGCGGTTTTATCAGGTGGATCATACCTTTTATTGCCAAGGCAAAGCTTAATTTGGTAGGATTTACCTAATGGACGGATTTGTAAGGTGATTTATGTCAATTAGGCGACTTGAGGCGGAGGATGTGCACATCCTCAATCATTTGCAGCAGGATGGTCGCATGACCAATCAGGCGCTGTCGGACGCGGTGGGACTGTCGACCTCTCCCTGTTGGAGGCGGGTTCGTAATCTCGAGGAAACCGGCGTTATCCAGGGGTATGGCGCAAGACTGGACCGCAAGCAGGTCGGGCTCGGTGTTCTGGCGTTCATTCGTGTGAAGATCGACAGTCACAGTGAAGCAGAGGCGGAGGATTTTTCGCAACAAGTGTCTGCCCTGAAGGAAGTGGTTGCCTGCTACAGTATCGCGGGTGACGCGGATTTCCTGTTGCAGGTTGTAGCGCCCGATCTGGATAGCTATGCAGATTTTGCCATGTCTGTTGTTCGCCGCCTTCCGCGAATCAAGGAAATGCAGACGACATTTGTGCTGAAAGAGATAAAGGCATTTAATGGTTTTCCACTGGATTGCGTATAAAACAATCAAAAATGCGTTGGTAAACAATCCGGCTTTGCTAATATTGCTTCACGTGTCGAGGTTGTAATTTCGCGATTCGGCCACCAAACACGGCTCGCTTTCAACTACTTGTGGAATAAGGGCTTTTTGGCCCTTGGACTGACTTTGGAAATGCCGAAAATGTGAATTCCGGTGTTCGAGATGTGTCTTCGCGACGGGTTTACGAAGAGCTATCGAGCGGAAATAAATCCAACAGGGGCATCCTTCATGGCAATCTTCGACAATCTCTCCAAATACCGGCCTTATGGCCTTGCTGCTCTTCGCATTATCGTTGCGCTGCTGTTCATTCAGCATGGTACACAGAAACTATTCGGCTTTCCCGCCTCCCAGATGGAAGGTTCGCTACCTCCGCTTTTGATGGTTGCAGCACTTCTTGAACTGGTTGGCGGTATTCTGATTTTGGTCGGGCTTTTCACACGTCCCGTTGCTTTCATTCTGTCCGGTCAGATGGCTGTCGCCTACTTCATGGCCCATGCCCCATCGAGCTTTTTCCCGGCGTTGAATGGTGGCGATGCGGCAATCCTTTTCTGCTTTGTGTTTCTTTACATGGCCCTGTCGGGTCCCGGTGCCTTCTCCCTGGATGAACGGCGCGGCTGACCTGCCTTAAACGGCATCGCTTGCAGCGGTTTGACAACAGGCCCGCATGGTTTTCCATGCGGGTTTTTCGTATCTGGATTTTTTTCGAAACTTCGGTGAGCGCCGAAACATCACGTCTGCGCCTGGCCCTAGAAGGATGGCATTCATTCAGACAGGGAATCGGTTGTGATCAATAAAAACAGTCTTCTTCGAGAGCTCGCACTTCTGGCCTTGTTGTCCACACTCTGGGGCGCCTCCTATACGTTCATCAAGATCGGGGTGGAGACAATACCGCCGGTTACTCTGATCGCCGCCAGAACTTTGATTGCCGGTATGGTTCTTCTTGCTGTCCTTTATCTGCGTGGTGTGCGTCTACCAAAGGACAGGGCCGTTTGGCGAAGGTTCATTATTCAGGCCTGCCTTAACAGCGCCATTCCCTTTACGCTGATTGCCTGGGCTGAACAGACCATTGATGCGGGCCTCGCCGTTATCCTCAATTCGACAACGCCAATCTTCACGCTGCTGTTGACGGCTTTCGTCACGCGACACGAAATCGTCACCGGACGCAAACTGTTCGGTATCATTGTCGGTATGACGGGAACCTGCCTGATCATCGGCGTGCAGGCGCTTTCCGGGCTGGGGGACGCGTTGTGGGCGCAGCTGGCGGTGATGGTTGCGACCATGTGTTACGGCGCTGCAGCCATTTTCGGCAAGGGGTTCAAAGGTTTTGATCCGATGATACCAGCCGCAGGTTCTCTTATCTGTGGTGCGGTGATGCTAGTGCCGCTCAGTATTGCCGTTGATCACCCATGGACCTTGCATCCCTCATTGCATTCCATTCTGGCATTGCTGGGGCTTTCGGTGTTTTCCACGGCTCTCGCCTTTATCATCTATTTCCGGCTGATGCAGACGCTTGGCTCCGTTGGTGCAACGTCACAGGCCTATTTGCGTGTGCCAGTTGGTGTTGTGGTTGGCATGATCTTTCTGGGAGAAATGCCAACGGCGGAGGCATGGATTGGTATGGTGTGCGTACTAGTCGGGGTGATTGCGATGACATTGCCCAAACGCCAGCCTCGTCCCGCTCAAGAGGCTTGAACACAAGAAAAGCCCGGCAGGTGAGGCACCTGCCGGGCTTTTAAACTACTGAAATTCAATTGCAGGGCCTGTCACGAAAGACGCCCCACGACGAAATTAATTAGCGAGTGCGACCGCGGTTGCCACCATTGCCGGAGGCGCGCTTTTCACCAGCGTTGCCGCCGGCTGGAGAATGACGATTTGCGCCTGGCTTGCGGGCCGGACGGTTTACGCGCTTCTTGGAAGGACCACCGGGTCTGCCGGTTTCACCTTCTACCTGCTTTACGCGCTTGAAATCGGACGTGACTTCCAGATCGTTGTCGCGCTCTGCAGGAGTGAATTCTCCAGCGCGCTGTCCGCGGAAATCGCCGTTACGACGTCCGCCGTTGCGCTGAGCACCGCCTTCGCGATGACCACGATCATTACGCTCGCCATGGCCGCGTTCTGCGCCACCCTGACGGCGCGGACCGCCATTATTGCGGTTGCGATTGTCGCCACGAGTGGGGCTCGCAAGAACCTGAGGCCGTTCGCCAGATGCAACAGTGATATCAATGTTCATCAGGCGTTCGATGTCCCGCAGCAAACGGGTTTCGTCCGGTGCGCAGAAGGCGATTGCAATACCATCACGACCAGCACGAGCGGTACGGCCAATACGGTGAACGTATGCATCCGGTACTTCAGGCAGGTCGTAGTTGAAGACGTGGGTAACGGCTGGAATGTCGATGCCGCGAGCGGCAACGTCGGTTGCGACGAGAACCTTGACTTCGCCGTCCTTGAAGCCCTTCAACGCACGTTCACGCTGGCCTTGGCTCTTGTTGCCGTGAATGGAGGCAACCTTGAAGCCAATATGCTCCAGATGCTTGGACAGCTTTTCAGCGCCATGCTTGGTGCGAAGGAACACGATAGCGCGGCCATCGGGGTTTTCGTTGAGCGACTTCTTGAGAAGTTCGGTCTTGTCGTTCTTGCCGGCAACGAAGTGAACATACTGTTCCACCTTGTCGGCAGCCTTGCCGGGAGGTGTGACTTCAACGGTGACCGGGTTGGTCAGATAGGCGCCAGCCAGATCGGCAATTGCCTTTGGCATGGTTGCCGAAAACAGCAGTGTGTGACGCTTCGACGGAACCATACGCGAAATCTTGCGCAGGTCGTGAATGAAGCCAAGGTCCAGCATCTGGTCAGCTTCATCGAGAACGAGGTGTGTTACCTTGGAAAGGCTGATTGCGTTGCGTGCAATGAGATCGAGCAGACGGCCCGGTGTTGCCACCAGAATGTCAGTGCCCTTTTCAAGCTGCAGCTGCTGCTTGTTGATCGATGCACCACCAACAACCTGGTTGATGCGCAGTGGGGTCTTACGCACGAAGGAGCGCAGGCTTTCACCGATCTGGTTTACCAGTTCGCGGGTTGGCGCGAGGATGAGGGTGCGGGTTGTGCGATTTGCCGGACGATCCGCATGCTTCTGCAGCATTTCGATAATTGGCAGACCAAAAGCTGCCGTTTTTCCGGTGCCGGTCTGTGCAAGACCGATCATGTCGCGACCTTCCAGCAGCAGCGGTATTGCTTTTGCCTGAATTGGGGTCGGAGTGGTGTAGCCGAGCTGGGTAACAGCAGCCACGAGCTTTTCGGATAGGCCGAGTTCGTTAAAACTGGTCAATAAAATAACCTTTCGGGGCGCCAAAACGCTGTCGCCGGAACAGCCCATGCTGTCCGGTTGTCTTGGCGTCAAGAACCCCGCGTGAATTGGGAACTTGTGGGTTGGAATGACTTTCTGCGCGTTAAGTGCGGTCACGAAGACCATCTGCTTGCTATCTGCGCTTTTCCTTCCTGCGCTTAAATCGTATGCGTCATGCAGCTCACGCGGCTGCCGGAAGGTGAAAGCAGTGTGCATTTGGGCTCTTCAAGACCAAAAGTCAAGCAATTGTTTCTGGATACGCTATCCGAGACCTATTCTCAGGGACTACTTTACCCTTTGAACATATTTTCAGTTATATACATTTTTATTAAATTTAATCTGTTTATCCAGCTGCTGGTTCTGGCCATCCTGCATATCAATCCATAGATTCAATGGAATTGCGCAATCCGTGTGGGATTGATTCGATGGAATAAGGCTGGTTGTGATTGTAGTGACCGAACGAGGGCCTATTGGTGAGCACTAACGGCGAATTGCTGGCGATGGCGTGTGAAGGGATCCGCGACCTGGATCTTCCTGCGTGCATCAAAGACAGCGAATTGCGCTACGTTGCCGTCAATGAGTCTTACGCCCGTTTTATCGGCAGACCCCCTCAGGACTTTCCCGGAAAGGGAACATACGAACTGTCGGGTAATCCAAGCGATATCGATCGCGAGGATAAGGAACGTCGTTCTCTGGTTTTCGCGACAGAAGAAATAGCGGCCTGCCAAGGTGCAGTTTCGCTCGGCCGTCACGCCATTCGTTGTGAACGTTTCATCGCCGATGACGGTGCCATGTTCCTCTACGAAGTGTTTGAGAACATGCCTGCTTTCGAGTTGGAAACGCTTGGGCGGCATGAGGCTGAAATTCTGGTCGGCAGCGGTGTTCTTGACCTGATCGATGTCGGCATTTGCATTTACAGCCGAGAAAACCGTCTGCTGTATCACAATGCTCGGCTGTCTGATTTCTATCGGATGATCGATCTGGAATTGAAGCCAGGCATGCGCCTCTCGGAAGTGCAGGGCGCTATCTATGACCATGCCGCCAATAACGGTGAAGAGGGTGTCAGCCGAGATCCGGCTGCCCGGCGTGCCTGGCTGAACGATCGTCTCGAAAAATACAATCTGCCCTATTTCGAATCCACTGAGCAGTTGTGTGATGGCAGTTGGTTGCGTCAGGTCAACAAACGGCTCGAAAGCGGTTTGCTGGTGTGTCTGCGCGTCGATGTGACTGAGTTCAAGGCGCATGAGGTTTTGCTCAGCCGCCACATCCGCGAAACATGGCTCTATCGCGAAGCTCTGGAAGAATTGCCGGTTCCGGTATTCCTTCGCGACAGTGACCGTCGCTTGACCTTCATCAATGCTGCCTATGAGCGTCTGCTGGGCGGTGACCGCCGCAGGTTCATCGGTCAGACTGCGGAAGACATGTTCCCGGAAATGCGTGAGGCATTTCGCAAGGAGGATGAAGAGGTTCTGTTAAGCGGAACCGCCTTGCAGAAGGAAGAAAGTATTTCCTTCCATAGCGAAGGTCATGCCGTACCGGTCATCACCCGTCTTGGCCGGATTGTGACGCCCGATGACGAACGTTATCTGGTTGGCTCCATCACTGATGTTTCTGTGCTGAAAGACCGCGAAACGCGGGTCGTGCAGGCGCAAAAAGAGACCGAAGCCCTGCATGCAGAACTGGAAGGCATTCTTGCCTCTCTGCCTGTTGGTGTTCTGTTGCTTGGCCCGGAACTGGTCATTGAATACGCCAACAAGTCCTTTTACCAGACACTGGATACCCGTGCCACAGTCGATCTGGTTGGTATGAGCTACCGTGATTTTCTGGAGATGACCTTCAGGGAAGAGATTTACGATTACGGTAGCAAGTCCTTTGATGAGGTCTACTCCAACCGTATCGCACGTTTGCAAGTACCGGATCAGTTTGAGCCGCTGGAAATGCGCAGCGTGTCTGGCAAGGTCACGGTTATCTCGGCTGCCCGTATTGCCGGCGGTAAGGTTTTGATCACCTATACCGACGTGACGAGCGTGCGTGAGCGCGACAATGAAATCAGCCTGGCAAGGGCCGAGCTGGCACGTGTCGGTGAATATATGCAGGAAGCCACCCGCGCCATGGCGCAGGGTCTTTTGCTGATCGAGAATGGCGTTATCATAACCTCCAATGATGCGTTGCCTCGCATGCTCGATGTACCGACCAGCTATTTCGAGCCGGGTCAGGACTGGGCGGACATGTTTGCCTTCTGTGCGCAACGGGGCGATTTCGGCGGTCCGGAGGAGGCGTCCGCAACGCTTGCCACCTGGCGGGGCAATGTTACCAATGCAAATCCGTTTACATGGCTGTTCCAACGTGCCAACAACAGTTGGTTTAATCTCGAAGCGACGATCAGTTCCACCGGTTACTGGGTCATCACCGTAACCGATGTGACGGAGATGAAGCGCCGTGAGGCCGAGCTAGAGCGGTTGGTGCAGAGAGCGGAAGCCGCTGACCGCGCCAAGTCAGAGTTCCTGGCCAATATGAGCCATGAGATCCGAACGCCGATGAACGGTGTGCTTGGCATGGCGGAGTTGCTTGCCAAATCCGATCTCGATTCCCGCCAGAAAACCTTTACCGATGTCATCGTCAAATCCGGCAATGCGCTGCTGACAATCATCAACGACATCCTCGATTTCTCCAAGATCGATGCCGGTCAGATGAAGTTACGCAAGGTGCTTTTCGATCCAGTTGAAGCGGTTGAGGATGTTGCCTCGCTGTTGTCATCCACGGCGTCGGAAAAAAACATCGAGCTTGCCATCCGCATTGATCCTTCCGTGCAGCATATGGTGGTGAGTGATGCCGGCCGTTTTCGGCAGATCATTACCAATCTGGTTGGTAATGCCGTCAAATTCACCGAAACTGGTTACGTGTTGATCGAGCTTGCCGAACAGACGCTGGAGGCGGGTGAGGTTCTGCTGACCATTAAGGTTCAGGACACCGGCATCGGTATTCCCGCCGACAAGCTGGCGTCGATTTTCGACAAGTTCAGCCAGGTGGATTCTTCGTCCACCAGAAGACACGAAGGCACCGGACTTGGTCTTGCCATTACCGTTGGTCTGGTCGGTATTTTCGCAGGATCGATCAACGTCGAAAGTGCTGTCGGGCAGGGGACGCTGTTCACCATCAAGTTGCCGCTTGAGGCGGCAGCACTGCGCGGCAACAAAACCATAACGCTTCCGGCCGGTGATCTTGGCGGTGCACGCGTGTTGGTGATCGACGACAATGAAATCAACCGCCAGATCCTCAGCGAACAGTTGTCGCAATGGGGGTACGACAGCTATGCCGCTGAAAGTGGTGCAGCTGGTCTGGCAATCATTCAGCAGGCCGCCGAACTTGGCTTCGTGATCGATACCGTCATTCTTGACTATCATATGCCCGTTATGAACGGCATCGATGTTGCTCGGCAAATCCGTTCGGACGACCGTTTGCAGGATATGGGCATCGTTTTCCTGACCTCTATGGATATGGTGGTGGGTGATGACAGTCTGCTGAACGATATGAATGTTCAGGCACATCTGATGAAGCCGGCCCGCGCCAAGCTGCTGCGCTCTACCCTTGGCGAAATCGTGCGTGCATCGCGCCTGCAACGGCGTGAACGCATGCTGACGAGACGCCAGCAGGCAGTTACAGAAGCACCTGCTGCTCCTGCCTTGTCGAAGCCGGAGACACGTAAGCCGGTGACGAAGGTTGTTCGGCCGGTCGTTGCCTCCACTCTCGATGTGCTTGTGGCTGAAGACAATGATGTCAACCAGATTGTGTTTTCACAAATCCTGCAGGGGACCGGTTTGCGGTTCCAGATTGTCAATAATGGCAAAAAGGCCGTGGCGGCGTGGGAGGAGCATAATCCGGCAGTGATCCTGATGGACGTCTCCATGCCCGTTATGAACGGCCATCAGGCCACGCAGCTTATTCGTGAGCGCGAAGAAGAGGCTGGTGATGGGCGGCATGTGCCGATTGTTGGGGTGACTGCGCATGCACAGGAAAGCGATCGAGAACGCTGCCTTGAGGTTGGCATGGATGATTATGTTTCCAAACCAATCAGTCCTGAGTTGCTAGAAGCCAAACTAAAGCAGTGGCTGGGTGAAAATGCTATCCCGCGGGCTGGAGCGATTTAAAACCTCAGCCACGGTGTCTACTTTGGGTACCTAAACCAAGTGCGTCTTCAGCCTCGGTGATAGCGTCATCGTTGGAACCCATTGTGGTCGCGATAGACGAGTACGCGGCATTGTCTTGAACTGGTTTGAAACGACGACCGCTTGAGATCTGTGCTTGCGTATTCTGCATTTGGGAATTGATGGTCCAAGGTTGGAAAATCCGACCGCGCCGCGATATCGATCAATATCGACGTTAATAGCTCATTCTAAGAGTAAAAAACTTAAGCCGGTTGTGGACCGGCATAAGTTTCTGAGTGATTATCTGAACAGCTGCGTGACACTGTCCGGCTGGGTATTGGCAATCGATAGAGCCTGAATACCGAGCTGCTGCTGGGTTTGCAGCGCCTTGAGACGCGTGGACTGTTCATTCATGTCTGCGTCCACCAGACGGCCAATGCCGCTGTCGATGGCGTTCGACAATTTAGAGGCAAAATCCATTTGCAATTCTATGCGTTTTGATAATGAGCCCAGAGATGAAGCGGCATCGGTCATTTTCGCAAGTTGTTTATCGGTATGGGAAATGAAGACATCGATCACCATGTCTTCATCACCGTCTGGCCCAAATATCTGGTCTCTGTAGGTGCCCAGTTGGGTAATATCCATTGTGGTGATACTGGCATTGGAGTGCATGATAACGTTTGTCGTGCTGCTTTTATCGAAGCCACCGCTGGCATCGAGGGCTTTAACGAACAGGCCGTCACGTCGGGTGTAGTAGTTGGTTCCGTCGCTGTAGACGCCGTTTTCATTGACGGTCCAGCTTGAATCGTACTGAAATGTTTTAATAAACCAGCCGCCATTTCCCTCTTCATACGGAATACCGTCATAGATCAGGCCGATGTCGAGTATCCCGTGCGCCATGCCTTCGGTATGGTTGCCGAACAAGACCGTGTCAGATGTCTGAACAGCTTCGGTTGTTTTGACAGATACGTTGTTATTCGAATCCCGGACAAAACTTGTGACGATCGTTTTGACGTCTTTCACCGCGAAAGAAAGCATAGAGCCGTTTGTAGCGCCAAGTGATCCCACAAAGGTGGCTTTCAGAAGGTTCTCACCGGAGAAGGAGGCTGAATCAGCTATGGATTTTAACTGATCCTGTAACTGGGAAATCTCTTCCTGAATCTTGCTGCGGTCGACGGAATTTTCCGTTGCCGTAACCAGCTTTTTCTTCATTTCCTTGACGACATCAATCGCAGCTTCCATGCCGGAATAGGCCGTGTCGATTTTTGCGGCACCCAGGCCGAGGGCATCTTCAACTGCGCTAATGGCGCCATTGTCTGAGCGCATGGTTGTGGCGATTGACCAATAGGCGGCATTGTCTTTCGCTTCACCGACCCGAAGGCCGCTCGAAACCGCTTCTTGCGTATTCTGCATTTGCGAATTGATCGTGCGTAATGTCGCAAGGGCTGATTGTGCAGCGATGTTGGTCAATATCGACGTCATAACAATTTCCGAGAGAAATAGCGGAAGAAATTATGCATAAAATTATGCGGATATTATAAACAATACGTTAACCAGCGGCTTTGTTCTTGACGTTTTGAAATTCGAGATACTATAAATGAGATTTTATTAAGTCATTGAAATAAAATAAATTTATATGTTTCTTATATAGAAAGTTCTACCGTATAGCCGTTAACGCCTGTATTTATTTGTCATGGCTGGCGGCTTGAACAACAGAGATCAAATGCAATCAGGCGGCGATCAGCACCATTATACAGATCGCGACCGATATCAGCTCAAAAGTAAACCTGGACGTGTTGTGGTTATGGCTTGGTTCCGCACAGCATTTCACGTTTTCCAGCAAAACCTTTACGCCGTTCCAGATTGAAACCGGCGGCAATGAGATTGCGGCGTACGAAACCGGCTGCGGCGTAGGTGGCGAAACTGCCGCCTTCCGCCGTTTTGTCGAATAATGCGGTCATGATTTCAATCGACCACATGTCCGGATTGCGGGCGGGTGCAAAACCATCCAGATACCAGGCGTCGAATGTGTGGGGGCTGGCCTGAATGCCGTCAAAAGCCACACCACAGACCACGGTCAGGCGAGTTTGTTCATCCAGTTGCAGATCGACATGACCTTGCGGTTCCTCCGGCCACAACTTGACCAGAGCGTTCCGTTCTTCATCGACTTCCGGCCAACGGGAAAGGGCGCGGTTAATTTCCTCTGCCTTCATTGGATAAAGCTCGAAGGACACGAAATGTAGTTGGCCGCCAGCCGAACGCGTCTGTTTCCACTGTCGCCAGGTCTCGCAAAGATTAAGGGCCGTGCCGAAACCAAGCTCGCCGATGCGGAAGGTATCGGTTGCTGTTTGCCAGCGCTCTGGTAGTCCGTTACCAGACAGAAACACATGTCCACATTCCAGTCGGCCATCGGTCTGGCAATAAAAGTGGTCGCCAAAGGCAAGCGAATAGGGCATATCGCCCTCGCGCCAATCGAGCGTGGTTGCTGTGTTATCCTGCGGTTGGCCCTGGTTGGCCGGTGTGCTTTCGTCTGGATGTGTCATGAATAAAGCCGATAATCTGGCCAGTGCTGCGGGTCAATCTCATTCCGCTCCTTCTTCCATCGACCTTTTGATCGTCGGTGGCGGCGTTATGGGGCTGTGGGCTGCGGTAAAAGCAGAGCGACTTGGTCTCAAGACATTACTGGTTGAGCAGAATCTTTTGGGGCAGGGCGCCAGCGGTGGCCTTATTGGCGCTCTCATGGCTCATATGCCGGACAGATGGTCAGAGAAAAAGCAATTCCAGTTTGATGCGCTGGTAGCGTTGGAAGCCGAGATCGCCGAGCTGGAGGCTGCGACCGGGTTTTCGGCCGGGTATCGCCGTTGCGGACGCATCATTCCTCTGCCCAAACCGCATTTGCGTGACATCGCGCTGCGTCATGAGCAGGATGCCAAAACGAATTGGGCGCAGGATGGGCGTCAGTTCCACTGGAATGTTCTCGATGCGCCACCGGTTGCGGGTTATCTGGCAGATGCGTCAATGGCGGGTGGATTTGTTCATGACACGCTTGCTGCACGCATGTCGCCGCGGTCCATGGGACGGGCGCTCTCTGCATTTCTCAAAACCGCACAAAACGTGACTGTGGTTGAAGGGCTTGGCGTCAGTTCTCTCGATCCCGATCGGGCACAAGCCACATTATCAACTGGTGAAACCGTATCATTCGGCCATGTCATCGTTTCTGCCGGTTATCAATCATTCCCGCTGCTTCAGCAAAGCCTGAATTTGGTGGGTGCAGCGCCACTTGGTCAGCCGGTCAAAGGGCAATCTGCACTGATGAAGGCCGATATTGACCCCGCAATGCCGGTGCTGTTTCTTGGGGGCCTTTATGTCGTGCCGCATGATGATGGCATGGTAGCGGTTGGCAGCACCAGCGAGGAGAGTTTTTCAGAACCATTCACAACCGATGCCCAACTCGACGTGTTCATAGAGAAAGCCCGGAACCTTGTTCCTGCTTTGGAGAATGCTGAGGTGGTGGAGCGGTGGGCCGGGCTGCGGCCCAAGGCGATTGACCGTGATCCAATGGTCGGTAGCCTGCCAGAGCACCCGCGTCTTGTCGCCTTGACCGGCGGCTTCAAAGTCAGTTTTGGGCTGGCACACCGTTTGGCAGACGCTGCTCTTTCGGTCGTGCAAGGCATTGAGCCAAAGCTACCGCAAAGCTTCTTGCTTGAAAGTCACATTGCCGTGGCCACAAAGTCTTCATGATTTTCAGGCGTTTCGCGTCGTTAATCTGTCATGCAAATCACCTATCGCTAAATCATCGGCCTGAAAGTCGAGCCACGATTTTCAGAGAGTACGATGCTTCGGTTCAATGCATGTAGCGGCATTTGGCATTCAATGGATATTGAATGCGGCGGCGTGTTGAAGCGAGGTCTGAGCAAATCGCCAGTGGAGCGAGGTGACGACGCATGCGATACGCCATTCATTTCACTCCGACCCCCAACGATCCGTTGACGGCGGTTGCTGCGGCCTGGCTTGGCCGTGATGTCTATTCCGGTGAGAGTGTCGATCCGCCGCCTGCGACCGGTCTTGGTATGCAGGAAATTTCTTATCACACGGCTTTGCCGCGACGTTATGGTTTTCATGGTCTGGTCAAGGCGCCGTTCCGGCTAAACGATGATGTTACTGAAGCTATGTTGCTGCGCGAGTTGATGTGCTTTGCCGGTTTGCAGCAGCCATTCGAACTGCCACCGCTTGAAATTGCCCGCATCGGTTCGGTGTTCAGCCTTATTCCATCATGGCCATGCGACAAGCTGGGTTTCCTGGCAGCAAGTGTCGTGCAGGCATTTGACCGTTACCGCGCCCCGCTGAGCGATGCGGAAATTGATCGTGCCGACCCTGACCAGTTGTCGGCAGCGCAGCTGACCAATCTGCATCGCTGGGGTCATCCCTATGTGATGGAGGATTTCCGCTTTCAGATGCCGTTGACCGGAAGTGTGTCGCAATCTGATTTCGTGCGGGTTGAACATGCCGTACGCGTGGTGTTTGAGCCGCATTTGTCACGCAAGCTGAGCTTCAACAATCTTGCGCTGTTTGTGGAGGATGAACCGGGTGCGCCGTTCCGCGTGCATTCACTTCATCCCATGGGCCGGGTTTCTGCCAGGCGTGTGGCACGCAAAGAACCTGCTTCTGACGTGATGCAGCCTGCCTGATGAGCCCCGCCGTTTTCATTGATCCCCACGCGTCCTGATCTCATGCAAAAAGAGATCGGGATGAGGACATTATTCATCTCGACTTTCCCAATGTGAATGTTACCGTTCTGCGAGATTTGCGGAAGGTGAGTGAATGATATCCGATAATTACCCGCGTGATTTGATTGGTTACGGTCGTAACGGTTTCGATCCGAAATGGCCCGGTGGGGCCAAAATAGCAGTTCAGTTCGTCATCAATTACGAAGAAGGCGGGGAAAGCTGCATTCTCGATAATGACAAGGCATCTGAGTCGCTGCTGTCGGAAATCGTTGGTGCGCAGCCATGGGCTGGTCAGCGCAATCTGAATATGGAATCGATCTATGAATACGGCTCGCGTGCCGGCTTCTGGCGCCTGTGGCGCATGTTTACCAGTCTTGGAGTAACGACCACAGTGTATGGCGTAACCTCTGCCATGGCCCGCAATCCCGACGCTGTTGCCGCGATGAAAGAGGCCGGTTGGGAGATTGCCAGTCATGGCTACCGCTGGCTTGAGTACAAGGATTTTTCAGAAGAAGAAGAGCGCCAGCACATTGTCGAGGCGGTGCGTCTTCACACTGAACTGACCGGTGAGCGTCCCTATGGCATGTACCAGGGCAAACCGTCCGACAACACCTTGAAGCTGGTGATGGAAGAGGGCGGTTTCCTTTATTCCTCGGACTCTTACGCCGATGATCTGCCCTATTGGGTGAGGGGCGCGAAGGACGATCCGTTCCTGATCATTCCCTACACACTTGAAACCAATGACATGCGCTTTGCTACGCCCCAGGGTTTCAACTCGGGCGACCAGTTCTTCACCTATCTGAAAGACGCATTCGACGTGCTTTATCAGGAAGGGCAGGAAGGTGCGCCGAAGATGCTGAGCGTTGGCCTGCATTGTCGCCTTGTCGGTCGTCCGGGCCGTGCGGCTGCGTTGCGCCGTTTCATCGAATATGTGCTCGGACACGAAAAGGTATGGATACCGCAGCGTATCGACATTGCCCGTCACTGGCATGAACACCATAAGCCCGGGGCGGTTTGAGATGGTATCACGTGAGGATTTCGTCAGCCGCTTTGGCGGTGTATTTGAGCATTCCCCTTTCATTGCCGAACGGGCCTATGATGCCGGATCTATTGTCGAGCCGTTGACTGCGCCGGGTGTGCACGGCGCGCTCGTCGCCATGTTCCGAACTGCTTCACAGGAAGAGTGGCTTGGAGTTCTGCGCGCCCATCCCGATCTTGCTGGCAAGCTGGCCATCGCGGGCAAGCTGACGGATGACAGCCGTAATGAGCAGGCCGGTGCCGGGCTCGACCGTCTGACGCCGGAGGAGCATGCCCGTTTTACCGAGTTGAATGCGGCCTATGTGAGCGAACATGGTTTTCCCTTCATTATCGCGGTGAAGGGTCTGAACCGACACGACATTCTCGCGGCATTCGAGAAGCGCATCAGCAATGATCATGACACGGAGTTTGCGACTGCAACTGCACAGGTTGAGAAAATTGCGCTGCTTCGTTTGACATCCATGCTGCCGGAGGCCTGAATGACCACGCAGATCAAAGGTGAACGTCTCGACATCGAGCCGTTGAGCAGCGCGGCATTTTCGCCGTTCGGTGAGGTGATCGAGGCCACACCATCATCTGTCAGGATGATCAATGGTGGCACCACAGAACGCCACCATGCTCTGTTCGTGCCAGAGGCAGTCGGTGAGGGCGCACGGGTTGTCATCAACATGTTTCGCGGCCAACCGCGCACCTTTCCCTATTCAGTTGATATGATGGAACGGCACCCGCTTGGCAGCCAGAGTTTCTCGCCCCTTTCCGGGCGTCCCTTTCTGGTCGTGGTCTCGGAAGATGAGGACGGCAAGCCGGGCAGGCCCAGGGTTTTTCTCGCCCGGGCTGATCAGGGCGTGAATTATCGACGCAATGTCTGGCATCATCCGTTAATGGCACTGAATGTCGTCAGTGATTTTCTGGTTGCCGACCGGGAAGGCCCGGGCAACAATCTGGAAGAGTATTTTTTCGAGTCGCCCTATATCATTGCGGAGCCAACGTTATGACCGGTCTTACGACCCATGTTCTTGATGCTGCCCATGGCACTCCGGCAGAAGGTTTGAAAATCGACCTCTACCGGCTGGACGGGGAAGGCCGAACCAAGCTTAAAAGCGTGCTCACCAATAATGACGGCCGCGTCGATGGCGGACCTTTGCTGATTGGCGACAGTTTTCAGGCCGGACAATATGAACTGGTGTTTCACGCCGGGGATTATCTACGCGGCAAGGGCGTTGCATTGCCGGAACCCGCTTTTCTCGACATTATTCCGATCCGTTTTGGCATTGCTGATACAGAGGGACATTATCATGTCCCTCTGTTGCTCTCACCCTTCAGCTATTCGACCTACCGGGGAAGTTGACCAATCATGATCTTCGCTGCAATCGCCGATATTCATGGAAACTGCGCGGCGCTGGAAGCGGTGCTGGCGGATATAGAAAAGCTCGGCATTGAGGATGTCGTTAATCTCGGGGATTGTTTCAGCGGGCCGCTGGAGGCTGGCTGGACAGCCGATCTCCTGCTCAAGAACTGGGTGCCGACCGTGCGCGGCAATCACGACCGCGCATTGATTGACCGTGCCTATGAAGACATGGGCGACTGGGAAAGACCGGCATATCAGCAACTATCACCAGAACATTTCGACTGGTTGCAGACGCTACAATTCAGCATGGTCTACAAGGACGAGGTGTTCTGCTGCCACGGCTCGCCGAAAGACGATAATCAGTACTGGCTGGAAACGGTCAGTGCAGAGGGTATCATGCATCTGCGCCCGCTTGCTGAGATCGAGGCTCTGGCAGAAGGGATCGAGCAACCTTTGATCCTGTGTGGCCACACTCATATTCCACGCTCTGTGCAGCTTTCCGACGGGCGTTTGATCGTTAACCCTGGCAGTGTTGGTTGCCCCGGTTACACGGACGACAAACCAGTTTTTCACACGGTGGAAACGGCGACACCGTTTGCAAGCTACGCGGTTCTCGAAAAGACCTCACGCGGCTGGCTGCCCACCTTCCGTCAGGTGCGCTATGACAACCTTGCCATGGCGGAACTGGCCCGCAACAAGGGAATGGACGGCTTTGCCAATGCCCTGACCGGCGGTTGGGTGAAGTAATTTATCCTTTCAGACCCGCATTAAATACTGCCAGTTGCGCCGCAAAGGCGCGCTGGTAGGCGGGGCGTTTTTCTCCCCGCTCGACATAGGCCAGAAGATTGGGAAATTCGGCCAATATGCCTGACGAGCGAGTTCTCAGCAGCACCGATATCATCAGAAGGTCACCGGCCGTAAATGTGTCTTCAAGCCATTCCGATTGGCCGAATTTGACGGAAAGCTCGCCCAGTCGTTTGCGGATCCGTTTGTCGATCAGCGGCAGCCGTGCATCGTGCCAGCTTTCATCGCCCTCAAGGAAGCGGGCAACCTCCCGTTCCAGCATCGGCGGTTCCATGGTGCTGACTGCCGTAAACATCCAGGTAATGGCACGGGCCCTAGCATTGTCATCTTTCGGTAGCAGGCCCGCATGGTGGTCGGCGATATGAAAAACGATTGCGCCTGAATCAAACAGGGCAAGCTCATCTTCCTGATAGGTCGGGATTTGCCCGAAGGGCTGCAGCTCAAGATGCGCCGGCTCTTTCAGGGCCTTGAATGACAAAAGCCGAACGTCATAGGGTTGCTCAACCTCCTCAAGGGCCCAGCGCACCCGCATGTCTCGCGCCATGCCCTTGCCGCCATCGGGAGAGTTTTCAAAAGCCGTAATGGTGATAGTCATGGCGGTCCTCCATCAGCTGCCTCTAAGGCTGGATGATCAGCTAAACGAGTTTTGGTGCCAATTGGTTCGAGCCTGTTTTGTGAGGTCGACTGCGTTTATGCCCTGATGGTGTGCCAAACACGGGCTGCAGGTTGTTGCAGCCGTATTGGTTATTCTGCGCTCAAGCCAGGATATCGGGGCCGACGTCGACAATGCGGCGTTTGCCACACAAAGCCATGGTGATATCCATTTCCTTGGCAATGATGTCGAGTGCGGTGGTAACGCCCTTTTTGCCACCAGCGCCGAGGCCGTAAAGGAATGGGCGGCCGATATAGGTACCCTTTGCACCGAGCGCCAGAGCTTTCAGCACATCCTGTGCGGAGCGAATGCCACCATCCATATGCACTTCGACTTTGTCACCGACAGCTTCGACGATTTTGGGCAGCATGGCGATGGATGAATGTGCACCATCGAGTTGGCGACCGCCATGGTTGGACACGATGATCGCATCTGCGCCGGAACCAGCCGCAGCGCGTGCATCTTCCTCATCCAGAATGCCCTTGAGAATGAGCTTACCACCCCAACGTTCCTTGATCCATTCGACGTCCTTCCAGGACAGGCGCGGGTCGAACTGTTCCGTGGTCCAGGCTGAAAGGGACTTCAGATCGGTCACGCTTTTGGCATGGCCAACAATATTGCCGAAGGTACGGCGCTGGGTGCCAAGCATGCCAAGGCACCATGCCGGACGCGTGGCCATCTGCCAGATATGTTTGGGCGTGAATTTTGGAGGGGCAGACAGACCGTTGCGAATATCCTTGTGACGCTGGCCGAGGATTTGCAGGTCAAGCGTCAGCACCAGAGCCGAGCACTTGGCGGCCTTGGCCCGGTCGATCAGATTATAAACGAAGTCACGATCATTCATCACATAGAGCTGAAACCAGAAAGGTTTTTTGGTGACGGATGCGACATCCTCGATCGAGCAGATGCTCATGGTGGACAAAGTGAATGGAACGCCGAATTCTTCAGCCGCCTGTGCTGCCAGCATTTCACCATCGGCGTGCTGCATGCCGGTGAGGCCGGTGGGGGATAGTGCAACGGGCATGGCCACTTTCTGACCAATCATTTCACTTTCCAGCGAACGGTCGCTCATGTCCACCAGCACACGCTGACGCAGCTTGATCTTGGCAAAGTCATCTTCGTTGGCGCGGTAGGTGCTTTCCGTCCATGCGCCGCTATCGGCATAGTCGAAAAACATTTTTGGCACGCGCTTTTTCGCCAGCTTTTTCAGGTCCGCGATTTCGAGAGGTTTGCTCATGGATGACGCCTTCACAGTTCAAATTCAGCGTCCATGACTAGCATGCTTTGTCAAAACTGCCACGGTAAAGCAGAGTCGATTCAACGGATTGTGCGGTACTTTAACAGTGCTACTCGATGGGGCCTGTTCAACCCATTAATGGCCGCAGGGCAAGCTGCAAGCCAAGCAGCAGCAAGCAGATCAGGAACCATCGCTTGAAGGTGGCGGGGCTGACTGCGCGACGCACGATCTGGCCTGCCCACATGCCAAGAAGAGCAGGGGCAACCGCCAGTGTGGAGGTTGCCAGCTCCTGCAGCTGGAATGCGCTGTGGGAGCCAAGACCGATGGCCAGCGCAATGGTGGAGACGGTGAAAGAGAGGCCAAGGGCCTGAACCAGATTTTCCCGGTCAAAACCGAGTGCCTGAATATAGGGAACGGCCGGAATAACAAAAACGCCGGTTGCACCTGTCATCAGACCGGTCAACAGACCGATGATCGGTGACAACCAGGGCTCGATTTTTTCAGGCACGGAAAATGGTGGGGCCAACAGTGTGTAGGCCGCATAAGAAGCGAGCGCAACGCCGAGAGCCGCCGTTGCCCAGACGCCTGAATTGCCGGCCATGAAAGAAGCGCCCAGCAATGTGCCAATGATGATGGCCAGCATCATGGTCCACAGCCGTTTCAGCAAAGCGATGAAGGATGGCCCGGCCAGCAGCTGCCAGATGTTGGTGACGAGGGAAGGCAGGATGAGCAGGCTTGCCGCCGCAACCGGTGGCATGAACAGCCCAAGCACACCCATGGCAACAGTTGGCAGACCCATGCCGGTTATGCCCTTGATGATGCCGGCCAGAAAGAAGGTAAGCGTGATGAGGGCGATTGCGGCGAAAGATAAGTCAGCTGTCATTTCAGGCATGAGCATCCGGTGCGGTGAGTGGCGGGTATGGCTTTTTTTAACCGGATATCCCACCTGATGTTACGGTGACGGCCGATGTATCCTCTTCCACATTAACGTCATGTGTCTGGTCTAAAGCCCGGCAACGATGCGCTGGATATAGGGCTCCTTGCCCCGCAGATATTCTGCGATCCCTTTGGTGTTTTCCTGTTCAAGCTGCAGTTTCAGGCGACCATAGGCATCACGCGCCTCGCTGTCTTGCCGCAAATGATCGCGGAATTTGAGCATCTCAATAGCCTTTTCGTGTCCAGCAAGGCAGAGATGCAGCTTATGAGTTCTGACACCATCCACATCCCGCTTGAAAAAGCTGTGACCAGCGGACAGATCTCCGCCACGCCGGTAACCGAGATCAACGAGTGCTGGTGTCATGTTCTCAGCCACATCGCTGTCCTTGACGAGAATGAGGATGTCGATTTCCGGTTTTGCGGCAAGGCCAGTAACGGCGGTGCTGCCGATGTGGTGAATTTCTAGAAGGGCGGGACCAAATGCCTGTCGCAGGCGTATTGCCTCTGATTGGTAGAGGCTCGGCCAATTCGCGTCATAGGCGGTGATTTTGCTGGTCAGTGCCATGACGGCCATTCCTCATGCACGCTGTGTCGCATGCATGAGGTTACAGCGTGATGGTCTTCAGGCCAATGTCGATTTCATCGCCTTGCCAGCCACATAGGTTTCGCTGACGGTGCGGTCATCGCCCATGGTCAACATCAGGAACAATTCTTCGGTCAGGCTGTTGACCACTTCCATTTTCAACGCCATGGCGGGCGTTGACGATGCATTGAGCACGGTGATGTCGGCATCGGTGCCAACATCCAGTGTACCGATGCGATCTGCCATCGACAGTGCCTGCGCATTGCCTAGCGTCATCAGGAACCAGCTTTCCAGCGGGTTTAGACGTTCACCCAGCAATTGCTGGATTTTATAGGCCTCATCCATGGTGCGCAGCATGGAATAGCTGGAGCCGCCGCCGATATCGGTGGCAACGGCAATACGAACCGGCTTTTCGCGGCGCTGCAGTTTTTTCATCGGGAACAGGCCGGAACCGATAAACAGGTTTGAGGTCGGGCAATGAACGGCAACTGCGCCGGTTTCCGACAATACATCCGCTTCCCGTTCCGACAGGTGGATGGCGTGACCCAAAAGGGTGGTATCGCGCATCAGGCCATAGCGCACGTAGATGTCGGTATAGTCGGTCGCCTCTGGATAAAGTTCGCAGGTGTATTTGATCTCTTCCAGGTTTTCCGACAGGTGGGTCTGGATGAACAGATCAGGAAATTCCTGCGCCAGCGCCTGTGCCGCCTGCATTTGCTGGGGGGTGGAGGTGATGGCGAAACGTGGGGTGATGGCGACGTGGTTGCGGCCCTTGCCGTGCCAGTCTGCGATAACCGCTCTGGTTTCATCGTAGGACACTTCAGGTGTGTCGAGCAGACCCTGCGGTGCGTTGCGGTCCATCATCACCTTGCCGCCAACCATCAGCATGTTGCGCTTCATGGCTTCTGCGAAATAGGCGTCAGCTGAGGTCTTGTGTACCGAGCAATAGGCAGCAGCCGTGGTGGTGCCGTGGCGCAGCAACTCATCGTAGAAATGCGTGGCAATTCGCTGCGCATGCGCACTTTCCACGAAGCGGCATTCCTCCGGGAAGGTGTAGCTATTCAGCCATTCCAGCAGATTGGCGGCGTAGGAGCCGATGACCTGCATTTGCGGGAAATGCAGGTGCAGGTCGATAAGGCCTGGCACGATGAGGTGCGGACGATGGTCTTTTTCTGCCACATCTTCGGGTGCTGACTTCTTGATGTCGCTATAGTCGCCAATCGCGACAATCTTGCCATCATCAATCAGCAGGCCGCCATCTTCGAGGTAAAGATAACTTGCCGTGTCATCGATGGAGTGTGGTGCGCGGCGAAAACTCAAAAGACGACCGCGCAGCAGAAGCATGCTCATTCTGTTTTTCCTTGTGACAAGGCGCTTTCATACCAGGCGGTCAGCACCTTGCGTTCTTCGGGCGTTATATCCGTGATGTTGCCGGGCGGCATAGCATGGCTGCGGCCTGCCTGAATATAGATCTCTCGGGCATGGGCGGCGATATCCGCATCCGATTCCAGCTTGACGTTCTTTGGTGTGAAACTGATGCCTTCCCAAACCGGCTCGGCGGCATGGCACATGGAACAGCGTCCCTGCACGATATCGCGCGCCGACGCAAAATGGACGTCACTTGCAAACATCTGTTGCACTGGTGTCAGCGAGGATGTGGTTTCTTCCTCGCCGGTCAGAACCTTCGGCACTGTTGAAAGCCACATGATGATGATGAAGATCACCGCTGTTGCCAGCCATGTCCATGTCGGTTTGCCTTTGCGAGCATGGGTGGTGTTGAACCAGTGGCGAATGGTGACGCCCATTAGGAACACCAGCGCCGCGATGATCCAGTTATAGGTCGTGGCAAAGGCTAGCGGATAGTGGTTGGACAACATGAAGAAGATGACGGGCAGGGTCAGGTAGTTGTTGTGCAAAGACCGCTGCTTGGCAATGCGCCCGTATTTCGGGTCTGGCGTGCGTCCGGCAATCAGGTCCGCAACCACGATCTTCTGGTTGGGAATGATGATCATGAACACGTTGGCCGACATGATGGTGGCGGTAAATGCACCCAGATGCAGAAAGGCGGCACGACCTGTAAAGACCTGCGTGTAACCCCAGGCCATGGCGACCAGTGCAATGTAAAGCACAATCATCAGACCCCAGGTGTTGTTTCCAATCGGGGATTTGCACAGAAGATCATAAAACACCCAGCCAATGGCCAGAGAGGCGATGGAAAGACAGATGGCCTGAACTGGCGAAAGGTCCATGACCGTGCGGTCAATCAGGAACAGGTCTGCGCCACCATAATAAACCACGCACAGCATGGCAAAACCGGTGACCCAGGTGGCGTAGCTTTCCCACTTGAACCAGGTCAGGTGCTCGGGCATCTGGGCCGGTGCGACCAGATATTTCTGGATGTGGTAGAAACCGCCGCCATGCACCTGCCATTCCTCGCCATAGGCACCCGGTGGCAGATGGGCGCGTTGTACCAGGCCCAGATCCAGCGCGATGAAATAAAATGATGAGCCGATCCAGGCAATGGCGGTGATGACGTGCACCCAACGGACGGCGAAGGCCATCCATTCCCAGGCAATGGCGTATTCGTACATGCAGTTCCCCTTATGCTTATTGCATTGCACATTGCGAAAAAAAACAGTCTCTGAAAAGAGAAAAGCCGGTGCGAACGACGGATTGTTCTCATTCTCCACGCAAGCTTTATCTGCTCTTGCAAATTTGCATGGCGGCGGATTTTGTTTTGCGCAAATGCCGTTAGCCGACTACCCACGACTCAGCTAAAATCTGTTGCACGCAACAGGCCGCGCGGCGCCGATTTCCGTGAGAGCATGATGCGTTGTGCAGAAAGTCAGAGTGTCTTGTGCGATCCAAAGGACGCACGACGCTCTCACGGTTCGCGTGGCGGTTTTCCGAAATCGCAATGCTGCATATCCTTGGGTCGGGGGTGGTTCAAGGGGAGGGATTTGCAGACATGCCAATGAATGCATTGCGTCCCCTTGTTGATTTTTAAATCTGGTCTAAAGTCGTAATTTTTGTGAGGACGCAATGCGTTTCGGGTGACTGCCGTTATCTTCAACGGAGACAATGCCCATGCGCCATACTGTGACTGTGATTGAGCGTTTGCATGCGAAGTTGAATCAGGCAAATGCGTTAGCTTCTTGTTTTTACAAATTTTCCGGATTCAGGCCGGTTTGGTTCTACGCCGTCTTTACCCTTGTTTTTGCTCTCGTGCCGAGTGTGTCTGCCCATGAATCCCACAAGGGATTCAAATATGAGAGCTATTGCTGCAATGGCAATTCCGAGACCGGTGATTGCCAGATGATCCCGACAAAAAGCGTGCGGGTCGTGCAGGGTGGGTATGAGGTGTCACTGGCGCCCGGTGATCATCGGCTGGTCACGAGACGACATGTGTTTAACTGGACGCAACGGGAAACCCGCCGTTCCGATGATGGTGAATATCACCTGTGCCTTTATCCGGATGAAAATACGCCGCGCTGTTTTTACGCGCCGGATATGGGTTTTTGACCCTGTTGATCAACTGATGGCATCAGCTTGAAAATCCACTCGCGAAAGGCTTTGATCTTTGGCGCGTTCTTGCGGTTTTCGGGATAGACCAGCCAATAATGCGCGCCGTCGTGGCTGGTGATGTCGAAGGGTTGCATGAGGCGCCCAAGCGCCACCTCATCGGTATAAAACTCGGGTGTGAGAATGGCAACGCCCTGACCGGCGATGGCGGCAGCAGCCTCGAATGTTTGCGCGCCAAGACGACTGCCTGTGCGGTTTTGCAAGGGCGGGTCGCTTACTCCGGCCTGATGAAACCATTGTTGCCACCATGGATCCCCTGCATCGATAAGGCGCAGCTTCAAAAGGTCGGCCGGTGTCTTCACGCCGCCAATGGTCTCGGCCAGTGCCGGGCTTAACATCGGTGAAAACCCACCGCGCATCAGAAGATGCGAGTCCAAGCCCGGCCAGACACCCACGCCAGCGCGGATTGCCAGATCCACATCCGTCTGGCTGAAATTGACAAATTCCTGCGATGTTTCCAGCCGAACTGCAATGCCGGGATTTTCAAGCTGGAAGGCGCCGATGTGGCGTGACAGCCAACGGGCTGCGAAGGTTGGGGTGGTGTGGATAAAGAGCGTGTCGCTTTTGATCTGCTTCGCATCGGCCACCGCATTGCGCAACGCGCCAAAAGCCTCGGCCACTCTTGGCGCCAGCTTCTGCCCGCTTTCCGTCAAGCTAACCTGTCGAGGTTTGCGCACAAATAGCGCCATGCCAATGAAGTCTTCGAGCAGTTTTATCTGATAGCTGACAGCGGTCTGCGTCATGCCAAGCTCGTCACCCGCCTTGGTGAAACTCATATGGCGGGCGGTGGCCTCAAAAACCCGCAAGGCATTCAACGGCAACTGGCGTGACAGTTTCATGGATAAGTTCTCTTTATTTACTACCTGCGATATTTCATTGGTTTTTGAAAGAAAACAACGGCATTTTCATCTCATACAACAATTCAGTTTATGAGGAAAAGACGATGCGTGGAGCAACCTTGCGCGTGCGAAGCCCTATGCTTGCGGTTTCGCGGCTGTTGGACCTTGTCAGGTCCATGCGGATTAAAAGCGCGACAACACGACCCCAGAACCTTGTCGATGACAGCCTAAGTGACGACATCAAACGTGATCTCGGTCTTATGGATGGAAGGCGAGGGCTTGGCTCTCCACGGGAGCGGCAGAGCGATGAAATGCGTGAAGCACTTCTGCGGCAACCAAGGCCGCTATGATCGCCGGGCGTTTGTCTTTGACGGTTGATCCGCCGATTGGCAGGGTCAGCCTTTCAAGATTGACGGACGCCTCGGCGTCGCTTTCCCGCTCGATCCAGTGGGCGAAGGTGGCGCGTTTGGTCTTTGAGCCAATCATGCCGACATAGGCGAGGTCTGCGCGTGCCAAGGCCTGTTTCGCAATCAGGAAATCCAGTGCGTGGTCATGAGTGACGATGATAACAGCGCTGCCAGCAGGAATGGAGGGAATTTTCGCCTCTGGCATGGCACTCAGATGTGTTGCCACGCCAGTTGGCAGATCGTGTAACTCGTCTTGCCGCGTCTCGATGATGCTGATCGATACCGGCAAAAGCGAAAATGTCTGTGCAAGTGCCTTTCCGACATGACCGGCCCCGAAGATGAACACCGATGGCTGCGCGCGGTTTTCCTGCTCCAACCTTTCCTTTAATTCTGCCGCCACCGTGTCATTGACCTCGGTGAAACGCAAAAGTGTGCGCCCACCACAGCACTGGCCAATTTCCGGCCCAAGCGGAATGTCCATGCTGTCGGCCACCGTCTTGCCGCTTAACATCGCACGGGCGTGGTCAATGGCCATATATTCGAACTGGCCACCACCAATGGTTTGCCAGATGCCGTCCTTCGATACCAGCATGAAGGTACCCGCCTCACGTGGCGACGAGCCTTTCACGGATTCGATTTCGATCAGGATGACTGGTTCTGCGCCATCCAAAAAGGCTGCGAGGGAAGTGTCGCGCATCAAGGCCGCCCTTTACACCTTCTTCAAGCGTTCGACGGCCATCAACACCCGTTCCGGTGTGGCCGGTGCATCAAGTCGTGGGCAGACCTTGTAATCAGCCACGCTGGCAACTGCCATGGACAATGCTTCCAGCACGGAAATGGCCAGCATGAAGGGGGGCTCGCCAACGGCCTTGGAACGACCAATGGTCGGTTCGGCATTTTCGGCCCATTCTGCCAGCTTGACGTTGAAGGTTTTGGGACGGTCAGAGGCCAGCGGTATCTTGTAGGTGGACGGTGCATGGGTGCGCAGACGCCCCTTGTTGTCCCACCACAGTTCTTCCGTGGTCAGCCAGCCCATGCCCTGTACGAAGGCACCTTCAATCTGGCCAATGTCGATGGCAGGGTTGAGGGATTTGCCGACGTCATGGAGCACATCAGCCCGCTCGACCATATATTCGCCGGTCAGCGTGTCGATGGAAACTTCCGAGACTGCCGCACCATAGGCGAAATAATAAAACGGTTTGCCTCGACCGGCGGCACGGTCCCAGTGGATTTTCGGGGTCTTGTAGAAGCCGGCGGCAGAGAGCTGCACGCGACCGAAATAAGCCTGTTTTATGAAGTCGTTAAAGGCAACTTCTTCCAAACCGATTCTAATGCGGTTTGGCAGGAAGGTTACCTCTTCCGGTCCGACATTCCACTTTTCGCAGGCGAACTGGACAAGGCGTTCCTTGATCTGGCGGGCAGCATCATAGGCGGCCATGCCGTTGAGATCGGTGCCGGATGAAGCGGCGGTGGCCGAGGTGTTGGGCACTTTTCCTGTCGTTGTCGCGGTAATCTTCACCCGACTGATATCGACCTGGAATGCATCGGCAATGACCTGGGCAACCTTGGTGTAAAGGCCCTGGCCCATTTCCGTGCCGCCATGGTTCAGGTGAATGGAGCCATCATTGTAGATGTGCACCAATGCCCCGGCCTGATTGAAGGCTGTCAGCGTAAAGGAAATGCCGAATTTGACCGGTGTCAGCGCAATGCCCTTGCGAATGATCGGGCTGGTCTTGTTGAACTCGATGATCGCCTGTCGCCGTGCCTGATAGTCACTGGACTGTTCAAGCTCTTCAACGATGCGGGCGATAATGTTGTCCTCGACCTCCTGATGATAGGGGGTGAGTGTGCGCCCCGATTCCGGCTGGCCGTAAAAGTTCAGCTTGCGGATTTCGAGCGGGTCCTTGCCGACCGCATAGGCGATTTCTTCAATAAAACGTTCCGCACCCAGCATGCCCTGCGGGCCACCGAACCCACGAAAGGCGGTGTTGGAAACGGTGTGGGTTTTCAACGGTTTCGAGGTCAGTCTTACATGCGGATAGAAATAGCTGGAATCAGCATGAAACAGGGCACGGTCGGTGACCGGGCCTGAAAGATCCGAGGAGAAACCGCAGCGTGCCGCATAGGTGGCATCGACAGCATGGATGCGGCCTTCATCATCAAAGCCCAGTTCGTAATCGACCCGGAAATCATGACGTTTGCCTGTGGTGCTCATGTCTTCGTCGCGATCAGGGCGGATCTTGATGGCGCGGTTGAGCTTCTTGGCGGCAATGGCACACAGGGCGGCAAACTGGTTGCCCTGCGTTTCCTTGCCACCAAAACCGCCGCCCATGCGGCGTACCTGCACGGTGACGGCATTGGACGGCACCTGCATGATGTGGCTGACGATATGCTGGATTTCGCTGGGGTGCTGGGTCGAGCTCCACACCGTGACTTCGTCATCTTCGCCCGGAATGGCCATGGCGATATGGCTTTCGAGGTAAAAATGCTCCTGTCCGCCAATCCGCATCGTGCCGGTCAGGCGACGCGGCGCAACATCCATCTCGAGTGCGGCCTCGCCACGCTTCAGCGTCATGGGGTCAACAACCAGCGGGGCATTGTTTTCCAGCGCGCTGTCGATATCGCTCCAGTGCGGCAGGTCTTCATAGGTGATCTTGGCTTTGCGGGCGGCACGGCGTGCCTGATCCCGGGTCTCGGCAAAGACCGCAAAAATCAACTGTCCATGAAACTCGACCTTGGTTTCTGCCAGCAGGGGTTCATCGTGACGGCCACCGGAGGACACATCGTTTTCACCGGGAATATCCTTTGCCGTCATGACCCAGACCACACCTGGCGCGCTTTCCACCTCGGAAAGATCGATGGATGTGATGGTGGCATGGGCGCGATCGGACATGCCCAACCCGCCGTGCAACAAGCCTGCGGGTTCGGGAATATCATCGATATATTCGGCACTTCCCGTCACATGCTTATGTGCTGAATCATGTCGCAGCGAGCCGTGCATCTGGCCCTCGACCGTGGTTTTTGCGGTGTCGAATGTTGTGGTGTCCATGGGGTCAGGCCTCCTGCAATTCGAAACGCTTGATCTCCTGCGGGGTGCCGGAGGTTTCCAGGAAGAAGCGGGTCAGCAGGTTCTTGGCAGTCAATTGGCGATAGGCGGCCGTGGCGCGCCAGTCGGTCAGCGGGGTGAAATCTTCGTCCAGCGTGTCACGGACCTCGTCGATGGTGGCTTGTGTCCATGGTTTGCCGGAAAGTGCAGCTTCCAGATTGGCCGCCCGTTTAGGGGTGCCGGCCATGCCACCAAAAGCAAGGCGGAGATCGCTGACGGTATTGTCCTCGCCAAGCGTCAGATGGAATGCGGCACAAAGTGCGGAGATGTCTTCATCACGCCGTTTGGAGATTTTATAGACCGCATAGTGACTGCTCTGTTTGGGCAGAGGAATGGTCACCTTCTCCACGAATTCACCGGGCAGGCGATCCTGCTTGCCGTAGTCGATGAAATATTTTTCGAGCGACAGGGTGCGCGGACCATTGGCTGCACGCAGTGTCAGTGTCGCGCCAAGTGCAATCAGGGCCGGCGGTGTGTCGCCGATTGGCGAACCATTGGCGATGTTGCCACCGATCGTGCCCATGTTGCGGACCTGCTGCCCACCAATACGGTCGATCAAACGGGCGAAGGCCGGAATACGGGCCGCGATGGTTTCAAATGCCTGACTGTAGGTTACGCCGGCACCAATGGTGATGGTATTTTCATCCGCTGCGATGGTTTGCAGTTCCGCGAGATTGTTGATGAAGACGACAGGGTTGAGGGCACGCATCTGTTTGGTGACCCACAGGCCCACATCCGTGCTGCCAGCAACGATGGTGGCTTTCGGTTCCTGCTTCAGGATTTCGGCAAGTTCGGTGACCGAGCCGGGAATGATGCTGCGCTCATTTCCCTTGGCCACGGTGATCGTGCCGTTCTGCGCAATGGCCCAAAGGCGGCTGACAATCTCCGAGCGGTCACGCTGCAGCGGATCGAACAGGGCGCTTGGACGGGCAGAGGAGACGTGCTCAGCGGCGCGCACGATTGGCTCATAGCCGGTGCATCGACAGAGATTGCCTTGCAGTGCTTTTTCAATCGTTGCGCGCGAAGGCTTTTCATCGGAAAGCCACAGGCCGTAAAGCGACATGATGAAACCGGGCGTGCAGAAACCGCACTGCGAACCGTGATAATCCACCATCGCCTGCTGTACCGGATGAAGAGTGCCGTCCTTTGATGCCAGATGTTCCACTGTCACGACATGGGTGCCGTGCAGCGAGCCTATAAAGCGGATGCACGCATTGACGCTCTCATAGCGCAGCGATCCGTCGATCAGTCGGCCTACCAACACCGTACAGGCGCCGCAATCGCCCTCTGCACAGCCTTCCTTGGTGCCGGTCAGTTTGCGGTTCAGCCGTAGATAGTCAAGGAGAGTGTCCGTTGGCCCGAAGTCATCAAGGGAAACGGTCTGACTATTAAGAATGAAGCTTATCGCGTCGTTCATGCATTGCCTTCTTTATCAGGTTTATTGGGCGGTCCAGCCGCCATCCACCGAGATATGTGTTCCGGTGATCTGTGATGCTGCGTCGCTGGCAAGAAATATTGCCGTTGCTGCGATGTCTTCAATGCTGACAAATTCTTTGGTGGCCTGCAGCCGTAACAGCACCTCATTTTTAACTGCTTCCTCGCTGATGCCGCTGGTCTTTGCCATGTCCGGTATCTGCTGTTCTACCAAAGGCGTCAGCACGTAACCGGGGCAAATGGCATTAACGGTGATGCCGGTTTCCGCCAGCTCCAATGCTGCGGATTTGGTCAAGCCCATGATACCGTGTTTTGCCGCCACATAGGCTGACTTGTACGGTGAGGCAACCAGACCGTGGGCCGACGAAATGTTGATGATGCGGCCTTTCCCGGCCTTCTTCATCACCGGAATAGTGCGGTGCATGGTATGGAAAGAACTCGTCAGATTGATGGCGATGATCTGGTCCCATTTTTCCGGCGGAAATTCGTCGACCGGGGCCACATGCTGCACACCGGCATTGTTGACCAGTACGTCGATGCGTCCGAACTTTTGTTCGGCTTGCGCCACCATGTCGGCAATCTCTTCCGGCTTGGTCATATCGGCGGCGTGGTGGATGACATGCACCCCATTTTCCGCCTCCATCATCAGGCGGGTGTTT
The DNA here is from genome assembly GCF_023701965.1 of Rhizobium sp. CG4. NCBI lineage: Bacteria > Pseudomonadati > Pseudomonadota > Alphaproteobacteria > Hyphomicrobiales > Rhizobiaceae > Rhizobium > Rhizobium sp. CG4. Next base: position 548,791 of record NZ_JABAEG010000001.1, on the reverse strand, counting down.
TCAATTTCACCAGGATCGCCAAGTCCGTTCATGACAATGTTTGCACCGTCCCTTGCAAAAGCTTGCGCGATTCCAAGGCCGATACCACTCGTTGAGCCGGTTACGATGACTGTTCTCGTCATATATGTTCCCCTGCGTACTTGATGACGCATTGCGAGCATCGAAGGTATGCTCAAACAGGGGCGGCTGGCAATCGGGTTTTCACAGCTTCCTAATATGGCTGCGGGTTGACAATGACGGCGAGGCGCATTTCCCTGCGACGGGACATGTGAGGAGCAAAATTATGGGTGAATACATTCTTGCAATCGACCAGGGCACGACGTCGAGCCGCGCCATTGTGTTCGATGCAAAGATGCAGGTTGCCGGGGTCGGGCAGAAGGAATTTCTCCAGATATTTCCAAAGTCTGGTTGGGTAGAGCATGATCCCGAAGAAATATGGGGAAGCGTGCTGTGGTCGATCAGGGAGGCGATCAAAAAGGCCGGTATCAAGGCGGGCGACATTGCTGCCATCGGCATCACCAACCAGCGCGAAACAACCGTGGTGTGGGAGCGGGAAAGTGGCAAGCCCATACACAATGCCATCGTCTGGCAGGACCGCCGCACCGCAAAGGATTGTGAAAAGCTCAAACGAGCCGGGCATGAAAAGACCTTTACAGCCAAGACCGGCCTGCTACTCGATCCTTATTTTTCCGGCACCAAATTGTCCTGGCTGTTGTCCAACATCAAGGGCGCACGCAAACGCGCACAAAAGGGCGAACTGTGCTTTGGCACCATTGATACGTTTCTGATCTGGCGTCTGACGGGCGGCAAATCCTTCGTGACAGATGCCACAAATGCCTCGCGCACCCTGATGTTCAACATCGAAAAAAATCGTTGGGACGAAAAGCTGCTCGGCATTCTGGATGTACCGCAGGCCATGCTGCCCGAGGTGAAGGATTGTGCGGCCGATTTCGGAACAACGGAAAAAGATCTGTTCGGTGCTGAAATACCCATTTTGGGGGTTGCGGGAGACCAGCATGCGGCCACCATTGGGCAGGCGTGTTTTGCGCCGGGCATGTTGAAGTCAACTTACGGCACCGGATGTTTTGCGTTGCTGAATACCGGCGCGGACATTGTGCGGTCCAAGAACCGCCTGTTGACGACGATTGCCTACCGGCTGGACGGCAAGACGACCTATGCACTGGAGGGGTCGATTTTTGTGGCTGGTGCGGCCGTGCAATGGCTGCGCGATGGCCTGAAGATTATAGAGAAAGCGTCGCAGACCGGCGAGTTGGCTGACAAGGCTGATCCTTCGCAGGAGGTTTATCTGGTGCCGGCGTTTGTCGGGCTCGGTGCACCCTGGTGGGATGCGGAAGCTCGCGGGGCGATCTTTGGCCTGACGCGTGGCACTGGCCCCGCGGAGTTTGCGCGCGCCGCACTGGAAGCCGTTTGTTTCCAGACGGGTGACCTGCTGGATGCTATGCACAAGGACTGGAAAAATAACGGTGACGGTGAGACTGTATTGCGGGTGGATGGCGGCATGGTCGCCAGTGACTGGACGATGCAGCGACTGTCAGACATTATCGATGCGCCGGTGGATCGTCCCGTTATTCTGGAAACGACCGCACTTGGTGCTGCATGGCTTGCGGGCAGCCGGGCTGGTGTGTGGCCAGACATGGAGGCATTTGCAAAGGCGTGGTCGCGAGATAAGCGGTTTGAACCCAAAATGGAAACCAGTATCCGTAAAACAAAAGTGAAGGGGTGGAGGAACGCCGTTCGCAGGACGCTCGTTAAGGTCTGACGGCGCTTGTATCGGTTGGCCGACATCACACAGAGGAGGAAACAGCATGCCAAGACTGGGAGAACATGAACTGTCCTTAACCCGTATATTTGATGCGCCACCTAATAAGGTTTATCGGGCGTGGACCGATCCTGATCTTTTGAAAGAATGGTTCACACCGCGACCCTATACCGTTTCCGACGTGGAAATGGATTTGCGGTCCGGTGGCGTTTTTAACGTAACCATGCGCGGTCCGGATGGTGAGGTTTATCCCAATAACGGCATTTTTCTTGAGGTTGTCCCCAACCGGCTTCTCGTGTTTACCGATGCCTATCAGGATGGATGGGTGCCCAGCGAAAAGCCATTCATGACCGGTTATGTGAGTTTTGAGGAGGTTGGAAACGGCCAGACACGCTACACCGCCAAGGCGCTGCACTGGACGGCTGAGGACAAGAAGACTCATGAAGAAATGGGTTTCGACGAAGGCTGGGGCAAAGCCGCCGACCAACTGGAGGCTCTGTTGGAGCAAATCTGAAGAGACTTCAAATTCTGATTCAACTGCTTGGCAGAGTGATTCAAGTTACGCTGCCAAGTGTTTGAAAATAGAATCGCATCTCTGATCTTACGGCCCGCTTCGGGGCAAAGTTTTCCTATCCATTTCATCGAACGGATCGTTCCATATTTTGAAATTGCCATAGTCTTTTGCGATGCCTATCTCTGCGTGAAGAAACAGGAGCATCGATCATGGAACTCGGTCTTTACACATTTGCGGATGTCGATCCGAACGCACGGGATGGCAAGGGACCGGAAGGTGCACGACGTCTTAAAAATCTTATCGAGGAAATCGAGCTAGCCGATCAGGTCGGGCTGGATGTGTTCGGTCTTGGCGAACACCACCGCCCGGACTATGCGGTGTCGTCGCCATCCACCGTGCTGGCCGCTGCCGCCGTTAAGACAAACAGTATCCGACTGTCGAGCGCAGTTTCGGTTTTGAGCTCCGATGATCCGATCCGCGTCTTCCAGCAGTTCGCAACAGTTGACCTGCTGTCGAATGGCCGCGCAGAGATCATGGCCGGTCGCGGCTCCTTCATCGAATCCTATCCGCTGTTCGGCTATAATCTGGAAGACTATGACGAGTTGTTTGCTGAAAAACTCGACCTGCTACTGACCCTGCGTGAAAACGAGATTGTCACATGGTCTGGCAACAAACACACGCCGATCAATGGCCGTGGTGTTTATCCGCGCCCCTTGCAGGAAAGGTTGCCGGTGTGGATTGCTGTTGGTGGCACTCCGCAATCCGTGGCAAGAGCAGGAGCAATGGGCCTGCCGGTGGCGCTTGCGATTATCGGCGGCGAATACCGTCGGTTTGCACCGCTGTTTGATCTCTACCGCGAGGCGGCCCGTCGCGCCGGCCAGCCGGAGACCAAACAGAAAACCAGCATTAACGTGCATGGCTTCATTGCCGACACCACTGATCTTGCCGCTGACCAGTTCTATGGTCCGCAGGCAGAGGTTATGAACCGGCTGGGTCGTGAACGCGGATGGGGGCCAACCAGCCGTGCCCATTTCGACATGGCGCGTGGGCCGGAAGGCAATCTCTTCTTAGGTGAGCCAGAACTGGTTGCGGAAAAAATCATCAAAGCACATGACGTGTTCAAGAATGATCGTTTCCTGCTGCAGATGGCCATCGGCCTGATGCCGCACGATCAGATCATGCGCGGTATCGAGTTGTACGGTACGAAAGTCGCGCCGATTGTCAGAAAAGAATTGACTGGCAGCGCTGATAGGGTGAAAGCCACCGCATGATGTAAGTATAGGGTTGCGGCGCCAAACTACCGCAATCCGCATGTCCGGGTAGTTTTATGATCGTCTCGTCCGAAGAAGAATTGGTGAAGCTGAAGGAAATCGGCCGCCTGTGTGCCGTTGCCCTGAATACCATGGCTGATGCGCTGGAGCCGGGTATCACCACGGCCGAGTTGGACGATATCGGTCGTAAAATACTGGAAGACAATGGTGCGCAATCGGCACCGGAGTTCTGTTATCAGTTTCCCGGCGCGACATGTATCAGCGTCAATGAAGAAGTGGCGCATGGTATTCCCGGCGTGCGCATCATCAAGCCAGGTGACCTCGTCAATATCGACGTCTCCGCGGTAAAGGATGGCTTCTTTGGTGACACTGGCGCGTCCTTCGCCGTGCCGCCCGTGAAAAAGGAAATCGAGCGTCTGTGCCGGGATGGTAAACGCGCCATGTGGACCGGTCTGCAGCAGGTAAAGACCGGCAAGCCGATGGCTGATATCGGAAATGCCATTGGCGCCTTTGCCCGCAAGAACCGCTACACCCTCATCACCAACCTTGCCAGCCACGGCATTGGCCGCTCATTGCATGAAGAGCCGCGCGAACTTGCGACATGGCCGGACAAGGATGAAACCCGGATCATGGAAGAGGGGATGGTGTTTACCGTAGAGCCCTTCCTGTCTACCGGTGCCTATTGGGCGGAAGATGGCGACAATGATCCCTGGACGCTTTACAGCGATCCCAGTGCTCCGACCGTCCAGTTCGAGCACACGATTGTGGTGACCAAAAATGGTCCGCTCGTTTTGACGCTTGCTGACTGATTTTGCAGTGATTGCATTTGAGATCGAGACGGTGCTGAACGCACCGACTCACGTCTCGACTTGTGCTTTACTGTATCGATTTTTGGCCGGTCTATACGCGCCATCTTCCGTTACGTGATATCAGGATGTTCAGTCGTCGGCGTAATAAATTCTATTTTACGCGCTGGATAACCACATCCAGAAGGCGAATATTTTCATTTGCTAACTTTCAACCGCTCTCAAAATATGCAAGCCTTAACGCAATCAGTGGTTGGGTCAGGTTAAATCAATTTAAACCTGATGGAGGACGGCCACTAAGCGTTGTGTATCGTCTATTCCGGGGGGAGCATGAGGTTCTACCGAAGCAGGTTGCTGGGATCAGCAGCTATTTTTGTCGTCGCTGTTAGCAGCGGTTTTCCAGCTTATGCCATTGATTGGACTGGCGGCACGTCAAGCGATTGGCACAATCCTGCAAACTGGATTGGGGGTGTCATCCCGGTAGCGGGAAGCACTGTGAACATCAAGGTTCCCGGCGTCGACGGGCGAACGAGCATCACCGATGCCGCGAGCTATAACAATCTTTACGTTGGTTCGGTGAGCGAAATTTACTTAGATATTTCGGGTAACGGCAGTCTGACGGGCACCAGTCTGAATGTAGGCGAAGCCGTCGGTGAAATCGGCACTCTGACGATCTCGGGCGCAGATGCATCCTTGGCCACTGGATGGCTTACAGCAGGATTTTACGGCGATGGTACGATCCTTATTGAAGATGGCGGATCTGCAAGTACCGTCAATGCACTGCATCTCGGCCAATTTGCCGGCTCGTCGGGTACGTTTACCGTTGATGGTGAGGGTAGTTCCTGGACTGCCAGCGGTGGAGCCACAATTATCGGCCATACAGGTGAGGGCAAGTTTACGGTCAGCGGTGGCGCGACAGCGACAGATTACGCTGTAACGATTGGTTATGGTGATGGGGGCGTTGGAGCCGCACTGATCGACGGCGACGATTCCACATGGTCTATCACAGGCGGCGCATTGGTTGTTGGTTACGAGGGCGAGGGTGGCCTGACTGGGAGTGGCGGCGCTACGACCAATACTTTCAAGCGAGTAATCGTCGGTGACAAATCGACTGCTGAGGGGACAATCACAGTCACCGGAGCCGACAGCAGCTTTACAATAAACGGTACGACCTCCGACATTTATCTTGCCGTCGGTAGTTCTGGTGTTGGCACGGTCAAACTGGCTGATGGAGCATCGTTCAATAGCAATACGGCTGTTTTGGGCTTCTTGGCATCCGGTAACGGCACTCTCGATTTGACTGGAGCCGATACCAGATTTGTAAACACCAATTACATAGCTGTTGGTTATTATGGCATCGGTGAGGCAACTGTGCGGGATGGGGCCACCATTGCGGTAACCGGTGCTGCTGGTGTTCGAATTGGATATTTGGCAGGCTCAACAGGTACGCTGAATATCGGCGCTGCAGCAGGCGATGCGGCTGGTGTTGCTGGACATATCGAGTCTCCGAAGGTTGTATTCGGTCCCGGTTCAGGCACACTCGTTTTCAATCACACAAATACCGGTTATGATTTTTCATCCAACATCTCTGGAACTGGAACCATCAATCATCTCTCTGGCGTGACGACGTTTTCCGGCACCAGCTCCACGCTTGGTGGTATCACCAGCATCTCTGGTGGAACCGCGCTGGTTACCGGTTCGCTCGGCGGTATGATAGACGTTTTGAGCAACGGCACACTGGGCGGCACGGGCACTGTTGGCAAGTCAGGGTCCACGCTTTCGATCGGCAATGGTGGCACACTATCGCCCGGTCTTGTGGGTTCCAGAGGGACATTGTCGGTTGTGGGGGATCTCGCCTTTTCGACCGGCTCAACTTATGTCGTGCAGGTGTCAGGTCTGAGCAGCGATGCGGTGGTGTTGACTGGCGGGGCGGTGACCATCAATCCCGGCACGTCGCTGCAAATTTCGCTTTCCGGGGCCGCAAATGCCAGCCGATACACCATCCTGAAGGCAACGAGTGTGACCGGCACATTTTCCACGATTGATTGGGGTGGCTTGTCCAATTACGAGATCTCCTATGACAATGGGGTTGTTTCGCTTCTCTCAACGGTCAGTGTTGGCAATGGCGGGTCTGATCTGACGCCAAACCAGTCTTCGGTGCTGTCTGTTCTGCAATCCGGTAGCGCGCCTGGTGGTCTCTGGTCTTCGCTCGGTTCCGTGCCTGACAGTGAGCAGGAAGAGGCGCTGCGGCAATTGTCGGGCGAAACTCATACCGCACCGCGTGCCGCCTTTTTTCAGACCGCCCAATCCGTCAACAACACGGTGAATGGCCGTATCCGTTCCATGACCGATGGGGTTGCTGCACCCTCGGTTCCAGCCCTTGGTTATGCTGAGGAAACAAAACCGGCCAAAAGTGGCCAGTTTGCATCCTTCGAGAAGAGAACGGATGTTTTCGATCAGGATCGGTTCTCCGTCTGGACAAACGGTTTTGGTTCCTGGGGCAAGGTTGATGGTCTGACTGGCAGTCCCGATACCGATATATCAAATGCGGGTGTGTTGATCGGTGGTGACGCTAGCATCTCCGACAATTGGCGGGTCGGTGTGTTTGGTGGCTACAGCCGGTCATCATTTGACACGTCAGACAGTGACGGCGACAGCAACAACTATCATCTCGGTGTCTATGCCGGTAGCCGTTGGGATGCCATCTCGTTTCGTACTGGCATCAACTACACTTGGCACAGGGTCGACACGGTGCGCGAGGTTGATTTTCTCGGTGAGACGCTGAGAGCTGACTATGATGCCAGCACCCTCAACATGTTTGGCGAGATGAGCTACCGTATCGATTTCGCACCTGCATCATTCGAACCCTTCGTTAGCCTGAGCCATATACGGGTAAAGACCGATGGCTTTACCGAAACCGGTGGCCTTTCCGCCCTGACCATGGGTGAGACCGATTTGAACACCACCTACACGACACTTGGGTTCCGCGCGTCGACCGATCTTGATGTCGGGTCTGTTCCGGCCACATTGCGTGGCTCCCTAGGCTGGATCTACGCCTTTGGTGACGTGGAGCCGGAAACCACGGCCCGGTTCGCCTCCGGTGACAGCTTCAGAGTGGTTGGCACGCCACTGGACAGAAATACGGCGATTGTGCAAACGGGAATGGATTTTGCTCTTTCGTCGGCCTCGACCTTAAGCATATCCTATACCGGGCAGTTCAGTGCCAAAGCCTATGACCATGGCGTCAACGCCAAGTTACAGGTTCGTTTTTGATTTCAATGCAATTCTGAACGGCCAGTCGCTTGTAGATGGCGCTGGACGTTCAGAATAATGACAGGTGTCTGCATGTTCGGAAAAAACATAAAGGCGGCTGCCGCAGTCGCTCTGGTGTCGTTCGTGACACAGCCATCCATCGTGGCAGCGCAAACAGAGGCACCAGCGGCGGCAGGTAACAATGTCTTCTCCGTCAACGAAACCCATGGCGACTGGATCGTGCTGTGTTCACAGGCTGAGGCAAAACAAATTTGTTTGATGACGCAACAACAACGCAAGAACGATACCAAGCAGCTGGTCATTGCAGCCGAAATCAGCACTGACCAGAATGACCAAATACGTGGAACGATTATTCTGCCATTCGGACTGCAACTGGCGGCGGGTGTGACGGTTCAGGTCGATGATGGCGTGGTGTCGAACCCGTCACCTTTTGCAACCTGCTTGCCAACGGGCTGTATCGTGCAAGTGCTTCTTGATGCGCCCACTCTGCAAACCTTGCGGGGCGGCAGTAATGTCAAGCTGGTCGCCAAAGCCCATGACAGCGGGCAGAATGTGCTGTTGGGCCTGTCATTGAAGGGATTTCCCACCGCGCTTGACCGGTTGGTGGCACTTTCGAAATAGGCTGGCTGCTTATCGGCGCCAACTTATGGGGTTCAATAGCATTGGCAGGTGCCATCAAAATAAATGGTTTGCCTGACCCATGTTGCACTGCCATAGACGCGACATGACTGACGCTGCTGCACAATCCCATTCGCGTGTCCTGCTGATCGGCTTTGCCGGGGCGTTGGCCATGGCCTGTTCGCAAGGTTTCGGGCGTTTTTTGTATACGCCAGTGCTGCCCGGCATGATCAGCGACCTGTCGCTCAAGGCTTCTGATGCAGGGTTGATTGCCGCAGGTAACTTTGCCGGTTATCTGCTGGGCGCCATTCTCGCCGCTTACGGTTGGGCGAACGGACGTGAGAAACTGGTGGCGCTTGGCGGAATGCTGGCTACCGGTCTGCTGCTGTTGGCCATGGCCATGACGCGTGCAGTCGAAGTCTTTATTCTCATTCGTTTTCTGGCCGGTATGGCCAGCGCTCTGGCAATGATCTTCACGTCGCAGATCGTTATCGGCCACGCCACTGCCGCCGGGCGGGAAGATGTGCAGTCTTTGCATTTTGCTGGCGTTGGCGTCGGCATTGCCGTTTCGTCGCTTCTCGTTTTTGTTATCGGTTCGCTGCTGCATGGGGAGGGCGCGTCCTGGCAAGCGGAATGGATTGTCGGGGCGGTGTTCGTTTTTATTGCATTCGTCTTCGTGGCGCGTGTTTTACCCTCTGGTCCGCCTCGCACCGCAGTGGCAACTGTTGAGCCGCCAATACGCTGGCGTATGCCGCTGGTTTTGCTGACCATTGCCTATGGTCTGTTCGGTTTTGGTTATGTGATTACCGCCACCTTTCTGATCACCATTGTGCGAATGGCCGATGCGGGCGCACTGGTGGAATGTCTGGCATGGTTCATCACAGGTAGCGCCAGTGCAATTTCTCTTTACATCTGGCGACCGGTTGCAAAACTCACCGGGCATCGCTGGACCTTCGTCATGGCCCTGGCAATTGAAGTTGTCGGTGTTCTTGCATCCGTACTGCTGCCACCTGTGGTGGGTGCGCTTTTCGGTGGGTTACTGTTTGGCCTGACGTTCATGGTCGTGACAGCATATGGTCTGCAATTGGGGCGGCAGTTTTCGCCGCACAGCCCGAGGCGCGTTTTTTCATTCATGACGGCGGCATTCGGAATTGGCCAGATTACCGGGCCTTTGGTTGGCGGATGGGTGGCGCAGTTCACCGGTAATTTCACGCTGCCAACCATACTGGCTGCCGCTGCACTTGGTGTTGCCATGCTGTTGATGGTGCCGGTTGCCCGTATGCGGGATTGATGCGGTAAGTGTCAAACAGCAGGTTTTGGTGGTTTTTCAGTTACAAGTTGGTAAGGATGCGGATGGTTGATTGCTGTACGCTGATTTCTGCCGTATTTTCCATACCTTGACTGCTTCGCCAATTCCGGCCGCTCCCTAACGTCCGCGTGAGTTCCAAACGTGTTCCATTCATTTTTCCCAAATCCGAAACTCTTCTTCACGTCTGCCGTTGTATGGGCTGCCATATGTATAGCCGTGTGGTATCTGGTCGGCCCGCAAATGGGTGCGGCACTTGGCATGCCGCCGCTGGCGCCAGGTGAAACAGCACCGATCGGTCTGGCCTATTTCATCTCGCCAGACAATTTGTGGTTCTACATGTACTTCACCATTTTCGTTCTGATCTTTGGAACGGCGTGGAAGACAATTGCCAAAGATCATCCATGGACCAACTGGTCTATCTGGGGGTCGGCGTTTATTATTTTTATTGCTTATTTCAGCGTACAGGTTTCCGTCGCGCTGAATAACTGGCGCGGTCCGTTTTTCGATCTCTTACAAAATGCCTTGTCCAAGCAGCCGGGAATAACAACCGGGCAGTTCTACGATCTGCAATTGCGCTTCGTGGAAATCGGTATGGTGAACGTGGCGCTCAACGTTATCACAGCGTTCTTCACCAACCACTATGTCTTTCGTTGGCGCACGGCGATGAATAATTTCTATTTGTCCAAGTGGGACCGGTTGCGTCACATCGAAGGTGCGTCCCAGCGTGTGCAAGAAGACACGATGCGGTTTGCCAATATCATCGAAGGACTTGGCGTCGCGCTGATTAATTCGATCATGACGCTGGTGGTGTTCCTGCCACTTCTGTTCGCCATGTCACAACATGTCGGTGATCTGCCGCTGTTTGGTGCAATTCCACATTCTTTGTTCTGGCTGGCGATTATTTGGTCTGTATTCGGCACGGTTTTGCTGGCGGCAGTCGGCATCAAGCTTCCAGGTCTGCAATTCCGTAATCAGCGCGTGGAAGCGGCGTTCCGCAAGGAACTGGTCTATGGCGAAGACCATGAGGATCGTGCGGATCCTGTCACGATGACGCAATTGTTCGGTAACGTGCGTAAAAACTATTTCCGCATGTACTGGCATTATCTCTACTTTAACGTTGCCCGTTACACGTATGGTCAGCTGGACGCTATTTTCTTGAACTTCATGCTTATTCCAACCTTTGTTGCAGGCCGTATCACCATGGGCATCTGGCAGCAGATTGCGACGGCCTTCGGTCAGGTCAGCGACAGCTTCCAGTATCTGGTCAGTTCATGGTCGACGATCATCGAACTCATGTCGATCCGCAAACGTCTGGTGGCGTTTGAAGCTGCAATCGAAGGTGATGCTCTGCCTGAGATCGACCAGCGCTATCTGGAGCGTGAAGCTGCAGACGGTGAAATGGCTGCCAACCGCCCATAAGCCTCTCCATCAAACAAAAACCCGCCTTTGAGGCGGGTTTTTTATTGCCTTGTATCAAGGCATTAATTCTGAGAATCCCTAATGGATGATCGCGGGGATGCGGTTTTAGAAAGACGAACCTGCCAAAGGTTTTTGTTCCGCCTTCTCAGCCTTCAAGGTTTCCATGTAGCTGGCGTAATTAACGCAGGACACATCCTGCATTTTGCAGACTTCCCGCAATACACGCTCATAGGCATTCCAATAGGCGCCACCATTCATTTTCACGAAGTGGAAGCCCATTTGCAGGGGAATGCGCTCGCCATTGTATTGTTTATCGAAAGCGGCGCGAAACGCCTTGTAGGCGCGCTCCTCGAATTCCGCAGCCTTGGAGGGTGTTTCTACGCCGACGGAATGGCGCACAAACAGATTATAATCCATGGCAATGATCGGGCGGCTGTTCGGTCCTTCGGGGATCAGTGGCAGACCAAAGCGGGTAATGCCATCCTTGGCCGTAACAGGATATTGCGGGCCTTTGGTCACAAGGCTCGCATCATAAATGAAACCGTGTTTCTTTTCGGCTGCAGTCAGGCCATCGCTTTGCGAGAGGTAAGGGGCACGGAAACCCTTGATGTCGGTTTTGGCAAATTCCCGCCAACCTTGCGGCTCGGCATCTTTTTTGCCAATCATCTCCCACGCGTTTTCAAGCGTTTTGCTGAACGTCTCGAATTCAGCTTCCCAGTCGGCTGCCGTCCAGTCCTTGCCATCAAAGTGGCCGCAGGCGTGGCTGGCTATTTCATGGCCTTCCTGATGGGCCTGCCAGATGTTGTTGAGGCGGGTTTCCACCTCCTGAACAGTCTGGCCGAAACCGACATTCGAGCGGCCGAGTTTTTTGCCCGGTCCCTTGTAGGTCGCCTTGCCGGTTTTGTAGTCCATGATGAGGGTACATGACAGGAAGTAGGTAAATTTTGCACCAGTCTCGGCTGATGTCGCGCGGCTGCGGTCCCACAGCGAGTTATCGCCTGCGCCATCGAACGACACGATGACAAATTGCTTGCGCGGCTGTTCCTCAGCGAGTGCCGCAGATGAGAAAACCGAACAGAGAAGCGAAGCAGCAAGGATTTTACGCAACATTTCAGGACCAATCGACATGCATGTTCTAAAGGCGCGGGCCAAGTCGCCCATGTTTTGAAGCAGGAGAAAAACTGCCGTGATATGGCCTTGTGCCGCCGGAATAAGGCGAACCTTTGAATTGTCTGGCATTTTTGTGATTTTCTTATAGCAAGGTCGTGCTAACGATCTCAATTATCCGGCTGAAACGCCGCTTGTTTTCGAGGATTTTCCCATGCTGCTGCTCGTACTCTGTCTTTGCTTGTTCTTCGCCACCCACCTGGTGCGCATCGTTGCACCGGGCTTTCGGGATGCCGCAATTGCCAGATTGGGCGCTGGTGCATGGAAGGGACTTTATTCCGTTGCCAGCGTCATAACGCTTGTGCTGGTGATCTATGCTTTCGGTCAGGCCCGGCAGGTCACGGGTATGCTGTATTATCCACCGGTCTGGATGAGCCACATTGCGCTGACGCTGATGTTGATCGCGATGATCTGTCTTGTGGCAAGCCTTCTTCCGCCGGGGCACATTGCAACCAAGACCAAACACCCACTGGTTCTTTCGGTTAAAATCTGGGCGCTGTCGCACCTGCTTGCCAATGGCGAAACATCGTCGGTCATTCTGTTTGCAGCGTTTCTGGCCTGGGGTGTGGTGATGCGTATTGCGCTGAAACGGCGGGAGCGGGCAGGTCTGCTGGTGCGCCCGGGCTTCGTTTCTGCTCGCTATGACCTGATTGCCGTGGTCGGAGGGGTTGCACTTTGGGCGGCGTTTATATTCAAGTTGCACGAATGGCTGATTGGCGTTCAGCCGCTTGCGCTTTAAAATCTATGTACTGATGGGGCGTCACTGACAGGAAAGTGACGCTTTCCCCCTTACATAAAAGGCAAAATGCGCTAGAAGGCCGAACAAATGCCTGCGGTTCAGTGCCCGACAGGCAAGTTTCAGCGTGAAGTCATAACCGTTCATCCTTCTCGATGGATATCGATGCGGATATGCGGCTACGGAGAATTCGATGGCAAATGAAAATGACACCTTCATCCGCGAAGTGAACGAGCAGCTTCGTTCGGAGAAGATGACGAATTTCTGGAGCAGATACGGCATCGTTGTTATCGGCGGCGCGGTATTGATTGTGCTGGGAACTGCGGGCGCTGGTATTTACGAATACTGGAACAGCAACCGTGCCTCCAACTCCGGTGACCAATTTATCGCTGCTATGAAGCTGGCTTCTGAAAACAAGCCTGATGATGCACTGGCAGCACTGGCTGCACTTGAGACGGCTGGCCACGGATCCTACCCGGTTCTGGCCAAGTTCCGCTCGGCAACACTACAGGCCCAGAAGGGTGACGCAACGGCTGCTACCGAAGCGTTCACCGCTATCGGCAATGACACATCTGCTCCGCAAGTGTTCCGTGACGCTGCCAAGATCCGCGCGGCATGGCTGCTGGTCGACAATGGCAGCTATGATCAGGTGTCTGCCCAGGTTGAGGTTCTCTCTGGCGAAAGCCAGGCGTTCCGCAGCTCGGCACGCGAGGCTCTTGGTCTTGCCGCCTATAAGGCGGGTGATTTCGTGAAGGCCAGAGACTGGTTCCAGCAGATCACCACCGACGCACAGGCACCGCGGAATGTTGCCAACCGCGCCCAGATCATGCTCGACAACATTGCTGCTTCCGGCAAGGCGCCGTAAGAAACATATACCCCAAGGAAGAACGCACCATGAGCTTCACCGTCGCCATCGTAGGGCGCCCCAATGTCGGAAAGTCGACGCTTTTCAACCGTCTGGTTGGCAAGAAGCTGGCGCTTGTGGACGACACGCCCGGCGTGACCCGCGACCGCAGGCCGGGTGCAGCACGGCTTGATGATCTGCGCTTCACGATCATTGATACCGCAGGTCTTGAACAGTCCGGCCCCGAGACACTGCAGGGTCGCATGTGGGCACAAACCGAGGCTGCGATCGAAGAGGCGGACCTGACGCTGTTCGTGGTCGATGCCAAGTATGGTTTGACACCGGCAGATGAAACGCTGGCAACCATGCTGCGTCGTCGTGGTAAACCAGTTGTGCTGGTGGCCAACAAGTCTGAAGCGCGCGGTTCTGATGGTGGCTACTATGATGCCTTCACTCTGGGCCTTGGCGAACCGACCCCTATTTCCGCTGAGCACGGCCAAGGCATGCATGATTTGCGCGACGCGATCATCGAAGCCATTGGCGAAGACATGGCCTTTCCGTCTGAAGACGATGAGGCGGAAACCGACGTTGTCATTCCGCGCGCCGAACGCGGCGAAGACGAGGACGAAGACGAAGAAGAGCCGGTTTACGATGAAACCAAGCCGCTTCGCGTTGCTATCATCGGCCGCCCAAATGCCGGTAAATCGACACTTATCAACCGCTTCCTCGGTGAAGACCGCCTGTTGACTGGTCCGGAAGCAGGCATTACCCGCGACAGTATCTCTGTTGAATGGGACTGGCGCGGACGCAGCATCAAGATGTTTGATACGGCTGGCATGCGCCGCAAGGCCAAGGTTACGGAAAAGCTGGAAAAGCTCTCGGTTGCCGATTCCCTGCGTTCCATCCGTTTTGCCGAAACTGTGGTGATCGTATTCGATTCCACCATCCCGTTTGAAAAGCAGGATCTGCAGCTTGTCGACCTCGTTATTCGCGAGGGTCGTGCAGCGGTGCTGGCGTTCAACAAGTGGGATCTGGTTGAAGACCCCCAGGCCTATCTTGCCGACTTGCGTGAAAAGACCGAACGGTTGCTGCCACAGGCACGCGGTATTCGCGCTGTTCCAATGTCGGGCCAGACTGGCTACGGACTTGATCGGTTGATGCAGAATATTGTCGATACGGATAAGGTGTGGAATCGCCGTATCTCGACAGCAAAGCTGAACCGTTGGCTGGAATCGCAGACCACGCATCACCCACCGCCAGCCGTTTCCGGCCGCCGTCTGAAGCTGAAATACATGACGCAGGTAAAGGCTCGTCCACCTGCATTCATGATTTCCTGCACACGACCAGAGTCGATCCCGGAATCCTACACGCGTTATCTGGTCAACAACCTGCGCAATGACTTCGACATGCCGGGCGTGCCGATCCGTGTGCATTACCGTGGTTCGGACAACCCGTTCGAGAACAAGGCCAAAAAGAAGCGGTAATCTGCCGCTTCATTTAAGCTTCAGGCATGCCAGACACTTAGTGCCATCTGCGGGTTCGACCCGCAGATCAGTGGTGGTTTGATTCATGGCAATGACGAAACCCCGGCAAAGGGCCGGGGATGATGGTGGTTCAGGCTGACCATCCCATTCTAACGGAAGACAAGACAATGCTGATCAAGCAGAGCGACTATCACCGGATTTACCGTGTCATCAACAGCCTGCTGATCAACGAAAATGCCAATCCGGCATCCGCATCGATGTATTTCAGCACCTTTGGTGCGTTCATTCTCGAACAGCAATTCAAGATCAAGGCCAAACCCAAGGGCGGCCTTGCAGCCTTTAATCTTGGTGGGACGATGCTGTTGTTTGCCGACCATCGTGAAGATGGTTACGTGACTGGCGCTGGCGAAACCTTTCACTGCTGGGTTGAGGCCGATGGCTGGGCGATCGACTTCATGGCTCCGGCATTTAGCCAGGCTGCGCCAGAATTGTCTTTGCCTTCCAAGATGTTTCAGCGGCCGCTGTCCGCGATGGCGCAGTCGATCAACGATCTTGGCCAATCCGGTGACTTCTTCTTTCAGTCGGAACCAGATGCAACGGCCAAGCGCTTCGCCGACTGGCATAAACATGCGATGATCGGTGATCTCGCCAGCATCGCCGCGACATGGTTCAGAAAATCGCCCAAGCAGATGCAGACGTCAATTTCCACCAAAAATCATAATGGTGAAACAAACACCATTCCGCTGTCTGGGAATGCGCTGACCGGGGCCTGGTGATGTCTGCAAGTGGAGCGCCGTGGATTTGTTCACACGGCGCGCGATCGTCTCGATCTCTGGCTTATGCGGGAAACAGGCCGCCATCATCCGTATCAATGGTGATGTTCAGCGTCACATGGCGCGGTCTGGTCACGGCAAAGAGCACTGCTTCCACCACATCACGGCTGGTTCCGCGCTCGCCCTTTTGGCGCTCTGCCGCTTGCTGCCAATCGTCCTGATCAGGGCGGGCATCATCGAGGTACGGCGGGTGAACGGCGATCGAGCGAATTTTCGTGCCTGCAAAACTCTGCCGGAAACCGTCGGCCAGCGCTGTCTGTCCGCGCTTGGCTGCATAAAACGGTACCGAAACACTCTGCAGTGCGGCATTAGGCAGGCCGCTAATTGACCCGATCGTGACGACATCTGGTCTGTCTGAGCTTTGCAGTCGCGGTAGCAAGCCTTGAGTGAATAGAAATGTGCCTGATATTGCCGCGTTGATCGTGGTCAGCACAGCATCTGCGGCGTAAGGTGTATCGCTGCTTTCGAGCCACATGGCACCGTTGTTGATCAGAATATCGACCTTGTATGTGCGTTCACTGATCTCGGTGGCCGCGCGGTTGACGCTGTCAGAATTGGCAAGATCAAGCACGACCTGTAGAGGCCGGGTGCCGCCACGCTTTGTGATGATGTCGGCCATGTCTTCAAGGTCGGTAAGACGCCGGCCACATAGCACCAGATCACATCCGGCATCAGCAAACGCAATTGCAAAGGCCGCCCCCAATCCTCGTGCTGCGCCGGTGACAACAACGGTTTTCCCTTGAAGGTCTTTCATATGCATGGCCCTGTTTTTATTACGTAATCAGCTACGGTTCTCTATATAGGGCCGAGCACATGAATTGCTACATGCTGCACACATAACAAGGGGATTTAGAAGACGGAGCTTTCAGGGAAAGGGGAGTTAAGTTGGACGGCCATCGTGATCTCGTGGCAGCCGCCTGACGTCAATCAGCAGCCCGACCCCGTTCTCAATAACGGCAGTCGCGTCCAGCCCGTCTTGTGACAGCCCGCAAGCGTTTCGTCCAGCACTTCATTTCGCAATCTGCTGACAGGTGATCCTAGATCGCCGGCGTTGCTCGAAAAGAATCCGGAAGGCAATTGTTGGCGGCAGCCGTGACGTTGTCCAGAAACTGCTTGGATGCCTTTTCCCAGGAATAGGTTCTGGCAAGAGCTATGGCGTCCTTTGACGAGCATTCCAGCGCATCCAAGCAGGCTTGCCGCAGATCGCGGTTCAGGGCACCAGCCTTGGAATTGGGCCCGATAATATCGATTGGGCCGGTGACAGGATAGGCGGCAACCGGCACGCCGCTGGCCAGTGCTTCCAGAATAGTATTGCCAAAGGTATCTGTTCTGGATGGGAACACGAACACATCAGCCTGCGCATAGGCGTCGGCCAGGTCTTCACCCGTCTTGGTGCCGGTGAAGTGAACGTTGGGGAATTGTGCCTGAAGATCAGCGCGGGCAGGGCCATCACCTACCACCACCTTGGAGCCGGGCAGGTCGAGCTTCAAAAAGTCAGGCAGGTTTTTTTCAACGGCGACGCGACCAACGGTCATGAAGATCGGGCGCGGCAGATCAAACGGCGCTTCGCGTCGCTGGCGTGGGTGAAATTGCGCCAGATCGATGCCGCGGCTCCAGCGCTTGAGATTGCGAACACCGCGATCTTCCAATTCGTTTTCAAGGCTTTGTGTGGCCACCATGCAGGCATTGCCTCCATTGTGGAACCAGCGCACGAAGGCATAAAGCCAGCTTTCCGGCACGGGGAAACGGGCAGCCACATATTCCGGAAAACGGGTGTGGTAGCTGGTGGAGAAGCGCATATGGTTCTTGATGCACCAGCGGCGTGCCAGAAAACCAAGCGGGCCTTCTGTTGCGATATGCACGTAGGATGGCTGGCTTTTTTCAATTTCCTGCGCAACGTGGCGGTAGCTTGTGACCGAGAGGCGAATTTCCGGATAGGTCGGGCAGGGCACGTTGTGAAAGCTCTGCGGTGTGACCATGCACACCTCAACACCCATGCGCTGTAGTTCCGCATTGGTGTTTTCAATCGAGCGGACCACGCCGTTGACCTGCGGGTGCCAGGCATCCGTGACAATGGTAATTCTCGTCATTGCTGCGCCGATCCTGTTTTTACCCGCGCTTGCGAATCCGCCTGCGGGATTTAATCCCTCTATGGCGTGCGCGTGTTACAGGATCATGTCAGGGCAACGGTAGGCTTGTTAGCCCATGAGAGGCAGCAGGTCAGGGCTTATGAGGGCGCCGTGATGGCCGATAACGGTTGCTGCGGCCTTGGCGGCAAATGCCGCTGCATCCTGGGGTGTCGCGCCGGACAGGAGACGTGCCAGGAAGGCGCCGTTGAAGCTGTCGCCAGCGCTGGTCGTGTCAACGACATCGCTGACCTCATGGGCGGGCGCGAAGCTTCGAACGCCCTCGAAGTCCAGCGTTGCACCTGCTGCACCATCCTTGACCACGATGTTTGCAACGCCGAGGCTGCGGTAGCGCTCAATCGTTGCTTCAACCGATGCATCACCAAAATTGGTAGCTTCGTCGTCAAAGCTTGGCATGACCATGGAGGCGGCGCGTGCGCCATCGGTGATTGTCTGCAACATCACATCCTTGTTGGCCCAAAGGCGCTGACGGATGTTGGGATCGAAGGCGACGATCTTGCCGGCCGCACGGGCGCGGCGCAGTTCGGACAGGAATGTTTCGACATGAGCAGGGGTTGCCAGAACTGCCAGCGTAATGCCTGAGAAATATATGAGGTCGGCGGTGTCCATCGTGCGGCGCAGATGGTCTGCATCCGCGGCAAGTTGCCGGGCTGCGGACATGCCGCGCCAGTAACTGAAGGTGCGCTCGCCATTCTTGAGGTTGATCAGGTAAAGGCCGGGTGTGCCGCCGGGAATGCGGGTTACCGCGTCAGTGCCGATATCGGCCTGCTTGATGAAGGTCAGCATCTCTTCGGAGAGCGGGTCGTCACCCAGTGCTGTGAAATAATCGACCGACCAATCACGGGACAGACAGGCGCGGGCATACCATGCGGTGTTGAACGTATCTCCGGCAAAACCTTTGCGCAGCAGATTGTCGCCAGCTTGCGAGAGTTCCACCATGCATTCGCCTATTGAAACAAAACGTCCGCCCAAAACCATGTCCTCCCGCATATGTTGAACGTGTGGCCATTACGATGCCTTGGCCCAACTGACAAGGGCAAAGGCATTTTCTTGCGGCCTCTGCGTTGTTCAATCTTAAGTGTGGTTTACGGATGGGAGGCGCGCCTATATCTTTACCCTCACTATTTCAGGGAGCCTTTTCATGACGCAACCGAATACCTCCGCTATCAAGCCCGTTATCAATGCAGACTGGTGGAGGGGAGCGGTTATCTACCAGGTCTATCCACGGTCTTTTCAGGACACGACCGGCGACGGTTACGGTGATCTTCCCGGCGTGACGAAGCGGTTGCCCTATATTGCATCTCTTGGTGTCGACGGTATCTGGCTATCGCCATTCTTTACCTCGCCCATGGCGGACATGGGATATGACGTTTCCGATTACCGCAACGTCGACAAGCTTTTCGGCACGCTGGATGACTTTGATATTTTGGTGGCCGAGGCACACCGTCTTGGACTGAAAGTGATCATCGATCAGGTGATATCCCACACGTCCGACCAGCATCCGTGGTTTGTGGACAGCAGAGCCAGCCGGACGAACTCCAAGGCGGACTGGTACGTATGGGCCAATCCAAAGCCGGATGGCACGGCACCCAACAACTGGCTGTCAGTGTTTGGCGGACCAGCATGGGAGTGGGACGGCGTTCGCAAGCAATATTACATGCACAACTTCCTCACCTCGCAACCTGACCTGAATTTCCATAACACGGAAGTGCAGGATGCCTTGCTGGACACCGTCCGGTTTTGGCTGGATCGCGGCGTTGATGGCTTCCGTCTGGACACGGTGAATTATTATTTTCACGACAAGGCGCTGCGCAACAACCCGCCGCTGGATGAAGAAGGCGCTTTTGGTCTGGATGCGCCTGATGTCAATCCATACGGCATGCAGAACCATCTCTACGACAAGACTCAGAGCGAGAATATCGAGTTTCTCAAGCGGTTCCGCACGCTGCTGGACTGCTATGACGGCCGCATGACGGTGGGTGAAGTTGGCGACGGTGCGCGCTCACTCAAAACTGTGGCGGCCTATACATCCGGCAATGACAAGCTGAACATGTGTTACACCTTCGACCTTCTAGGCCCGGATTTTACCGCTGAGCACATTCGCAACTCGGTCGATGGTTTCCACAAGGCTGTAACGGATGGTTGGGTGTGCTGGGCCTTTTCCAATCATGATGTCGTCAGGCATGTCAGCCGTTTCACCGAAAGCGGTGCGGAGCGCGAGCATATTGCCAAACTGGCATTTTCGGTGCTGGCCAGCCTTCGCGGTTCTATCTGCCTTTATCAGGGCGAGGAACTCGGTTTGACGGAAGCCGAACTTGCCTTTGAGGATTTGCGTGACCCCTATGGCATTCGCTTCTGGCCGGCATTTAAGGGCCGGGATGGATGCCGCACACCAATGGTCTGGGAAACAGGCAGCCCCAATGCCGGGTTCTCCACGGCGGAAAAGCCGTGGTTGCCGGTGCCCTATGATCATGGTCTGCTGGCGGTGGACGGGCAGGAGCGCAAGCCGGACACGGTGCTGCATCATTACCGGGAAACGCTGGCGTTCCGCAAAAGCCATGGTCCGCTGATTGATGGTGACATGACATTCCTTGATAGCAATCAGGATGTTCTGGCATTCACCCGCAGCAAGGCGGGCGAAAGCCTGCTTTTCGTGTTCAACCTGACGAGGGAGCCAGTGGATTTCCTGCTGCCGAAAGGCGTCGTGGTGAAAGATATCCTGCCAATGCCCGGTTTCTCCGCAACGATGAACCAGCAGGTGGTAAAGCTGGATGGGCTGGACGGTTTTTCTGCGCTGATCGCTTGACGATGAGCGAAGGCAACTTCGCTCACCCCCATTTAAGCAGCTCCGTTTAGATGAGGGCGAATTTATCCACGTCGACCATGCCCTTGTCTGAAATCTTCAGGTGAGGGATGACCGGCAGAGGTAGGAATGCCACCTGCAAGAACGGCTCTTCGAGCGTGGTGCCAAGTGCGTAAGCCGCCTGGCGCAATGTGTGCAACGTGTCGCGCACGCTTTCATACGGTTCGAGACTCATCAGACCAGCGATAGGCAAGGCAATTTCGCCGGTGACCTTGCCGTCCGCGACCACAACAAAACCGCCCTTGATTTCACCCAGTCGGTTGGCGGCAAGCGCCATGTCGTCTTCATTGACGCCAACCACGCAGATATTGTGGCTGTCATGACCGACCGTAGAAGCGATCGCACCCTTTTTCAGGCCAAATCCCTGCACGAAACCATTGGCATGGTTACCGTTCTTGCCGTGGCGCTCGATAACAGCGACCTTGATAATATCCCGGTCAAGATCAACGGCCGTCTGATTGCCGCTGGTGGGCAGGCGGAAACGGCGATGTTCGGTGATGATCTTGCCCGGCATAACCCCGATGACGGGTGTTTCACCTTCGCTGACCGGCACGCCAAAATGTGAAGCCAGAACATGCCTTGCCTTCACGCTATCCAGACCGACGGGTTCGATTGGTTTACGGGCATCAAACAACGCGTCGGATACCCGCCTGCCGGCAGCAAAGACCATTTCCGCCTTGCAGTTTTCAAGGCTGTCCAGCACCACCAGATCGGCGCGCCACCCGGGTGCGACGAGGCCGCGGTCACGTAAGCCGAAAGCACGGGCGGCGGAAATCGAGGCGGCGCGATAGATGGCCAGAGGTTCAACGCCATGGGCAATTGCCGTGCGGATCATATAGTCCAGATGGCCCTGCTCGGCGATGTCTAGCGGATTTCGGTCGTCGGTGCAGAGCGCCAGATAGGGCGACAGGCGTTCGGTGATGATGGGCATCAGCGCGTGCAGATCCTTGGAGACAGACCCTTCGCGTACCAGAATATGCATGCCTTTGCGGATCTTTTCCAAAGCCTCAGGTGCATTGGTGCATTCATGTTCTGTGCGAATGCCAGCCGACAGGTAACCATTGAGCGCGGTGCCAGACAGAAGCGGGGCATGGCCATCAATGTGCTGGCCTTGAAAGGCTTCGAGCTTTGCCATGCAAACCGGGTCTTTGTGGATGACGCCGGGGAAATTCATGAATTCGGCAAGGCCGATGACCTTGGGATGGCTGCGGAACGGCAAAAGCCGTTCGATCGGCAAGTCCGCACCTGCGGTTTCCAAATGGGTTGCCGGCACGCAGGATGACAACTGCACGCGGATATCCATGACTGTCTGCAGCGCTGAATCCAGAAAGAACTGAATGCCTTCCGTGCCCAGCACATTGGCGATTTCATGCGGATCACAGATCGCTGTTGTCACGCCATAGGGCAGCACACAGCGGTCAAATTCATGCGGTGTGACCAGTGAGGATTCGATATGCAGATGTGTATCGATGAAGCCTGGGGCGACAATCTTGCCGGTGATGTCGATTTCCTGTTTTCCGACATAGTTTTCGCAGGTGCCGACGATGGTATCGCCACAGATCGCGATGTCGGAGGCGACGAGTTCACCGGTGACCAGATCGAAAAAACGACCGCCTTTCAGAACGATATCTGCCGGTTGGCGGCCTGTGCCCTGATCGATCCTGTTTTCAAGAGTAGCGGTCACGGCAGCCTCATCTGTTCAAAAAATATGGATTCTCAACCTAGAACAATTCCGGAAAAAACAAAACCGGGCGCTTTGCAACGCCCGGCTTTTCTGTGTCGTAAGTGACGAAAGTTGCAGCTTATTCGGCTGGAACGATCTTGCCGCCTTCCCACTTGTAGAGCGAGAATGCCTGCGAGGTCAGGTCACCAGCTTCACCGTAGGTCACGGCGCCGATAGCTGTTGCAACAGGCTCACCGGACTTCAGGGCTGTGGTAACTGCTTCCGAATCTTCCGCGCTGCCAGCCTTTTCAATGCCAGCTTTCAGAACTTCAACTGCAGCATACGCATTCAGGGTGAATGCTTCTGCAGGAATGTTTGCAGCAGCAAGCGCATCAGCAGCGGTCTTGGAGTCTGCATTTTTCAGGGCGTCAGCAGCGTTGGTGAAAACAGTGCCGGCCGCTGCTTCAGAACCGATGTTCCAGAACTCGGAGTTGGAGAGGCCGTCACCACCAATTACGGTGATCTTGGCGCCAGCGTCGTTGATCTGACGAACCAGCAGGCCAGCTTCAGGGTGATAACCACCGAAGTAAACCACATCAACCTTTTCAGACTTCAGACGGGAAACGAGCGCGCTCAAATCCTTTTCGCCTGGTGTCAGGGCGTCATCGAACACTTCCGTTACGCCACCGGCGTTCAGGGTCTTCTTGAAGGAGTCTGCCAGGCCCTTGCCGTAAGCGCCCTTGTCGTTCAGCACGGCAACGCGCTTGTCCTTGAGGTTCTTGATGACATAAGCAGCTGCAACTTCAGCCTGCTGATCGTCGCGACCGCAGGTGCGCAAAATGTTGGTGAGACCACGATTGGTCAGGTCTGGAGCCGTTGCAGTCGGCGTCACCATCAGGATGCCGTTTTCAGCAAAGACGTCAGATGCTGGAATGGCAACGCCCGACGTTACAGGACCAACGACAAAACGAATGCCTTCAGCAACCAGCTGGTTGGCGGCAGAAACGCCCTGCTTTGGTTCGCCAGCATCGTCCGCCAGCTTGAGCACGACTTGCTCACCGAGAATGCCGCCCTTCTTGTTGATCTCGTTCACGGCAACCTGTGCGCCGTTCTTGACCTGCTCGCCATAAGCGGCAACCGGGCCGGTCAATGGGGCGATAAGGCCGATCACGATTTCTGCGTGCGCCAGAGGCGCGAAGGCGAACGAGGCGGCGAAAGCGACGCTTGCCAGTAGCTTAGTTTTCATGTGCTGTCTCCTTGGGGTGGGCTTTTCGCCCGTTTGTGGTCTGGACGGTTTTCACACCACCAGACGTTGGTCGCTCCGTTCATTTTTGCGTTCGGCAGCATCCTGTTCGCAGTCTAGGAAATTAGACCACGATTCCACAAGGTGTTTCGTGCCGATTATTGTTTTGTTTGTGGTATCTTGGACAGCTTCTTTCGTCGGCTAGACACGATAAATATTCCCATGCAGCCTCTGGTGTTTGAACTGAAATGGACCGATATTTCAGTGATGAGCCAAACCACAGACGATTTCCTTGAAAAGCTGCCTGTTATTCTCGATTTTGAGGATGTGGCAGACGCGTCCCTCTACTTGCCATTGCCAGATGGCTGGGCGCTTGCGGTTGCTGATATTATCGACTCTACCGGGGCAATTGAAAGCGGGCGCTACAAGGCCGTCAACATGGCGGGTGCAGGCGTCATCTCGGCCATCGCCAACGTGCTTGGCAAGGCCGACCTTCCATTCGTGTTTGGTGGCGATGGCGCCGTGGTTGCAATCCCGCCCGACGGTCTTGATCAAGCGCGAGACGCGCTATCTCGTGCCCAAAGCTGGGTGCGTGACGATATGGATCTGGTATTACGTGCAGCACTGGTGCCGGTGTCAGAAATCAGGGCGAATGGTCTGGACGTACGGGTCGCCCGTTACCGTGCCAGCGAACATGCGACCTATGCTATGTTTTCGGGCGGCGGTAATAGCTGGGCAGAAGCCCGCATGAAGGAAGGGCTTTATACGATTGAAGCTGCCGCCTCTGGTTCGCGGCCGGATTTGACCGGGCTTTCCTGTCGCTGGAACCCGATCAAATCCAACCACGGTCAGATTGTTTCCATCATTGCCATTCCACACCCCAAAGCTGACCCAACCGCCTTTCGCAAGCTGGTGGCGCGGGTGGTGATGCTTGCCAATGAAGATGGCCGGGGAGGGCATCCTGTGCCCGTGGATGGGCCGGAGCTCGGTTTTGTGCGCGAGGGGCTCGGCATGGAGGCGCGGGCGCAATCCGCTCAAGGCGATCTGACCGCGCGGCTGCGGCACTCCCTGTCTATTCTGGGCCAAGTTTTTCTGGTGCGTGTGCTTTATGCCTTCGGGGCATCGCTGGGACGCTTTAATGCGGCAAACTATAAGCAAGAAGTGGCCAGCAATACCGATTTCCGTAAGTTCGATGACGGGTTGAAAATGACTGTGGATGTCTCGGTATCCAGTCTCGCTCGTATAAAGGATACGCTAAAGCAGGCGGCGGACGACGGCGTTTGTTATTATGGCATGCACGAACAGGACGCAGCGTTGATGACTTGTATCGTGCCAACTGCGCTTAGTCACGATCACATGCATTTTGTCGATGGTGCTTCAGGCGGTTACGCCACGGCGGCAAGCCGCCTCAAGGCGCAAATGGCGTAAATCCACTGGCGTTGAGGCAAAGTAGCCGTCAACCGTGACTATGACCTCACGTAACGTGAAGTAGAAAATGTGATTTATATCGATTGAAATGAATATTTATTCTGCGTTAGGCCATAAATGACAAAAGCGGCCATTAAAAATGACCGCTTTCATCGAAATACACTTATTTGGCGCAATTATTTTGCAGACTTCTTTCACAAGAAAGCTGCAATGTTCGCGCTATCATTCAGGCGGCAGACTTGCTGCTCTGCGGCTGACAATAAATCTCTTCAAGCGAAGCCAGGATTTTCTTCACAGCTTCAGATGAGCTGGAATAGTAGATCGTCTGTGCGTCGCGACGGGTTTTAACCAGCCTCTGTGCACGCAGCTTGGAAAGGTGCTGGGACAGAGCGGACTGGCTGAGGCCAACCTGTGTTGCCAAAACACCAACGGGGACTTCACCTTCTACAAGGCTGCAAAGGATCATCAGCCGCTTTGGGTTTGCCATTGCCGACAAAAGCCCCGCAGCCGCGTTGGATTGCTCTGAAAGAGATTGGGTATTCATATGCGAGGCTCTCCTGCGAACGCGTCACGTTGGCTTATTAAATTTGATGTGCCCAATTTAGCAAGATGGACACAATGTTGTATATACCTAAATCTAAGGTATAGGACCACTTTATTAGTTTCGTTTTATATTATCATGTAAAAATAGTTTATCAGCAAATTTTGTTACGAAAACGTACTCTATTTGCCGGTTTCGGGCTTGAAAATGCCATTTTTTGCTGGGTTTGCCGGTTTCATCCGCTGCGGTGTACAAATTGTGTGATTTTTTCGAGTTAGGTCATTTCATCTACTGAAACGTTACAACTGCTAATTTTTGCGTATATTCTTTTTATTGATGATAAAAAAGACATGTCACATGTTCCAGAGAGCGTCGCGTCCTGATGTGGAATCACCTGCGAATCAGTGTTACGCCGTTAGCGATTACGGTGCCGTGTCAGTCCGCTCACCACATCATCTGCTGATATCGTGCCAATGATGGCGCCGTTTTCAACCACGCCAATCATGCCCGGATGTTTGCTCAAAGCGTCGAGAATGTCGATGAGCGGAACGGAGGCGCGCGCCGTGCCGGAAATCGAACGTTTGCCTGTCTGCTCCGATATGCCCGGCTTCATGATGTCACCTGCGGTGAGCATCGAGATCGGGTTCATGTTCTGCACGAAGTCGGCGACATAGGAGGTAGCCGGATTTTTGACGATTTCCTGCGGTGTGCCGCACTGGATGATGTGGCCACCTTCCATCATGGCAATACGGTTGCCGATACGAAATGCTTCGTCGAGATCGTGACTGACAAACAGGATGGTCTTTTTCAAGCGGCTCTGAAATTCGAGCAGTTCATCTTGCAGGCGGCTGCGGATCAGTGGATCGAGAGCGGAAAACGGTTCGTCCATCAACAGAATTGGTGCGCCTGTTGCAAAGGCGCGGGCAAGGCCAACACGCTGCTGCATTCCACCGGAAAGCTCGCCAACCTTGCGGTTTGCCCATTGTTCAAGCTTGACCAACTCAAGTTGCTCGGCGACGCGCTGTTTGCGTTCTGCTTCCGGCACATTGGCCAGTTCCAGACCAAAGCCGATATTATCTGCAACATTGCGCCAGGGCAGCAGGCTGAACTGCTGGAACACCATCGACACCGTGTGCGTGCGTAACGCGCGCAGTACGCGAGGCGATGCCTTGTAAGGATCGACATAACCATCGTCGGTGCGAACGCTGACATTGCCGCGCACGACCGGTGCCAGACCGTTTACGGCGCGCACCAAGGTGGATTTCCCCGAACCAGACAAACCCATCAGGACGAGAATTTCACCTTCCTTGACGCTCAGCGAGGCATTGGCGACGCCCAGCACAAGACCTGTTTCGCGGTTGATCTGGTCACGACTTTTGCCGCGGTCGATCAGGGGAAGGGCTTTTTCTGGTTTGTCACCAAATATGATATCGACATTGCCGAAGATGATTGCGTCACTCATGCCTCGTCCTCCGAGCCTGGAAGGCGAAACAGACGGTCGAGAATGATCGCAAGGATCACGATACAGAGACCGGCCTCAAAGCCCATGGCAATATTAACGGTGTTCAATGCGCGGACGACGGGAACGCCAAGGCCGTTGGCGCCCACCAGTGCTGATATGACCACCATGGACAATGACAGCATGATGGTTTGCGTCAGGCCGGCCATGATCTGCGGCATGGCAAAAGGCAGTTCGACCTTGCGCAGCACCTGCGCCGGTGTCGCGCCGAAGGCGACGGCCGCTTCAACCAGGGCAGGCGGCGTGGAGATAATGCCGAGCCGGGTCAGACGAATGGGGGCCGGAATGGCAAAAATGACCGTAGCGATCAAGCCGGGCACCATGCCAAGCCCGAACAGGATCAGCGCCGGAATAAGATAGACGAAGGTCGGGATGGTCTGCATGAGGTCCAATGCCGGACGCAGAATGACGTAGAACCATTTGCGACGGGCGGCGAGAATACCGAGCGGCACACCGATGCTCATGCAGACAACGCTTGCGGCCAGAACCAGTGCAAGCGTCTCTGTGGTGGCTTTCCAGTAGCCGAGATTGACGATTAGCAGCAGTCCGAGCGCCGTAAACAGCGGTACGCCAATCGAACGGCGCACCCAACAGGACAGCGCGGTGATGATGGCAATGATCAGCAACGGATGCGGCGCCTGTAAAACAAACAGCAACGCATCAACGACGCTCTTCAGGATGAAGGACAGCCAGTCAAAAAAGAAAGCCAGATTTGTCGTCAGCCAGTCGATCGCGTCTTTTGCATAACGTCCGACAGGAAGACGGTTTTCAGATGCGCTGATCCATTCCACAGAAAGACAGCCTTTCGTGATAAAATATCTTATAAAAACCCGGCCATACCGCGATGGCCGGTTATAGTTTCAACAGGATTTCCATCCAGCGTTTTTTAGAGGCCGAGAGCAGTTTTTACAGCAGGCAGGCCTTCTTCACCCTTGAAGGTGGTGACGCCGGCAAGCCATGGTTCGATTGCTGTCGGATTGGCTTTCATCCATGCTGTTGCGGCAGCTTCCGGGTCCTGTCCGTCGTTCAGGATCTTGCCCATGATCTCGTTTTCCATCGGCAAAGAGAACTGCAGGTTCTTCAGGAACGTGCCGACATTGGCGCATTCTTGCGTGTAACCGGCGCGAACATTGGTGTGCACCGTAGCGCCACCGAAGTTCGGGCCAAATACATCATCGCCGCCCGAGAGATAGGTCAGCTTGAAGTTGGCATTCATGGGGTGCGGTTCCCAGCCGAGGAAGACGATGGGCTGGCCGGATTTGTCGGCGCGTGCCACCTGGGACAGCATGCCCTGCTCGGAAGATTCCACCACTTCGAAGCTTTTCAGGCCGAATGTGTCCTTCTCGACCATGCCGAGGATCAGGCGGTTGCCGTCATTGCCTGGCTCGATGCCGTAAATCTTGCCTTCAAGCGCGTCCTTGTGGGTGACGATGTCTTTGAAGTCCTTGATGCCGAGTTCGGCGCCCTTGGCATTGGTGGCGAGCGTGTATTTCGCGCCTGCCAGGTTTTCGCGCACTGTTTCCACGGACTTGTCGTCACGGAAAGGCGCTATATCGGCTTCCATTGTCGGCATCCAGTTGCCGAGGAAAACGTCGATATCCTTGTTTTTCAATGAGGTATAGGTGACTGGAACAGAGAGGATCTTCACGTCGGTCTGGTAGCCAAGGCCTTTCAGAAGAACGGAAGCTGTTGCGGTTGTTGCGGTGATGTCAGTCCAGCCGACATCGGAGAAGCGAACTGTTGCACAGCTTTCAGGCTCTGCCGCCTGGGCTCCTGCACCGCCAAAAGCCAAGATTGAAACTGCCGCGGCGAGGGCAAGACAGCGCCTTTTGTTGACAAGCATTGTGTACTCCCTGTTTTTTGTTCCCGTGCCATTATCAATATATGCCCGACACAATCAACTCATGCGCATTTGCGTGCGGGCTCACTTTATTTGCGACATGATTTGCCGTGCATAACATTTTGCTGGCAAAACTGGCCTATAAATCCTGTGGTTTTTGATGCTTTGCGCTTCCCATTCCGGTTGTGGGACGCCAAAAGCCTTACGCAGACGAATATCTGGCGTGTTGGCGCCTTGTTACATTTCAGCCGGAGACGACATGGCCAAGCTTTATTTCAATTATGCCGCGATGAATGCCGGCAAATCGACCATGCTGCTACAGGCCTCATACAATTATCATGAGCGCGGCATGCGCACATTGATTTTTACCGCCTCTTTCGATGACCGCGCAGGCGTCGGCCGGGTCGCATCGCGAATCGGACTTTGCTCTGATGCGCTGCTGTTTTATCCTGAAACCAACATTTTCGAAGAAGTGAAGACACTCCATGCTGAAGAGGCTGTGGCATGTGTCTTTGTCGATGAAGCCAACTTTCTGTCCGAACATCACGTCTGGCAGTTGGCCGATATTGCCGACAAGCTGAATATCCCTGTGATGGCCTACGGCCTGCGCACCGATTTTCAGGGCAAGCTCTTTCCATCTTCGAAGGAATTGCTGGCCATTGCCGATGAGTTGCGTGAAATCCGCACCATCTGCCACTGCGGCCGCAAGGCGACAATGGTTGCCCGTTATGATGCATCCGGCCAGGTCATCAAGGAAGGTGCGCAGATCGATGTCGGTGGCAATGAGAAATATGTTTCCTTCTGCCGTCGCCACTGGGTGGAAGCTGTCAAGGAAAGCTGAGCGCCGCATATAGTTTTCTGTGTTTGATTTTGGTCAAAGAGTGCACAGCATCTTCGCGGTATCACGCACTCAACGCCGCAGGGTGCGGCTTCGCTCAGGAGTGCAAAAGATGCAAAATAAATTCCTTCGTCTTGTCAGCGCCGTTGCCGTTGCCGGCTTGTTCGCCTTTCCGGCTCTCGCCGCCGAAATTGAAGTCAAGATGCTGAACAAGGGCGCTAATGGCGACGCCATGGTGTTCGAGCCGCAGGCCGTTAAGGCCAATGTCGGCGACGTCATCGTGTTCGTGCCGGTCGACAAAGGACATGACGCAGCAGCCGTTAAAGGTATGATCCCTGAAGGTGTAACCGAGTTCAAAGGCAAGATGAACGAAACGCTGAAAGTGACCATCGACAAGGAAGGCGCTTTCGTCGTGAAATGCACCCCGCACCTTGGCATGGGCATGGTTGCACTCATCGTTGCCGGTGATGCGCCGTCAAACCTCGACGCCATCAAGACTGGCAAACTGCCAAAGAAGGCACGGGAACGTCTTGATGCAGAGATTGCCAATCTCGGCCTCTAAGTTTGTGATTTAACTGCAATCTCTTGAATTTGCAGTTTCCAAAGCTGATATTTTCTATAAGGTCGCCTTCAATCTGAAAGGCGGCCTTTTTGCTGTTCATCGTTTGGGGAGAGAAACTCATATGGCTACGTTGCAATCCTTCGATACCGAAATCGAAAAGACCAAAGTTGCGGTCAACGACATGCGTGCGAAACTTGAGCAGTCGGGCGTGGTGCTCGATCAGTTCTCCAAGGCAGACACCAAGCTTGGCGATGTGAATTTCGATATTGAAAATGCGCGTATTCAGGACGTTCTGACCCAGCAGAAGGTGATGGAAGCAAACATTGCCGACCTCATCATCGGGCTTGAGGATGCGACCAACGTGTTTGGCAGCGAATTCGAAAGCATGAAGAACTACACCGGTTATGAAAAATTTATCGGCGTTTTCTCAAAGCAGAAGGCCCAGCGCATGCGCACCGAGCGTGTTCGCAACATGTCGCTGGCCGGTAATCTTCAGGAACTCTTGTCCAAGTCCGACAGCATTGTCGGCATTTTGAAAGAGCAAAAGAGCGTTCTCGACCAGCGTTATTCTTCGTCTGAGGCAAGCCTTGTGCAGGTGATCGAGCGTCGCAAGGGCACGATCGCATTGCTGGAAGCGACCCAGAAGCAAATTGAACAGTTGAATCCGGCGCTGCTTGATATTGA
Organism: Rhizobium sp. CG4; assembly: GCF_023701965.1. NCBI lineage: Bacteria > Pseudomonadati > Pseudomonadota > Alphaproteobacteria > Hyphomicrobiales > Rhizobiaceae > Rhizobium > Rhizobium sp. CG4. Next base: position 517,409 of record NZ_JABAEG010000001.1, on the reverse strand, counting down.
AAACAAGATTGCAGCCTCCACCGAGCAGTCGCAGCGCACAGAACTTGAGGGTCAGCGCTCCAAGCTTGCCACGGAATATAATCTTGCGCAGGCAAAAGAGCAGGAACTTCTGGCCGAAAGCCAGACGCTGGAGCGTTACACCTCGATGTTCCAGACCTTCGTGGATTCGCTCAACAACCAGATTGCCGCGCAGAATACGCTGATCAACAAGCTGACCATCGATACCGAGCAGCGTATCGTTCTCTACAAGGCGCTTGAGGACAGCTTGAAGACCGCCGCCCAGCAGGACGTTGCGCACAAGATCAACACACTCGGGACGCAGGTGGATGCCGCCGCTGCGGAAACAATGGCGGGTATCGGCTCTGCCGCGCAGCGTCATATTGGCGATCTCTTGGAAATGCATGAGAAGAACATGCTTTCGACCCAGGATATCCAGCGCCGCAAGAAGCTGGCAGACGAGGCGTTCTCGCGCCGTTTCCAGGCGGTACTCGACAAGCACAATTCGGCTAACTACGTGAAGCAGTAAGATAAACTGGGGTTTTCCGTTGCTACCTTCCGCCAACAATGCCGCAGTGACGCAGTATTTCAATACCATGGCCGCGGCGCTGAACGGCATGGATGTTTATTTTTCGCAACCCAACCTGATGCTTCCGGGCAGCGGGTTGGCGGGGCGTTTGTTGCTGCCTTACATCGAACGGCTGCGAAACTCCTTCACCTGCTGGCAGAACCGGGTCGGGTTCATGGAGCAGTTTCGTATTTCGCGAGCTGAAAGCGGCTTCCCGGTTTTCCAAAGCGTTCTGGAACTGGAAAACGATCGCAATGGTGCCGAAAAGCGGCTGGCTTCCATTCCGGAACCCGACGTTCTGCGCAGCGAAATGGCCGATTTCATTTTGCGCCACAGGGAATTCCCGGCAACGCTGCAAACGCAGATGGCTGAACGGCTTTACCTGCAGCAAATCCGTAAAGGTGAGATCTTCTCACCCTTCGTGTTGCCCGAAACCATTCACGTGTCAGTCAATCCTCAAAATTCTCGTCCGGTTTATGTGGTGACGTGGGGCGTGTTCGACGGACCGCAGACACTGCCGATGATCTATATCGCCACCATTGAGGATTCGTCTGAAAATGTTGACCGGTTGCTGGTGGGACCGGATGGCAAGTTGCGAAATGATGTCGATATTCCTTTGCCAATCGGTGGTTTGCTGAACCCGGAACTGGCGACGCGGTTTGATGATTTTATTGTCCGCAACGGAGCCTATGGCTTAACGCCCGCAACCATTGCGTCCAATCTCGACAAGGATTTCGAGACGCTGCATCCCAAGCTGTTGCGCCGTATCGTGCTTGGCCCGTTCTACTCGTCCGGCATTACCGAAAATAATGCCAAGATCAACGACATTCTCTCCAAGGTTCGCAGGGATGAAAATGCTTGGCTGATGAGCTGGACGATGCAGGAGATATTCTCGAAAAACGAACGTCCGGCATCGCGTGGCTTTTTCTCTTCCACGCCGGCCGTTCAGGAATTCCATATCGAAACAAATGATCTGGAAGCGGCGCGCATGGGTGTGAGCGCTTACGAAAAACACGCGCTGGTGCCGCATGAAGCCTATCAGGCGCTTTATGCCGCAGGTGAGGCAACCGCAATCTTCGGCAATTACAAGGTTCACGTAATTTCCGGTCGTCAGGTGGTAAGCGAGGTTTGATCCGATGAACAGTTTGAATGCCGGACTGACGACTATCCATGAAAATGAGATTGCCAGCCATCTGACCCTTGCACAAAGTCTGGTGACAAAATTCATCGTGCTGGACAGTGGCAACGGACAGGGCAGTGGTACTGCTTTGGCCGGTACCGGCAGGCGGTTTGTTTCAACCGTGTCGACTACTTCGGTGCGCAGTACCCGTGAAGTGGAACTGGCGCGGACAATTCAGGCGGTAAAGTCATCTGACCCGATGCTTTCTCCGCTGCAGCACACGGTGCTTTACCGTGCGCGGCGCGGTGTGCAGATTGCCTTGGCCGTGGCGGATATATTTGCGCGACAGACGGCGCTGGAACAGTTGCAGGCCCGCAATCGTGCTGCTCCATTGTCCGGTGCCGATGCCGAGCAGTTCAAGGCGCTGCTTTCCGCTTCGTCCTACGTTGCGGCGTTTACGCTGGGAGCTTATCTGCTTTCGACCTTACCGGGTGACGGTGAGCCGGTCGATGATACGAGAGAACCGGACTTCCTGTTCGATACACCGCAGGATGCGATGAAGAGCATGCTGGCCGGGCTGGATGCAGGTTTGTCAGGGGTCGCAGACGAGGCCGCGCTTGTGGCGCGCAGCCGGGCCTTTGCCCGGGACGCCATTCAAGGGCTTTTGACACGTAAGGCACGTTTTGCGGCGCTTTCGGTGTTTGAAAACAACCATATCCGTGTGGATCAGGATGATTTCACACTGGATGGTTTTGATGTGACGCCAGGTCAAAAGCGCAAGCCGCTTTCGATGAGCTTCAAAAAGCCGGAAGAAATCATTGGCAACCACATTGCCAAATATCAGGCGCTGAAACTGGCCAAGATGATGATGGCCTATGATTTCGACCGGCAGATGAACCCGTTTGTCGAGTTGGGTGGTTTTCTGTTCACTTTCATCGGTGACGGCATGCCGGGTACGGGCAAGACCATTCTGATCCAGATGCTGGCCGGCATGCTGAACGATTATTGTGAAGTTGCCGGTTACGCCTTTCATTACGAAAACTTCGGCGTGGACCAGATTTCGTCCTATCAGGGCAAGTCGGGGCAGAACGCCAAAGCGTTTATCAACAATGTGATGAACCCACGTGCGATCGGTTTCGGTACCATTGATGATGTCGATCAGGTTGCAGCAAAACGTTCTGATGACCGCGCCTCTGCCGGTCAGCATGAAGTGACAGCAGTACTGATGGAGAGTTTTGCCGGTGCCTCGACTGTCGTTCGCGGCAATTGCTCTTTCGGCATGTTCTCCAACTATCCGGAAAATGTGGATGACGCGCTGCGCCAGCGGGCAGGGGCGCGCTGGTTGGTGGATGGCCCACAGACCGAGCACGATTACATTGATATCTTCTCTCTGTTGGTTGGTAAGAACCACTCCATTCCGCTGGGCGAGCACGCGCTGTTTGCCGATCAGGAAATCAAGAAGGCTGTGTCCGGCTCTTATGAAAAACACAGCCAGCCGCAGGAAGACGGTCTGGTTGCCGTCTGGGAACGTTATGAGCGCGCACACGGCCGCATTCAGACGCTGGCCGATATCGGTGCTTATCTGCATATGATCAAGCTGGCCGAGCCGCGCTTTACCGGTCGTGCCATCAAGAACATTACCGACGCCATCAAGATGCGTGCGATGGACGTGGAACTGCCGGATGCCTGGTTTGAAACGCCTGATGCTTTCATGCACAAGTCCTATGATGCCAAGAAGGCGATGATTGCCGAACTGCGTGGCCCGGTGACGATGGATATGATCCTTCAGGAGATCAATCGTTACGCTGACAGCGAATTCCGCTACACCGATAAGTCCGACGATGCGGCGGTGACGGATATCATCCGCCGTGAACGTCAGCGTGAGAAGGCGATTGCTGAAATCGAGGCGATGAAACGTGACGGACGGTGGTCGCAATGAACCGTCTGCTGGAAACAGAACTGATTTACGGGCGGTTGCTGGAAATTGCCGAGCCACATCTGGTCGAGCGCTACAACAAGGCGCTGGAAGGGTTTGGTCTGCGTAAAACCACACTCGACGCCTTTGAAATCGACATGACCGGCTTTTCACCGCAAATTGCCGATGAGCTTGGTGACAAGGACTATCTGGACCCCAACCGGGTCAATCGCCGTTTCATCATCATGACGCCGGAGCAGGAAAACCTGCCGGTTGTACATACCAGCTTTTCCAATACCGCCGGTTTGATGCATGAGTTTTTTGCGGCAAACACCCGCTCAATCAATGCCATAACCATCAAGGATGCATTGTTTGGCGAGATTGAAGACAGCGTCTCTATTGTTGAAAGCCTTGAGGATCTGCTGTCGATAAACGAAGTCAGTTTCCGCATGTTTTCGACTGAAAACGTGCTGGCCAAGGCGGCTGAACTTCGGCAACTGGTGGACCGGCTGCAAAGCGACGAAAATGCCTGGCGTGATGACGACATGCTCAACCGCATGGTGGAACTCGCCAAGTTGACCGGCGATATCCGCCAGAACCGGCTGGTGCCGGACCAGCTGGTTTTCCGCCACGATGCGTTCTGGGCCAATCATTTTGGCGGCGTGTTCATCTTCCTGGACGGTCGCAACACCACGGTCATTTGTGACGCAAAGGCGCCGGGTTTCCGTCGTTCGCGCCCGTGGCAGGTTAGTTATATTGCCATTGATGACCACCAACGAGTTTATGACTTCCTGGCAAAAACCGGGCGAATAGAACTGCCGCGGGCCAGCTGGGTTGAAACCTCTGGACTGCTCAGGCACCGCTCGGACATGATCCTGAAGCAGCTTGTCAATGATGCAGCACCTGATGCTGGCACGCTGATGGCGGACCCGATCTGGATGCAGACCTGGTTGCACATGAATGGTGCGACCGTGACCCGTAACGGCGCCTATCCGTTTTTGCAGGATGCGATGCGAAAGATTTCCAGCACCGGCAGCATCCGCATGGAGGATGTGAAACCGGAATGGCGGTTCATGCTGGTGCGCGCTCGCGTCGAGCATGCCGACCAATGGCTGGTCAACCGGTTGATCGCCCAGATGGTGCCGGCCGACTTTGTTTCGCGGTTTATCTTCGACAAGCAGGGTTTTTATGCTTCTTATGAGCGATATTCTGAAAAGTTTCGTGAGTATGTTGTATCGACACTGACCGGAACATATTTGAAAGACAAAAGAGAGTTTCGCCAGCGACTTTATGGCATAGGAGAAGATGACCATGCTTGACCCGATCATCACATTCTTCCAACGGCTTTTCAGTGCCATAGGTCGAGGGGTCGGCATCGCAGTTGCCTGGGTCCTGTGGCCTTTCATGGCCGCGCATGGCTGGTATAATCAACGCACATGGACAGTGAAGGGCATCGTCCTTGCGGGTCTGGCTGTGCTGGTCGTGTCCTACGGCTATTTCATCATTCAGACGCAGCGCTGGACCAATTTTGATCCGGATTACATTGCGGCCTATAAGTTCGCTGAAAGAACTGTTCCTGCAGGGCAGGAGTTGCCAGCCACTGATGGTGCGGCCCGCACGTGCCAGCGTTCGGCAATCGTCGATGTTGCTGCTGATCTGACAGACTTTAACGTCAATCAGAATGCATGGATTTCTTCCATGCTGCTGTACCGTTTTGGCCTGTTCGGCATGGATTGGGATAATACGCCATTTCTCGACAATAAGGCATCCTTCCAGCGTGGTGTGAACCAGGCCGTTCGCCGTACGTCGGTTGAGCTCGTTGATACGCTGGGCCGCGTTCGCGGCACTTCGGGCATCAATGCCAATCTTCAGGAAGCGCGTGGCAACATGCAGTTCAGTGAATATTCTTGGTATTTCGGTCTTGATCCATTCGGTCCCAAAACGCCAACACCAAGCTATTACCGTTCTGCTATCCGCAGCTTCCAGGCATTCAACACCGAACTGGTGGCGTGCAATGCCGTATTTGATGGACGTGCCGACAACCTGATTCAGTTCATCGATCGTATCGCCGGTGACATTGGCTCGACTTCTGCCATTTTGCGTGAAAGATCGGAAAACTATAATGGCGGCTGGTTTGACACTCGTGCGGATGACCGCTTCTGGTTCGCTTATGGCCAGCTTTACGGTTATTACGGCGTTCTGTCTGCTGCTGGTGCCGATTTCTCGCAGGTTATCCGTGAACGCAACCTGACAACCCTGTGGAATGACACGCTGGTGCAGACCCGTGCGGCACTGCGCATTCAGCCGGCGATCATTTCCAACGGCGAGGAAAGCGGCTGGCTCATGCCATCACACCTGGCGACAATGGGCTTTTACGTGTTGCGTGTTCGCTCCAACCTTGTCGAACTGCGCTCCGTTTTGGATCGTTAAAAACCATAATCCTGCCATGGGGAAGCCCGTGGCAGGATCAATATTTCCGATGGATTTTTTTGATTGTCGACTTAGCTGATCAGCTTGGAACGGATGGCCTTTGCCACCAATTGCGTACGATTGACGCAGTCCAGCTTCTTGATCGCATTATTCATATAGGCATTGACGGTATGGTCTGACAGCGAGAGGATCTGGCCGATCTCGGCTGATGTTTTTCCCTGCGCTGTCCAGCGGATCACCTCAAGCTCCCGCTTGGTCAGGGTGCGGACCGGTGCCATTTCATTGCGCTTCATGCTGTCATAGACATCATAAGCGTGTAGCCCAATCATGCCCAGCGCATTCATCACGCTTTGGCAGGGCTGCGTCGTATCACCATCGAACCGTATGATGTAGCGCTCGCCGGATGGGGCGTTTATCGGGATCATCACACCGCAGGCAATGCCGTAGTCTGTCATGATGCGCCGCATCTCGTCCGGAAATGGTGGAACGGAGTCATGAACCGACCAGAATTGCGGCAGCAGGGAACGGTTGAGACGCGGAATAACCGGGCAAAGCGGCAAAAAATGATGGGCGTCGATCTCGCGGACGAACCGCGCCGAAATTGTGCTTTCGACAACCAGCGGCGCCAAAAGCAGATCATTGACGGTCGGCGATATGATCAGCGAGACGTGGGCAAACCCGAATTGTTTGGCAACCTTATGAACGGCAAGCAGCCAAGCCGGACGACTGTCGGCCGCTGATATCTCTTCGCTCAATTGCGATTGCCGTTCGATAACTGCCATTAAAAGGGTTTCTTTGGTGGGCCAATTTGCCTGTATGTTAACGGTAACAAATATATGAAATACGCTGAAACGCTACTGATAAATTGGTAGTTTGAAACGCTGATTTAAACGGGATTTATTTATTGTGGTATATCAGAGCGTTATCAGACGTCAATTGGTCTGACAGATTTTCCACTGCTGGCGGTCAAATGTGACCCAACCGAAAATGTCCCTGCCGGTGCCAAAAAATGAAGAATCATTTCCGGGAAACCAGTTTTAAAGAAATCAAACTCCATTATGGTTTTGGAGTTTGATCCTTTGGTTTTGCCATCAGCTTCTCGAGGAAGCCGAGCATGACGGCCGAGACCACAAAAGCCAGATGAATGATGGTGAACCACATCAGCTTGTTGTCGGTGTACTGGTTGGCATTCAGGAAGATTTGCAGCAGGTGAATGGACGAGATTGCCACAATGGAGGAGGCGACCTTGATCTTCAGGCTGCCGGAATCCAGCTTGCCAAGGAAGGACACTTCCGCATCTGCCTCATCAAAACGGCTGACGAAGTTTTCGTAACCGGAAATCATCACCATGACGATCAGACTTGCAACAAGCGCTGCGTCAATCAAACCCAACATGGCAAGGATCATATCGGCTTCATCATAGGTGAAGACGTTCTTGGCGACCTTCAGGAATTTCAGCACGAAAGAAAACGCGTAAACACCCAAAGCTGCGACCAGCCCCAGATAAAAGACGACCAGAATCCAACGGCTCGAGAGGATTATGCGTTCTACGAGGAGTTCCAGCGATTTCATTGATGGGTTTCCGATAATGGCTTGGTGATCAAGTATAGGGGTTTTCAATATTAGCGGGCATTTTGGGGGCCACCCGGCAAATCCGCAAGTATGAGCGGATAAAAATATGAGAACGGCAAGAGTATCTAAGGGGTTATATTTTTGATTGTTTTAATATTCTAACTATCGTTTCGGTTGTTTTTTGCCTTGCCGCTTGCAGCTTCTACGTAATTCTACCTGTAATTGACGATTGCTTTTCCGTTATTTTGCGTTCCGGTGCACCGTCATTGTTGTGTTTTGGCAACATTTCATTCCAGATTTAATCATGAAGCTTTCAATCATGTTTTCTATATTGACTATAATAGTCATGTTTTTTAATCGTCCGTAACAGCGGTTTCACCGCCAATTTTTGCATATTCCGACAGGGGTGGGAGAGCGTTGCGCCATCGTCGCCGCGACTGTTTCCGTGCGCCTGCATAAAGGGGGACGTAAATGATAATTGGGCATTCCAGATCAGCACTACTTGTCTGCACAGCAATGGTTCTGCTCTCCGCCTCCGGTGCATCCTACGCGCAGGACGCTGCTCAGGCACAATCCGCCGATAGCACTCTTCTCAACAGGATCGTGGTCAAGGGCAAGCGCACAACTGCGGCCAATGCTGCATCCGACACGCCACTTGCCAGCCAGACAACGGCTGATCAGATCCGCAAGAAGGAAATCAGCAACGTCCGCGATCTCGGTAATACGACGGAACCAGGTGTTGATTTCGTGGAGTCGAAGCCTGGTAAAACAGGTGGCCTGTTTATTCGCGGTCTCGGCGGCGCACGCGTTACAACATTGATCGATGGCATCCCAGTTCCATTCTTTGAGAACTATGCACGCAGCACCGTTGCGACGACTGGCATGAGTGACACCAATAACAGTTATGACTTCTCGTCGCTGTCCCGCGTCGATGTTTTGCGTGGTTCGGATTCCAGTCGCATTGGCCCTGGTGCTCTTGGTGGTGCTTTGGTGTTGCGGACGCTTGAGCCTGAAGACCTGATTGAAGAGGGTCGCGATTGGGGCGGCGTTGCCAAGCTTACCTATGACAGCGAAGACAGAAGCTTCGGTGGTAATGTCGCGGTCGCCAAAAAAGTACAGAATACGTCTGTTCTTTTCCAAGGTGGCTACAAGAAGGGCCATGAGCGCAAAAATCAGGGCACGGCCGACATTATCGGCGTGAACCGAACCGAGGCAAATCCTGCCGACTACGATCAGTACAACTTGCTTTTCAAGGTTCGTCAGGACTTGGAAGGTGGCCATCGCATAGGTCTGACGGCGGAACGGTTCAATCTCGACACAAAAACCGATCTTAAAACCTTGCAGACCTCTACGTTTACCGCTGGTACTGCCGGGTCAACAAACAGAGTTGGCGACTATTGGGGCTATGACGATACACGTCGTGATCGCGTCTCGCTGGATTATGAGTATGAAGCACCATCCGCCGATGCGCTCATCGACAGTGCAAATCTGACGCTCTATTGGCAGCAGCTTGCCAAAGACGCTGGCTCCTATGGCCGCCGTAACAACGGCACGGATTATGGTCGTTACAACCAGATGGAAGAAAGCTCCATCGGTTTGACCGGTGGCGCATTGTCCGAATTCAGCACCGGTAATCTGAACCACGAAGTTCGGTTTGGTGGAAACCTCCAGTTCTTCCAAACGGAACAGTTTATTCGTGTTGTGCCGGTAACGACAGTTGTCTCGCAGTCCGACATCCCAGACGTCGATGGTCGTCGTCTCGGTCTGTATCTTGATGACCGTATCTCCTTCGGAGATTCAGGTTTTGCGCTGACACCCGGTGCTCGCCTGGATTGGTATGACTACGATCCAAAAGCATCCGCAGGCTTTAGCAACAATACTGGCTTCCCTGTCTTCGGTTTGCCGGATGGACAGGATGGCATTCGTATCTCGCCTAAGCTGCTCGCTACGTATCAGCTGACGCCTGAAGTCGAACTGTTTGGCCAGTGGTCTATGGCGTTCCGTCCTCCGACGGTCAATGAACTGTACATTGATTTCCGGAATGGAACCTTCTACGCGAACGTTGGCAATCCGGACCTCAAGCCTGAAACCTCTCAAGGTTTTGAAATGGGTGCGAGCTATCAGAGTGATGATCTGACGGGTAAGCTTACCCTGTATCACAACATCTATTCAAATTTCATCGATGTGTTTGGGACGCCAGGTGGCGTTGGGCAGCCAACGACACTCTATACGTGGCGCAACCGAAACAAAGTTGAGATTTCAGGTGTTGAAGTCAGTGCTCGCAAAGACTTCGCAAACGGCATCTTCCTGCATGGTTCGCTTGCCTATTCTTACGGCAAGGACAAGGATACAGGCGAATTCATCCGCACTGTTGCACCGGTCAAATCGGTTCTCGGTATCGGTTATGAACAGGAAACTTGGGGCGCGGATCTCTCGACCATCTTGTCAGGTGGCATGAGAGAAGATGGACGGGTGATCCCGATTACTGGTCCAGCATTTGCGTATGACACGTTCGATGCTCCCGGATATGGCATCGTTAATCTGACGGGTTGGTGGGAACCCGAGCAGACCAAGGGCCTGCGCATTCAGGCTGGCGTCTACAACATCTTTGATAAGACCTACTACAATGCTGTGGGTGTCCGTGATGTCAGCACTAGCGGAGCTGCGTCAACGTCCAATCAGCCTGTTGCGTTCTATTCAGAACCAGGTCGTTCATTCAAAATTTCTCTCACCCAGAAATTCTGATCGCAAAAACTGGCGGGGGCCGGGGAAAGAAAGGGCTGTGCGAAAGCGCCGCCCTTTTGTTTGATTGGTTGTGGCAATCCCTTGCCCTATCGGCAGTAGAGATAATCGCCTTTGCGCTCCAGTACATCGAGATGGAGGTGATCCTGATGGGTCGCGTCGCTGCCGGGCGATAGCACGGTCTTGAAAAACAGGCAGGCGGCCGTGGTGATGGTGCGCTGAAATGCACCTTCAACGGTGCCGTCTTCACCGCGTGGTTTCATAATCAGCGGCTCACCCTTATCAAAAGCAATTGATGAGACATCGACGGCGTTGCCTTTGGCATGTTCGGATATCTTGCCATTTTCAGCGCTGTTGCGGTTTCTGCACACATAGGTGGATGCATTCGCGATTGCGGTGATCTTGCGCTCCGGCATCGACAGTTTTGCGGCGGGCACCAGCATATCCTTTGCCCAGCGGCTGAGAGCAAGCGCGGTTTCGCAGCGCATGGGTCCTGGCGGATCAAGCTTGATGCCCTGTCCTATGGAGGACAACTCAATAGGAGATGCTATGCCACAGCCATTTTCTTCACCCTTGATGGCATCTAGCGTCTTGAACTCGGCACCCAGCGTTTTGAGTTCCGCAAGACAAGCCTGCAATTCCTCAGGGTTTTCCTGCTCTACCGGAATAACGGCTTCCGGTTTTTCCTCAGGTTCAGTCTTTTTGTCTTCAGCTTTGCTTTCGGGTTCGGTGGCAGGTGACGGCGCTTCCTTGTCCTCTGGCTTAGGTTGGGGCTTTGGCGTTTCTGCCTCAGCTGGGGTTTCCACGGGTTTGGTGCCTTCGCTCTGTTCCTGTGCAGGTTTCTGTTGTGGAACGGGAACGGTTTCAGGTGGCTTAGAGGCTGAGATCAGCAGCAGGCTCGCTGCCAGAATAACAAAACGATGAGGCATTTTGCCGGGCACTCCTTCGTATCGGTGAAGGGTCAACGCCTTTGCCGGCATTCCGGTTCACTGCATGCTTGGAAAGCACTTGCCATATGATTTTCTGCACGCTAACAATTGCCGCCATGAACACAACGTCTAAGAACATCGGTAACTGGTGGTGGGGCAGCTAACGCGGCCTTGACCAGTCATGTCTTCAGACGACGACCAAGCCGCCCGAATTCTCAGGCGGCTTTTTTGTTATCTTGCCGCCTGCCATCGGGTCTGAACAAACGGGGAGTAAGAAATGGTAACGATCATTCAGGATGATGGCAGTGAAATCTACGAGACGAAAGGCGGCGTGAAAGTGACACGCCAGCGTCGTGCCACTGATTATGCTGGTGCAATCGACTCCTATATTGAACGGCTGGACGAACGTCGCGGCGCGGTATTTTCCTCCAACTATGAATATCCCGGTCGTTACACCCGTTGGGACACTGCAATCATCGATCCGCCACTTGGTATTTCCTGCCTCGGTCGCACAATGTGGATCGAAGCCTATAACGGGCGCGGTGAAGTTCTGCTTTCCTTTATTCGTGAAAAACTGGCGGGGACACCGGATCTGACACTCGGTGCATCGTCGGAACGTCGTCTCGATCTGGTGGTCAATGAACCAGACCGTGTCTTCACCGAAGAAGAGCGCTCAAAAATCCCGACGGTATTTACGGCTCTGCGGGCGGTCGTTGACCTGTTCTATTCCAGTGCCGATTCAGCCATCGGTCTGTTTGGCGCCTTCGGTTACGACCTCGCATTCCAGTTTGATGCCATCAAATTGTCGCTGCAGCGCCCTGAGGACCAGCGCGACATGGTCTTGTTCCTGCCGGATGAAATTCTGGTCGTTGACCACTATTCCGCCAAGGCATGGATTGACCGGTATGACTTTGAAAAAGCTGGCGTCACAACCGCTGGCAAGGCTGAAGACATCGCCCCTGAGCCTTTCAAGCCAACCGACGTTATTCCGCCAAAGGGCGATCATCGCCCGGGTGAATATTCCGAACTGGTGGTCAAGGCCAAGGAAAGCTTCCGTCGTGGTGACCTATTTGAAGTGGTGCCGGGCCAGAAGTTCATGGAACGTTGCGACAGCAAGCCGTCCGACCTGTCGCGTCGTCTGAAAGCCATCAACCCGTCGCCGTATTCCTTCTTCATCAATCTCGGCCATCAGGAATATCTGATCGGCGCGTCGCCGGAAATGTTCGTTCGCGTATCCGGCCGTCGCATTGAAACCTGCCCGATTTCCGGAACTATCAAGCGTGGTGATGACCCGATTGCTGACTCGGAGCAGATCCTCAAACTGCTCAACTCCAAGAAAGACGAGTCCGAGTTGACCATGTGCTCGGACGTTGACCGCAATGACAAGAGCCGCGTCTGCGAACCCGGCTCGGTCAAGGTTATCGGTCGCCGTCAGATTGAGATGTATTCGCGGCTTATTCACACCGTGGACCATATCGAAGGACGCCTTCGTGACGGGATGGATGCGTTTGACGGCTTCCTCAGCCACGCATGGGCTGTCACGGTTACCGGAGCGCCGAAGCTGTGGGCCATGCGCTTTATCGAAAGCCATGAAAAGAGCCCGCGCGCCTGGTACGGCGGTGCCATCGGCATGGTTGGTTTTAATGGCGACATGAATACCGGTCTGACCCTGCGCACAATTCGTGTGAAGGATGGCATTGCTGAGGTACGGGCAGGGGCAACACTGCTCAATGATTCCAACCCGCAGGAAGAAGAAGCTGAAACCGAACTGAAGGCGTCGGCAATGATCGCGGCGATCCGTGATGCCAAGGCTGCCAATTCTTCCGCTTCCAAGCGCGATGCTGCCAAGGTCGGCGCCGGTGTCAAAATCTTGCTGGTCGACCACGAAGACAGCTTCGTGCATACGCTGGCCAACTATTTCCGCCAGACAGGAGCCACGGTGTCCACCGTGCGTACGCCAGTGCCGGCAGAGGTTTTTGATCGCTTCGATCCTGATCTGGTTGTGCTGTCGCCCGGCCCGGGCAATCCGACCGACTTCGATTGCAAGGCAACCATCAAGGCGGCGCGAGCCCGCGACCTGCCAATCTTCGGTGTGTGCCTGGGCTTGCAGGCATTGGCGGAAGCCTATGGCGGCGAGTTGCGGCAACTGGCTGTACCGATGCACGGCAAACCGTCGCGTATTCGTGTGCTGGAGCCTGGTCTGGTGTTCTCAGGTCTTGCTAAGGAAGTCACCGTTGGCCGCTACCATTCGATCTTTGCCGACCCCGCGACGCTGCACCGTGATTTCATCATCACCGCGGAAAGCGAAGATGGCACGATCATGGGCATCGAACATGCCAAGGAGCCGGTTGCTGCCGTACAGTTCCACCCGGAATCAATCATGACGCTGGGGCAGGATGCCGGCATGCGGATGATCGAGAACGTGGTTGCGCATCTGGCGCGCCGGTCGAAAACCAAGGCTGCTTAAGCCACTTACAGACGGCGGCGTTGACAAAACGCCGCCGTTTTCATTTGCAAACCAGCCGGGTGATGCACAGCCGTGAAATTTCTCAGATATCTCTGTATCGGTCTGGTTTTGATTGCTTTCGCGGTTGCGGCCGGAACAGTGCTGCCGCGAGGTCACGCTGAAGATATCGCGGCAAATTCACGCCCCATTCTGGTGCTGAAAAATCCCATCCACACGGATATCGCGCTTCCCGTAGATGCTGAGTTGCTGGCGCGTTTTGGTTTCCTGCGCGAGGGTGGTCTCGATATCGATCATCCCGGCCTTCGTTATCTGATTATCGGTTGGGGCGGGCGGTCGTTTTACACGGAAACGCCAGCCTGGGCGGATTTGAAGCCGATGCCGGTGTTGAAAAGTTTCACACTCGATCAGTCGGTCATGCATGTCGCGCTTGCCGGCGAAATTCCTCTTACGGACGAGAGTGTTACGGCGCTCAACATTTCCGATAACGGATATCGATCGCTGCTGGGCTTTATCGAGGCCAGTTTTGCCAGGCCACAAGGTAATCCCGTTCCACTCTTGGGAAAATCCTACGGCTCCGACGATGCGTTTTTCGAAGCCAATGGTTATTTCAACGCCTTGCTGGGCTGTAACACCTGGACGGCAGCTGCCTTGCGTGCTGCGGGTATCAAAACCGGATGGTGGACGCCATTGCCGCCCTTGCTGATAACATCATTGCATTTGCATAATGATGTCGCAGCCGTGCCGGCACCGTGATTGGAAAGAGGAAGACCGATGAGTGACAGTCGTGATGCCAACCAGCCTTTCATCTCCTTTCAGCGCACTTGCCCGATCATCCGTATTTTCGATGAAGACAAGGCACGAGAATTCTACGTGGACTTCCTTGGTTTTCAGCTTGATTGGGAACACCGCTTTGGCGACAATTTCCCGCTCTACATGCAGGTATCCCGTGCAGGCCTCGTCCTGCACTTGAGTGGCCATCATGGTGATGCCTCACCCGGCTCCAATACTTTGGTGGTGATGAAAGGTGTTCAGGCCTACCAGAAAGAGCTGATCGCGAAAGATTACACCTATATGAAACCGGGCGTTGAGACCTTGCCTTGGGGATTGCAGATGGAGGTCACTGATCCTTTCAGCAACCGAATACGGTTCTGTGAGCAGGATGATGGTGGCGAGGCGTCTGTCTAGCGAGACTTGACGTTTTCAGACGATTGAACGATAGAACATGAAAATCAGACCGCGTGCACGCTACCCCGTGCGCGCGGTTTGGCGTTTCAGGGGCGAATTTTCTGCAATTCGCTCGCATCTGCACGAGGTTATGATCATGAGTGACGGCAAGGGGCTGGTTCGAACATTGGCGTTTTGGGGCATTCCGCTTTCAATCGGGGTGCTTGGGCTAAAGCTTCTTGCATGGTGGGTAACCGGCTCGGTTGCGCTGTTGTCTGACGGTCTGGAATCGACCGTCAATGTGGTCGCGGCCTTCATTGCCTATTTCGTCATTCGTTATGCGCAAAAGCCGGCCGATGAAGACCACCAATTCGGCCATCACAAGGCGGAGTATCTTTCCGCGGTGGTGGAGGGCGTGCTGATCGTTCTGGCCGCGCTGCTGATCGTGAAGGAAGCCTGGGCCGGGCTGTTTGAACCACGCCTTCCGGAAGCGCCGGTGCTTGGTCTTGCTATCAACGCTGCTGCCGGTGTCATCAATGCCGTCTGGGCAACCATCCTTATGCGTGTCGGCAAACAGTATCGGTCACCGGCACTGGAAGCAGACGCTCATCACATCATGTCGGATGTGGTGACATCGATCGGCGTTCTCATTGGTCTGGTGCTGGCTATCCTCACCGGTTACGCGATCCTCGATCCTATCCTCGCTATCGTGGTGGCCATCAACATCCTGTTTCAGGGCTGGAAGGTCATTTCAAATTCCATTGGTGGTTTGATGGACCGCGCTGTGACACCGGAAGAGGAAGAGCAGATCAAGGAGGCGATTAGTGCCAATGCCAACGGGTCGGTTGGCGTACATGATTTGCGGACTCGCCGGGCAGGCGCTGCCGCTTTCATCGATTTCCATCTGGTGGTGCCTACCGAGATGAGCGTGGGAAAAGCACATGAAATTTGCGACCGCCTTGAAGATGCCATACGCGCGGTGATACCGGGTGCCAGCCTCGCCATCCACGTAGAACCGGAAGGTGAGAAGGCGCATGGCGTCATGGTAAAAGTTCGCAAAGGAGAAAAAATATGACCGATGTTTCAGGTCTGTCTCAGCTCGGCACCAAGGTCGACACTCCGGAAAGCCCAGAAAAGGCCGTGCTGGAAAAGGTGCCAAACGGCAATGCCGGAACCGATTATGTGGTGCGCTTTACGGCGCCTGAGTTCACATCGCTGTGCCCGATGACTGGCCAGCCGGATTTTGCGCATATCGTTATTGATTACATTCCCGGCGATTTTCTGGTGGAATCGAAATCACTGAAGCTGTTTCTGCATTCCTTCCGCAATCATGGTGCATTCCATGAGGATTGCTCGGTCTATATTGCCAAGCGACTTGTCGATCTGCTGCAACCAAAATGGCTGCGCATCGGCGCATACTGGTATCCGCGTGGCGGTATTCCGATCGATGTGTTCTGGCAGACGGGTGCTGTACCGGAAGGTGTCTGGCTTCCGGATCAGGGCGTGCCGACCTACCGTGGTCGTGGCTGACAATCGAGCAAAATGGGTTCAGGCGAATGAACCGTCGTCGCCTGAATCAAAATCCATGTCTGCACTGTCGTCATCATTGTCGCTGTCGTCATCGGCTTGCTGGATTTCATTGCCGTTGTTGTCAGACCCTGCGGTCTGATCTGGCGTGTCATTGCCAAAGTAGTTGTTGACGACGGTTTCCTCGACCGGTGCGTTGCCGGAGACGGGCGATCCTAAGCCCAGAGACGACATGTGATTGCCGAAAATTCCACTCAATGAATTGGCGAGCAACATGCCGCCCGCCACACCTGCTGCCGTGCCCAACGCACCCTGCAGGAAACTGCCGCCCGCAGAACGTGCTGCGGGTTGCGGGCTCCATGGGCCAGTTGGTTGTTGTGCTTGTGGTTGCTGGCTTTGCGCGCGACCCCACGGACCGGCAGTTGGGTCGGCTGTGTCATTGCGATAGTTTGTCGTCGGTGGTGCGGCGGCTGGGGCAGGGGCTGTTGCCTGTGGTTGACTGGAACCGAATATTGAACTCAGGAAGCCACCTTGCTGGGTGTGGTGCGGATCAGCGTTGCCGGATTCCAGTTGATGAATAAGCTCTTCAAGCCGAGCAATATGAGCAGCGGCGGCTTCAAGCCCCTTTTCCTGCACGATGACCGCTTGCGCCAGATAATAGGGAGCGGTTGGCTGATCGCGCACGGCGCGTTCAATCAAGATCTCCGCATCGCTGTCTCGCGGTGTGGATGATGCGGTTCTGACCCTGTCGAACAGGGCGGTCAGCAGTTTGGTTTCTTCCGGCGACATGTATGCCTCCTTACCGAACAAAGAAACGTATCGATAAGGAGGTAGGCGCTAAATCCGACTTTTCAAAGCTGCCAGAGGTTTAAATTTTTGTAATGCTTCAGCCGCCGAAGGCCAGTGTCAAGCCAGCAAGTGCCGTGAGCGCGCCGATGATACGGCTGGCGACTGTGCCAAGGCGGCTGACACCGAGACCGGCAGCAATACCGGCCACATGCAGCAGCGCTGTGGCGATAACAAAGCCGACGCCGAATTGAAGTGCGCCGGCACTGCCCAGTTCGCCGCCATGGGCGTGGCCATGGAACAGCGCAAAAATGCCAACCACGGCGGCTGCGGCCGAGACGGGGAAGCGGGCTGCCATGGCAACCAGAAGGCCAAGTGCAATCACGGAGGCGAGAATGGCCGGCTCCACAAATGGCAGATCAATGCCACCAAGTGCCATCATGAAGCCGATCGCCATGGTGCCAACGAAGGCGGATGGAACGACCCAAAGCGCGCGTCCACCAATCTGTGCGGCCCAGATTCCGACGGCAACCATCGCAAGAATGTGGTCGGCACCAAAAAGCGGATGGGAAAAACCGGCCATGAACGAGCCGTGTTCTTCGGGGTTCAGGTGGGCGAAGGCTGGCAGAGTGGTTGCGGCGAGTGCTGCGGCGGCAATTGAAATACGTTTGAACATTGTTCCCTCTCAGTATTTTATGGCATCAAGCCGCTGCGGACGCTCCTCCCAAATCGGCGCAGCGGTATGATTTTAACGATATCGTAAGCGTGAACTTGCTGTCCATGCGCCATTTGCCGGTGTGCTGTTTATTATACAGTTCTGCGCCTTGTCTTTTTCGCTCATTGTTTTACGACACAAATCACACTATGTCCGAAGGGCAGACGAATTACGTTGGAGATCCGTGTATGAACGAAGAAGACGACGACAAGAGCAAGGAACTGCCGATCGGTAAGGAAACGGAAGCGAATCTTTTCAAGTCGCGTTCTATCTTCATTTATGGCGGCATTACCCAGGAATTGGCGCAGAAGGTCTGCACGCAGCTTGTGGCACTTGCCGCAGCCAGCGACGAAGACATTCGCGTTTACGTCAATTCTCCTGGCGGTCACGTGGAGTCTGGCGACAGCATCCACGACATGATCAAGTTCATCAAGCCGAAGGTCTGGATCATCGGTACCGGCTGGGTTGCATCTGCTGGCGCACTGATCTATGTTTCTGTGCCGAAAGAACGCCGCCTTTGCCTGCCAAACACCCGTTTCCTGCTTCACCAACCATCTGGTGGCACACGCGGCATGGCATCGGACATCGAAATCCAGGCACGCGAAATCATCAAGATGAACCAGCGCCTGATCAAGATCTTCTCCAAGGCCACCGGCCAGACGGAAGAAAAGATCGCCAAGGACATCGACCGCGATTACTGGCTGTCGGCTGAAGAAGCCAAGGACTACGGTCTGACAAGCCGCATCGTGGAAAACCAGTCCGAACTGTAATCTGTTGGACTGTTGACGTTTTAAAAGCCCGTACTGGTGAAAACCTGTGCGGGCTTTTGTTTTTCTGCGACCCGTAGCTTAGCTTATGTTTCCGTTTCAGCTGTCGGGCAGGGCTCCCTTGCGTCTCATGCGTTTTTTTGATCTGTGATAGGTACAATCACACGCTGTCCCGAGTCCCTGCCATGTTGAAAGATTTTTCCGTTCAAAGCCTGTTCATGGGCTGCCTTACGGCATTTGTTGGCTTTGCCAGTTCCTTTGCCGTTGTGTTGCAGGGGCTAAAAGGCGTTGGAGCCACGGATTTCGAGGCAGCCTCCGGATTGATGGCGCTTTCCGTGTCGATGGGGTTTTGCGCGATTGCCTTGTCGGTCGCCACCCGATTGCCGGTCAGTATTGCATGGTCGACGCCCGGTGCCGCACTGCTGGCGACGACAGGCGTGGTTGAGGGCGGTTTTTCTGCTGCTGTTGGTGCCTTCATCATCTGTGCCGTGCTGATCATCATTGCGGGTCTTTTCAAGCCGCTCGGCCGCGCTGTGGCATGCATTCCAGCGCCTTTGGCCAATGCCATGTTATCCGGCGTCATCATCGGCCTGTGTTTTGCACCGATCAAGGCCATCGGCTTTAATCCGGCGCTTGGTCTGCCGATCATATTGGCATGGATCGTGGTTGGTGCGTTCAAGCGCCTGTTTGCCGTGCCTGCTGCCCTTCTGGCCTTTGTGCTGGTGATGGTTTTTGGTGTCGATATTCCCGCAGGCGCACTGGACAGCATTTCACAGTCACTGAAACCGCCAATGGAATTTGTAACGCCATCGTTTAATCTGCAGGCCCTGATCTCGATTGCATTGCCGTTGTTCATCGTGACCATGGCATCGCAGAACATTCCGGGGATCGCGGTATTGAAGGTCAATCATTATGACCCGCAGCCCGGCCCGTTGTTTGCCACGACTGGCTTCTTCTCGCTGCTGTCCGCACCATTTGGCGGCCACGCCGTTAATCTTGCGGCGATTACTGCTGCGATGTGTGCGGGTGAAGATGCCCATGCCGATCCGAAGCGCCGTTACTGGGCGGCGATCATTGGCGGGGTTGGTTATATCATTCTCGGTCTGCTGGCCGGTGTGGTAACGGCCTTTGTGGCGCTCGCTCCACCGATTCTCATTCAGGCGGTGGCTGGCCTGGCGCTGGTCGGTGCATTCTCCGGTTCTGCCGTTGCGGCCTTTAAGGAACCTGACACGCGGGAAGCGGCAGCGATCACCTTCCTGATCACGGCCTCAGGCCTGTCGTTCGGCGGCATTTCCGGTGCTTTCTGGGGGCTGATGGCTGGTGGCCTGATGATGGTTTTGACGCGTTTCGTGAAACGAATGAAAAATTAAAGATGCGCTTGCATCAGAATCTTTCGGCAATTATAAGCGAACGCATGATTACTTGCTCCGCGACCTTTTCCGGCATGAATGCGCAGATTTCTGCGAATGCTTGCCCATGCGGTGCACTCTCGCTTCGTAGCCTCGACCTTACACGCGGTTGCCGGGTCCAGTGAGGAGCGCCCGGCGGCCGAAAGCCCGCTGGCGCAAACGCTCCTCATACGAAATTTCTGTACATACTGGATTTTTTGCCCGCTTGAGGGCGCGCATCTAACGTTGGTTCCCAAGCCACGGATGCGCAAGGAGGAAGTAACATGGACTCGAAGATCATCACCAGCGCAAATGGCATGTCTGACGCAGCTGCGAAGTATCGTCCCTATCCAACCATCAATATTCCTGACCGCACGTGGCCATCCAAGACCATTACCAAGGCACCGATCTGGTGTTCGGTTGACCTGCGCGATGGCAATCAGTCGCTGATCAACCCGATGGGACATGATCGCAAGGCGCGCATGTTCAAGCTGTTGCTGGAAATGGGTTTCAAGGAAATCGAAATCGGTTTTCCCTCGGCGTCTCAGACCGACTTCGATTTTGCACGCTGGTGCGTGGAAGAGGCCGGTGTGCCTGACGACGTATCCTTGCAGGTCTTGGTGCAGTGCCGCCCTGAACTGATCACCCGCACGTTTGAATCTCTGGTTGGTGCCAAAAAACCGATCATCCATTTCTACAACTCGACATCGGAATTGCAGCGCCGCGTGGTGTTCGGCAAGGATGTGCATGGCATCAAGCAGATTGCGGTTGATGCCGCCAAGATGATTACTGACATGGCCGAGAAGGCCGGTGGCGGTTACCGTTTTGAATATTCTCCGGAAAGCTTTACCGGCACCGAACTGGAAGTGGCGCTGGAAATCTGCAACGCGGTGATCGAGGTGGTGAAACCCACCGCTGACAACAAGCTGATTCTGAACCTGCCTTCGACGGTCGAAATGGCAACGCCAAATATTTATGCCGACCAGATCGAATGGATGTGCCGCAACATTGATAACCGCGAAAACGTCATCATTTCCCTGCACCCGCACAATGACCGTGGCACGGGCATCGCGGCAACTGAACTGGGCCTGATGGCTGGCGCTGACCGCGTGGAAGGCACGTTGTTCGGCAATGGCGAGCGCACCGGCAATGTCGACGTGGTGACGCTGGCATTGAACATGTACACCCAGGGCATTGACCCTGAACTGGATTGCCGCGACATCGAACGCATCAAGTCGGTCTATGAGTATTCCAACGAAATGGCGATCCCTGAGCGTCACCCCTATGTTGGTGAACTGGTCTATACTGCGTTCTCCGGCTCGCACCAGGATGCGATCAACAAGGGCATGAAGGCAATCAAGCAGTCCAATACCGGCGTTTGGGAAGTACCTTACCTGCCAATCGATCCGAAGGACGTTGGCCGTTCCTACGAGGCGATCATTCGCATCAACTCACAGTCGGGCAAGGGTGGTATCGCCTACATTCTGCAGCAGGATTACGGCATCAACCTGCCGCGCAATCTGCAGGTGGAGTTCCGCGAGGATATTCAGCGCATTACCGATGAAGAAGGTGTGGAGCTGCCAGCCAAGCGGATCTATGAGCGTTTCATCGAGCGTTACGTGACCCAGCCTGACGCACGTTTGAAATTCGTTGATCATCACACCTATCCTGCCGGCGATTTCAAAGGCGTGCGTGTGGTCGCTGCCGAAATCATGGACCGCGGTGAGGTCAAGCGGATTGAAGGCAAGGGTACCGGTCCGATCGATGGCTTCATCAACGCTTTGTCTGTCTATCTGGGCGTTGACCTGTCGGTAAACGACTATTCCGAACACTCGCTGCAGCATGGTTCCAATGCATCGGCCATCGCCTATGTCGAAGCTGAGTATGATGGCGGCAAGCTCTACGGTGCTGGCGTCAACACCAACATCGTGGCGGCCTCGCTCGAAGCAATTGTTTCGGCTGCCAACCGCGTTCTGCAAGAGCGCGCCAAAAACGCATAAGGCTTTTACACCTCACATTGCCATGCCCGGTCTTGTCCCGGGTATGGCAAACCTGACTTTGATTTAAGGTGTTGAATCGGCAGCTTAAAGTCAGACGTAAAGTTACAGCGCCACGGTCGCTGATCTAAAAATAAACGTTTTGCTGTTTGGAGCTTAAGCTTCCGGCGGCGGGAAACCTATCACCCGGCCATTTTCATAGAATACCCTGACATCCTCAAATTCGATGGCCGTTGCTGCCTCGTTGAGCGAATGGCGTTCGCAGGTTACGTTCCATGCGCCCTGTTCGCCTGATATGTTGAACAAGTTATAACTGGCACGCGGTTTTTTTCCGCCGGGACCTTGGGAAGCCGAGGCGATGCCAACCACCGGAATATGGTCCTGCCCATGGTGGGTATTGAGCCAATAGACCGTGTTCAGATGTGTGTGGCCATGCAGCACCAACTCTGCGCCACCCGTTGAAACGGCGCCGGCGAAACGGCGAATGCCGATCATGCGCTTGTGGGTGGCAGCTGCGCCACGGATTGGCGGATGATGGATCATCAACACACGAAACAGGCCCATCTCGCCCGCCTTTTTCAGCAGTTCCGCTGTCGCACGCGCTTGCCTGCGGCCGAAATAACCGGTCGCTGAAAAGGGCGGGGTGGCAATGGATGTCGAGCAGCCAATCAGGGCGACCGGGCCGCGAACGCGCATATAGGGGAAAATCTTGCGATCTTCATCCCAGTCTTCGGGGTCGCCATCCCCGCGCACATAGGGGTACCATGCGTTCATGGCCTTGTCGTGCGCACCGGGGACATAGGCATCATGGTTGCCCGGAACCACGGAGACAGACGATGGTTCGCCCACTTCTTCCAGCCAATCGGCGGCAGCACGAATTTCAATGCCGGTCGCAAGATTGACGAGGTCACCGGTTATCGCCAGATGGTCGGGCTGCTTCGCCTCCAGATCATCCAGCAGTTTTTCCAGCGTATCTGTGAAAAGGTGCTTGCGACGGTTGCGATGCCAGTTCACAAATCCTGTAATGCGTTTAGACGCCAGTTCACGGAATGTAAGCTTGGGCAGGGGTCCAAGATGGACATCTGAGATATGCGCGAGTTTGAACATGGTGGCAGACATAACGCATAAGATCATGAAACGGAATTGTTTTTGGCCATGATCGGAAAGGCAGAATGAGCGAAAAAGGTTCCTCCGAAAAACAGAGTTTGTTGACGTGGATTGTGACACGCATCCTGCATGCGGTGTTCCTGGTAACGCGTGGCATGACAATGGGGGTGCGGGCGGCCTGTTTTGACGCACAAGGTCGGGTGTTTCTTGTGCGCCATTCCTATTTGCCGGGCTGGTATCTGCCCGGTGGCGGCGTTGAGCGCGGCGAAACAGTGATCGAAGCGCTGCACAAGGAAATTCGCGAGGAGGGCAATCTGACGGCGACCAGCACGCCGGAGATTTTCCATGTCTATTTCAACAACAAGGCCAGCAGGCGCGACCATGTTGTGCTCTACCGGTTGAATGTCGAGCAGACGGCACCACGGCTGGCGGATTGGGAAATCAAGGAAAGCGGTTTTTTTGATCCGGACAATTTGCCCGAGGATGCAACGGCGGCAACGCGCCGCCGTCTGCAGGAATTGAAGGGTGAGATCACTGTCTCGGATTACTGGTAGGCGCGGGGATTAAACCAATGCCTGCCGGTTATGTGCCATTTCAAGATTGATGGCTGGACCTACCGGAACAATGCCAGTTGGGTTGATCATCGTGTGGCTACGATAATAATGCTCCTTGATATGGCGCATATCGACCGTCTCGGCGACACCCGGTGTCTGATAGAGATCGCGCAGATAACCGCTCACATTGGGGTAGTCGGCAATGCGGCGAATGTTGCACTTGAAGTGCCCGACATACACCGCATCAAACCGCACCAGTGTGGTAAACAGCCGCCAGTCAGCCTCGGTCTGGTTTGCGCCAAACAGGAAGCGTTGCTGTTTCAACCGTGCTTCCAGAATATCAAGCGTTTCAAACACCTTGATGGCGTTTTCCTGATAGGCTTCCTGTGTCGTTGCAAAACCGGCCTTGTAAACACCGTTGTTCACGGTGTCGTAGATGAGGGTATTGAGCTCGTCGATCTGCTGCTGCAAGGCCTGGGGATAGAAGTCTTCTTTCGAACCTGTCAGGCCGTTGAAGGCGCTGTTGAACATGCGGATGATTTCCGCCGATTCATTCGAAACGATGGTGTTGTTCTTTTTATCCCAGAGGACTGGCACAGTGACCCGACCGGAATAGTTGGGATCCGCTTTGACATAGACCTGCCAGAGCGTGGACGAGCCGAACAGATGGTCCTGTGTGGCGCCCGGTGTGCGGTCAGCCTCAGGTTTGAACTCCCAACCGTTTTCCAGCATCAGCGGATCGACGACTGAAACGGAAATCAGATCTTCCAGCTTTTTGAGCTTGCGGAAGATCAGTGTGCGATGTGCCCAGGGACAGGCCAGCGATACGTAGAGATGATAGCGGTCTTTTTCCGCCTTGAAGGCACCCTTACCAGATGGGCCGGGCTCGCCGTCTGCGGTAATCCAGTTACGAAACTGCGATGCGCTGCGCTTGAAATGGCCACGGGTTTCCTTTGTGTCATACCAAACGTCTTTCCAGACACCTTCCACCAGCATACCCATGGTGCAACCTCCTGTTTCAATTTTTCTCTGGTCACAAGATAGGCTATTTCATCATGTAATCGATACCCTAATCGTGAACACTGCGTTCTGTGCCGTTCACAATTATGATGGAAGCACGTGTTCAATTAAGGCTGGACGCTCCCCATGAATCCTGATATCAGGCAAAACCAACTTTTAAGGATTGATCGATTTCAATGACTGAACCACGGATGCTCCGACGACGCTGACGCTCTTAAACGCCTCTTGAGGCGTAGCTGTCGCTATTGTCATGTCCGCTTTTTGGTTCGGGTCTTTTAATGTCCAAGCACGATCTGGTCTACCTTACCGAGCACGCATCTCACGATGCTGCCATCGAAATCATCAACGAAGAAGCATTTGGTCCGGGCCGTCACACCCGTGCAGCAGCGCGCATTCGCGAGCAGGGGCCTCATGACCGGACCTTGTCATTCATTTGTGCTGACGACGGTGAAACCATTGCCTCCGTGCGGATGACGCCGGTGCTGGCCGGTGGTGTCAAAGGACATATGTTGGGACCACTTGCCGTGCGGCCATCCCACAAGAGCATGGGCATTGGCCGGGAACTGGTGCGGATTGCTATCGAGGCGGCAAAACGCAAGGGTTCGGAAGCTGTTATCCTGATTGGTGACCCGCCTTATTACATGCCGCTCGGCTTTGAGAAGGTCAGCTATAAGGCGCTGGATTTTCCGGGGCCTGTTGATCCGAACCGGGTGCTGGTTGTGCCCCTTGGCCAAGATGTTCATGCGCGGCTGAAGGGCGTGATTGGCTGGCGGCAATGTGAAGCCGTGATGGCAATGCCGGACGCCGAAGAGGATACCTATGAGGAACCTCAAAGGGCTTTTGCCTGAGTTTACGTTCTTAACTTGAAGGATCCAACAAAAGGACCTGGCAGAGCAATCTGTCAGGTCTTTTTCTTTGATCGATATTTACTGAAACAGATATCAGCGACCTTCACGCCACCACACGGCGGCAAAGGCAAACAGCAGCACGCCCAATCCCGCAAAACCGGCAAACAGCGGCAGGGTATTCACGCCGGTCAGCACCGTTTCATTGGTCATGCTGATCAGCATGCGGTTGTTGTCGGGGACACGCACTTCACCGCGCACAGGCAAAATGTCCGGCAGGGTGAGACGGCCGTCATTGTCGGCAACGCGGTGCACGCTGCCTTTTGTTTCCCCAGCCAGCGGCGCGAGTGTTTCGGTTGTTGAAATCATCGCCTTGAATTCCGGCGCATCAACGGCACCGACATGCACCAGTGTTGTGAATTCGCCATTGGTGATTTCAAACAGGCCGGTTTCGTCCATGCGTTGTTCCAGCTTGTAAAGGCCGGGACCAGCTTCGGTAAACGCCATGGTTTCTGTTTTGCCGGATGGAAACTTCACCGTTGCTTGACCGGGATCATCGCCAATCGTCTGGCGGGTGACCTCAAGTGTGCGGCCATTGGCCCGGCCGGTGAGAGCCTCTTCTTCCAGTTCCGGCTCTTTCATCAGCCAGTGGGCAATGCGCCGGTAAAGCGACACGTGCGGGCCGCCACCTTCAAAACCACGCGCCCACAGCCAGCCCTGATCGGACAACAGCATAGCCACACGGCCTTCGCCCTGGCGGTTCAGCACAAGCAGCGGGTCTTGTCCATCGCCCAGCATCACTGTCTGACCGGCCGGAGGATCAACACTGACGGTGCGGAACCAGCGACCCCAGGCCGGCGGTTCATCACCAGAGCCTTCAAGGCCGCGCGTGACCGGATGTTTTTTACCCGCTTCAGAAAGGCGAGGGTAGAAGGCGGAATTGTGCATCTGGCCGGTCGGATTGGCTGGCAGAACGCTGGCAAGCGGCGTCAGGGCAATGGAATCCTGTCCGGCATGTTCTGGTCCCGCCGCGATCAGAAGGGCGCCGCCCTTTTCGACATATTGGGCAATGTAATCATAATACAGGATCGGCAGCACGCCGCGATGCTGGTAACGGTCGAAAATGATCAAGTCGAAATCCTCGATCTTTTCAACAAAAAGCTCACGGGTCGGGAAGGCAATCAGGGACAACTCGTTGATCGGTGTCCCATCCTGCTTTTCCGGGGGGCGCAGAATGGTAAAATGAACGAGGTCAACCGAAGCGTCGGATTTCAGCAGGTTGCGCCATGCACGTTCCCCGGCATGGGGCTCACCCGACACCAGGAGTACACGCAGGTTTTGGCGAATGCCCTCAATCAGATGCACAGCGCGGTTGTTGGCTGTGGTGACTTCTCCCGGCAGTTCGGCGACCGAGAATTCCATGACGTTGTTGCCACCACGTGGCACTTTGAAATCGAACGGTGTCGGTTGTCCGGGTGTTGCCTGTACCTTTGCCAGTTCTTCGCCATTCATGCGGATGGTAACTTCTGCCGGGCCGCCTTGGCTGCGACCATCATCAAACACCCGGAAGGTCAGTTGCTGGTTTTCGTTGACAATGCCGAAGCGCGGTGCACGAACCACTTCGATACGCCGGTCGAACTCGTCCGCCTTGCCGGTGATCAACCCATGGATCGGTGCCTTGAAACCAAGGTCCTGACCGGGGTTTGGAATGTCATGGATCTGGCCGTCGCTGAGGAAAATGGCACCGCCAACCCGAGATGGTGATACATCTGATATTGCGGAATTGAGCGAGGAAAACAGGCGTGTCGATGGCGTATCGCTGGTGCCATCATCCTGCACCTCGACAATGCGCGGCTCGATGCGCGGGAACCGCGACAGACGATCCTGCAACTGCGCCAGTGCATCATCTGTCATCTTTGTACGCTCCGCCGTATCCTGGCTTTGCGAACGGTCAACGATGACAGGCACAATGGTGGAAAGCTGCTCACGCTCCTCCTGTGTCAGAAGCGGGTTGAGAATGGCAAGCAGCAGGGCGGCAAGCGCAATACCGCGCAGCCATGCGCCGCGCACACCACGCCACAGTCCCAGGACGAACAGCAACAGGGCTGCAACGGCGAGTATGATAATGGCAAACGACGGGAGGAAGGGAGCAAAAGTCAGTGTCATATCATTGCCCCAGTCTTTCCAGCAGGGCAGGCACATGCACCTGATCTGCCTTGTAGTTGCCGGTCAACATATACATCATGATATTCACGCCAGAGCGGAACGCATGTTCACGCTGCACTTCATCCGGAGGCACGGTTGGCAGCGAAGGCGCACCATTGTCGTCAATCGCCCATGCGCCCGCAAAATCATTGCCGGTGATCAGAATAGGTGTCACGCCATCGCCTGACGAAGACAGGCCGGACGTGGTCTTTCCAGAATCCTGGCGGGATTCGACCCAAAGCGGGCTGCCGTTGTAACGGCCGGGAAAGTTGGTCAGCAGATAGAATGAACGGGTCAGTACGTGATCTTCCGGTGTTGGTTCCAGCGGTGGGATGTCGATATTGGCGAGAATGGCCTGAAGGCGTTCGCCATTGGCGCTGGTACCACCACCGTTGCCCAGCGAGGTGAATTGGTCGCGTGTGTCAAACAACACAGTGCCGCCGGCGCGCATATAGGCATCGATGCGGGAGATCGCGGCACTGGATGGCATCGGTGCGGTGGCAGAAATCGGCCAATAGATGATCGGATAGAAGGACAATTCATCCTTTGAAATATCAAGACCAACCGGTGCGCCGGGTTCCAGCGTCGTGCGCCAGGTCAGGAACTCGCTCAGGCCCTGCAGACCACGCTTCGAGATGTCATCGACATCACTTTCACCCGTGATGACGTAAGCGAGGTGCGTGGTGTCAAGCCGTTCAAAAATCGCTTCATCGCCGGGTTTCGGATCATCAGCACGGGCCGTGTCCGGTGCCAGTATTGACAGTGCTGCCATGAAGGCAAGCATCACGGCAGCAGCCGAGCCTCTGGCACGGGGAAGACGGGCAAAGGCACCATTTATGAATAGCATGATCAGGCTGTCGGCGATCAGCAGCAGGAATGCCGCAATGAACAGAGCGGGGCGCAGGGAGTGGGCTGTTTCACCGATCAACCCTTCGCGCAGCACAGGCAGATTGGCAAGCGAGGCATCCAGCGGCGCAAGTTTTGCACCTGCTGGTAAAAGGTTGAGGGCCACGAAGCCATCCTCTGTGCCGTACAGGCCGGGTGGGGTTTCGAAATTTGCGATCGGCGTTTGACCGGGACGGTTTTCCAGCGGACGTGCCGTACCGGTTTCAGTGGTCAGTGTGCCATCTGCCATCAGCAGGCGATAAGGGGCAAGGCTGCCAACGGCGCTGCCTTCTGCTGTTGCTCCCGCGGCTTTTGACAATTGTACGAGACGGCGTAGCATTTCCACGAAATGTCCAGAAATCGGCAGGTCCGACCATGTGGCTTCCGCGCTGATGTGGAACAACACGATGCGGCCGGCGCCGTTTTCACGCATGGTTACCAATGGCGTTCCATCGGCAAGGCTTGCCCATGTCCGTTCTGCGAGATCAGGTGTTGGCTCTGCCAGCACCTGGCGTTTGACCAACACACCGTCGGCTTTTGGCATGCCCGCGAACGCACCAAAGTTAGGGAAATCGGCAAGCGGCTGTGGTTCTGCCCATGACAGGGCGCCACCCAGGGTGCGCTCACCCTGACGAAGGGTTACCGGTACCAGCGGGTCATCGGCGGGGGCTGCGGCAAGGCGTGGACCAGCAAAACGGATCAATGTGCCACCACGCTGCAACCAGCGTTGTAGCGGCTCATAGGTTTCGGCTGGCAGGCGACCAATGTCGGCCATGACGATGACGGAGGGGTTAGCCTGCAAGATTTCAGGAATGGCAACCGAAAGGTCAGGCTGTCTCTGCTCGATCAGGTCGGCATAGGGCTGCAGGGCGCGGCTGATGTAAAACAATGGCAGCAGCAGCGGCTGGAAGTCGCTGCCGGTATCGCCGGCAAGCAGTGCGACACGGCGACGGCGAAAACCATCATCCAGCAAATGCACGGAACCTGCTGTTGACAGACCTTCGATCGAAAGACGGGCGAAATCGTTACGCAGTTCGAAAGGCGCTTCGATGGTGCCGGTTGCCTCATCAGCGCCAGCGGCAAAAGCTGCCGTTCCGGCGCCAAGCGTGCGGCCTTGGCTGTCCTGCGCATTCACCGTCAGATTTTCTGCATCCGTTGTGTTCAGGCGGGCAATGGAAAGCGACATGGAATCGGCGCCATTGGTGGCAGTCGTAATGGCGGAAATCTGTTTGCCGTCACCTTCGATCAACCGTAGCTCCGAAGGTGAGAGGCTGGCAAGATCAGCCAGTGCGTCCTGATCCGTTGGCGTTGCAATGCCATCTGCGACAAAAACCAATGTACCGGGCGAGGTGCCGTTCAATGCCTCGGTCACGGATTCTGCGGTCTTGAACCGGTCTGGAACCAGGGGCCGCGGTTTTGCAGCGGCCAGTTTTTCGCGCGCCACAGCCGCGGTTGTCGGCACGGCGTCATTGCTGGTTTCGGCGGTAAAGCTGATCGACACCGGCACATCGGCCCGCTCGGCATCGTCTATGATCGCCGATACGGTCTGCACGCGACGTTCCCAGTCAATGGAGGTCGCCCAGCCATTATCGACCACCAACACCAGCGGACCACCACTGGCCACGGACGTGTTGCGCGGGTTAAGGACGGGATCGGCCAGTGCCAGAATGACCAAGGCCGCCAGAACCATGCGCAGCAAGGTTAGCCACCAAGGACTTTGCGACGGCGTTTCCTCACGTTTCAATACCGTGGCAAGGATTTTGAGTGGTGGAAAGACCTCCGCCTTGGGGCGTGGAGGCGTCAGCCGCAACAGCCACCAGATGGCGGGCAGGGCAGCGAGACCAATGAGAATATAGGGATTGGTGAAGAGGAAAGGCAGGGCGCTCATGTGCGACCTCCACCTACAGCACCGGCCGGAGAACCGGACAGATACATGTGCATCGTCACCAGCGCTTCGGATGCCAGATGGTCGGTGCGGTGAAACACGAAATTCCAGCCCATGCGACGCAGTGCTGAACCAAGCGCATCACGGCGGGCGAAATAGGCGCGGGTATAATCCTGCTTGATGGTTTCGGCGCGGCCTGACACCAGCTTCTCACCGGTTTCGGGATCGGAAAATTCGGTTCTGCCGCTGTAGGGGAAAGTCTCTTCTGCGGGGTCGGCAATTTCCACCACATGTCCGCGTAAACCACGGCGTGCTAAGGGCGAAATACGCTCCATGACACTTGCCGCATCATCCAGGAAGTCGCCGATCAGCACGATATCGCTTGCGCCCTTGATCATGTTGGTTTCCGGCAAGCCGCCAGTCATTGGTGCATGCATGAGGGCAGCGGCCAGTCGTTCGGCGGCGTTGCGTGCCGAGACCGGTTCCATGATGCCGGGACAACCGATCCTTTCACCGGAGCGGGCCAGAATTTCCGCCAATGCCAGCATCAGCACCAATGCCCGGCTTTCTTTCGATACCGGTGACAGTGTCGACTTGAACATCATCGATGGCGACAGGTCGGCCCACAACCAGATTGTATGGGCTGCTTCCCATTCCCGGTCACGCACATAGGTATGATCATCGCGGGCGGAGCGGCGCCAGTCGATGCGAGACAGGCTTTCACCCTCGGCATAGGGGCGGAATTGCCAGAAGTTCTCACCGATGCCACGTTTGCGGCGGCCGTGCCAGCCGGCAATCACAGTGTTGGCGATGCGTTTGGCTTCCACCATACAATCCGGCACCAGACTTGCGCGCTGGCGCGCGCGCGCCAGAACCTCGGGGCCTGGGGTCTTCTCGACGATCTGACCAATGGATGCCACTTGCGCTCCTTTTCTGCCCCTGAGGGTCAGCCTTTGGCTTGCGCCACAAGTCCTGCAATTACATCACGAACCGACATGCCCTCGGCTCTGGCAGCGAAGGTCAATGCCATGCGGTGTTCCAGTACAGGTTCCGCAAGGGCATAAACATCGTCCAGCGACGGCGCGAGACGGCCTTCGTAAAGCGCACGCGCACGCGCCGTCAGCATCAGCGACTGGCCGGCACGTGGGCCTGGACCCCAGGCGACATTCTTGTCGGTCAGTGCATTGCCGTGACCGGGACGTGCCGAACGCACCAGTGACAGGATGCCATCAACAACCTTGTCGCTGACAGGCATCTGGCGAATGAGGGTCTGGATTTCTATCAGGCGTTCCGCGTCAATCACGCGGCGTGCTTCACCTGATGTGGTGCCGGTGGTGTCGAGCAGGATCTGGCGCTCGGCGGCAAGGTCCGGATAATCAACGTCGACTTGCAGAAGGAAGCGGTCAAGCTGGGCTTCTGGAAGTGGGTAGGTGCCTTCCTGCTCCAGTGGGTTCTGGGTGGCCAGAACGTGGAATGGTTTGGGCAAATCATAACGTTGGCCCGCGACGGTAATGTGGTATTCCTGCATGGATTGCAGCAAAGCGGACTGGGTGCGCGGGCTGGCGCGGTTGATTTCGTCGGCCATCAACAGCTGGGCAAAGACCGGTCCCTTGATGAAACGGAAAGAGCGGCGCCCGCTCTCATCTTGGTCCATCACTTCCGAACCGACAATATCTGACGGCATGAGGTCGGGTGTAAATTGGATACGATTGGCATCAAGGCCAAGTGTCGTGCCAAGCGTCGTCACCAGCTTTGTCTTGGCAAGGCCGGGAACACCGACCAGCAGCGCGTGGCCACCAGACAAAATGGCGAGCAAGGTATTCTGGACGACTTTTTCCTGACCGAAAATGACCTTGGAAACATCAGCCCGGATGGCTGCAATATCTGCCAGCGCCTTTTCGGCTGCCGCGATAATCGCCTTTTCATCGAGGGCTTCGCTGGTGTTCATCATGCCCATGTCGCTCTCCTCAACATTTTCATCGAACCGTTCGGCTCATCCTGCGGTTCCGGCGAATCGTGGCTTTAAATCACGTTTCGGTTCATCATATCCAAGTAACGTGCTGTAAGTCATTGTTTTATCGTATACCATGGCCGTATAACCGCTGCACGCTGTTACGCGGCATAGTTTAAGTCGTTTTCTGCACTGCATATAGCTTATTGCCATCCTGACGGCTGACAAGCATGTTTCAAATGACTATCTCGTTACTCATGTTCCATTACGTGTAAAGCGGGACTCGAATATGGCAAGCGAAACGATAAATTCGGCGAAAGATGCGGCAGGTCTTGCTGCCCTGATTTCTCGCGCAGCGGAGCAAACGGGTGATAAACCGCGTGGGCCGGCCCCAGTCGAGCGCTGGAATCCACCATTTTGTGGTGATCTCGATATGGAAATCAGGGCGGATGGCACCTGGTTTTATATGGGCACGCCCATTGGCCGGGCGCCGCTGGTACGGCTGTTTTCCACTGTTTTGCGAAAAGACGAAGATGGTAAAACATATCTTGTGACGCCTGTGGAAAAAGTGGGGATCAAGGTGGTGGATGCACCGTTTCTTGCCGTCGAGATGATGGTGACGAAAGAGGGTGTTAAACAACAACTGACATTCCGGACCAATGTGGGGGATGTGGTGGCTGTTGGAAAAGATAATCCGCTCCGTTTTGAAATCCACGGTGAAAATCACGAATTGAAACCCTATCTGCTGGTACGAGGTCGGCTTGAAGCCCTGGTTTCAAGAGCGGTTATGTATGATCTGGCAGCACTAGGAGAGGCGATGGACATCGACGGTACCGAGATGTTCTGCGTTCGATCAAGTGACGATGTTTTTCCAGTCATGCCGATGAATGAACTGGATATGTTGTCGAAATGAGTGATGTGATGCAGTTTTCCGCGGGCGAATTTCGCCGTCGCGTGCTCTCAATGAATGAAGACTCTTTCGAGACGGCGGGCGTGAATGGCGACCACCGTTTGAACCCTGCCGTGCGCTTTTCCATTGATGGCGTCAAACTGAAGGATGCGGCAGTGCTGGTGCCTGTCGTCGATGATGGCAATGAGGCGCGGGTGATTTTTACACAGCGCACGTCAACGCTGCGCAAACATTCCGGGCAGATAGCCTTTCCCGGTGGCGGTATCGATGAAGAAGATGAAAATGCCGAAATTGCTGCGCTGCGGGAGGCTGAAGAAGAAATAGGGCTGCCACGTTCATTTGTCGAGCCGTTGGCCGTTTTACCGGATTACGTGTCCGGCACCGGTTTCCGCATCAAGCCTGTTCTGTCTGTTGTAAAACCCGGTTTTGATCTGATCCTCAACCCGGCAGAGGTTGATGAGGTATTTGAAGTACCGCTGTCTTTTCTGATGAATCCCGACAATCACGTGCTTGCCAGCCGGATGTTTCAGGGCCATGAGAGGCACTTCTACGAGATGCCTTACGGCGAACGTTACATATGGGGCATTACGGCGGGTATCGTCCGCATGATTTATGAAAGGCTATACGCATGAACAGCATTGCCGGGCAGGACTGGTTTTCCAAACCGGCCCTTCAGCGCATTCTTGGTCTGCTGAACGCTGATGGCGGCGAGGCAAGGATTGTGGGGGGCGCAATCCGCAATGCTCTTATGGATATGCCGGTTGGCGATATCGATATTGCCACGACATTGCTGCCGCAGGATGTGGTGGAACGGGCGAAAGATGCGGGAATCAAATCCGTCCCGACAGGCATTGAGCATGGCACCGTCACGTTGGTTCTGGAGGGGGAAGGTTACGAGGTAACCACCCTGCGCCGCGACGTGGCGACTGACGGCCGACGTGCTGACGTTGCGTTCGGAACCGACTGGCAGGTTGATGCCGAGCGCCGAGACCTGACAATCAACGGCCTGTATGCCGATGTCGAAGGCAACATTATCGACCTGATCAATGGTCTGCCAGACATTGAAACCCGAACCGTGCGCTTTATTGGCGACGCGGCAACCCGGGTGGCAGAAGACTATCTGCGTGTACTGCGCTTCTTCCGGTTTTTTGCCTGGTACGGGTCCGGTCGTCCGGACGCGGACGGGCTCCGGGCAAGCGCACGTGCCAAAGACAAGCTGTCGACCCTGTCGGCCGAGCGTGTTTGGAGCGAGTTGAAGAAACTGTTGTCAGCACCGGATCCGTCGCGTTCGCTTTTGTGGATGCGGCAGTCTGGCGTCCTGGCGCAGGTGCTGCCGGAGACGGAAAAGTGGGGCATCGATTCTATCCATGGCCTCGTTGCTGCCGAGCAGTCTTTGAATTGGTCGGTCGACCCGTTGATACGCCTTGCGGCGATTATCCCGCCTGACGTGGCAAGAGTTGAAGCCATGGCCAGCAGGCTGCGGATGTCGAAAAACGAAACCAACCGGCTGTTGTTGTGGGCGGGTGCCCAGACACCCGACGCTACCATGGCAGAAACGGCACTTGATCGTCTACTTTATCGGCAGGGTAAGGATGGGGTAGTGATGCGGCTGAAACTTGCGCTGGCTGCGGCCCGTGCTGATGTGTCGGCGGGTGAAGAGGCGATGCGCAAAGTCGCCCGACTATTGACGCTCAACAATCGAGCAAACGCGTTTGTCAAGCCGGCCTTTCCGTTGACCGGTGCCGATGTGCTGGCAGAAGGCGTTGCTGCAGGACCGCGTGTGGGCGAGGTGCTTTCTGCGCTGGAAGACAAGTGGGTTGAGGTCAACTTCTCACTTGACCGGGCGGCATTGACCGCCCGATTGAAAACCATGCTGCAGGATTAACAAGTCAGGCCGCATTCGCTTCGCTGCGAATACGCGCCTTGATGTTCTCAACCATGTTTTCACGAATAATCGTTTCACCATGAGCGGTGCGCATGTGCTCAACTGTACGGCGCACCACTTCGGCGTCGTCGTCGGCACGTGTGTGCCATGCGCAACCGGGCACCAGTGTGCCACATTCAAATAGTCGCATTTTGAAACTCCCTGTTCAAAAGGCAGGGAAGAAAGCCAGATTTTTAGCCCTGCCTGTTATGTAACGAGCTGTTACCGGTTATGTTCCGGCTTACTCAGGCATCGCCCAGCATTGGAAAACCGATGGGCTGCACATGGATGATACGCGAGTAAGTCCC
The DNA here is from genome assembly GCF_023701965.1 of Rhizobium sp. CG4. Lineage (NCBI taxonomy): Bacteria > Pseudomonadati > Pseudomonadota > Alphaproteobacteria > Hyphomicrobiales > Rhizobiaceae > Rhizobium > Rhizobium sp. CG4. The sequence continues at coordinate 481,731 of NZ_JABAEG010000001.1, read as the reverse complement.
TCGTCATCATTTGCCGCCACCAGTGCTTCCGGATTGATGTCGCCGGAAAGGGTGCGTTTAACCTGCTCCACATAGAACGCATGTGGCAGATCACGATCACCGCTTGCGCGGAGTTCCGTCGCAAGACGATCAATCAATTCAGGTGTTTCGATTGAATGTGGTTGGGCTTTGGGGGACGCGGACAACTGCATGCTGTTTGAAGTAATCATGACGATAGCTCCTCCAGTACGTCTGGCTGGAGACTAACACCACTCATGCATTTCATTAACCCCTAATTATAGGGGTTTCGGTGAAATATTCGTGAAGATTAATATTATGACTGCCACCAAACCAGCGTGCGCCATTTTGGTGCTCCATACAGCTCTGGAGCACTCATAAAGGGTCGATTGACGAGCCTGTTTTTGCTACCCGTTTCAGGTCATTGTTATCGTGGTTTTTTCGCCGACACGCCGGTCGTTTCAGCGAAGATTTTATGGCCAGCGGACGACCGGTGGCAGGGACGACAGGATGGATTCCACATTGCCACCGGTTTTTAGTCCAAAAAGTGTGCCGCGGTCGTAGAGCAGATTGAACTCCACATAACGGCCACGCTGGATCAGCTGCTCGTCACGATCATTTTCCGTCCATGGCGTATTGAAATTGCTGCGTACAATCTTCGGGTAAACCAGATTGAAGGCGCGACCGACATCCTGAACGAAGGCAAAATTAGCATTCCAGTCGCCCTTTTCTTCATCGGGGTGCAGCCAGTCGAAAAAAATGCCGCCGATACCGCGCGCTTCATTGCGATGTTTGACGAAGAAATAGTCTTCGCACCACTTCTTATAATGTGGGTAATCTGCAACCGGATGGCGGCGACAGGTGATTTCCATGGCTTTGTGGAAAAGCTGGCTATCGCCATCTTCCTGCGTGCGGCGGCGTGCCAGCATAGGCGTCAAGTCTGCACCACCACCGAACCAATGACTGGATGTGACCACCATGCGTGTGTTCATATGGACAGTCGGTACGTTGGGATTGACCGGGTGGGCGATTAGCGAGATGCCGGAGGCCCAGAAAGTTGGATCTTCCTCGGCGCCTGGGATCTGCGAGCGGAAATCTGGCGAAAATTCGCCGTGCACTGTTGAGGTGTGGACGCCGACCTTTTCAAACACGCGGCCTTCCATCATCGACATGCGGCCACCGCCGCCAGCCCCGCCTTCGCGTTGCCAGTCCTTGGCGACGAAGTAACCCGGTTCCTGGTCAGAAAGCGGTCCCTGAAGTTCGCGTTCCAGGTTTTCAAAGGATGCGCAGATGGTGTCGCGCAGGCTTTCAAACCAGGCGCGTGCCGCTTCCTTCTTGTCCTCAATGTCTTCTGGCAAGCCCTTGGGCATTTGCGGCCGGTCCATGTCCGCTCTCCTGCATGTTTTGCGCGCGAACGCCTGACGTTGATTCGCCTATATTGTCGCCGCTTTATCAGGCGCGAGGCTTGCGCACAATTTCGACTCGCCAATCGCCCTTCGCCAGAATATCCTATTGGCAGAGGTGAATGTCATGACGAAATTTACCGGACCGCCACCGCTGGACGGCCTAAAACGGCGTATTAACGCCCATCGCAGGGAACAAGCCCTTGTCGGGGAGGGCGCAAAAAAACACGGCATGTTCGTGCGCCAGACATTTTGTCTCACCCGCGAGGATGCTCGCGCCAAGGCGCGTGAATGGTTCGACGCCTTTCCCAAGGCCGCCTACTGGACAGAGGTGGAAAGCTGGCGTCAGCTGGAAGGGGATCGCATCGAATTTACCATGCGTCGCCTGCCGTCTGCCGACTGACCGTCAAAATCAGACTTAAAACCCAACCTGACGCAACACTTCGCCAGTTATCATGGCGGCCGACATGGCAACGTTGATGGAACGTTGACCTTCGATCATTGGAATGATGATGCGTTCATCGGCCTTGTCATGCACATGATCAGGCACCCCGGCACTTTCGCGGCCAAACAACAGAATATCGTCTGGCTTGTATTGGATGTCTGTATAGGGAAGGGCAGCCTTGGTGGAGGCGAGAACCAGACGGCGTCCAGTGGTTGCCCGCCACTCTTCAAAATGTGTCCAGCTGATATGGCGCGTCAAAGCAGCAACGGCCAGATAGTCCATGCCGGCACGTTTGAGGTTGCGGTCGGAAATATCAAAACCGGCTGGTTCAATGATGTCGACGGCAATGCCAAGACAGGCGGAAAGTCTCAGGATCGTTCCTGTGTTGCCGGGAATATCGGGTTGATAAAGGGCGATCCTGATGTCGGGCATGTGTTTTCCAATTGCAAGAATTGCGAGGCGGTTACCACGACAGATTGTGCCTGAAAAGCCACAACCATTCAGTGGGGCAGTGTCATATTGACGGAGCGTGTCTCGTGGCCCCTAGGCAGACAACGTTTTTTGATTTAAAAGGTGGCATCTTCAACGCCAAAAAGGGAGGTTCACCATGAATATATCTGTTCGCCGTCACCTTCCGTTTCCCGTGGGCTTTCTTCGAGCCTAGGCGTTAACGCGGAACTTACGCGGTTTCTCACTCTTTTCAGTATCGTCATGTGGCTGTCGTGGCCGCATTCCATGATTTTCCCGTTCGCGGTCCCGGTTTTCTCCGTGAGTTCGCATTTCGGGTGCATTTTCTTCGGAGCTTGGCCATGTTCGGCTGGTTTGAAAAACGTCTTGATCCATTTCCCTCTTCGACGCCGGTGGCTCCGGCTCCGAAGTTGCTACCCTTTCTGTGGCATTATACAAAACCGGCTGCACCCTGGCTGCTGTTGCTTGGCTTGATGTCGATGGGCATCGCTATTGCCGAGGTCATGCTCTACCAGTTTTTGGGTAACATTGTTGACTGGCTAGCAACGGCGAACCGCGAAACATTCCTGCAGGATGAAGGCTGGCATCTGATCGGTATGGCCGCACTTGTGTTGATTGCCCTGCCGCTTATGGGTGCCTTGCACACCATGACCATGCACCAGACCTTGGCTGGTAACTTTGGAATGATCGCCCGCTGGCAGATGCATCGGTTTCTGCTGCGCCACTCCATGACCTTCTTTGCAAACGAGTTTGCGGGTCGCGTGTCGACCAAAGTCATGCAGACGGCCCTTGCGATCCGTGAAGTGGCACTCAAGGTTATCGATGTGTTCGTGTACGCGATCAGCTTCGTTGTTTCGATGCTGTTTCTTGTTGCAGCCGCAGACATTCGTCTGGTGCTGCCGCTACTTGCATGGCTTTGTTTCTACATTCTTATTCTGGTGTATTTCGTTCCAAAACTGGGGCGTTTGGCCAAGGAGCAGGCTGATGCGCGTTCGTTGATGACCGGGCGTATCGTCGACAGCTACACCAATATTTCGACGATCAAGCTGTTTTCACATGCTGGGCGTGAAGAGGTTTATGCACGTGATGGCATGAACATGTTTCTGGAAACCGTGCATCGCCAGATGCGCAAGATTTCCGGCTTCAACATTCTCATCGATCTCAACAATGCCTTTGTGTTGTTTTCGACCGCCAGCCTCGGCCTTTATTTCTGGCTGAACGGTTCGGTGACGACAGGTGCTGTTGCCGTGGCGATCGGTCTTTCCATGCGCGTTAATGGCATGTCGCAATGGATCATGTGGGAAGTGACATCGCTGTTTGAAAACATCGGTACTGTCTATGACGGCATGGGCATGATGACCAAAGCGCATGATATCGTCGACAAGGCAGATGCGCCTGCATTGGCAGCACCAAGAGGTGCCATCAGCTATGAGCATGTGCAGTTCCATTACGGAAAGGCACGGGCTGAAGGGACAAAGGGCGTTATCGACAATCTGACCCTGGAGATTCGTGCCGGTGAAAAGGTTGGTCTTGTCGGTCGTTCCGGCGCCGGTAAAACCACGCTGATGAACCTGCTTCTGCGCTTCTATGATCTTGAAGACGGACGTATAACCATTGACGGACAGGATATCTCGACCGTTTCGCAGGACAGTCTGCGTTCGTTAATCGGTGTGGTGACGCAGGATACCTCGCTTCTTCACCGTTCGATCCGTGACAACATTGCTTACGGTCATCCGGGGGCAACGGATTTGCAGATCATCGAGGCTGCAAAACGCGCCAATGCGTGGGACTTCATCGAAACGCTGGAGGACATGCATGGTCGCACCGGTCTCGATGCGCAGGTGGGTGAACGTGGTGTCAAGCTTTCGGGTGGTCAGCGTCAGCGTATCGCTATTGCCCGTGTGTTCCTGAAGGATGCTCCGATCCTCATTCTGGACGAGGCGACATCGGCACTCGATTCCGAGGTGGAAGCTGCCATTCAGGAAAACCTGTTTGCCTTGATGCAGGGCAAGACGGTTATTGCGATTGCTCACCGGCTTTCGACACTGACAGAAATGGACCGGCTGATCATTCTGGATCGTGGCCATATCGTTGAGGCTGGATCGCATGGCGAATTGGTTGAAAAAGGCGGCATTTATGCCGATCTTTGGCACCGGCAGTCCGGCGGCTTCATCCAGGACAATGATGACGACGTTGCTGCGGAATAACAAACAAAAGGGCGGGGCATTCCCCGCCCTTTTGTATTTGATCATTACCAAAATATAAGGTGGCAGGCTGCTTTGCGTCTTCGTGGAAAAGGCCTATATCCGTGACATGGTGATTTCGAAGCTTTTCAACTTTTTCGAGAACTGGATCCAGCCTTTCGCCCGAAAGGATGATCTGAGGCCACCTGAAACCACATCTGGTTTTATCTGGTTTTATATTTCGCAGGCCAAGGCACCCTTTATTGCCATGCTGATTCTCGGCGGAATGACCGCGGCCATTGAGGCTGCGTTGTTCTGGTTCGTCGGGCGGCTGGTGGATGTGCTTGCCAGTGTCAACCCCGGCGACGGCTGGGCGGGATTATTAAGCCAGCATGGCCCCGAACTTGTCGGCATGCTGGTGTTGATCGCCGTGGTGCGGTTTGTTGTTGCTTTGCTGACTGCGCTGACCGACCAGCAGATTATCACGCCAGGTTTCTACAATCTGGTGCGTTGGCAATCCTACATGCATGTCGCACGGCAATCGCTGAGCTTTTTCCAGAATGACTTTTCCGGACGAATCGTCACCAAGGTCTGGTCGGGCGGGCAGGCGACGGGTGACCTAGTAACGTCGCTGATGGAAAGCGTGTGGTTCGTTGGCATTTATTCCGTTTCGACCCTCGTCCTTATTGGTGGGCTGGACTGGCGTCTGGCGGCGGTAATCTTTGTCTGGGTTGGTGTGTTTTCGCTACTGGCGCGTTATTTCGTGCCGCGCATCCGCTACCATTCCAAGGAAACGGCCGAAGCGGCCTCGATGCTGAGTGGCCGCATGGTTGACGCCTACAGCAACATCCAGACGCTGCGCCTGTTTGGCCGCGACGATGCCAATGATCGTTACATGCGGCAGGGTTTTGATATTTTTCAGCAGACAACGCTGATGTTCACACGCTTCATCACCGGTGTCAGAGCGTCGATGGCTTTGCTTTCCGGTGTGATGATCACCTCCATGGCGGCTCTGTGTATCGATCTGTGGCTGGATGGACGGATCAGCTCTGGTGCGGTTGCGTTCACGCTGGCGCTGGTGCTGCGCCTTAACTTCCTGCTTGGTCGTTTGATGACGCAGTTTAACGGCATCATGCGCAACTTCGGCACCGTGCAGAATGCTGCGGAACTTATTTCCAAACCGATCGATCTCGTCGATGCGCCAAATGCGACCGAGCTTGTGGTGCGTCGTCCTGAAATCCGCTTTGACAATGTCTCCTTCCATTATGGAAACGGAAAGTCAGTGATCGACAAGCTCAACCTTTCGGTTGCAGCGGGTGAGAAGGTTGGCATTGTTGGTCGCTCTGGTGCCGGTAAATCGACACTCGTCAATCTTCTATTACGTTTCTACGACATCGAAAGTGGCCGCATCCTTATTGATGGGCAGGACATTTCAGAGGTGACGCAGGAAAGCCTGCGTGCCCATATCGGCATGGTGACGCAGGACACGTCACTGCTGCACCGTTCGATCAGGGAAAACATCATGTTTGGCCGCACCGACGCGACCGAGGCGCAATTGGTGGAGGCTGTACGGCGCGCAAAATCTGATGATTTTGTTGCACGTTTGGAAGATCAGCGTGGACGGCGCGGGTTTGATGCGCATGTCGGTGAACGTGGCGTGAAATTGTCGGGTGGCCAGCGTCAGCGTATCGCCATTGCGCGGGTAATGCTGAAGGATGCACCGATCCTCGTGCTGGATGAAGCAACCTCTGCCCTGGATTCCGAGGTGGAAGCGGCAATCCAGAGCAATCTCGATGATCTGATGCAGGGCAAGACCGTTCTTGCGATTGCCCATCGTCTCTCGACAATCGCGGCGCTCGACCGGCTGATTGTCATGGACAATGGCCGCATCGTGGAGCAGGGCACACATAATCAGCTGATCGGGCAGGGCGGGCTTTACGCGACACTCTGGCAGCGCCAGTCAGGTGGCTTCCTTGCCGCCGATGTCGGTTGACGACACCTAGCGCTGATTATTGTTTTTGAATGATGAATTCTGCCTCGAGGCCAAAATGGTTGGATCCCATGGCATCTGGCAGGCGCTTCAGATTGGTCATTGTTGCTGGAGCGCGGGCATAAATATGGTCGATCGGAATGCCGAATTTACCGGCCTCGATCGGCCATGTTGCCGGTTCGAAGTTGGAGATGCGCAGATTGTTGGCTTGCTGGAAACGACGCATATCTGGCGCGATGCTGGATGAGTTGAAGTCTCCTCCAACAATCAAAGGACCTTTTAAAGCCCTTATGATTCTTGAGGCGGCAAACAGTTCTTCCTCGTGATAATCGTCATAATATGGCTTCGTGACGTGCAAGGCGACCAGATTGATGGTTGTGTCTTGGACCGTAACCCTTGCGACCGCCATGCGATCGCGGCGCAGATCGCTCAAGGTAATGAATTTTGCGCCTTCCAGCGGATATTTTGAAAACACCAGAAGATCGCATGTTTCCGTGTCGACCCTGCACCCCATTCGATAGGGATAAGTTTTCGCAATGCGAGACAGATAAGGTGCAAGCGGTCTGCCTTCCATGACGTATATGACGTCGGCGCCGGAATTGGAGAGAAATTCCGCGATGCTTTTGCCATTGCGGTAATTTTCGCCCAAGACATTGAAAGAAATCAGCTTGAAGGGTTGGCCAGCAACGGTTTCGCCGGCTGGCGCAACGAATTCATACCGTAGAACCGCGGCATGCGCGGTGATTGCGATGGCCCAGACAAAAAGCAACAACAGGTAACGGCTTCTCAAAACGACAAATAGCACAATGGCTGCGAGTGCGCCGACGATGCCGATGTGAAGCTGGAAGCTGTAGGTGAATGAAAAAAGCCAGTGATCCCTGACGTAACGAAGACTTCCGGCGAAAAGAAATAGGGTCAGTAAAACAGAAAAAATGCAGGTTAGCCGTGTTTTCATCAATCATTCCGAGCCGCAGCGACAAGCGACTGTTGTTAACATGGGGTATGCATGGGCACAATCACGGGCGGAGGAAGTGAAGCGTCTGATTCGTCAGCTGAAGACCCGATGTCATGGCATGAGAACGACAGTGGCCTAAATAATGCTCTGTGAGGGTGGAATTACGGCCGTATTGTGGTGTTCCCTCTTGCCAAAGGTTGGGATATTTTGCGATCAAACAATTATGCGTGAATTCGATTGGCGCATATTGGCCAGGACTTTTTGGGATGGAGTTGTCTTGGATCAAATAGCAGTGGGAGGAATCATGCGATTTTCGGCACATTTAGCGCAGAGGATGGTGTAGCGGTGAGCGAACACGTAACAAATAATCATGCGTCGGGTGAACCCACTCGTCGCGATTTTCTTTATCTAGCAACTGGTATGGCGGGTGTTGTCGGGGCTGCGGCTGTTGCATGGCCGTTCATCGACCAGATGCGTCCAGATGCATCGACGTTGGCTCTTGCTTCTATTGATGTTGATGTTTCCAGCCTCGAACCCGGCATGTCGCTCACTGTAAAGTGGCGTGGCAAGCCTGTGTTCATCCGTAACCGTACAGAAAAGGAAATCGAAGAGGCAAAGGCCGTTGCGCTTGCTGACCTCAAGGATCCTGTTGCGCGTAATGCCAACGTTGCTGCCGACGCGCAGGCAACGGATGTTGACCGCTCTGCTGGTGAAGGAAAGGAAAACTGGATCGTGATGATCGGTTCCTGTACCCATCTTGGTTGCGTTCCGCTCGGTCAGGCTGGCGATTTCGGCGGGTGGTTCTGTCCCTGCCATGGTTCTCATTACGATACGGCGGGCCGTATTCGTAAAGGCCCAGCGCCTGAGAACCTGCATATTCCGACGTTTGCTTTTGCATCCGATACCGTCATCAAGATCGGATAAAGGGACAGAATATTATGAGTGGTCATTCCAGTTATCAGCCGTCCACCGGCTTAGAAAGATGGATCGATTCCCGGCTGCCGCTGCCGCGCTTGATCTATGACAGCTTTGTCGCCTATCCGGTTCCGCGCAACCTGAACTATGCCTACACTTTCGGTGCTATGCTTTCGGTTATGCTGATCGTGCAGATCCTGACCGGCGTTGTGCTGGCCATGCATTATGCCGCCGAAACAACGGTTGCCTTTAACTCCGTCGAGAAGATCATGCGTGACGTCAACCACGGTTGGCTGTTGCGTTACATGCACGCCAACGGCGCGTCGTTCTTCTTCATTGCCGTTTATCTCCATATTGCCCGTGGTCTCTACTACGGCTCCTACAAGGCGCCACGCGAAATCCTCTGGATCCTCGGCTGTGTCATCTACCTCCTGATGATGGCAACCGGCTTCATGGGTTACGTTCTGCCTTGGGGTCAGATGTCCTTCTGGGGCGCTACGGTTATCACCGGCTTCTTCACAGCCTTCCCGCTGATCGGTGAATGGTTGCAGCAGTTCCTGCTTGGCGGCTTTGCCGTTGACCAGCCAACGCTGAACCGCTTCTTTGCGCTGCACTATCTGCTGCCGTTCATGATTGCAGGTGTTGTCATTCTGCACGTATGGGCACTGCACGTCACCGGCCAGACCAACCCGACCGGTGTTGAAGTCAAGAGCAAGACCGATACGGTTCCGTTTACACCTTATGCAACGCTCAAGGATGCATTCGGCGTTTCCGTCTTCCTGATCGTCTATGCCTGGTTCATCTTCTACATGCCGAACTATCTCGGCCATCCGGACAACTACATTCCCGCTGATGCCCTGAAGACCCCGGCACACATCGTTCCAGAATGGTACTACCTACCGTTCTACGCCATGCTGCGTGCTATCACCTTCAATGTCGGCCCGATCGATTCCAAGCTCGGTGGCGTTCTGGTGATGTTCGGTGCGATCATCGTTCTGTTCTTCCTGCCCTGGTTGGATACATCGAAGGTTCGTTCGGCTGTGTACCGTCCATGGTACAAGATGCTTTTCTGGGTCTTCGTCGTAAACGCAATCTTCCTTGGCTGGCTCGGTTCGCAGCCTGCTGAAGGCAGCGGCTTGATCGGTCTGATCTTCGGTGGCGATCTGAAGGGCAACTATGTTGGCTTCTCTCAGCTGGGTACCCTTTATTATTTCGGTTTCTTCCTGGTGATCATGCCGGTTCTGGGCCTCGTGGAAAAACCACGGCGTATTCCGAATTCGATTACGGAAGCAGTGTTGGAAAAGAGTGGCAAAACCGCTTCCGCTCCAGCGTCTGCCCAGGCGTAACGGTGGCGACAGAGAGGAATTGAAATTATGAAAAAGCTTGTATCAAGCGTTCTGTCGTTGACCTTGGCTATCGGACTTGGCGTCGGTGCAGCATTTGCTGCAGAAGAAGGTCATGAAGAGGGTGGAACTCCGCATTACCCGATCCATAAGCCGAAGAATCTCGAGTGGAGCTTTGCCGGTCCATTCGGCAAATACGACAAGGGGCAGCTTCAGCGTGGCCTCAAGGTTTACAAGGAAGTCTGTTCGGCCTGTCATTCGATGAGCCTCGTTTCCTTCCGCACACTGGAAGATCTGGGCTACTCGGATGATCAGATAAAGGCATTTGCTGCCGAGTATGAAGTGCAGGACGGGCCTAACGGTGACGGTGAAATGTTCACCCGCAAGGCTGTTCCATCCGACCACTTCCCATCGCCATACCCGAACCACGAAGCTGCTGCTGCATCGAACAATGGTGCCGCACCGCCTGATATGTCGCTGCTTGCCAAGGCACGCGGTATAACTCGTGGCTTCCCGCTGTTCGTGTTCGACATTTTCACGCAGTATCAGGAAGGTGGCCCGGATTACATCTACTCGCTGCTGACTGGATATGTTGACCCGCCGGAAGGCGTGGAAGTGGCTGAAGGCACCCACTACAACCCATACTTTGCCAATGCTGCTGCCCTTGCCATGGCGCCACCGATCTCTGACGATCAGGTGACCTACGATGATGGTTCGCCGCAGACGCTCGACCAGTATTCCAAGGATGTTTCGGCCTTCCTGATGTGGGCTGCAGAGCCGCATCTGGAAGAACGCAAGCGCACCGGCTTTATGGTCATGGTGTTCCTGGCGATCTTTACCGCGCTGATTTACCTGACGAAGAAGTCGGTCTACGCACGCAAAGAACACTAAGCTGCAATAGCTGAGGTTTGGAAATCAAAGCCCCCACGGTCACGCAGACTGCGGGGGCTTTTTGTATTCACCGTTAGTTCATTGGATTTTCATCCGGAATCGGGCAGGGCTTTGCGGGACGATTTTCGAGGAGGTTCAACATGGCAATAACGTTTCTTGGCGGTTGTCTTTGTGGTGCGGTTCGGTTTGAAGCGCTGGGAGAACCACAAAACCCGCACACATGCTCCTGCGAGTGGTGCCAGCGTCAATCCGGCGCAACGAGCCTGACATGGGTGGAGTTTGCCAAGAACGATGTCCGCTGGACAGGTGAGGCGGGCGAGCCAGTCCTTTACCGTTCTTCGGATTATTCTTCCCGTGCATTTTGCGGCCAATGTGGCAGCACTCTTGGTGCCATTGATGATGCGCCGACCGTGGCACTGGTGTTCGGCGTCTTCGATAACAAGAGCGATCCTGTCTTGCAGCCGACTGCACATTCCTTTGAAGATCTTTGTCCTGCTTGGGCCAAGGTGCAGGGCATGGCTGCTGAATGAACCGTCTGCAGGGTACCGCTGCTGTTGCAACCCTTTTTAGTTGGTTCAGCCGTTCTGACTTGATAATGTACGAAAAGCTTTTCGATCAATCTCCCATTCAATTGGACATATCATGACTGCTATCGCTTCGGAGCTTTCCGCTGCCATTCGTTCCATTCCCGACTATCCGAAGCCGGGCATCATTTTCCGCGACATTACCACGCTCTTGGGCAATCCGCGGGCTTTCCGTCGTGCTGTAGACGAACTGGTTCAGCCTTATGCCGGCACAAAGATCGACAAGATTGCCGGCATGGAAGCACGCGGTTTTATTCTGGGTGGTGCCGTTGCCCACCAACTGTCTGCCGGGTTCGTGCCGATCCGTAAAAAGGGTAAGCTGCCGCACACGACTGTGCGTGTGGCCTACAGCCTGGAATACGGCGTCGATGAAATGGAAATGCACGTGGATGCAGTGCAGCCCGGCGAAAAGGTCATTCTGGTGGATGATCTGATTGCCACCGGCGGTACGGCTGAAGGCGCGGTCAAGCTGCTGCGCCAAATGGGTGCTGAAATTGTCTCGGCCTGCTTCGTGATCGACCTGCCGGATCTCGGTGGTCGCAAGAAACTCGAAGACCTCGGCGTTGATGTTCGCACACTGGTCGAGTTTTCGGGACACTGATACTCTTGCTGCGACTGACCCGTTATATTGATGGGTCAGTCATTTGGAAGGCGAGCCATGTCCAGTTTACACCGAGCGCCCTGTTGCCGACCTGAATGGACCCCGTCTCAACACGCCTCAACAGGCTGAACCCGCACTGCTTGGCTCGCTCAATCGTTTCATCCGGGCAGATAGAAAACACCGGCCGATCTAGAGGCGCTGGTCCATGGCGAAGTGACATGACCATCTTGCCACCTGAGGCGGCCATCCTGCCAAGGCTTTGCATGGCAAGCTGACGATCGCGGTCTTCAATATGCTGCCAGACGCCACATAGAGTTATCAGGTCAAAACGCCCATAGTTCTGCGCCTTTTTCAGCGTTGGCATTTTATCGTCAAGCCACTCTATGTTGGGTGAAATGTGTCCGCGCATACCGGACTCGCGCAGTTCTTTCACGGGCTCGACGGCAAGCACTCTATGTCCTGCCGCCGCAAACCATGCGGCGTCTCGTCCTGTGCCTGCACCAATATCTGCAATACGGACAGGCGTTTGCGGCAGAAGGTCAAGCAAGGGTGCATAGACCTCCGCACAATCCAGCTCATTGTAACGTGCGATGAACTCCGGCGTCGCGGACTTTGCGTAACCTTCCAAAATGTCGCTCATCTGTCCATGTCGCTGATGTTGCCCGGCGCGGTGGTTCTTCTATCAATAAACCTGCCGCTATTCGAACTCCAGTACATTGCTCTCAAACGATATGACTGTTTCGCCCTTCTGGTTCACGCCTTCATTGAAGGTGGTGTTGAGCAAAAGTCCGGGCCGCGAGGCAAGGGGGCGGGTTTCCAGCAATGTGACATAATAGGTTATGTCGTCGCCAGCATAGACCGGGCGTATCCATTTCAGCTTTCGGAAGCCCGGTGAGGGGCCGAGTTTTGGGGGGGCTATTCCCTCTGACTTAAGGCGAATGGTTTCCTTCATCCAGAATGACAGGAATGACTTCATCCAGCTGGAGCCGGTGTGCCAACCCGATGCACAAAGACCTCCAAGCACGGAGTGGTGTGCGGCTTCCGCATCCAGATGAAACGGCTGCGGATCGAATTTCGATGCAAAGCGAATAATATCGTCGGCGGAAAAGTGTAACGTTTCAAGGGTGATGCGCGTGCCGATGGGGGAAAGTTCAGCCAGCCTCATGCCACAATGCTCCCTTGATCGCGCATGGCAAACATCACGACATGTTCACCCTGACAGACGATTTCGCCACGCTGGTTGGTCAGCTCATTGCGGAATTTGACAAGACCAATGCCCGGGCGAGATGCCAGCGGTCGGTTTTCAACCACCTTGGAATGGCCGGACAGGGTATCTCCCGCCAGAACCGGACGCTTCCAGTCCAGAAACTCGATGCCGGGTGAACCCTGTGATGTGGAGTTGGAAATATAGCTGTCGCACATCATGCGCATCGACAAGGCGCAGGTATGCCATCCGGAGGCGGCAAGCCCGCCAAGAATGCTGGCACGCCCGGCTTCTTCCGATAGGTGCATGGGCTGTGGATCAAATTCTGACGCGAATTCGATAATGTCCTCGGCAGTCACCGTAACCGGGGCAAAGGGGAAAACGCGCTGCGGTGTAAAATCTTCGTAAGTGTAGATCACCTTTAAAACCTCCCATTCTCGCTTCGATCATAAAGATATTATTCCGTTTACGTAAAGGTGAATTTGTCGCCTTTGGAGATGGGGCGGGATGCTCTGGATTGTCACAGGCGAATGCAATAGAGCTTGCAACACTAGGGGAGGGTAAAAATGGGAATCAGCCTAGAAGGCTGATGCTCATTGTTCGATCCCACTCGATATACAAACATTCAGGGTGTACAGTGAACGAGCAAGTTCTCTCAGGTCTCAAGCAGGCCGCAAGCGATGGCATTATCTCTGATGCACAGGCCGATAAGCTTTTGCAATATCTCGTGGCAAAACCCGATGTCAGTACGGTCTTCCGTGATGGTGGCGAGGCTGATAGTCCAGCACATTCGGATACTGAAACACCACGGTTCGTGCGTGGTTTCCACGATATCCTGATTACAATCGGTGTTGTGGTTGTTCTGGCTGGTCTGTGGGGCGTGGCAACGGTCTTTGCCGTGTTGCCTGCGATCATTGTGCTTGCCGAAATTCTCGTGCGTCGCCAACGGCTTGCCCTGCCAGCCGTGACACTGACCATAGCGACAGCGATCGCCATGGGTGGCGTGAATGAGTATATCTACAATGCCTTCGTGGCCAATATTCCTGGAGAGGCTGCGCAAGTCTTTCTGATGGTGTTTTTGCTGCCACCGGTCATGGCGATATTCTACTGGCGATACAGGGTGCCGCTGGCACTGGCTGGTCTGTTTGTGGCTGCGGCACTGCTTGCATTGACGGGCATCTTTGTGGTGATGGAGCAGATTACTGGCTCGGCAGATGTGTTGGTTGAATATCGCCTGCTGTCGCTGATGATTTTCCTGATTGCGGCGCTCAGCCTGTTTGCCCTTGCAATGCGCTACGACCTGTCGGACCGCTACCGCGTGACGCGGCGCTCAGACATCGCCTTCTGGCTTCATCTGGCGACGGCGCCTGCCTTGCTCTATGCGCTGCTGGCATTTGTGTTCATCGGCGCCGGCGGCAGTCTATTCAGTGCAGAGGAAAGCGGGCTCTACGGCAGTGCCGTTCTGGTCATCTGCGTTGTGGTGATGCTGATGTTGATCGGCATCATTATTGATCGCAGAGCCTTCGTTACCTCGGGTCTTGTGTCGCTGATTGCCACTGTGGTGGCTGTGTTGCGGCAGGGTGAGATCAGTGGCGGTAATGCTGTGTTTGTCGCATTGTTGGCCGTTGGTGTCTTTGTCCTGATCATCGGTATTGGCTGGTCTTCGTTGCGACGTGTCGTCGTCGCGCAATTGCCAGTGGGCCTGCAGGAAAAATTGCCGCCGGTCATCTGATCCAATATCAGCGACATGAAAAAAGCCCGGACCTGTGAGGTACCTGGCTTTCTATTTATGGGACCGAATTCTGTGTTGCCTCAGGTGTTGAAGCGGAAGTGAATCACGTCGCCGTCGTTGACGACATATTCCTTGCCTTCGTCACGGCCCTTGCCAGCTTCCTTGGCGCCGACTTCGCCCTTGAATGCGACATAGTCGTCATAAGCAATGGTGAAGGCGCGGATAAAGCCACGTTCGAAATCCGTGTGAATGACGCCCGCTGCCTGTGGAGCCTTGGTGCCACGAACGATTGTCCAGGCGCGGCATTCCTTCGGACCAACGGTGAAGTAGGTGATCAGGTCGAGCAGGTGGTAACCGGCGCGGATCAGGCGGTCGAGGCCGGCTTCTTCAAGACCAAGTGCCGAGAGGAATTCGTTGGCTTCTTCTTCTGGAAGCTGTGCGACTTCGGATTCGATTGCGGCGGAAATGATGACGCATTCTGCGCCCTGTGCCTTTGCCATTTCGGCAACTGCCTTGGTGTGCTCGTTGCCGTCAACCGCGTCGGATTCAGCGACGTTGCAGACGTAGAGAACCGGATGCGAGGTCAGCAGGTTGAGGCTCTTCAACACTTCGATTTCATCAGCGGCAAGTGTCTTGAGCAGCAGACGGGCAGGCTTGCCGTCGGTCAAAAGCTTGATGACAGCTTCCATGACCGGCAGCTGCGCCAGCGAATCCTTGTCCTTCAGCGTGGCGCGTTTGCGTGTCTGCTCAACGCGGCGCTCAAGGCTTTCAAGGTCAGCCAGCATGAGTTCGGTTTCAATCGTGTCGGCATCGCCAACCGGATTGATACGGCCTTCAACGTGGGTGATGTCGTCGTCTTCGAAACAACGCAGAACATGCACCACAGCATCCACTTCGCGGATGTTGGCCAGGAACTTGTTGCCAAGGCCTTCGCCCTTCGAGGCGCCACGCACCAGACCGGCAATGTCTACGAAAGAGATACGGGTGGGGATGATTTCCTTGGAGCCGGCAATATCAGCCAGTACCTTCATGCGTGCATCCGGTACAGCAACTTCACCGGTGTTCGGCTCGATGGTGCAGAAAGGATAGTTGGCTGCCTGAGCGGCGGCTGTTTTTGTCAGAGCATTGAAGAGGGTGGACTTACCGACATTTGGCAATCCAACAATACCGCATTTAAAGCCCATGGCTTGAACCTGTCTCTTTAAGAATTCCGTTGTCAGCCTTTTGCTGAAACGACAGCGCAAGGTCAAGCCTTGTTGCCGCAAACAGGTGAAAGGGCGCTGAATTAGGTTGCGTTAGCAGAGGTTGAGCATCACTGCCGCACCATATGTCGGCAAGTTAGTCTTTCTTGCCGCCGAACATCTTTTTCAGCATTTCCGCCATCGGGCCGGTTTCCGGCAGCTTCATCGGTTGGG
Organism: Rhizobium sp. CG4; assembly: GCF_023701965.1. NCBI lineage: Bacteria > Pseudomonadati > Pseudomonadota > Alphaproteobacteria > Hyphomicrobiales > Rhizobiaceae > Rhizobium > Rhizobium sp. CG4. Next base: position 465,605 of record NZ_JABAEG010000001.1, on the reverse strand, counting down.
CGTGGTTGCGCGCCTGACGAATGTGCGATTTGGCGGCAGGCTTTGCCGGTTTAACTTGTTTCTCTGGTTCTGCCTTGGCTCCGGTTGCCAAGGCCAGCTTGTTCATCAACTGCGAATCTTCGCCTTTGACCAGCATGCTGGCATTGTCGGCAATGGCTTCGATGAGGGGCTCGAGCCAAACCTTGTCAGTCTTGGCAAAATCCCCCAGCACGTGACCATGCACACGGTCCTTGTCGCCGGGATGACCAATGCCAAGCCGCAGGCGTCGGTAATCCTTGCCGCAATGGGCATCAAGTGACTTCAGGCCGTTGTGGCCGCCATGGCCGCCCGCAGTTTTGATGCGCACGCGACCGGCCGGCAGATCGAGTTCATCATGAATGGCGATGATGTTGGATGCGCCAAGCTTGTAAAAGCGCATGGCTTCGCCAACTGCTTCGCCCGACAGGTTCATATAGGTCAGCGGCTTCATCAGCAGGACTTTTTCGCCGGCAATTTCACCTTCGGAAATTTCCGATTTGAATTTTCTGGACCAGGGCGAAAAGGACGGCAGGCGCTGTAATGCGTCGACAGCCATGAAGCCGATATTGTGCCGGTTTCCAGCATATTGGCTGCCGGGGTTACCAAGGCCAGCGATGATAATCATTGTCGTCTCATATTCCGATGATCACAGGCGACATTTGTGGCCTGAGAAATTAACGCGCTGCGCAACGTCTTAGGGCGTATGCGCAGGAAGATGAAGATCGTTATGAATAATCAGGCCATATTTTTCAAATATCTTGCGCTGCGTCCCATCGGCGATCAGATCATCCAGCCGTTTTTGCATGCGGGCGATGATACTATCAGGTACGGATTTGTTACAGGCTACGCCGAGGATCTGGTCAGACAGCGTGAACACTTTTTCGAAATTTGTCGTGCCCTTGGCGATTTTGATGAATGTGCTTTCCGACATGGGCATCATGTCGATGCGTCCGGCAAACAGCTTGTTGAGCGTTAGATTGAAATCGGCGCTCAGTTCGATATTGGGAAAACCGATCTGGCGAAGAACGGTTTCGGTGTAATCGTTGCGTTGCGTACCGATGGTGTATCCGAAACTGTCAGTGATTTTTCCGATACGGATTTTTTTGGCTTTTAGGGCAATCAACACATTACGGTCGGTGTGTAGAGGCACGACCCATTTAAACTTGTGCTCACGTTCTGCGGTTCTGGCCGTGGCGAACACGCAGTGCATGGACTGGGTTTCCGCAAGGGCCAAGGCCCGCGCCCATGGCATGACCGTAACCTTGTAATCCAGTTTTTCCTTTTCCATCATGATTTCCAGCTGTTCCATATATACGCCTCTGGCGTTGCCACTGGCGTCGGTAAAGCTGTAAGGCGGATAGTCTTCGGTGGAAAAGGTGAGGGTATGTGCGTGGGCGTACGTGGAAGAGACGATTAAAAACAAACTGACAAGGATATGTTTCATACCGTTTCCCCCATGCTGATTTTCAGGCCTCAGCACCAATTGCTGGCTTCATAAACGCGTTCTGCGCTGCGAACATCGGCATCAACTGGGCAATTGGCTGCGGTTTGGCAAACAGGTAACCCTGTCCGCAATCCACGCCGATTTCCATCAATAACTCCTGCTGTTCCAGTGTCTCAATGCCCTCGGCGATGACAGAACAGCTCATCTTGTGTGAGATTGCACTGATGCCCTCGATCAGCATGTGGCTCTTCTGGCTGATGTCGGACACCGGATCCATGATCGACTTGGTAAACGACTGGTCGATCTTGACGATGTCTACCGGGAAGCGGTTCAGGTAGCTTAGCGACGAATAACCGGTTCCAAAGTCGTCGAGCGCAATACGGCAGCCGAAGTCGTGGATGGTGTTGAGAATGGTTCTGATCTGCGGGTCGTCATTCATTAACACGGCCTCGGTGATTTCAATCACCAGACGGCTGGCCTGAATATTGTAACGGTAGAGAAGGCCGGCAATCCGCGTCGGCAAGCCGGGCTCAAACTGCTGGGCCGAGAAGTTCACCGCGACATAACAATTCGACAGATGCGGAAGCGCGGAAATCTCTGCCAGATTGGCAAGCGAGTGCTCCAGGATCAGGTTGCCAATACGATTTATGGTGCCGGTTTCCTCTGCCACATTGATGATATTGGCGGGAGGAAGAATGCCCTTTGTCGGGTGGTTGAGGCGCATCAACGCTTCAAAGCCGATGGTCTCGCCGCTTTCCAGCCGGACGATTGGCTGCAGATAGGCATCGAACCAGTCATTGGCGATTGCCTGTTCGATATCACTTTCCGTCTCGGCGCGTTCGCGTGCCTTGTCGGTGATGGAAGGGTCAAACATCTGTGCGCCGTTTTTGCCGCCACGCTTGCGCGTATACATCGCCATGTCCGAGTTTTGCAGCAGCTCTGCCGCATTCGAGGCATGGGTTGGATATAGCGCAAGGCCGATGCTGGCGCTAAGGCGCACGATATTGCCGTGGGTGACAAATGGCTGATTGAAGATGTCACTGATCTTTTCACAGAACACTGTCGCACGTTGTTCGGTGTTGTCGCCGGCCAGCAGGATGGCAAACTCGTCGCCACCAAGACGCGAAGCACTGTCGCTGCCTTCCAGCAGCGGCTTGATGCGGTCCACAAACTCCTGCAGCACCTCGTCGCCAGCGGCGTGGCCCAGACTGTCATTAATGGTCTTGAAGCGATCAAGGTCGATGAACAGGCAGGCGAGTTCCGTCCGATTTTCATCGGCTTCGCGGATTTTTTCATCGAGCATGGCTTCAAAGCCCTGGCGATTGAGAAGGCCGGTAAGGTGGTCGGAAATAGCCTGATGTTTGTTGCGCTTTTCTGATTGGCGCAGTTCGGTCACATCGGTCATAACGCTGAGCGATGCCGTGTGACGGCCAGCCTCAATGGAGCTGAGTGCCTTTTCCTGAATGAGCACGTCCATCGTTTTTCCATCCGCACATTTGAAGCGGATGGTAATGTCGGAGGCGCTCTCAGTGCTTGAACCGGAGAATTTGCGCAGGATGAAGGTCTTGCGGTCCTCATCGGCAACAAGATCGGAAAAATGCGTGCCGATGATGTTTTCACGGTCGTAACCGGTTCTCTGGCTCCAGTAGTCACTGACTGCCGAGATACGGTCTGCCTTGTCGAGTGAAAATAGCATGGCGGGCGTCAGATTGTAGATTTCCGTCGTCCGTTTATGCGCCTTCTTGATCTCGCGCTCTTCCCGCTCAAGCTGGATCTGCATTTCGTTGAAGCTTTTTGCAAGCCGGCCCATTTCATCGCTGGACCGCCAGTCGACGTGGTGACGGGAGCCAAGCTGGCGTGTTGCCTCAATGGCCGCCGTCAGCCGCAACAACGGTTTTATGATCATCAAACGGTTGCCAACGATTGCGGTGACAAAGACCGTGAAGATGGCAAGAATGAAGATCGAGATGAAGGCGACTTCGATGCGGCTGAGCGACGAGAAGATGTTAATCGACGCGTAATAGATCGTGACGCTGCCAACCGTCTCCATGCCGTTCAGCGTTTTATAGCTAATGGTGCGGGTAACGGTCTGTGGCTCTTCGGGAACCCCGGTGCCTGCTGTCTGCACCAGATCAAGTTGTCCCGACGTGTCCTTGACGCGTACCATGCGGATAACAGGATCGGAGACCAGTGTTCCGGTGATCTGGTTGATGGTGTCGTCATCCATGTCCCATAATGGACGGCTGAGCGCCTGGGAATTGGCGGCCAGCAGGATTTCAATATGATCACGCTGGTTTTTTATCGCTTCCTGATAGGAAAGGGCGAGCAGTAAAGTAAAAAGCGGCGCGACGACAGCGAGCAACGCTCCCGATACAATCGCGATAAAACGACTTTCTACCGAATGGGTCATGTCAATATATCCAGCCCCCGCAACCCCTTGTAAAACCAGCGTCCCCCACGCCGATCGTTCGTAAGATATAAATAGTCACCAAGCATATGCTTAAAAAAGTCTTTCCATCCTCAAGCAATCGCTATGGTGGTCAATTAGTATCTCCAAATATTCAATCATAATTCCACATAATCATTAAATGATGCTGAAATAACTATATTAAAGGTTGATTGAACGCGCTCTGATTGTTTGTTTTTTTATGAGCAATATTGGCGTGTATTAGTATTGGGCGCATACGAAAACACCCTGCCTTCGAGTGAAAGCAGGGTGTTCAATCTGTCAGAAACAGATGCGGCCGATTATTCTTCGGATGCAGCTTCTTCTTCAGCAATGCCAGCAGCAGGAGCAACGATCGTTGCAATCGTGAAGTCACGATCAGCAATAACCGTAGTTGCGCCCTTTGGAAGCTTCACAGCAGAGATGTGCAGGCTGTCGCCAACCTTGGCGCCAGCGAGGTCAACCGTGAGGAATTCCGGAATGTCGTTGGCAGGAACGTGCAGTTCAACTTCGTGACGAACGATGTTGAGAACAGCGCCGGTCTTGATCGCGGACTTGTCTTCGTTGATGAAGTGAACCGGAACCTGAACGTTGACGGCAGTGTTGCCAGAAACGCGCAGGAAGTCGACATGCATGGTGAAGTCGCGGACCGGATCAAGCTGGTAAACCTTAGGGAGAACCTTGATCTTCTTGCCATCGACGTCGATGGTTGCAATCGTCGTCATGAAGCCGCCAGCGTGAATACGCTTGGTTACTTCGTTGGTCGAGAGCGCGATAGAAATTGGGGCCTGCTTGTCACCATAGATGACAGCTGGGATCAAACCGTTGCGGCGAAGTTCACGGGAGGACCCCTTACCGACCCGTTCGCGCGCCTCGGCCTTGAGCTCGTAAGTTTCCTTGCTCATGGCTATTCCTTTCGAGGTTGTATGGAGAGTTTCAGTCCACCATTGCAGTCTGAAACTGGAAACATCATAAATGTTTCATCCGCGTTGCCTCCAAGGGTGTCTACACGGACAGCGCGCCTATAGTACAAAGCATGGGGAAACGCAAGCGAAGTGCGGGTTTATTGCGGATTGCCACATATGTTCGCACAGTACAGATGACGTTTGTGTTATAAGATGTATTTTAGCGTTGAAACATAGTTTCCCTGCATGCACCATTCAAAAAAGCTTTGGGAGGAGCGGACAATGCAAAATGCCACAGCTCACGCAGACAGGGTTTATGAAAGTGCGCGCCAGCGTTCTGCGGCGGCAAGTTCACCCATCGTCGCCTCCTGGCGCCGGTGCATGACCATGCACCGGTTAGCGCCGGAAGAAGCCCATAAACCACTGTTCCTTATGGATTCGGAATTTCAGCAAGCGCGTCTGACCTCTGCCGATCTGTTGGTGGAAAGCGCTGACGAGCTCGATCGGATCTTCCAGGCGGTCGGCAAGGCGGGCTGCTGCCTGATGTTAACAGATGCTAAGGGCGTTGCCCTAGAGCGGCGCGGTGCAGCCGGTGACGACAAGGAGTTTCGTGAACTGGGCCTGTGGTCCGGTGCGATCTGGAGCGAAGCCAGTGTTGGCACCAACGGTATAGGTACTGCGCTGGCCGATGAGCGTGCGGTTGTCGTTTACCGCGACCAGCATTTCTTCACGTCAAATATCGGCCTTTCCTGCACAACGGCGCCCATTCGCGACCATATGGGGCATATTGCCGGTGCCCTTGATATCTCGACCTGCCGGGATGACGTCAATGAACTGACGGTGTCCATTCTGACGCAGACCGTTCGCGACGCCGCGCAGCGTATCGAGGGTAATCTTTTTCGCCGTGCATTCCCGGAAGCGAGAATCATCATGGTGCCAAATGCCGGTTCGGCGGCGCTTTCACTGATTGCCGTCGATCATGACGACATCATTCTCGGTGCCACTCGTGCGGCACGGCAAATCTTGCGGCTTGATGATGCGCTGATTGCGCAGGGTGTTCCAGCTGTTGATGCTTTGCAGGAACAACGCGGCGATATGCGGTCAGATTTGCTGGAGGCGGAGAGGGCGGCTGTGCGCCGTGTTCTGTCGCGCGCCAATGGTAATGTGTCTCATGCAGCCAATCTGCTTGGTATCAGCCGCGCCACCTTGCATCGCAAGCTGAAGAAGCTTGAAATTCACTGAGGCATTCGTCTTGCACAGGCGCTAGTTTTTGGTTGTCTGGTGTTGGGCGGGAGGTCGCTGTTTGTATCTTTCTAAGGCTCGTGTGTTTGTGAGCCGTTGAATAACTTTGGCCAGCACCGGCTTTGTTTGCCGGGTTCAAACCGGTTTGAATGGCATGAATGCCGTCGCTGCCAACCATTCGATTTCCGAACACATTTGGTACAATCCAGCATCTGCTATTGTAGCAGATATGAAACAGTGTGCGGTGCCATACGCCGCCTGCACCCTATCGTGCTATGATTTTCAGGCCCATTCTCTCCGCATCGGTTTGTGAGAACCGCTTTCATCAGGGAGGATGAACTCAATGAATATTCAGATTCAAAAGATCGCCGACAGCCCGTTTAAAGCAAAATACGGCAACTACGTCGGTGGAAAATGGGTTGAACCCCAATCCGGAAAATACATGGACAATCTCTCGCCCGTCACAGGGCAGAAGATTTGCGAGGTTGCCCGCTCGAATGCTGCGGATATTGAAGTGGCACTTGATGCGGCCCATAAGGCGCGTGCCGCCTGGGGCCGGACAAGTGTTGCCGAGCGTTCCAACATTCTGCTGAAAATTGCACAGCGCATTGAAGACAATCTCGACAAGATTGCTCGCGCTGAAACTTGGGACAACGGCAAGCCGCTTCGTGAAACGATGAATGCCGATATTCCACTGACCATCGACCATTTCCGCTATTTTGCGGGCTGCATTCGGGCGCAGGAAGGCTCAATCGGCCAGATCGACAATGACACGGTTGCCTATCATTTCCATGAGCCACTTGGCGTGGTTGGCCAGATCATTCCATGGAACTTCCCTATCCTGATGGCGGCATGGAAACTTGCTCCGGCATTGGCCGCAGGTAACTGCGTGGTGCTCAAGCCAGCAGAGCAGACACCAGCTTCTATTCTGGTGGTGATGGAGCTCATCGAAGATCTGCTGCCACCGGGTGTGATCAACATCGTCAATGGCCTGGGTACGGAAGCTGGCAAGCCGCTGGCCCAAAGCAATCGCATCGCCAAAATCGCATTTACCGGTTCCACCTCGGTGGGCAAGGAAATCATGCGTTATGCGGCTGACAACGTCACCAACATCACACTCGAACTGGGTGGCAAGTCACCAAATATCTTCTTCGCCGATGTGATGAATGAAGACGATGCGTTCCTCGACAAGGCGCTGGAAGGTTTTGCGTTCTTCGCGCTCAATCAGGGCGAAGTCTGCACATGCCCATCCCGCGCTCTGGTGCATGAATCAATCTATGACCGCTTCATGGAAAAAGCCGTCAAACGCGTTGAGGCCATCAGCCAGAACGACCCGCTTGACCCATCGACGATGATCGGTGCGCAGGCGTCTCAGGAGCAGTTCGACAAGATCATGAGTTATCTCGAGATCGGCCGTAAGGAAGGCGCCAAGGTGCTGACCGGTGGTGACAAGAAGTCTCTGCCTGGCAACCTCAAGGATGGCTATTACATTCAGCCAACGATCTTTGAAGGCAACAACAAGATGCGGGTGTTCCAGGAAGAAATCTTCGGACCGGTCGTATCGGTGACCACCTTCAAGACTGTGGAAGAGGCAATCGAGATTGCCAATGACACAGTCTATGGTCTGGGTGCCGGTGTGTGGAGCCGTGATACCAATCTCGCATACCGCGCTGGCCGTGGCATCGAGGCTGGCCGCGTCTGGACCAATTGCTACCATGCCTATCCGGCAGGTGCGGCATTTGGTGGCTACAAGCAATCCGGTATCGGTCGTGAAACCCACAAGATGATGCTCGACCACTATCAGCAGACCAAGAACCTTCTGGTCTCCTACAGCCCGAACAAGCTTGGGTTCTTCTAAGACCCGAAGACCAGAAGCACGTTGCGTCGCCTTAAGGTTACGCAACCTGCAGAATATCCTCCCCGGAAGCCGGTGGTGTCCCTGCCGGCGTGCTGCCGGAGATTGCGGTCTCCGGCAGCCCGGTCCAGAAGACGTTTCGCCCTTTGCAAGGCGCGATCTGGAATGAGGGCAAAAATGACGCCTGAAACAAAAAGGCCGGAGTGGAAGCTCCGGCCTTTCTCATTCTTGATCTTTGTTATTGCTTACGCAGCGTAGCGGTTTTCCGCCTGTATCTGGCGACGCACCGAGAACTGGCTGATCTGGGCGTTGAGGCTGTCTGCCTCACTGGCCAGAGCAAAGGCGGCGGCAGTGGTTTCCTCGACCATTGCCGCGTTCTGTTGGGTGACCTGGTCCAGCGAGTTGACCGATGCATTGATCTCACCAAGACGCAGCGACTGGTCACGTGATGCGGTGGCAATGGCGCCAATATGATCGTTGACGGAGCGAATGCGGCCCTGAATGTGCTCCAGGCTTTCACCGGTTTTCAGAACCAGCGCTACACCACCTTCAACGTCCTGCGCGGAGGCTGCAATTAATTGCGAGATATCGCGTGCTGCAGCCGCTGATTTCTGCGCCAGTTCACGCACTTCTTGGGCAACGACCGCAAAGCCCTTGCCCGCTTCACCGGCGCGCGCGGCCTCCACACCGGCATTGAGGGCCAGAAGGTTGGTCTGGAAAGCGATCTGGTCGATCACATCAATGATCTGACGGATCTTAGACGACGAGGATTCGATGCGTTCCATCGCGACGATGGCTTCACGGACCACCTCGGTCGACTTCTGCGCGCCATCCATCGTTTCTGCGGTTGCCTGAACGGCAATGTTGCAACGGCTCAGCGCGTCATTGACGGTCTGGGTCATATCACCCAGTGCAGCAGCGGCTTCTTCCAGGGCTGCTGCCTGACGTTCTGTTCTGTGCGACAAGTCCTGTGAAGCGCTTTTCAACTCGCCGGAACCTGCGTGAATGGTGTTTGCGCTGCTGCCGATATTGGCAATGGTCGCTTCCAGCCCTGCAACCGAGTTGTTGAAGTCAACACGCAGGTGGTCGAGAGACGGAACGAACGGGCGGTCGATACGCAGATCGAGTTTGCCGTTGGAGAGGTTTGCAAGACCGGTGGCCAGAGCCGACACCGCGTCTTCCAATTCCTTGGCGCTGCGTGCCTTTTCCGTTTCGCGCTGCTGGCGCTCTTCATCCAGCTCTTCGCTCTTGCGCGCGGAATCTTCTTCCATGCGTTCTTTTTCGATCAGGCCCTGGCGGAAAGATTCCAGTGCTTTGGCCATGACGCCGATTTCATCGCCACGGGAAACCGCTTTGATGTCAATGGACTTGTCGCCTTCGTTCAGGCGGTTCATCAGCTTTGCCAGTTCCGTTAGCGGCTTGGTCAGGCCCGAGGACACTAGAATGCCGATCAGGGTCATGATGCCGAGCACGGCAAGCGTGGCAATGAACGCTGAGAAGGCGAGGTTGTTGGCAGATGCCAGTACCTTGCTTTCAGCCTGGCCGGTGGCAAGCAGATGCTTCTCACCAAAAATCGTAACCGGAGCGTATGCAAAGAAGGTGCGGTTGCTGCCGCTGTCGGCAAAAACTGAACCGGTCTGGCCACTTGCGGCGGCGGCGATTAGTTCCTGTGGCACCGGCGCGTTTGCACCACCGGAGACAACGCCGGAGCGGAAGGCGCCCTTTTCATTCAGCAGGAATGCATCGTCAATCGATGTGCCGATGCCCTCTGGCGTGACGACAGAGGCAACGCGGTCTGCCGATACGCGGATGATGATGACGCCTTTGCGCAGCACCTGGCCCCAGGACGAAATGGCAAGTGGCATCCCGATGTAAGTGGAGGCCTCTGCACCTGTGCCGTTGAATGTGCCTCTGTGGACAACACCGTCCTGTCCGGCAGCGATACGGTCATGCAATTCCTTAATCGCTTCATTCCCTGGTTCGGAAATATTGGTCAGAAAGTTGCTTTCCTTGGCGACGGAGTAGATGATGAGGCCATTCTTGTCGACGACGTAGATGTCGCTGACACGGGCATTGCGCCAGTTGCTGGCAATTGTTCCGTTGATGGTGGCGTGCTGAATGCCGTAGAGCAGCTTCAGCTTTTCACCATCGAATGCGACGCGCTGTTCGACAGGAATATCGGTGCGGCGGAAGGATTTGATGACTTCATCACGCTCGGTGGCGATGATGTTGGTCATTGTTTCTGTTGCCTGGGCAAGGGCACTGTTCTGTGCAATCTCGGCCAGGGTCTGCTCCACGCGGTCTGTGTAGGCCGAAAGCTGCTTTGCCTGATTTTGCTCAACGGTTTCAAGGCGCAATTTGCTTGCGTCAATCAGACCGGCCTTGCCTGTTTGATAGGACAACAGGCCGACAGAAAGGCATGAAACCAGCGTTGCTCCCGTTACCAAAGCCGCAAATTTTGTCTTGATAGACAAGGAACTGCGCTTGGCAACCTCCCGCGATGTGCCAACAGGCATGAACTTACCCCCTCCAGTGAGAACACGATTGGGGAAAGTCTTCGCAGCAATTGCTTTCGAGGGCGTTAAATATCGCTATATTGTATGATAATTATTCGCTTTTTACGGGAAGGTGCGCGTATTACGCGCACCTTCCTGAGGTCGGATAGACCAACCGCTTTTGCGAATATCAGTCAAACAGACCGGATACGGACTGTTCCTGTGCGGTTCTGTTGATAGCTTCACCCAACAGGTTGGCCGTCGACACAACACGAATGTTGTGAGCGGACTGCACGGACGTGGTTGGCTGAATGCTATCAGTTATGACGAGCTCACGCAGTTTGGAAGATGCGATACGCGCCACTGCGCCGCCTGATAGAACGCCGTGCGTGATGTAAGCTGTAACGCTTGTTGCACCGTTCTTGAGAAGAGCTTCAGCGGCGTTGCACAGCGTGCCGCCGGAATCAACGATGTCGTCGATGAGGATGCAATCCTTGCCATTGACGTCACCAATAACGTTCATGACTTCGGATTCACCTGGACGGTCACGGCGCTTGTCAACGATTGCCAGCAGACAGTCGAGACGTTTGGCCAGAGAGCGGGCACGAACAACGCCGCCAACGTCTGGAGATACGACCATGACGTTTTTCAGGTCATAGTGTTCTTTCACATCGCGAGCGAGGATTGGAACAGCAAACAGATTGTCCGTCGGTATATCGAAGAAGCCCTGAATCTGACCAGCGTGCAGGTCCAGCGTCAAAACGCGGTCGGCGCCAGCCTCGGTGATGAGGTTTGCCACCAGCTTTGCCGAGATCGGTGTGCGGGGCCCCGCTTTACGATCCTGACGCGCATAGCCGAAGTAGGGGAGAACGGCAGTGATGCGCTTTGCGGAGGACCGGCGCATCGCGTCGATCATGATCAGCAGTTCCATCAGGTGATCGTTCGCCGGGAACGATGTCGACTGAACGATGAACACGTCTTCACCGCGAACATTCTCGCTGATTTCGACGAAAATTTCCTGGTCAGCAAACCGCCTTACAGTGGCATTTCCGAGAGGAACATTAAGATACTTGCAGATCGCTTCGGCGAGATGCCGGTTCGAATTGCCTGCGAAAACCTTCATTGCGGCCCGCCTGTTACCATGCCATCGCGTGAGAGATCATAAGGATATACCTCGTGACCGGTGCGTTATTCAAGGGAAGGGACACCCGGCTCTAAAACGCCGCCGGACATGCCTTATTGCCATGCGCGCCTTAATAGCGCCGTTGGTCGTGAATGCAAGGGGTGAAGCGGATTTGCTCACGTTTTTCATGAATTCTTTTTGACAAAACTCACCCAGCGTTCGCATTGCGCCATGCCATGTACTCGTTAAGCGTTCTATTGGCGATGGATTCCATCGCGGCTGGTGTTACCGCCGCCCAAGGATCACTGCCTCTGCCAGACACACTTTCCTGTCCCTGCAGACGGTGCAGACGCGCGCCATTGTTATCCAGCACATCCCACACAAAGACGATCGTCACTTTGCCGCCATCCGGGAAGGCGGAGAAGTAACCTTTGAGAATATGGTCGCTTGCCGTGTCGTTGGAACTGCGGATCGTCAAGCCTTTGGCGCGGGCTTCTGCACCGAGTTGCCGTGACAGCGGTGTGACGGCCTGAACTGGCGCGCCGATGATGGGCAAAAATCGAATGCTGCCGGACGATGACGCGGGTGCCAGCGACGCGCTCTGCTGCTGTTGCTCCTGTTGTGGTGGTGGTGGTTGCAACTGCTGTTGTTGCTGAACAGGCGGCTGTGACGCTACCGGCTGCTGATAGTCCTGATATTGCCCGGCACCGTTAGACAGGGCTTGCGCCTGCGCATCCAGCGTGTTTTGTGGACGGTAGGTCTGCCGTTGCGGCGGCTGGTAAGCCGTCTGGGTGTCTGCGGCAGCAGAGGCGCGATCAAGATCGTTTTGCGTCAAGGGAGTGGACGATGGCTGCAGGCCTTCGCCAATACCAACTTGTGGCGTGAGTGCATCGGACGTGTTGCAGGCTGCAAGAGCGAATGTAAGGCCGGGAATGGCCAACATGGTCGTCAGCCGCCTCATACGCGGTTTTTCCTCATCGTCAGTCTCCGTCATCTTTGCCTTGCCGGATATCGGTGAGGATATCGTAACGAAGCACATCTGCCCGGCGGCAATGTATGGGCGTCAAGCCGGTTATGTCAAATCAACGGTTCTCTCATACTGCAATCAGATCCAGCGCATGGCGCGACAGCGAGACGGGGGCATCCGTTGTCGTCAGATAGGTCTGGCCGAGGGTCATGGCGATGCCGCTATCGGAATCCATGATGATCATATGCACGAACAGGGTCATGTCAGGCAGGATTTCCTGGGTGTTGCCGGCATGGAACATCTGGTGTTCCATCCACGAGGGCGAAAAACGTGCGCCGAGCGAATAACCGCAAGCGTTGAGGCGGTGCCGTGTCAGTCCACGCTCATCCATGATCCGGGCATGAGTATCGAACACATCGCCAAATGTCTTGCCCGGCCTCAGGACCTCTTCGATGGCAATGATATTCTCGTGGGAGGCGTTGTAGAGCTCCTTCTGTCGGAAGTCTGGTGTGCCGATGACGACGGTGCGCATCATCGCTGCGTGGTAATGTGCGCTTACTCCGGCCCATTCCAGTGTCAGCTGGTCTTTTTCCTCCAGAGTACGGCGGCCGGCCTTGTAACGGCAAAGAAGGGCGTCCTGTCCGGACCCGATAATGAACTCGTTGGCGGGGTAATCGCCGCCGCCGGCAAAGACGGCACCCTGCATGGCAGCCAGAATATCGGCCTCGCTACCACCGGCGCGGATCAGCGGAAGGGCAGCATCCAGCGCATCATCCGCCAGTTCGCCAGCGCGTTTGGCGTACACAATTTCCTCGGCGCTTTTGACAAGACGCAGTGCGCTGACCAGATAGGACGCGTCGCTGATCTGGCAGAAGGTGGCCAGCTGGTTATCAAGCAGCTTTGCGACGCGGCCGGTCATGCCATGGGTGTCATATTCAATGCCAACCTTGGCGCCGAGCAGATCCATTTCGCTCAGCAGGTTTTTCAGGTCCAGCGTCGGATCGGCGTTCAGCCTGTCCACCCATATGGTAATGTTCTCAATATTGGAGGTTTGACGGGCCTGCCGCAGATCCGCAGAGCGCGTCAACAGCGTCATGGTTCCATCGGACTTCACAATCAGTGTCTGGAAAAAGCAGTAGCCGAATGTGTCATAGCCGGTCAGCCAATACATGCTTTCCTGCGCAAACAACAAAAGCGCATCGAGATTTTCCGCTTTCATCCGCTCGATCAGGCGGGTGCGGCGGCTTTCGAATTCTCCTGTCGTGAAGTGCAGTGCCATGATTAGCTCTCCGTGATTGCAATTGCGGAAATCTGCCGACCGTAATCCGGCTCGGCGGCATGTGTTGTGCGGCGATAGGAGAAGAACAGCTCCGTATCGGGGTAGGTGCAGATGCCGAGGGAGTGCGCCTTTACGCCAGCGTTCAACAACCGGTCTACCGTCAGTCGCTGCAGGTCGAACATCGCGTGGCCGGGTTTGTCGGAGGCGTTGAAATAGGTCTGGTAGGCGGGATCGTAGCTCAGGAAACGATCAATGAATTCTGGCCCGACCTCATAGTTTTTCTGGCTGATCGACGGGCCAAGGCAGGCGATGATGTGTTCACGCCGTGCACCAAGGTCGACCATGGCTTCGATGGTGTTTTCCAGCACGCCGCCAAGTGCACCTTTCCAGCCAGCGTGAGCCGCGCCGATAACGCCAGCTTCGGGATCGGAAAACAGGATAGGGCCACAATCGGCGCTCAATACACCAAGCACGATACCAGGTGTTCTGGTTACCAGCGCGTCGCATTGCGGACGTTCGCCATCGAAATGGCTGTCGACGGTTGTCACATCTGGGGAGTGAACCTGATGGACGGTTGCAAGCCGTTCCAGTGGCAGGCCAAACCAGTTTGCGACACGAGTACGGTTTTCAATCACGGCTTCCTGATCGTCCTGCGAGCCGAGTCCGACATTCAATCCGCGATAGATACCGTGTGAAACCCCGCCTTGCCGGGTGAAAAAACCATGGCGTATGGCGCCATTTGAACCTGATGAGAGCAGGGTGCTTTCTATCGGCAGAGGCATGTGCTCATCCTGCATGATATCGGGTTTCCTTGATTGAATGCGATTGAAACGGGACGGGATGACCCCGTGATGACAAAACTCCCTGAATTCACCCTGGCGGGTGCCCGTGCAGTTTTACTGCTTCGTTTTGACGATGTTGAACAGCGTGAGCGTTCCCTGTCAATCCACCGCGCGGAATGGAAGCAGATGAAGGTTCGGACTTGAAATGGCAAGCACCTTGAACAGTTCCCCCATTCGTCCTGCACCTTCACCGGCCAGACGCGATACGGATTCCGTGATTGCCTTGGCCTGTTCGGGTGTTGCATTGCGGGCGAGGGCCGAGGCGCGTTCCGCTAATCCAAGCCCGTACAGAAAGTCACCCTGGTGCAGGCAGCCATTGATATGTACGCCGAGATCGCGCGCCGTTTGTGCAAGATGCTGGAAATCGACATGGCTTGTCAGGTCGGCTTCGCCAGGGTGATCAAGCGGCGGATCGAACTCATGCATGCGCAGCGCCTGCAATGTGTCGCCAAAACCGGTCACAAGGTGGCCGTAGTCGATGATCAGTGCAGTGCCGTTTTCGCTTTTTAACCGCTCGCAGATGGTAATCATCACGCTTTCGCGCGCAGGCGAGTATTCGAAAATCGTGCCGACAGGCTCTTTCTCCGGTGCAGGCGGTAGCAGGTCCGGATCAATGCCCGCTGCACCTGTGGTGAATGCCAGATTGTCGTCAGCATCCAGCCCGACAAGTCTTTCGCGGAAGCCGTGGCCTGTCTTAATGAACTGTCGGATCGGAATGGCGTCGAACAATTCATTAGCTGCAATCAACGTGAAGCCCGCCGGTACTTCATCAAAACTGCTGTGCCAGCTGACCTTGCCACCATGGGCCTGCAACGTCTGTTGCTGGATTTCGGTCAGCCTTGGGCTGGTTTCCACCAGGTGCACGGTGCAGGTTTCGTAAAGCGGCGGGGCGATGCGGGAGATCACGCGCAACATATCTGCCATCATGGTGCCGCGTCCGGGACCGATTTCAATCAGCCGCGTATTGGCAGGTGTTCCATGCCGCTGCCAGGCATGCACCATAAAGACGCCGAGCATTTCTCCAAAAAGCTGGCTGATCTCCGGGGCGGTGACGAAGTCGCCGGTCGGACCAAACGGCTCACGGGTCTTGTAATAGCCGTACTGCGGGTCGGCCAGGCACAGCGAAAAATAATCCGTTACACTCAACGGGCCGCTTATGCGGATCATGGACTTCAGGCGCTCTGCGAGTTGCGTCATCAGTTATGCCTTTCCGCTTCACACGTTGGCCGGTGCCAGACGTGCGCGCAAGATGGCCCAGATGCCGAGTGCCACCATGGGTGTGGAAAGAACCATGCCCATGGTCAACCAGTTCCCTGCGAGATAACCGAGTTGTGCATCTGGCTCGCGGAAGAACTCCACGAGGATACGCGATAGGCCGTAACCGGTGACAAAGATGCCTGTGACAATGCCAGGTCGTTTAAGGGCTTTGAAAACGTGGATGGCAACCACCAGCACGATAAACAGCACCAGCCCCTCCAGCGCCGCTTCATAAAGCTGGCTTGGATGGCGTGCAAAGGGTCCGCCGGTTGGGAAAACGACGGCCCAGGGAGCGTCGCTCAACCGGCCCCACAATTCGCCATTGATAAAGTTAGCGATGCGTCCGAAGAACAGTCCGATCGGTGCCGCAGCTGCAATAATGTCAAACATGCTCCAGACCGGGATTTTGTTGCGCCGTGCAAACAGGAACATGGCAATGGTTGTGCCGGTCAGGCCGCCATGGAAGGACATGCCGCCATTCCATATCTCGAAAGCGCGTAAGGGATTGGCTGCAACTGACGGAAAATCATAGACCAATATGTATCCGAGGCGTCCGCCAAGCACGATGCCCGCCGTTGCCCAGACGATGAAGTCATCAAGGTGGGCGACGGTGATGGGCGAGGTTTCGCCGGGCCACAAGGTGTTTTTCCGGGTGAGGTGACGCGCATAAAGCCAGCCAAGCATGATGCCGACGACATAAGCCAGTCCATACCAATGAATGGCCAAAGGCCCGAGGGAGATGGCAATCGGATCGATTTGCGGAAAAGGCATGATCGAAAGTGATGTCGCGGCTGGATACAAACTCATGTCCCATCAATTTGTTATTGTGCGGCAGATTTCCTGCATAGAAGTGCATTTATCCGCCGGGAGCCGGAAGATGGCGATTGAATAGGAACGGGTCAAGGCGATTTTTGGGCACAATTTTTCCCTGATATGCAACCGTGCCGCTGCTTTCGATTTTACTTGCATAGAGGCATGGGAGTGCCTACCTGAAATTCATGGTTTTTGCTGGCCGTTACGGCCCGGAAGGAAGGATGTTTCGTCATGAGTACAGGACCGAATCGTATTGTGGATGAATTCGCCAAGCTGGTGACGGATGCGGCAGGTGCCGCACAGAGCGTGCGCAAGGAAGTCGAGACCGCGTTTCACGCACAGGCAGACCGCTGGTTGAGTGGTCTTGATCTGGTCAAGCGCGAAGAGTTTGAGGTCGTGCGCGAGATGGCGATCAAGGCGCGCGACGAAAATGACGCTTTGCAGGCGCGCATCGAGGCGCTTGAGGCGAAAATCGCAGAGCTGTCCAAATAATCCTGTCGGGTCATTACCCGTTGATTCTGTTGAATGCCGGGCCGGTTTGGTCCGGCATTTTTGATTCCTGGGCCTCGTGCGGAGATGTCCACAGGCCGGTTTGGGCATTCGAATCTGTTATTTGGCGTCAATAGATAAAAAAATCTGAAAATTTTCCGGTCTGTGGACATTGGCGAAAAGTTCAATCGCCAGAGTCGGTTATGACTCTGAACTGATATCGCGTCACAACTTCTATCCACTGCCTATTCCGCAAATTAGCAAAGGAGGGGGTGGCAGCCGGACTCGGTCGTTATACACTGATTTTAAATGATGATTCGAAACGAACCTGGTAAGCTCCAGACAGGGTGACTGCGTTATTCTGGCGGCTCGGGCAATCGTCCCAAATGTTGTGTCGGGTGTATGTGTGAGTTTTGTTCCTTGTGTACGAAACTGCGCAATCCATTCCGGTTGAGAAGGTGCCGTATGAGCCTAGTGGAAATTGAAGCTGAACGTCAGACGAACCCGGTTGATATGATCGAGTTCGTCGCCTCCTTGAACGACTGGTCGTTCGAGCGATCCGGTGAAGACGAGATTGCCATGACGGTGGAAGGACGCTGGACTGATTATCACGTCTCGTTCTCGTGGATGGAACAGTTTGAAGCGCTGCATCTTGCCTGCGCTTTCGACATCAAGGTGCCAGAGAGACGGATCAACGAAGTCATTCGTTTGCTGTCGCTCGTCAACGGACAAACGTTGATGGGGCACTTTGATCTGTGGCGTCAGGAAGATGTCGTGATCTTCCGTCAGTCACTGTTGCTTGCCGGCGGTGCAGAGCCAACCAACCAGCAGGTTGAAGTGCTGCTTTCCAGCGCACTCGACGCTTGCGAAGCCTACTTCCAGGCATTCCAGTTTGTTGTGTGGTCCGGCATGGACGCAAAACAGGCCATGGATGTTGCGCTGTTCGAGACGGTTGGAGAAGCCTGATATGGTCACGACGGCAGGCAGGCCTCTCGTTCTTGTTGGAGCTGGCAACATGGGTGGCGCTATGCTGTCCGGCTGGCTCAAGAAGGGTGTCGCTGGCGCGTCCGTCGTTGTTCTCGATCCCAACCCATCCGACGCCATGAAACGGATGATTGCCGAGGCGGGTGCGACCCACTCGGTTACCCCACCGGATGGCATGACGGCTGGTATCGTGTTTCTTGCTGTCAAGCCGCAGCTGATGGATACGGTTCTGCCATCGATCAAGAAGCTGGTTGGCAGCGACACGGTTATCGTGTCGATCGCGGCCGGTAAAACTCTGAGCTATCTTGAGACGCAACTGGGTGCCGCCGCCATGGTGCGTGCCATGCCCAATACACCAGCCATGGTTGGTCGCGGCGTCACAGGCGCTTATGCCAACGCCGCCGTCAGCGAAGAGCAGCGCACTCAGGTTCACAATCTTCTCAAAGTCAGTGGCCCTGTTGAATGGGTTGCTGGCGAGGGCGATATCGATGCCGTCACCGCCGTCTCCGGCAGTGGTCCGGCCTATGTCTTTTATCTCGTGGAATGCATGGCGGAGGCTGGTCGAAAACTTGGCCTGCCTGCGGACCTCGCTATGCGACTTGCGCGAGAGACTGTCGCGGGGGCTGGTGAACTGCTTCATCAGTCCCCCGAAGACGCGTCTCGCCTAAGACAGAATGTGACATCGCCCGGCGGTACGACCGCCGCCGCCTTGTCGGTGCTGATGGCGCCGGAGGGCATGCAGCCGCTTTTTGACGAAGCTATCGCTGCGGCCCGTAAACGGGCAGAAGAACTGGCCAACTGAAGCGGGGCCCTTGCCCTGTCATTTTCGGGTTGGGGTTGCTTCATTTCACTGCGCAGAATTGTGGGTAGGATTTCATGTCTCAAGAGATAAACTACGCTGACTTTGAAAAGGTCGATATCCGCGTTGGAACGATCATTGAGGCAGAGCCTTTCCCTGAAGCACGCAAACCAGCTTTCAAACTCAAGATAGATTTTGGTGCCGAGATCGGCGTCAAGAAATCATCGGCACAGATCACCGTGCATTATACTCTTGAGAACCTTGTCGGCCGACAGGTGTTGGCGGTTGTGAATTTCCCACCGCGTCAGATCGGTCCTGTGCGTTCCGAAGTTCTGACGCTCGGCTTTGCCGATGCCAATGGGGACATCGTTCTGGCGGCGGTTGAGCAGCCTGTGTCGAATGGCCAGAAGATGTGCTGAGACGCACGTCTGACCTGACAAAGCTCTTATCCGTCCCGTGCCCAAGATCGCATACTGCTGTGTGTGTTAAGCTGGGATTCTGACGACAACACGAAGTCCGCCGAGCGGGCTGTTATCCAGCGTCACCTCACCACCATGGCTGATGGCAATATCCTTGACGATTGACAGACCAAGGCCGGTTCCTGATGAATTGAGGTTGCGGGCCTCATCCAGCCGGAAGAAGGGCTTGAACACGTCTTCGCGCAGTTCTTCCGGAATACCGGGACCATCATCATCAAATGTCAGAATAACGGATTTGGGTGCGTGGCGCACATCGACATGTAGCGTATTGGCATAACGCTGGGCATTGCCGGCAATGTTGCCGATAAGCCTTGCAAAGGCGTTGGGCCGGGCTGCGATCACATCACTTCCGTAGATATTGTAGGTCATGACCTTGTCGTGCAAATCGAAATCAATACGCAGTTTTTCCAGAACCTGTGAGATGGCCAGTTTGCCTATATCTTCTTCTGCGCCATCCCGGGCGAAGGTGAGGTAGGCTTCCAGCATCGACTGCATGTCATCGACATCACGGTCCAGTTCTTCGAGCCCGGCACTTTCGCCTGCCAGCGCCAATTGCAGCTTAAAGCGCGTCAGAATGGTGCGAAGGTCATGACTGACGCCATTCAGCATCGCCGTTCGTTGCTCAAGCTGTCTTTCAATACGTTCCCGCATCAGAATGAAGGCCAGACCGGCGCGGCGTACCTCATCGGCACCGCGTGGTGTGTACTGCATGATCTTCTGCCCCTTGCCGAAGCTTTCTGCAGCCTGCGCCAGCGACAGGATCGGCCGAATTTGACCACGCAGGAACAGGACGGAAATGCCGACCAGAACCAGGGAGGCGCCAACCATCCAGACAATGAAGATATGGGTGTTGGAGGCGTAGGCCTGGTTGCGGCGGGTGAAGACACGCAAGGTGTGGTCTTCAAGCTGGATACGGATTTCGACCAGTGAGCCGTTGCCATAGGTGTCGATCCAGAACGGCTTGCCGATCTGCAATGTGATCTGGTCTTCCAGAATATTGTCGAGAATGGAGAAGTATTGCCGGGGAAGCGGGGCGGGTAGTTCCTGTTTCGGTTCGATGTAGATGCTGAGATCCAGCTTCTCACGGGCAATCCGCACGATGCGTGCCTCATCGGCCTCGTCTTCTTCCGTCTCCAGAATTTCGATAATGGCGGCGATGTCGCGCGTGACCCCGGCAGACAGGCGCTCGGTTACCATTTGCCAGTGACGTTCCATCACAAGGGTGACGACAACAGCCTGCAGCAAGATCATTGGCAAGATGATGATCAGCAGAGAACGGGTGTAAAGCCCTGTCGGTAGCCAGTGCCGCAGCCAGCGGGCTGCAAAACGCCACCACGACCAGATGTTGCTGTTCTGAATCTTGTTCATGAAATCAAGGCTCGCCATGGTCGTCATAACCTTTCCGGCGTTCAGATAGTGCCTGCGTTTTGGGCTGGCTGGTTATATCAATCGATGCTCAAACGGTAACCAATGCCGCGTACCGTCTGCAAATAGACAGGATTTGCCGGGTCATCCTCGATCTTGCGGCGCAGACGGTTGATCTGCACGTCGATCGTGCGTTCCCCAACATCGGCATCGGTGTCTACCAACTCGTGGCGTGGAATGGTTTCTCCAGACCGCAGGGCAAACAGCAGCATGATGTCCTGCTCACGATCGGTAAGCCTTATCGTCTCAGGTCCCTTGCGCAGTTCCTTTCGCGGAATGGAGAAGCTGTAAGGACCAAACATCACCTGTTCGATTTTGGGTGTGTCTGGCGATGCATTGCGGCGCAGGATGTTGTTGATACGCAGCACCAGTTCGCGCGGGTCAAATGGCTTTGCAAGGTAATCGTCCGCGCCGGCCTCAAGTCCGGCAATACGAGCGTCCGCCTCAGACCGTGCGGTAAGAAGGATTACCGGCACGGATTTGTTTTCGTTGAGCGAGCGGGTGAGGGACAGGCCGTTTTCACCCGGCATCATCACGTCGAGGATCAACAGGTCGAAACGAATGCCTTCCATCTTGCGACGGGCTTCGGCCGCATCCGCCGCAACGGTGACGCGGTATCCCTTTTCGCCAAGGAAACGCTGGAGCAGTTCACGAATGCGGGCGTCATCATCGACAATCAGCAAATGTGCTGCATCGTCGGCTGCTGGTTGCTGCTTCTGCTCAGCCTTCGGCATGTCATTCCTCCGCTGCTGTCGGCGCTGGTGTCCGCATGCGTTTTAGAAACTCACGTATGAAGGTGCGTGCTTCCGGTTTCATACCATCAAGCGCATGGTCAATGCGACGGGATTGTGGTTCGCTGAGTGCCAGGGCAAGTTCGCGCCCGGTCAGTGTCGGATAAAGCCTGCGCTGGCGACGGTCTTCCGGACCCGTCATCTGACGAATGTAACCATCATCGATCAATTGCTTGAGAACACGCGCCAGGCTCTGTTTGGTGATTTGCAAGGTGTCGAGAAGGTCTGCCACGGTCATGCCCGGATGGCGGCTGACGAAATATACGACACGGTGATGGGCGCGTCCGTAATCCAGCTTTTCCAGAATAGCGTCAGGGTCAGACACGAAGTCCCTGTAGGCAAAAAACAAAGCCTCGATTGTTTCAAAATCGATTTTGCCTTCATCCACACTTGGAAGTTTATGAAGTTCCTTGGCGGCTTTTTTCAGCGACTGCGGTGGCACCGTATTTCCTTACATGTCCGGTCTTTCGAATCCCGGCAGATACTAACTGAAATTCGATGTTTGCGGGAGGATGCAATCAATCATTTTGTGTTGCCGTGCATAATATGCGGTAGCAACCACATCAATCTGTAAAGACAACTTTCAGTGACGGTTTCTGTGAGATGCCAGCCTTCTAGGTCCTATGGTTAAATGGAAAAAAGAGCGCGATCTCTCGCGCTCCATTTCCAGCCAGAAATGCCGTGGCGTTTATTGATAAATATAAACGATGCGGCGGCTTTCAGGCTCTACCAGTACGGGTACATTGTTTACGCGCACATAACGGTACTGGTAATCCGGGATGGCGATCAGCGGTGCTTCGGCCGGAACCGCGCTGCCGATGACAACGTCACCTTGGACCTCAACTTCCTGCGCAGGGTTCTGGTCGATGTAGGTGATGATGTTTTCTGGTGGTGTTATCGCATCGATATCCTCGACGCGACCCAGCTTCTCGTCACCTGGACCTGGCTGTGGCACGTTAATGCTGCTAGTTTTCTCAAAAGCGACAACTGGAACATCCAGTTCGGACATATGCTGCTCCAGAACGACTGGTGAACCTTCGTACATTACGTTGAGCTGTTCAGCGTATACCCAGCCGCGCATGCCGTTAATGTCCATGCGGCACCAGCTACTGCCTTCGAGGCATCCGTCAAGAACGCCGCTGCTGCCACGGGTGGCAAGGCCAACTTCTTCATATTCTTCGCCGGGGCCGGAACGCACCGAAATATCATCGGCGGTGGTGGCAACCATTGCGGCACTGGCTCCACCTGCCATCAGCGCCAAAAAGCTGCCGGCGATGAGTAGTTTGAGCTTATGCGTCATCATTATCACTCCGTTTATGACTGGGAATAGAACGCCTTTCCGCTGGGCCTGTTCCTGAAACTCGCGCATTTTTTCAGTAAGTTTCTGTTTTAGCGGCATTCTTTTTGTCTACTCAAAAGAGCTTGATGGTGGTTGTTGCAGCTACTGGATTGTGTGCTGGAGCGACCCTCCGTATACAAAGGCACCACCTGACCCAGAACCTTTGGAGATGATCATGGGAAAACTTCAGGCCGGGATTATTCCGGTGACGCCGTTTCAGCAAAACTGCACCATTCTGTTTGATGAGGACACCAAAGAGGGCGTGATTGTCGATCCGGGTGGTGATGTTGACGTTATTGTTCAGACCATCGAAGAAAACGGCATCAAGCTCAAGGAAATCTGGCTGACACATGGTCATCTCGATCATGCTGGTGGTGCCAAGGAGCTGAAAGAAAAACTGTCGCTCGATATTGTCGGTCCCCACAAGGACGATCTTCCGCTGCTCGAGCGCATTGAAACGCAGGCCGAGAAATACGGCATTGAAGGCCTGCAGAATGTCATCCCTGATCGCTGGCTGGAAGAGGGGCAGACTGTTTCGTTCGGCGAGCATGTATTTGAGGTCTACCACACGCCGGGCCACGCGCCGGGGCATGTGATTTATTACAACCGTGCGCAGGGCTTTGCCCATGTGGGTGATGTGCTGTTTGCCGGTTCTGTCGGACGCACCGATTTGCCCGGTGGCAACCATGATCAGTTGATGGCATCCATTCGTGACAAGCTGTTTCCGCTGGGCGATGAGGTCGGCTTTATCTGTGGCCACGGACCAGGTGGCCGTATCGGTGAAGAGCGCCGTACAAACCCTTACCTGCGCGGTCTTTGAAACACCCCATCACGCTTTCCGAAAACCGGTTGCGGTTTTCGGAAAGCGGCTGCTGAACAGGGGCGTTATAGGACACTGATGTCTGCGTAGAGGTTAAAGCGCAGGTCGCCAAATGCTCGCATAAAAAAACCCGGCATTCCTGCCGGGCTTCAACTGGACGGGAAAGTCGTCCTTTGGCTCAGCCAGCAATCTGAAGATTGACTGCTTTTGGGCCTTTGCCGCGACGATCAGGTTCCGTGTCGAAGCTCACTTTCTGGTTTTCTGAAAGACCGGACAGGCCGGAAGCCTGTACAGCAGAGATGTGTACAAAGATATCAGCGCCACCATTGTCTGGCTTGATGAAGCCGAAGCCTTTGTCTGTGTTGAAGAATTTTACGGTGCCAGTCTCGGCCATGCATCAGGTCCTTTTCGCTCTGCCTGTGTTCAGCGTCAGGCAGCATTTCAGTTTTGCCCAAAGGGCGTACGGCAGGCAGTTCTTGAATGGTGAGAAAAGGGACCTCCTTACTCACGAGAAATATATTTGAAGGTTTTCGTCCTTTAATTATTCCCCGTCCGGAGTTTTGGCGCCTCCGGTTCGCATATTATTTAGGTCTTCCCATGCTCGCAAATTGCCCGAACCGCAACAGAGTGCTGTGTTTATAGAAAATTGGCAAGCAAAAGTTTTTATCCGTTGTTTATTCGGATAGCTGTCATCTTATGGCTATGAATCACCGTGTGAGGCTTTTTTTCTATGTTTACGCTAACATCGGAAAAAGCATCGCGCCGTTCGGGATTTTTTATTATTTTACGCGCAAAAAGCGTAGTTTTTGGCGAAAAATCGAAAAAAATTAAAAATACACTTTTATTGCGTGTATACCGCCGACCTTTGTCGGGTGAACTCCGGTACAAGCTCCACAAGCAGTATGGTTACGAAGATCAGCGCGCATCCAATGTAACCAATGCCGCTCAAGGTTTCACCCAAAAACGCTGCTGCAAACATGGCGGCAAACAGTGCTTCTGATGACAGGAAGATCGCGGCCTGCGGAGCCGTCGTATAACGCTGTCCGATAACCTGCAGCACAAAGGCAAGGCCTGACGATACCAGGCCGACATAGAGGATTTCACGCCATGCGTTGGAAATGGCGTTGAGCGAGAAGGGCTCCATAACGGTTGCCATCAAGCAGCATAATATGGAGCACACGGCAAACTGGACGCAGGAGAGGGCAAGCGGTCGATTGCTCGTAGTGACGAACCGTCCTGCCAGCGTGATCTGGATTGCCCAGAAGAAGGCGCAGATAATCGAGAAGATATCGCCGCCATTCAACTTGCTGAAGGTGCCGCCGGATAACAGGAAAATCCCGCCCAACATCATCAGCGCGCCGGGCCAGACAATCCAGTGCGGAAAACGGCGATAGACAACAACAGCGATCACCGGAACGAAGATCACGTAAAGACCGGTCAGAAAGCCACTATTGGTAACCGTTGTTGTCACAAGGCCAATCTGCTGTGTAATGGCGCCACCGAGCAATGCGAGACCGACCAGGCCGAAGCCGGAAAGCTCCTTGCCGGTTGGCAGGCTTTTCATCTTGCGAGCTTCCATCAACGCAAACGGCAGCACAGCCAGCGCCGCAATGCCAAACCGCAGGCCGACGAACCAGAAAGGTCCGATATTCTGCATGGCAGTTGATTGTGCAACAAAACCGCCACCCCAGATGGCAGCCGCAAGAAGCAGAATAAGATTGGCCTGAACGCGCGTCATGATTGCCCAAACGATCCATAAGTGCGGGGAACCTGATAACGGTATTCAGCACATATATATTGCAGATCTGTGATTGTGATGGCTTGGCTCTATCAGGTCACAGAACGTCCGGCAAGCTGCCCTGATCGCTTTGATTTGGGGGCTTTCAACACGTTGCGTTTAATTGTGACACGCAACGTGCTGATTATTCTCAAAGCTCAGGAGGCGTTGGCGCGTGATACTCTTAAAAGAGAACCGTTGCTGTCATCGGTTAAGATGAGAAGCGCGCCATCGGGGGCAACGATAACGTCTCGCATACGGCCGTAATCGCCTTTCAGCATACGTTCTTCCGAGGCTACCTTGCCGCTGTCATCTCGCTCCAGCCGCACAAGCAATTGATATTTCAATGCGGTGACAAACAGGCTGCCATCCCATTCCGGGAACATGGCGCCGTGATAAACGGCAATGGCGCCGGGTGCGATCGAGGGATCCCAATAATAGTCAGGCTGTATCATACCTTCCTGTGAGGTCCCTCCAGGGAAGTCCTGACCGGAATAATGTTTGCCATAGGAAATGACAGGCCAACCGAAATTGCCACCGGGTTGCGGTATGTTGATTTCATCGCCGCCGCGGGCGCCGTGTTCTACCGTGAACAGTGTGCCGTCTTTGCTGTCCAAAGCCAATCCTTGCGGGTTGCGATGGCCAATGGACCAGACCTCCGGCGCACCTTCACCATTTACAGCATAAGGGTTGTCTGCGGGGACCTTACCATCTGTCTCGATGCGCAAGATCTTGCCAGCATGGTCCTTGGGGTCCTGAGCGCGATCACCATCACCCCGGTCGCCAATGCCGAAGAACAATTTGCCATCGCTGGAGATTGCGATCCGTGAACCAAAATGCTGGCCGGTGCCGGTAAAGCGGTTCATTGCAAATAGACGTTCAGCGCCTTCAAGGCGTGAATTGTCTGGCGACAGTTTTGCGCGGAACACAGCCGTGCCGCGTCCGCCATCACCATTGATGGAGGCTGTGAAATAAAGCGTTCTGTTTTCAGCAAATTTCGGATCAAGCGCGATGTCGAGCAATCCACCTTGGCCGCCAGCCGATATCGCCGGCAGGCCAGCAAGTGGTGCAGACGGTTTGCCGTCCTTGATGATCCTCATGCGACCGGCACGTTCAGTGACGATATAAGAGCCATCCGGCAACACTTCGACCGACCAGGGATTTTCCAGACCGGATGCCACAATCTGTACCGCAATGTCGGCTTTTTCGGTTTTTTCCTGTCTTACATCGTCAGCCGCATAAGAAAAGATGGGCAGCAGCAGGGAGGCGCTCGCAATCAGAGCAGCCAGAGGGAGGTGGTGCGCTGCGAATTTACCCAGTGTCGCGGAGGGGCGATGGCGGCTTTCCGTCATGGATTATCTCCGTTCAGAGCGTAACCCGTGGCAGGCATATAAGGACCGGCCAAGATTATGCATCAAAGTAAAATCTGGAGCGCCGGTCTTTCGTTCGATAATTCGAATTGCGCCCTGTGGTGTGGTGCCGGGCTAAATGTGCATTGCTTGTAAAAGGTTTCAACCTTTTGGTGTTCACGACTTGCTGATCGACAGAGTTTTTAGATCAGGTGCGGCCATTGACATGGTCTTTGGCAACGTCCTTCAGGCTTCTGCGTGCCAAGGCTGCCGTTCCGCTCATCATCAGCAGGAAAGAAGCAACAAGACATGCCATCAGCACAACACGGTCATTGAGGCCCTCAGACAGCGCCACTGCGCTTGATGGAACGGACTGCATGACCATCGATATTTCGGAGGCGTGGGCAGAGGTGGCAAGGCCAGCTGCCATGGTGACGATAACCGTCAGGGCTGCAATTGCCATCCACAACGAAAACAATGTTCTGCGTGTTCTTACGCGCTGTGCTGTCTGTTGATCTTCAATGAACATGTTTCGATTCCCTCTGTCTTATGAAGGGAATAAAGGCTGTGATGTGGACTGCTTGGCGACCGAATTTGGACTTTAACCCGCAATTATCATGGTCATATTGTGGCAAGCGGATTTTGCCCGCAAAATGCGGTCAATTCTTGCGTTTTCCAAAGGCCCTGGTAGGTCGCAGAATGCGACTTTCCACAGGTGTAACGTCCCGGTAGAGGTGCTGCTGAACCTGGTCGACACCGGAGTAGATGATCCGGCCGTGTTCATCGAGTTCGGGGAAACGCTCGTCAAAGGTGGTTGGTGCGAGTTCGGGGCGGGCCAGTGCATATCCCTGCATTAAGTTTACGCCGAGATCACCACAGAGTTCGACTTGCCAGTTTTCTTCCAATGCTTCGAAAACCGGCTCTATGCCGTCGTCCATGAACTGTCTGACGATGACCCGCAGCAGTGCGGCACCCGCCGAGTTGCTCATGAAGTCGCGCACCCAACTGGCTTCAAACTTCACATAGTCCGGCTTGACCAGTTTCACGCGCTCAATATCGGAATCGCCAGCGCCATAATCATCAATGGCAACGCGAAAACCAATAGCATGCATATGACTGGCGAAATCGGCGATCAGCTGGGTGTCCTCAGCCTTCTTGTCGGAGAACTCGCACACGATGCGATCAGGCGTCATGCCAGCCTCATGGGCGGCAAGGCGCATGCGTTCTACTTCCTGACGCATCTTTCCCGGTGTGCGGAAAAGGCCGGGATGAAAGTTGACGAAGATACGCGCCTTGCTGCGATCAAGATATCCTGTGTTGAGGATGTGCAGGGTCCGCAGCAGACTGTCGATCGCTTCAATATCAACCGGGTTCACCGAGGGGAAAAACTCGGCAGGCGATACCGCTTCGTCAGCCTTGTAGGGACGCACAAGACCCTCAAAGGAATCGATGTTCAATCGCCCGTTCCCCAACCGCCGGAAAATTGGCTGGAGCGCGGATTTCAGCACGAAGGGACCGTAGACTGTTGTCCAGGTGCCATCCGGTTCTTTGGCAAGATTCGAGAAAATGCTCTTTGGGGTCATCGGCCGCTACAATATCAGTTAATATTCGCTTCCGCGCTGGATCGTATATACGATATCGCTAAAGCGTTACCTGGCCGTTAAGCATCCAAAAAACAGCGATGCCATTATGGGCCAAGGGACCGAAAAATGACGTCAACCTGTCATATTGCGGTGCTTTTGCGCTTGAAAGCAGGGCAGTCTTTCGACATAGAACATGCCGCAGACGGTGACTTGAAGAGCCTCTGCCGATGTCAACTTCAATAGGACCGATAAAAATGGCCTTCCTTGCCGACATTCTCTCCCGTGTAAAGCCATCCGCAACCATCGCAGTTTCTCAGAAAGCCCGTGAGCTTAAAGCTCAGGGTCGCGACGTTATTGGTCTTGGCGCAGGCGAGCCGGATTTCGATACGCCCGACAATATCAAGGAAGCTGCCATCGACGCGATTAAACGCGGCGAAACCAAATACACGCCAGTTTCGGGTATTCCTGAACTGCGCAAGGCAATTGCCGAAAAGTTCAAGCGCGAAAACGGTCTTGACTACAAGCCAGAGCAGACAATCGTTGGTACCGGTGGAAAGCAGATTCTTTTCAACGCATTCATGGCGACGCTTAACGCTGGTGATGAAGTTGTTATCCCTGCACCTTACTGGGTCAGCTACCCGGAAATGGTTTCCATTTGCGGCGGTACACCGGTTTTCGTCAGCACCACGCTGGAAGACAATTTCAAGCTGAAGCCTGAAGCACTGGAAAAGGCGATCACGCCAAAGACCAAGTGGTTCATTTTCAACTCACCATCCAACCCTTCGGGCGCTGCTTACAGCCAGGCTGAGCTGAAGGCTCTGACCGACGTGCTGGTCAAGCATCCGCATGTCTGGGTTTTGACCGACGACATGTATGAGCACTTGACCTATGGTGACTTCAAGTTCGTCACACCGGTTGAAGTTGAGCCTTCGCTCTACGACCGCACTCTGACCATGAACGGCGTTTCCAAGGCCTATGCCATGACCGGCTGGCGCATTGGTTACGCTGCAGGTCCACTGCAGCTGATCAAGGCCATGGACATGATCCAGGGCCAGCAGACCTCCGGTGCGACATCGATTGCACAGTGGGCGGCTGTTGAGGCGCTCAACGGTACGCAGGATTTCATTCCGGCCAACAAGAAGATTTTCGAAGGCCGTCGTGATCTCGTGGTTTCGATGCTCAACCAGGCCCAGGGTATCAATTGCCCGTCGCCGGAAGGTGCGTTCTACGTTTACCCATCCTGCGCTGGCCTGATTGGCAAGACTGCACCGTCGGGCAAGGTTCTTGAGACCGATGAGGATTTCGTGTCCGAACTTCTGGAAACGGAAGGCGTTGCCGTGGTTCACGGTTCGGCCTTTGGTCTTGGCCCGAACTTCCGCATTTCCTACGCGACGTCGGAAGCTCTTCTTGAAGAGGCGTGCAAGCGCATTCAGCGTTTCTGCGCAGCCTGCAAGTAATTCTGTCTGATACCAAGGAAAAGCCCGGCCTTCGTGCCGGGCTTTTTCGTTTGTGATGTGATGTACATCAAGCGATGTTTGCACTTTTTGCTTTTTAATAGGATAGTACCGTCCCAAGGACACATGCCGCCATGCCGCGACGCCATGTCCTTTGTATCATCCTCGCGGCCAGCGACATGTCCTTCAAAAAACAGGAGGAAATGCGCATGACAAAAGTGGTGTACGAGATTGTGCCGCATGATGGCGGTTGGGCTTACAGGATGAATGGTGCCTGGTCTGAAGCCTTTCCAAGCCATGCCGATGCGTTGGCTGCCGTCAACATTGTGGTGCAGGAGCAGCAGGTTGGGGGCGAAGATGAAGAAATCAGCTACCAGGATGAGCGCGGACGCTGGCATGAGGAATACAGCAATGGCGGCGACCGGCCAGAGGCTGTCATTGTGGACGAAACCGTACCCACTATGCCCAATTCTTGATATTGCCTGCCTTGTGATAGCAGGGTGGCGTAAGTCTGCCGTGTTGTTCAGGGCTTATGTGTTAGTGCCTCTGGGTCCATTTGTTTGAGATGGCCCTTCAAGCCGTCGACAAGCGCGCTGAAAACCGCGCGACACTTGGGTGATGTCCTCAGGTTCTCGTGCATGGCAACCCAGGTGTACAGCGGAATTTCGATGGCAGGCAAAATGCGCACCAGATTGTCCTCCCTGTTGGCAATGCCGATCTGACAGACGCCAATGCCTGCACCTGCACGGATCATCGACAGCTGCGCCAGATTGCTGTCCGCCCTTATTGAAAAGCCGATTGCCTCCGCATCGGGAATACTGGGATTGTCCTTGCGCATCTTTTGCAGCAAGCCGCGGATGAAAGGCGTTTTCCGGTCAAAACCAATCAGATGATGACTGTTGAGATCCTGTTTTTCTTGCGGTGTACCCGCCTTGGCAAGATAGGATTTGTGGGCGTGAAAACCCAGCCGCATATTGCCGACATAACGGATGACAAGTGCTTCCTGCAGCGGTTCAGTCATGCGAACGGCAATATCCGCCTCGCGACGCAGCAGGTCTTCTATTGTGTCGGAAAGCGATAGTTCGATTTCCAGCTTCGGATATTTTTCCTGAAGGCCCGCGATGATATCGGGCAAAATTTCAACGCCGATAATATCGGCGGCGCTGATACGGACTGAACCCTCAACCTTGCCGACCTCACCTGATGCTGCGCGCAACAGTGCCGATGCGGTCGCCGCAAGGTTTTCGGCGTAAGGTCGAAGGGCCAGCGCTGCTTCCGTCGGCATCAGGCCGTGGGGAGAGCGGATAAAAAGCTGGTAACCGAGCGTTTCTTCGAGCGCGCCAATATGGCGACCGGCGGTTGGCTGGGTGATGCCCAGTTCACGGGCGGCAGCGGACAAAGAACCGTCACGCAAGACACTCAGGAATGTGCGGTAAAAATCCCAACTTGGCTCGATGCTGTTCATAAAAATCCGTATGGAGATGCAAAGAAATTAGTCAATTTCGTATAGCCGGATTTCTACAATCATTCCAGTTTCGAAACGGAATTGTGATCGGATGGTGCTTTGGCTGGGTTGGCGTAATGCGGAGATTGATTCAAAGACACTGCGCAATCGGTTGATTGCGCAGTGGGATTTATGTACCGCTCAGGCGAGGGCAGGGTAGTCGGTGTAACCTTCAGCGCCACCGCCGTAAAGTTTTTCTGGCTGCAAGGCGTTGAGCTCAGCATTCTCCTTGAGGCGACGCACCAAGTCCGGGTTGGCGATGAACGGACGGCCAAAGGCGATGGCATCTGCCTTGCCGTTGGCAACCGCGTCAATTGCGGTTTCGCGGGTGTAACCGTTGTTGGCTATCCAAAGACCCTTGCCACCAGCGTTGACGTAGGCGGCTCTCAGCGCGTCATAGTCAAATGGGTTGCCGCTATCGGACAGATCGCGTGGACCGCCTGTAGCGCCTTCCACGACGTGAATAAAGGACAGGCCGCGGCCGCCAAGCTGCTTTACGACATATTCATAGAGCGGTTGTGGGGCAGGTTCGGCGATGTCGTTTGCCGGGGTGACTGGTGACAGGCGAATGCCAGTGCGTCCAGCACCGATTTCCTTGGCAACCGTATCAACTACCTCGAGGAGGAAGCGGCTGCGGTTCTCAATCGAGCCGCCGTACTCGTCGGTGCGCTGATTGGTACTGGATTTCAGGAACTGTTCGATGAGGTAGCCGTTGGCTGCATGGATTTCGACGCCGTCAAAACCTGCGTCAATAGCAAAGCGGGCAGCCTTGCGGTAATCCTCGAGGATGGCTGTTATGTCGGATTTGTCCAACTCCCGGGGGGCGGACGTCTCGGCAAAGGCGCCGGTGCCATCTTCATTGATGATGTAAGTTTTGGACTTGGCGATAATGGCGGAAGGGGCGACCGGCTGGCCTTCCTGCGGCTGCAGCGAGGTGTGCGAGATGCGGCCGACATGCCAGATCTGGGCAACAATCTTGCCGCCTTCTTCATGCACGGCATCCGTTACCTTTTTCCAGCCTGCCAAGGCTTCCGGCTTGTAGAGGCCTGGAACGTGGGCATAACCCTGACCCTGCTGGGTAATTGCGGTACCTTCGCTGACAATCAGGCCGGCTGTAGCGCGCTGGCGATAATAGGTGACATTGAGATCATTCGGGAATTCACCCGGCGAACGGTTGCGTGTCAGTGGTGCCATCACGACACGGTTTGCGAGGGTAATATCTCCGGCCTGTGCTGGATCAAACAGATTGCTCATGTTGCTCAACTTTCTACAAATTTTCATTCAGATATTGTTGAAATGCCGCAATGGTCTCTTCATTGCGCTCGTAAAAAATCCACTGCCCAACCTTGCGGGATTTGATGAGTTCTGCCGCCTGCAGGGTGGCAAGGTGGGTTGATACAGTTGATTGCGACAGGCCGCTGACTTCGAACTGTCTGGCGCAAACGCCCATGCTAAACGGATGCTCCTGGCCACAAAAATGGTTTTCCGGGTCTTTAAGCCAGATCAGAAACTTCAACCGCACAGGATGCGATAGAGCTTTCAGCACATCCTCATGGTTCATGGGTCTATCCTCATATTTGCGCTGATCGATATGTGTATCGACGTTTATCGATATTCAAGATCGACGCCGTAAAAAATTCACGCGGAAAAACGCGCAAAAAAATAGGCCGCCAGATTTCTCCGCGGCCGTAAGTTTGAAGGTTAAAAAACCTCCAGAGGGGAACAGCTAGTGCACTGGAAAATTCATCAGCGCATCAGCTAATCCACATATGGGAGTTGTGTTGCTCAATCACAAGGGATGATTTTCTAATAAAACGCGATTTTTTCGAAAATGGGTAAAAAAAGAGGGCCGCCGGATTGCTCCAGGGCCCTTATAAGTGTGAAGGTTAAAAAACCTCCAGAGGGGAACAGCTAATGCGGTGGAACTGGGAGGAAAGCCACCGTGTGCACTAGCTGTGAGCGATATGGTGCTTTTTTGTGCATACAGCAACTCTTTTTTGTGCAGGTCAGGCATGCGTCTAGCGCATCGCTTAAGAACTTTGTCTTATTTCTGTGCAAATCTCGCCTGTCAGAAGACAGGCGATTCTCTTGATTTGCGATATAACTAGTTGTTTTTGTTGAGTTTAGGCAGGCGGTGCGGATTTTGGGCAGAATCAGAAATTCCAGTTGCGCGCCTTGGCGACAATGAAATCACGGAAAGCCTTAAGCTTTGCGGCATTCTTCATTTCGTCCGGATAGCAAAAGTAGGTATCGAAAGATGGAATGTCTGCGCTGATCGGTAGCTGGATCAGACCGGGGTCACGGCCAACAATGTAGTCGGGCAAGCATGCAATGCCGATGCCGAGTAGGCATGCACGTTTGATCGACGTCTGGCTGTTGATCTGCAGGTGCGGTGTGCGGGCATTGTCAGACGAGCGTCCGGCATATTCCAGCCAGTTGACGTCCAGCAGGTAGTTTGGTGCCGGTTCACCAAACGAAATGATGTGGTGGTTGTCCAGATCCTCGATCGACTGTGGCTCGCCATAGCGGTTGATATAGGACGGGGCTGCGTACACATGCATGTGCACGGTGAACAGCTTGCGTTGGATAAGGTCAGACTGCTGTGGTTGGCGAAGGCGAATTGCGCAGTCAGCATGGCGCATATTCACGTCCAGCTCCTCGTTGTCGAGGATAAGCTGGATGGACATTTCAGGGTAGAGTTGCAGAAATTCCTGAATTTTGTCGGTCAACCAACCCTGGCCAAGGCCCACTGTCGTTGTGACACGCAGTTTGCCGCTTGGCTTCTCGGTTGTCTCCGTCAGCTGCATCTTGACGGTTTCAAGCTTCAACAGAACATCATGGGCGGTGCGGTAGAGCAATTCGCCTTGCTCTGTCAGGATAAGACCACGCGCATGGCGGTGGAACAGCTTGACACCGACATCCTGCTCCAGCGCGCTGACTTGCCGGCTGATGGCCGACTGGGACAGGTGAAGTTTATCGGCCGCGTGTGTGAACGAGCCAGCTTCCGCTGCCGCATGGAAAATGCGCAGTTTATCCCAGTCTAATGGCATGCCCATGCTGTTCCCTTATCGTTGTTATCTTATTCGGCCGCTATTGCTGCGGGTTGGTGTCCTGCCAGGAAACGTTCGGCCTCCAGTGCTGCCATGCATCCCATGCCAGCTGCGGTGATTGCCTGTCTGTAGGTATCGTCGGTGACGTCGCCTGCAGCAAAAATGCCGTCAACATTGGTCGCTGTGGAATCCGGTGCAGTCCACATGTAGCCATTTGGCTTGAGACGCAGCTTGTCCTTGAACAGTTCAACCGCTGGCGCATGGCCAATCGCCACGAAGACGCCATGCGTTTCGACTTCGGTGATCGCGCCGGTGCGTGTGTCCTTGAGCTTTGCGCCTGTCACAGATGGTGGCATTGGCGGCTTTGCTGGTGTGCCAACGATTTCCTCAACGGCAGTGTTCCAGAGAACCTTGACGTTTTCCTTGGCAAACAAGCGTTCCTGCAGAATCTTTTCAGACCGGAAGGAATCGCGGCGATGAACGACCG
Source organism: Rhizobium sp. CG4 (assembly GCF_023701965.1). Classification (NCBI taxonomy): domain Bacteria; kingdom Pseudomonadati; phylum Pseudomonadota; class Alphaproteobacteria; order Hyphomicrobiales; family Rhizobiaceae; genus Rhizobium; species Rhizobium sp. CG4. Next base: position 430,589 of record NZ_JABAEG010000001.1, on the reverse strand, counting down.
TGACGGTCTTGGCAATGTTGGACAGATAAAGCGCTTCTTCAACGGCAGAGTTGCCGCCGCCGACCACGATCACGTCCTTGTTGCGGTAGAAGAAACCGTCGCAGGTGGCGCATGCGGAAACGCCGAAGCCCTGGAAGTGCTGTTCGCTCTCCAAACCAAGCCATTTTGCCTTGGCGCCGGTGGCAATGATCAGCGTGTCAGCGGTCCACACGGTGCCGGAATCTGTCTTCACAACAAATGGGCGGGTGTTGGTTTCTACTTCAGTCACCAGATCGTTGACGATTTCTGCGCCGACATGGGTTGCCTGCTTCAGCATCTGGTCCATCAGCCATGGACCCTGAATCGGATCGGCGTAACCGGGATAGTTTTCCACATCGGTGGTGATCATCAGCTGGCCACCCTGTTCCATACCGGCAATAAGGACAGGCTCGAGCATGGCACGCGCTGCATAAATGGCAGCTGTGTAACCTGCTGGGCCGGAACCGATGATAAGAACTTTGCTGTGGCGCGCGGACATTATTTGACTTCCTTTCGATGCGGTTCGGGATGAAGCAGGTGCAATGGACGCAAATGCTAAAACGCCGCCGCCTGTTTTGCCCCGTATTTAAGGGCGTACAGTACCGATATTCAAGGGCAGCCGTGCTTTACCAACAGGGCAGTTATGCAGTTATGTAATTTTATGACTTGTTTGCCTCACATTCTTGCGAATCTTGCCGTCAGGAGTAGAAGGAATGAAAACCATTACCACGGGAGATAGCCGGTGACTCGCGTAGAACTCGATGCCATCGATCTTAAAATTCTGCGAGAGTTGCAGCGAGACGGTCGTATGACCAATGTCGATCTGGCCGAGAAGGTCGGAATCTCTGCGCCGCCATGCCTGCGTCGCGTCAGAAAGCTGGAAGAGGGCGGCGTGATCGAAGGGTATCACGCCATGCTCAATGCCCCCAAGCTCGGCTTTGATCTTGTTGCTTTCTGCATGGTTGGCCTGAAGCGCCAGTCGGAAGCCAACCTCAAGGCGTTTGCTGCGGCGACAGATCGCTGGCAGCTTGTACGTCAGGCCTGGATGGTCTCTGGCGAAAGTGATTTTCTGCTGCACTGTGTGGCGGAGAACCTGACACAGTTTCAAGACTTCGTAATCGAAGTGCTGACGGCTGACGAAAATGTCGACACGGTCAGAACCATGCTGACCATTCGTCAGGTCAAGCGTATCGGTCTGGTCGAAGTCTAAGACAGGTTAAACTCTCCCGATAGCGGTTGTCGTTGTCGGGAGATGTTTTTTCAGAGCGTGCTAAGGCTGGATTGTTGCAGGCCGTTATATTCGGCCAGCAGACGCGAATGTGTGTCTTCGCCACGGCCCCGTTTTCTGATTCTCTCGATCAGATCAGCGTCGACAGCCTTGAAGCTGCCAGGCAGCAGGAAAACATTATAGACATAACGCAGGAACAATTGTCTGAGCGTCTCATTGGGCTGCCATTCATTGAGCGCCGTTATAGCCTGCTGCAAACGTTCAAGCGATCTCGCCGAGATGACCAGCTCCGCCATCTCATAGGGCGCATCACCCAACACGATGACCTTTTTGCCGACAGCCAGACCTTCAAGTCCGACGGTCGAATTGATGGTGATGACGGCTGATGAACCCTCAATCAATTTGCGGGTTTCGTTGTGGTTGGCAAAAATAATACGCGGATGCGGCTCGATGTGCTTCTGGATGGAAAGCGGGAAGCTTGGGTGTTCCTTGATGACGAAATGCCTGTCGGGCATTCTTTCAGCCAGTTGATACAGCACCTCATAAAAGTGCTTCATGTCCCTTATCCACGGCGAATAAGCCAGGATCTGCATGTCGCTTGGCACCTGAAACGGCACGAATATGTAATCTGCCGGCAGGTTGGTAAGTTCCTCACCCTTTTGTTTGCTGCTGCGTTTCACCAGCGTCTGCGGCAAATCCCCGGTGATATGGCTTGCAGCCCAGTAATAAAAGGCAGGATCTCTTGGCAATGTGCTGCCGAAATTGATGCCTTTGGTGTCGCACTGGATGGTATCGGGGAAAAAGCCGTTTTCCATCATCACCATCGGACGTGACCGCTGGATGGCTGCTTCCATCAATAGGGACGCCGGCATCATGAAGCCGTTGAAGATCAGCGCACTTGCGTCGGGGTAGGCGTTCAGCCGGTCTTCAATCAAAATGGCCGACAGGCGTGATCTGATGGCAGTGGTTGCCCGGTAAAAGGCAACGGACAGCGGGTTTGAATACAGCAAGGGCAGCCGAATCTGGCGTCGTAACAGATTATGCTCGATGCTGGGGCGGATATCGATCGAACATCCCTTGTCGCTGAACAGGCGGCCCAGTTCACCAACGCCATGGCTGCGGATAAACTCCTTCAAACCGTCTGTCAGTTTGAAGGGGGCGCAGTCCATGCCCGAGCCGAGGACGGCCTTGAGGGGTTCGTAATTGTTTCGCTGAGAATATATGAACTCAACGTCTGTCATTGGGATGTCCGCCTTGTTGGGCTACGCGCTCGTAAATCTTTTGCAGCGCACGTGCCTCACCCTGAAGTTCGAAAGTGTTAAGCATGTGGCTACGTCCTGTCTCTCCCCATTCCAGGGTTTCGGCAGGGTTCTCAAGACGATTTTTTATAGCGTTGCGAAGGGCATCGCCATCACCGGCGGCAACAACAGTGCCTGTTTCACCCGCCAGCACCATTTCAGCATAGGCACCGGCATCGCTGGTGACCACTGCTGTTTGCGATGACATCGCTTCAAGTGGCGTTAGGCCAAAACCTTCATTGCGGGAAGGGGCGACATACAGTGTCAACCGACGGTACCACGGCTTGATGTCATCGACCTCACCGAGAAAGACGATGCGTTTTGAAAGTCCGGCAGCATCGATATCTGCTTTCAGCTTGTCGGCAAAGGACTTGTGTTCCGGGGTGACACGGCCGCTAATGACCGCAGTCCAATCTGGATAGGACGGAAGCAGCGCAATCATCGCCTGCACGAAAAGATCGGTGCCTTTTTGATGACGTACGCGGCCAAAACAGCCCACGAGATATTTTCCAGGCAGGCCGGTTGCTTTTATCGTGTCGTCGTTGCTTTTCGGCGGATGGAAAAGTTCGGTATCCACGCCATGCATGATGACAGTATGCGGCACTTCAAGGAACGAGCCGGACTTGGCGCTCGTTGCAACAACCTCATCCATCTGGGCAATGAGCTTGCGAGTATAGGCTGAATGCTTGCGTTGTGCAGCAGAGGTGAAAACCAGTTTCACCTTCATACGCAGGACATCACGCATGAAAATGCCCGGCAGCATTTCCAGATTGCGCCGCGCATGCCAGACGCGCGGGCCACCACCGGGAGCCTGTTGCCACAGGCGCCACAAATCTCGAAACCGGATATGCGGCAGGTTGTCTGGCAGACCGGGGCCTAAGGTTGCCACCTTTTGCCCCAGCCTGTTTTGAACCGGTACCAGTTGAATGATCGTCGACGTGACGCCCGATAAACGTTTTTTGAAATTCGGGGCAATGACCCGAATGTCCTTTAATTCGACTTGTGTCACGTCTTGCTCCGAAAAAAATGAATGTAGTTATTACATCCAGTTTACGGAGAGGATTTCATAACCCTTGGCGCCGCCGGGTGCGTTGACTTCGATGCTGTCGCCAACTTCCTTGCCGATCAGCGCGCGCGCAATCGGGGAGGAGATGGAGATACGGCCGGCCTTGACGTCCGCTTCCTGGTCGCCAACGATCTGGTATGTTCTTTCTTCGTCGGTGTCCTCGTCAATCAGCTTGACGGTCGCGCCGAACTTGATCTTGGAACCTGACATTTTGGACAGATCGATGATCTCAGCACGAGCTGTCAGGTCTTCCAGTTCGGAAATGCGACCTTCATTGTGGCTCTGTGCTTCCTTGGCAGCATGGTACTCGGCGTTTTCGGACAAATCGCCATGGGCACGTGCTTCCGAGATAGCCTCGATGATGCGTGGGCGTTCTTCCTGTTGACGCCAGCGCAGCTCCTCCTGCAACTTGGTGTAACCGCCTTGAGTCATCGGTACTTTCTCTACCATTTTTTATTCCTTCGCATTCCATCTGCTTCACGCAGACACAAAAAGAAACAGGTTCCGAAGTAAAACTTCGGAACCATGCCCAAAAACAACAATTCCGACCACTATATCAGAAGACCACCTCAAATTGCCAGAAGATTTGACGCTTACATATTTTGTGAGGATTTCGAGCAGTTTCCGATGTGGAAATTGACAAATCCAAAAAGAACATATAGTGAACATTGTATGGGAAAGTCAATTAAAGAACGACTCGCGGTTCTCTCCGATGCTGCGAAATATGACGCGTCGTGTGCTTCCAGCGGAACCACAAAACGAAACTCGGCAGCGGGTGGCGGGTTGGGTTCTACTGAGGGGTCGGGCATTTGTCATGCCTATGCGCCGGACGGTCGCTGCATCTCGCTGTTGAAAATCCTGCTGACCAATTTCTGCATCTATGACTGCGCCTATTGCATCAACCGCTCATCCAGCAATGTCGAGCGCGCCCGCTTTACTGTGGAGGAAGTGGTATGGCTAACGCTGGAATTTTACCGACGCAACTACATAGAAGGTCTTTTTCTATCCTCAGGCATTATCCGGTCTTCCGATCACACGATGGAGGAACTGGTTCGGGTGGCGAGGGAGCTGCGCGTAACGCACGGCTTTCGCGGTTACATTCATCTCAAATCCATTCCCGAAGCGTCCGCCCATCTGGTGGAGGAGGCGGGGCTTTATGCCGATCGCCTTTCGATCAATATCGAATTGCCAACCGATAGCGGTATCGGCCGTTTTGCCCCGGAAAAACAGCCCGGCAATATCAGGAGATCGATGGCCGATATCCGCCTGAAAATTGAGGAAGCGGGCGAGCCGACACTGAAGACAAAGCGCGTGAAAAAATTCGCGCCAGCCGGTCAAAGCACGCAGATGATAGTCGGTGCAGACGGCGCAAATGACAGCACGATCCTGTCCACCAGCGCACGGCTCTACGGCAGCTACGGTTTGAGGCGTGTCTATTATTCCGCCTTCAGCCCGATACCGGATTCGTCAAAAAATCTGCCGTTGATCAAACCGCCGTTGATGCGGGAGCATCGGCTTTATCAGGCTGACTGGCTTTATCGCTTTTATGGTTTTGATATCGGCGAGATAACCTCCACACAAAAGGACGGCATGCTGGATCTCGATATCGATCCGAAGCTCGCCTGGGCACTGGCCAACCGGCAGAGCTTTCCTGTGAATGTGAATACTGCAGACAGGGAAATGCTGCTGCGTGTTCCGGGTTTTGGAACCAAGACGGTCAATTCCGTGCTGTCATCGCGCCGTTTCCGGCGGCTGCGTCTGGAGGATCTTGCCCGGTTTGGCGTGTCGATTAAAAAGGTCAAAGCCTTTGTAGTGACCGAGGGTTGGACGCCGGGCAAATTGACGGAACGGCCGGATTTACGCGCCATGTTTGCACCGCAGCCAGAACAGCTGACGTTGCTGTAATGTACCGGATTTCGCTGGAGGGCCGGGGAGATTTTGGCGAGTGGCGAGATGCGGCACGGGCCTGCCTTGCGGCAAAAATTCCTCCGCATGACATAGACTGGCGCTTACGCAATGAGAGCGCTGGCCTGTTTGGTTTTGAAGACGACTCTGCGCTGCCCTCAGCAAAAGGTGATGCTTCGGTCAGCGTTCCCGCAGCCTTCATGCCATTGGCGCAAGCGATAATCTGTCACAGTGACCCGTCTCGTTTTGCCTTGCTTTATCGGCTGTTGTGGCGGCTGTCCGATGACCGAACATTGTTGCAACTCAAGGCCGACCCGGATGTGACCCGCGCCCGCAACATGGAAAAATCGGTGCGCCGCGACAGCCACAAGATGACGGCCTTTGTTCGGTTCAAGGAAGTACCTTTGCCGGAGGGCATTGCGGGACGGCGGCGGTTTATTGCCTGGTTCGAGCCAGATCATTTCATTGTCGAGCGCAAGGCGGATTTTTTTCAGCGGCGATTTACAGATATGGATTGGGTGATTGCTACACCGAAAGGTTCTGCGCGTTGGGATGGAGAGACGCTCGAGACGTCGCGAATTGCAGCGGAAAAGCCGGATCTAACCGACGAAACCGATGAGCTTTGGCGGACCTATTATGCCAATATTTTCAATCCGGCACGGTTGAAGATAAAGGCGATGACGGCGGAAATGCCGAAAAAATACTGGAAGAACCTGCCGGAAGCCGACCTTATTCCGGAGCTTATTTTGGGTGCAGAGGCGCGTGTACTGGAAATGGCGGCAAAGGCCGCAACCGAACCGCAGCTGTTTCATCATCGCATTCAGGCCATGGCGGAAAACCGACCGGCACCTGCTTTGCCTGATGCCGATACGCTCGAGGGTTTGAAACATGAAGCGCGCAGTTGCACGCTCTGTCCGTTGCACTGCACTGCCACGCAGACGGTGTTTGGTGAGGGGCCATCCCGTGCGGATGTGATGATCGTTGGTGAACAGCCGGGTGATCAGGAAGATCTGGCTGGTCGGCCGTTTGTCGGTCCGGCTGGCAAGGTGTTTAATGAGGTCGTGTCGCAGACCGGAATGGATCGCTCTAAATTTTACGTCACCAACGCCGTCAAACATTTCAAATATGAACCGCGTGGCAAGCTCCGTATTCATAAACGGCCAGATGTTATGGAGATTGAACATTGCCGATGGTGGCTGACCCGCGAGATCGATCTGGTTCAGCCGAAACTGATCGTTGCCATGGGGGCGACAGCGGTTTTTGCGCTGACAGGTATCAAAGGTAAATTGTCTGAGCTACGCGGCAAACCTATGCCGATGCAGGGCGACAGGCTGTTATTCGTCACGGTGCATCCATCCTACCTGCTGCGTATTCCCGATGAAGGTAAAAAGGCCGAGGAAATGCGCCTGTTTCGTGAAGATATGGCGACGGTCAGGAAAATGGCTGAGGAAATGTGCGTGACCTGAGGTTGCTTAATGCGAACCGACAGCACTTTCATCGATATGGGCCTTGGCGTAGACCTTGCGCGCAATGACGGCTAGCAGGAGCAGGATTACGGACGCGAGAAGACAGCATGCGGCAAAGCCGGTTGAGAAACCCTGCTTGGCGGGTTCGAGCCAAGACGGATCGGCTGTGCCGCCGAGAGCCTTTGCCGTTTCCACGGCTCCTGCCAGTGTTGCCGACACGGCTGTCGCCTGTGTTTGGTCAAGTCCGGTCAGATCAGCGTCTGACATTGTCATGCGGTAAAACACGGTGCCGAGACTGCCAAGCAATGCAACGCCTAAAGCACCACCAAATTCAGAGCTGGTTTCGGAAATGGCCGATGCTGACCCGGCACGCTCCGGCGGCGCTGTGCCAACGATCAACCCGGTGGTGGTGAGAATGACAGGCACGAAACCGAGGCCGATCAACATGCTGGCAAACAGGATGCCGAGCAGACTTTCATAATAGGCGGCAATAGCCATGACTGTGGTGCCGACAACATTGACCATTAGACCCATCAACACGGTTTTGACCGGGCCGAAATGGTTGGTGAAGCGATACGCCTGAAACGACATGATGGTGAAAACTGATGCCGAAGGAATAGACCACAGCGCGGCCTGCAACGGCGTGAGGCCGATCACCAGCTGCAGGAACAGATTCTGATAGAGGAAAGTGCCGAATACAAAGAATACGCCGGCCAGATTGACCATTAACGATGCTGTAAACGCCGGAATGCGGAACAGTTTGAGATCAATCAGCGGGTGGCTAAGGCGTTGTTGACGGCGGATAAAAAACACACCAACCAACAGGCCAATTGCGACGGGCAACAACTGGATGAGTGCAAAACCATCTGCCGCCATGTGTTTGAAACCGTAGATGATTGGCAGCACGGTTGCGAGTGATAAAAGAACGCTAGGAAGATCAATGCCTTCCGCCTCATCGTTCTTGTATTCCGGTAAAATGAACGGTGCGATGATCAGTAGAAACAACATCACCGGGATGTTGATCAGAAATACTGATCCCCAATGAAAATACTCCAACAACAAACCGCCGATTAGCGGGCCTATCAGGCCGCCAAGTGCAAATGCAGATCCCCAGATGCTGATGGCGCGGTTTCGCTCGGCCTCGTTCTTGAAGATATTGACGATGAGCGACAGGGTGGATGGCGCAACGGTGGCACCGGCAATGCCCTGCAGCGCCCGCGATATGATCAACTGTTGGGCTGTGTCGGAAAAGGCGGCCAGCGCTGAGGCCACACCAAATGCAAATGCGCCGATCAGCAGCAGTTTGCGACGACCGATCCGGTCGCCCAATGTGCCCATGGTCACCAGAAAACCAGCGACCATGAAGCCATAGATATCGTTGATCCACAGCAGCTCAGTGGCATTCGGATCAAGGTCTGCGACGATTGCCGGCATTGCCAGAAACAGCACCGACAGATCCATGGAATAGATCAGGCAGGCAATCGATAGGACACAGAGGCCGATCCATTCACGCTTGCTGGCGTGATCCTGCACTGATGGTGTGTCCGTCATGTCGTTCCTCCCGCATTGGCGAGAGATTTTCCTGAAATTGCAAAATTGGCAAGTATCAAACTCGGGCTAGACCTTCGCCCGTTCAATCCGGCTGCAAGGCTGTGACGATATCATGGAGATTATTGATCTTGCGAAATCTGCAGCAAAAGATTTTCCAGCCGGTCGAAATTCTGTTCATTGGCAGCGGCAATGAACTTCTTCAGCTCGAGGTTTTCTTCTGTCGCATCGAACAACATACGCCAGTTGAGCTGGGTGCCGCCAACCTGCTCTGTGAAGTCTATTTCCATGGTGTAGACGTGGATCGGTTCGTGATGTTCAAAGACAATACGCTCGGGCACCGTGATTTCCCGGAACGTCGATATATTGTGGAAGTCGGTACCGTTGGAGGCCGTCATGGTAATCTGCCATGTGCCACCGGGTCTGAAATCGAATTTGCCGATGCGGTTGGTAAAACCATCTGGTCCCCACCAAAGCGACAACAACTCGGTGTCTGCGAAGGCGCGAAACAGGGTGTCGCGATCCACGCTGAACAGGCGTTCGTTCAGAACTTCCATCTTGTTGGTCATGTCGATCCTCGCACTCATCGGTTTTCAAATTGCGGGCAAAAGAAAACCGGCCGACATTGCTGTTGGCCGGTTGATGGGTATTACAAAGGATCAAAAGTAGCTTTGCAGCGGTCTGACTTCGAGGTTGCCGGCCTTCAGCGCCTTGATGGCGAGGGCTGCGGCCTCTGCACCAGCCATAGTGGTGTAGTAAGGCACCTTCTGCATCAGCGTTGCGCGACGCAGCGACTTCGAGTCGGAGATCGCCTTGTTGCTGTCGGTGGTGTTGATGACCAGCTGGACCTGACGGTTACGGATGGCGTCTTCGATGTGCGGACGACCTTCCTGAACCTTGTTGATCTTTTCGGCTTCAATACCCTGTTCTGCGAGGAAACGCTGGGTGCCGCCGGTTGCGAGAACCTTGAAGCCAATTTCCACGAGAATGCGGATGGCTGGCAGAACACGTTCCTTGTCTTCGTCACGAACCGATACGAACACGGCGCCTGAGCGAGGCAGATCCACACCAGCACCAAGCTGCGCCTTGGCAAAGGCCAGTGCGAAGTCGGTGTCGAGGCCGATGACTTCACCGGTCGAGCGCATTTCAGGTCCGAGCAGGATGTCGACGCCAGGGAAACGAGCAAACGGGAAGACGGCTTCCTTAACGGCAATGTGCTTCAGGTTGCGTGGATCTGGCTTTTCGCCGTAGGCCGCAATCGCTGCATCAAGCTTTTCGCCGGTCATGACACGGGCCGCGATCTTGGCAATCGGTGCGCCGATGGTCTTGGCAACGAATGGCACGGTACGCGATGCACGCGGATTGACTTCAAGAACGTAGATCGTGCCGTCCTTGATGGCGTACTGCACATTCATCAGGCCGCCAACATTCAGTGCCTTGGCAAGAGCCGTGGTCTGACGTTCCAGCTCGTCAACGATTTCGTTCGACAGCGAACGAACTGGCAGCGAGCAGGCGGAGTCACCGGAGTGGATGCCGGCTTCTTCGATATGCTCCATGATGCCCGATACGAAGACGTTTTCGCCATCGCACAATGCATCAACGTCCACTTCAACCGCGTTGGTCAGGTAGCTATCGAACAATAGCGGGTTCTTGCCGAGCAGCGTGTTGATCTGGCCGGTCTTGTCGTTCGGGTAACGCTGCTTGATGTCTTCAGGTACGAGGCCAGGAACCGTGTCGAGCAGGTAAGCCTGCAACTGGCTTTCCGAATGAATGATCTGCATGGCGCGGCCACCCAGAACGTAGGATGGACGAACAACCAGCGGGAAGCCGATTTCAGAGGCAACCAGACGCGCCTGCTCAACCGAGTAGGCGATACCGTTGTTTGGCTGGGCGAGGTCCAGCTTCATCAACAGCTTCTGGAAGCGGTCACGGTCTTCTGCAAGGTCGATCATGTCAGGCGCTGTGCCGAGGATCGGGATACCATTCTTTTCAAGCGCTTCAGCCAGCTTCAGCGGCGTCTGGCCGCCGAACTGCACGATAACGCCAACCAACTCACCCTTTTCCTGCTCGGCGCGCATGATTTCGATCACGTCTTCCGCCGTCAGCGGCTCGAAATACAGGCGGTCGGAGGTGTCATAGTCGGTCGACACGGTTTCCGGGTTGCAGTTGATCATGATGGCTTCAAAGCCTGCATCCTTCAGTGCGAAGGCGGCATGGCAGCAGCAATAGTCGAATTCAATGCCCTGACCGATACGGTTAGGACCGCCACCGAGGATGACGACCTTCTTGCGGTCGGACACTTCTGCTTCCGAGCGCAGTGCACCAACGAATGGCGCTTCGTAGGTCGAATACATGTATGCGGTTGGCGAAGCGAATTCAGCAGCGCAGGTGTCGATGCGCTTGAAGACCGGGCGTACGTTGAGGCTGTTGCGAAGCTCGGCAACTTCCTTTGGACGCTTGTTGGTCAGGCTGGCAAGACGCGCGTCGGAGAAGCCCATGGCCTTCACCGCGCGCAGGTTTTCAGCGTCGGTCGGCAGACCATGTTCGCGGATGCGGGCCTCGGTGTCGACGATCGCCTTGAACTGCGCGATGAACCATGGGTCGATCTTGCTGTTTTCGTGCACTTCTTCTTCGGACATGCCCATACGCAGAGCCTGGGCAACCATGCGCAGACGATCCGGTGTCGGTGTGCCAATAGCGGCGCGAATAGCGTTCTTGGAGCCTTCGCCTTCTTCGTAGCCCGGAATTTCGATTTCATCGAGACCCGTCAGGCCGGTTTCCATGCCGCGCAGCGCCTTCTGCAGCGATTCTGCAAATGTACGGCCGATCGCCATGACTTCACCAACCGACTTCATGGCCGTGGTGAGGATTGGCGACGCGCCTGGGAACTTTTCAAAGGCAAAGCGCGGGATCTTGGTGACGACGTAGTCGATCGATGGTTCGAACGAGGCCGGGGTCGCACCACCGGTGATGTCGTTGTCCAGTTCGTCCAGCGTGTAACCGATGGCGAGCTTTGCAGCGACCTTGGCGATCGGGAAGCCGGTGGCCTTGGAGGCCAGCGCAGACGAACGCGACACGCGTGGGTTCATTTCGATGACGACGAGGCGGCCATCCTTCGGGTTAACCGCGAACTGAACGTTAGAGCCGCCTGTTTCCACACCGATTTCGCGCAATACCGCGATCGATGCATTGCGCATCATCTGGTATTCCTTGTCCGTCAGCGTCAGGGCTGGAGCCACGGTGATGCTATCGCCGGTGTGAACGCCCATCGGGTCGATGTTTTCAATCGAGCAGATGATGATGCAATTGTCCGCCTTGTCGCGGACCACTTCCATTTCATATTCTTTCCAACCAAGTACGGATTCTTCGATCAGCACTTCGGTGGTTGGCGATGCATCGAGACCGCCGCCGATGATCTCAAAGAACTCCGAGCGGTTATAAGCAATACCGCCGCCGGTGCCGCCCATGGTGAAGGATGGGCGAATGATGGCGGGCAGGCCAACAACATCAATTGCCTGTGCGGCAATGGCCATTGCGTGGCTGATGTAGCGCTGCTTGCGATCTGTTTCACCCAGGTTCCACTGGTTTTCCAGCTCGTCGAGTGCCTTGTCCAGATCAGAACCGGAAAGCTTGGCCTTCAGTTCTGCACGGGCAGCTTCGTGTTTCTTGCGGTCGGCATCCTTGATCTCGGTGGCGTTGGCCAGCATCGAGCGCGGTGTTTCAAGGCCGATCTTTGCCATGGCTTCGCGGAACAGGGCGCGGTCTTCAGCCTTGTCGATTGCCTCAGGCTTTGCGCCGATCATTTCGACGTTGTAGCGGTCCAGAACACCCATGCGCTTGAGAGAGAGCGCGGTGTTGAGAGCCGTTTGACCACCCATGGTCGGCAGAAGCGCGTCGGGGCGCTCCTTGGCGATGATCTTGGCCACGACTTCGGGAGTGATTGGCTCAACGTAAGTGGCGTCTGCAAGACCCGGATCCGTCATGATCGTGGCCGGGTTGGAGTTGACGAGGATGACGCGGTAGCCTTCCTCTTTCAGCGCCTTACACGCTTGCGTGCCGGAATAGTCAAATTCGCAAGCCTGACCGATAACAATCGGTCCCGCGCCGATAATTAGGATGGACTTGATATCTTGGCGCTTCGGCATGGCTCTCGTTCCGCTTCTCGTGTTGCGCAAAAAACGGCCATGGTGAAGGTTCACCGGCCGGGGCGCGCAATTTCAAATATTTTCAGGCTAGAAGCGGCTTATAGGCAAATGTTTTAACGAACGGAACCCCGAAAGTTTAAAAATCGACAGGAAATATGCATTCACATATCTGACATGCATTTCATGGAGCAACTTCATTTCCATGATCTCAATTCGCTGATACAACATAAGGCATATATTAGCGTTATTTTCTGTCGGGAGATAAACGACCATGGAATGGAAAGGGCGCCGTCAGTCTGACAACGTCGAAGACAAACGTGATATGTCAGCAGGTCGGGGTGGTTTGGGCAATGATCCTTTCAGCCGCACCGGGTTTCGAATTCCTTCGGGCGGCAGGCGCACTGGTGGTGGAATCGGTATAGGCGGCCTTCTGGTCATCCTTCTCGTCAGCTGGTTTCTCGGCATCAACCCGCTTACCCTGCTGTCTGGCGGTGAGGGCATGATGGGGGATAGCTCATCGCAGCAAACCGGGACCCTTCCGCAGGGCAATTCCACCGACGATACCACGGCTTTTGTTCGTGTTGTGCTGGCTGAAACTGAAAATACCTGGAGCGGCATTTTCAAGTCTGCGGGTCAGACCTATCAGGAACCGACACTGGTGCTGTTTTCCGGTCAGGTGTCCTCGGCTTGCGGTTACGCATCGGCAGCAACAGGCCCGTTCTATTGCCCGGGGGATCGCAAGGTCTATCTCGATACGACGTTTTTCCGTGAACTGGACCAGCGTTTTGGCGCTGCCGGCGACTTTGCGCAGGCCTATGTGATTGCACATGAAGTTGGCCATCACGTGCAGAACCTTACCGGTGTTTTGCCGGAGTTCAACCGCCGTCGCCAGTCGATGAGCCAAGCGGATGCCAACCGCATGTCAGTTCGGGTGGAACTGCAAGCGGATTGTTATGCAGGTATCTGGGCGAAGTTCACCGAACAGGAGGGCATTCTCGATACGGGCGACCTCGAAGAAGCGCTTAATGCTGCCCATCAGATCGGTGACGATACGCTGCAAAAGCAGTCGCAAGGTTATGTTGTGCCCGACAGTTTCAACCACGGCACGTCGCAACAGCGCATGACATGGTTCAAGCGTGGTCACGACACTGGTCGCGTTGCTGATTGCGATACGTTCAACACCAATATCTGACGGTCATTTATACATGCCTTCGCGCAGATTGATGCCGTATTCCAGATAGGCTTTCAGGGCGCACAGCATTTGTGACCAGCCCTGACAATTGCCATAGGATGCTTTCAACCCGGCTGGCGTTTCGCGCCAGCCGTTTTCTGTAATGCTGATAAGCGTCCTGTCATCACCGATCGGTTCAAAGCTGATGGTCACCGTGGTGTTGTAACTACCCGCGTCATCGATGCCCTCTTCATTGGCCTGCCATTGCAGGATGATTTGCCTGTCCTGCACGGCCCTGATGACCTCAACGGGAAATGCGCCGGGAAAATCGTGGAAATCCCAGCTGACGGTGGTACCGGTTTCAAGCCTGCCCTTGGCGCTACCCGTTGTGAAATAACCGGACAATTTCCTTGATCGGCAACTGCCTCGAAAACCTCATGAAGCGGTTTTGATATTCTTGCGGACACGGTGAATGTCAGTTCCATTCTATCCTCCCGGGTAGACACGCATTTTGCTGCAAACTCGTGAGGTGTCACCTGAGTTGCACTTTAGGGTCATGTCTCGACGGGATGACCACGTAAAAACAACCGAACCGGAATATCCGGTTCAGTTTGACGGGCCTGAGGTGTGATTACGCGGCAAGCAGCAGGGCTGACAAAAACATGCCGAGCGCAAAAATAGTATGGGCGACGAGATTCAGCACGCGCACTTTGGTCGGGTTTGGAGTTTTGGAGGCGGCCCATCCCAGGCCCAGGCCCGGTTGAAGCAGAAACCAGCCAGCACCAACGGTCACGATGCCGACGATCCACGGCTGGATGAAGTGTGGCTCAGCAAACCATAGTGGTGTCACGACCAACGCCAGAAGGATGCCATAGAGAACGCCAATGGCGTAATGCATAAACCAGCCAAGTGCCACTTCGTTTTTGTAAGGTGTCGCATTGGCGATGCTGTCGTGAAAAACCTTGCCCTTGGGCAGGTGCCAGAACCAGCGACCGGGAGGTCCCCAATTCGGAGCGGGCTGCTTGAAGACGAAATGGAGAATATAGGCCCAGATATCCATGAGGATGGTTCCGCCTATGCCCATGACCACGCCGCGCCAAATAATCTCCGACATTCCCGCTCTCCCGACTCTCTATGTCGTCTGGCAAGGTGTCGGCTTTTTTAGGGTTCGGCAAGTGCAGTTTGGAGGCTTTGCAGCTCCCGGTCATGATCTTTGAGACGAGGGTAGGAGAGCGCATAAAAAGAAGGACGTGGCCGCTTTGGGCGGCCACGTTTTGTCTGATCAGGCTGCGCGGCTGTAAGACTTGTGTTGTGTCTGCTGCATGCCCAGTCTGAACTGCGCCAACAGCTCATTGAGCGATGCCGCTTCCGAGGCAAGGCCGTGGCTGGCGGCGGTCTGTTCTTCGACCATGGCGGCATTCTGCTGTGTGCCCTGGTCGATGGTGTTGATGGCGGTGTTGATTTCCGACAGGCCGGTCGATTGTTCGCGGGTGGCAATGACAATCGCATTGATATGGAGGTTGATTTCCTGCACCTGCGTAACGATGGCTTCCAGTGCCTTGCCGGCATTATCAACCAGCGTCACACCTTCCTGTACCTGAGCGGTCGAGGTGCTGATCAGCGCCTTGATTTCCTTCGCGGCCGTCGCAGAGCGCTGCGCCAGTTCACGAACTTCCTGCGCAACCACCGCAAAACCCTTACCGGCTTCCCCGGCACGGGCGGCTTCCACACCGGCATTCAGTGCCAGCAGGTTGGTCTGGAAGGCAATCTCGTCGATGACGCCGATGATCTTGGAAATCTCGGTCGACGAATGTTCGATGCCTTCCATGGCGCGCACGGCGTCATTAACGACGTGGCCGGACTGTTCAGCATTGTTGCGGGTGCGGTCAACCAGTTTTCCAACTTCTTCGGCGCGCTGGGCAGCATCCTTGACGGTGGTTGTGATTTCCTCAAGGGCTGCTGCGGTTTGTTCAACAGACGCTGCCTGCTGTTCGGTGCGGCGGGCAAGGTCATCAGCCGAGTGGCGGATTTCCGTTGCACCGGCATCGATGGCGCGGGCATTCTGGCCAACATTGGTCAGAGCATCGTTGAGCTTGGTGATGGAGTTGTTGAAGTCTTCACGCAGACGGTCAACACGCGCAACGAATGGTGTCGAAATGCGGTATTGCAGATCGCCATTGGAGAGATGTTCAAGGCCCTTTGCCAGTGCATCAACGGCAAACTGAATGTCGGCACTGTCCTTGGCTGCAGTTCTTTCGCGCAGGTCGCGTTCTTGTTCGGACAGTGAACGGGATTCAGAGGCTTCGGTTTCCAGGCGCTGTCTTTCCAGTGCGTTGGTCCGGAACACGGCAACGGCTGCGGCCATCGAACCGATCTGGTCGGTGCGGTCCTGACCGGGAATGGTGATGGAAAGGTGGCCGGAGGCCAGGTTCTGCATGGCAGCGGTCATCTGTGTCACCGGCGTGATCACCAGTCGGCCAAGCAGGAAGGCGAGGAAACCGATCATGCCGATAACTGCAAGCGTGGTGGCAATGATTGCGGCGACACGGAACTGTGAAATCGAGGCGTAAGCAACGCCGCTATCCACAACAAAGCCGACATACCATTCAACAGATGGCAGGCCGGTGACTGGAATGAAGCTGGTGAGCTTGGCTTTGCCATCGATTGCCGTTTCGGTGATAGCAGAGGCAATGCTTGGCGTTGCTGTCGGGAACAGGTCGGTCAGCGTCTTGTTGACGAAGTTCGCGTCCGGGTGAATGAGTATCTTGCCATCCTTGCTGACCAGGAAGGCGTAACCTTCGGTGCCAACTTCAACCGACTTGATCATCGTCACCAGCGAGTTAAGCGAGAAGTCGCTGCCGGTCACACCAGCCAATTGGCCGTTGATCATGACAGGCGAGGCGGCAGTGATAATCAGGCCGCCTGTTGAGGCGTCGGAATATGGCTCTGTCAGCACGGTCTTCTGCGCTTTCACGGCATCCTGGTACCATGGGCGGGTCCGTGGATCATATCCTTCTGGCAAAGGCAGTCTCGGCCATGTGGTGAACACGCCGGTCGCGCTGTCGCCAAAATAGGTCGACATGAACTGGCCGGTCAGGACATCATTTTGCAGCACGTTCAGCTTGGCATCTTCGTCCGGTGCTTTGGCCATGGCTTTGGTGACGACATCGGTCAACATCACGCGGCCGTTCAGCCAGTTGGCGATGCTTTGCGCCGCCTGTTTGCCGGCGGCGTCAATGTTGCGGGCAACGGAAGTCGTCGTGGCTTCCCGTTGCAGCGCGTCGATATAGACGGAAAAACCGGCAAAAGCCGTCACGACAACGAGCGACGCAGCGATAATAATGCGCGTCATAAGGCTAGATTTAATAGACAAGCGCAGCTTCCCTTATAGGTATTCGCGACTTTTGGCCGGATGAACGGACCGAATTCGGAGGGGGAGACAATCATGCCGGGTAACGGCGTTGTATACACGCATCATGCGGGCCAGTTATATGTGGCTGTTTTAGCTTTTGCGTTATTTCAAAACTGTAAATGTAGTTTGACTGTAGCGTGAAATTATTTGCGAACACTCAAGACTGCTTGTCGTTTTGATTTTTGCCAGTTTTTTGTGCATTTGCATTGCTTGGTTGCATCGGTACGCCGAATATTTTATGGATTAGGCCAACGCCGTTTCCCGTTTCCGTGGAAGCGGCTTTTGTTTTGAGAAGGTGCCGCATGTCCTCGTCCGTTGTTTCAGGCAGTGTTCAAACCGGCGCGCAATCCTGGTCATCCCATCTGAGAGCCACGCTTGCGCTGGGTATCCCATTGATTGGCGCGCAGCTCGCGCAGTTGGGCATTCACACGACGGATATGGTGATTGTCGGTCAGCTTGGCGCTGAAAAACTGGCAGCCATGGTTCTGGCCGGACAGTTCTTCTTTGTGCTGTTTATCTTCGGCTCCGGTTTCTCGATTGCCGTTGTGCCAATGATTGCGCAGGCTTTCGGTCGTGGTGACGTACGTTCAACGCGCCGCTCGCTGCGCATGGGCATGTGGGTTGCCATCGTCTACTGGCTTTTGGTGCTGCCATTCTTCATGAATGCAGAGCGTATCCTGCTTGGTTTCGGTCAGAATGCCGAAGTGGCAAGGCTGGCGGGGGATTATCTCGGCATCACCAAGTACGGCCTTCTGCCGGGTCTTTTATTTTACGTGATGCGCGGTCTGGTCAGCGCCGTCGGCAAGGCCAGCGTCGTTCTTTACATCACCATCCTGACGCTCGTGGTGAATGGTATCCTCGCTTACGGTCTGGTGCTCGGGCATTTCGGCTTTCCTGCGCTTGGCATGAACGGTGCCGCAATCGTCGCCGTCATCGTGCAGACCCTCAGCTTCGTCTGCTTGGCTGCGTTTGTGCAAAGCCGCGAGGAAATGCGTCAATACGAGGTCTTTGTTCGTTTCTGGAGACCGGACTGGCAGGCGCTGCTTGAAGTGCTGCGTCTTGGTTTGCCAATCAGCGTTACCATTCTGGCCGAGGTGTCGCTGTTCAGTGCCGCGTCCATTTTGATGGGGCAGATCGGAACAACAGAGCTTGCTGCCCACGGTATCGCGCTGCAATTGGCCTCGATTGCCTTCATGATCCCGCTTGGTCTGTCACAGGCAGCAACGGTGCGGGTCGGTATTGCTTACGGGCAGGGAGATTATCCCAATCTGGTTCGGGCCGCGATCATGGTCAGCGCACTGGCATGCATCATTGCCATTGCTGGCGGCGTGCTGTTTGCCGCAGCACCGCAATATCTCAGCCGCTGGTTCCTCAATGAACACCTGCCGAATGTGCCTGCGGTTCTCGACTATGCAGCGAAGCTGGTGATCATTGCCGGTATTTTCCAGCTGATGGATGGGTTGCAGGCAATTGCCAGCGGCCTTCTGCGCGGCCTGAAAGATGCACGCGTGCCGATGATCATGGCGCTGATTTCCTATTGGCCGGTCGGCTTCCTGCTGGCCTGGGTTCTCGGTTTCCCGCTGGGGCTTGGCGGCGAGGGCGTTTGGTACGGCATTCTTGTTGGCCTGACCGTAGCTTCCATTACCCTGTCATGGCGTTTCATCGCGCTGGTGCAGCGGCAGAAACAGGCCATTGCCGTCTGAGACATCTTGAAATGCTACATAAAGAAAGGCCCGCGTGACGCGGGCCTTTTTTATATCTGTTGATTTTTAGAGAGTCGTATCAACGCTCTGCCAGAGCGGCTTCACCCTTTTTCTCGCGAACGAGATTGACGAAGCGGCGGAACAGGTAGTGGCTGTCCTGCGGGCCAGGGGATGCTTCCGGGTGGTGCTGTACCGAGAACACCGGCTTGCCAACAACGCGCAGGCCGCAGTTTGTGCCGTCGAACAGCGAAATATGAGTCTCTTCAACGCCTTCCGGCAGTGACTTCGTGTCGACTGCAAAGCCATGGTTCATGGACACGATTTCCACCTTGCCTGTGGTAAAGTCCTTGACCGGGTGGTTGGCGCCGTGGTGGCCCTGATGCATCTTTTCAGTCTTTGCACCAAGCGCCAGACCAAGCATCTGGTGGCCGAGGCAGATGCCGAAAAGCGGCAGCTCGGACTTGATCAAATCCTGAATGACAGGAACGGCATATTCTCCGGTCGCAGCCGGGTCGCCAGGACCGTTGGACAGGAACACACCGTCGGGCTTCAGAGCCAGAATGTCTTCGGCAGAGGTCTTGGCAGGAACGACAGTGACCTTGCAGTCAAGGCCGGCAAACAGGCGCAGGATGTTACGCTTTACGCCGAAGTCAACGCAGACGACGTGGTACTTGGCATCAGCTTCGCCGAGCGTGCCGTAACCTTCGTTCCATACCCAAGGTGTCTCGGTCCAGACGGAAGACTGACCGGATGTGGCTTCAATGGCGAGGTCGAGACCGACCAGACCACTCCATGCCTTGGCTT
The DNA here is from genome assembly GCF_023701965.1 of Rhizobium sp. CG4. Lineage (NCBI taxonomy): Bacteria > Pseudomonadati > Pseudomonadota > Alphaproteobacteria > Hyphomicrobiales > Rhizobiaceae > Rhizobium > Rhizobium sp. CG4. The sequence continues at coordinate 410,825 of NZ_JABAEG010000001.1, read as the reverse complement.
CGGTCTTCAGCGCGTCGATATCGAAAACGCCGTTCGGGTCGTGGGCGATGACGGCGTTTGGTGCACCGTTTTCACGGATCCATGCAGTCAGTGCGCGTGTGTCGATGCCGCACAGGCCGATGATGCCACGGGCCTTCAGCCACGCATCGAGATGCTTGGCGGCGCGGTAGTTGGAGGGGTCGGTGATGTCGGCCTTGAAGATAACGCCAACCGCGCCGCGGCGTGCCGCCGGTGTCAGGTCTTCGATGTCTTCATCATTGGTACCAACGTTGCCGATATGCGGGAAGGTGAACGTAACGATCTGGCCAAGGTAGGACGGATCGGTGAGGATTTCCTCGTAACCGGTCAGTGCCGTGTTGAAGCAGACTTCAGCCTGAACCTTGCCAGTTGCGCCGATGCCGAAGCCTTCAATGACTGTGCCGTCGGCAAGAACGAGCATGGCAGTTGGTTTGCGGGTGGTCCATGGAGTTGTTGCGGTCATATCCGTTCCGTTTCCGCCCTCGCGCAACCGCTCACCTCTTGAAAGGTGACGGATCAAGGGCCATCTCTGGTCGCAGGCAAGGGCGCGCGAAATCCTCGCGACAGTACCCTTGATTAAAATCTCGTGCAGGTGCCGGAAAATAGACAAAGCGACGCTGGCGGTCAACCATAGCCTTGTGGATTACGTGGAATTAAAGCCCATGAAATTCAACGGGTTGTGTAATTGATTTGCGGGGTGTTGTTCGCTCGTCTAAGAGAACGCCAAAAATAACACGGAAAAGCGGCCTGACGAGACAGGCAAAACAACGCTTTTCGAAGGAGAATTGAGACCATGATGCGCGATATTTTCGCAAATGAGCTGAAAGAATCGCTGAAGGCAAGAGATGCGCGCCGCACTGGCACCATCCGGCTTATCCAGACGGCGATCAAGGACCGTGATATCGCCAACCGTGGTGTTGGCAAAGACCCGGTCTCGGATGACGAAATCATGCAGATCCTCACCAAGATGATCAAGCAGCGTGACGAGTCTGCCACCATTTATGATGGCGCCAACCGTCCCGAGCTTGCTACGCAGGAGCGTGAGGAAATCGAGGTTATTCGCGGATTCATGCCGGAGCAGATTCCGGAAGAAAAAGTGCGTGAGCTTTGCCAGTCTGTGATCAGCGAAACCGGTGCAGCCGGTCTGCGTGACATGGGCAAATGCATGAACGTGCTGAAGGAAAAATATCCGGGCCAGATCGATTTTGCCAAGGCATCCGGCATGGTCAAGGATTTGCTGAAGTAATTTCAGCCAAAAATGTTATTGTGAAAGGCAGGGTGTGTGCCCTGCCTTTTTTATTTCCTTCCAGCAGCGTCTACCCAAGGAAATCTGCACCGTAATTTCCCTTGGTCCGAAGGAAATGTATCCCCCCTGTGAATAGTGGGCATTACCTTTCGCCATTGTTGATATAATGTCTTTGACGCGCTTATATGGAAGGCTTGCCGAGGTTTCAGATGCGCTTTTCGAATTCCTTTCTCGATGAAATACGTGACCGCGTTAACATCTCTGATGTTATCGGGCGGCGCGTGACGTGGGACAGGAAGAAGAGCAATCCGTCGCGCGGTGACTTCTGGGCCTGCTGCCCGTTCCATGGTGAAAAAAGCCCAAGCTTCCACTGCGAGGACCGCAAGGGCCGCTACCACTGCTTTGGTTGTGGCGTGTCCGGTGACCATTTCCGTTTTCTGACCGATCTGGATGGTCTCAATTTCCCAGAGGCCGTGCAACAGATTGCCGATATGGCAGGTGTTGCCATGCCGCAGCCGGATGTGCAGGCTGAGCGGCGCGAGCGTGAGCGAGCCTCACTGCAGGACGTCATGGAAATGGCGACCGTATTCTTTCAGGACCAGTTGCAGACCGCAGCAGGCGCCAAGGCGAGAGCCTATCTGCGCGACCGCGGACTGACAGGTCGCACCATTGAGACCTTTCGATTGGGTTTTGCCCCGGAAGGGCGCAATACATTGAAGGAATATCTGGCTGGCAAAGGTGTCGGCAAGGATCAGATGGAGGCCTGCGGCCTGGTGGTGCATGAAAACGTGCCGGTGTCCTATGACCGGTTTCGCGATCGCATCATGTTCCCGATCCTGTCATCACGCGAGAAGGTGATTGCCTTTGGTGGTCGTGCCATGTCGCAGGATGCCTTGGCCAAATACCTGAACTCCAATGAGACCGAGCTCTTTCACAAGGGCAATGTGCTTTACAATTTCGCCAGAGCCAGGCGCGCCAGCCAGACACCGGGACAACAGTCCGGTGGAACGGTCATTGCCGTTGAAGGGTATATGGACGTTATCGCGTTGCATCAGGCCGGTATTGAAAATGCCGTTGCACCGCTTGGCACTGCGTTGACTGAAAATCAGCTTGAACTTCTCTGGAAAATGTCACCGCAGCCGGTGTTGTGCTTCGATGGTGATGGCGCCGGTATTCGCGCGGCCAACCGCGCTGCAGATTTGGCGTTGCCGCATATCAAGCCGGGACGTTCGGTCAGTTTCGCACTGTTGCCCGATGGCAAGGACCCGGATGATCTGGTGCGTCATGAGGGGCGGGCACCTTTCGACCGCGTCATGGCTGAAGCCAAGCCGCTGGCGGCGATGATCTGGAGCCGTGAGACGGCAGCCATGAGCTTCGATACGCCGGAAAAGCGGGCCGAACTTGAAAATCGCCTGAAACAGATCGTGACTGTCATTGCCGATGAAAGCGTGCGTCGTCACTACCAGCAGGACATGCGCGACCGGTTGAACGGCTTTTTCCAGCCGCAGTTCCAGCGTGGCCCATCGCAGGGTGGGCAGATGCGCCGTAATGGCGCACAGCCACGTGCAGGTGCTGGCGGGCGTGCTGCTGGGGCTGGTGGTGCAGGACGTGGCGGTGCGGCGTCTTCCAGCTTCTCCGACCGCCTTGTGCAGTCAGGCCTGGTCAAGGGATATCAGGCAACGCCTGCGCTGCGCGAAAGCGTGCTGGCCATTACCATTGTCAATCATCCAGTGCTGCTGCTGGAGGAATATGACGAGATTGCCGCCATTGATTATGAAAACCGTGATTTGCAGCGGCTTTGGTCGCAGGTTTTGACCTACGCGGCTGAAAGTGCCGAGCGCCTGTCACGCGAAGGCATGATGGAGCGGCTGGAGGGCCAAGGCTTCGGTGTGTTGCTGAAGGCGATGGAGCAGCAGGTTCGCAACGCGCGTCTTTGGACGGCGACCGTCGATGCTGCGCCGGAAGATGCGCGCGAAGGCTATAATCAGGCGCTGGCCTTGCATAAACGCACCAAAGTGCTGCGTTGGCAGAAAATAGAACAACAGCGTGAGATTGCCGAAGCAACCGAAGCGGGCGATGGTGATCGCGTTGTTCAATTGATGCGGGCGCTTAACGAGGTTCAGCTCGAAATCACCCGAATGGAGAACCAGGAAGCGATTATTGATGGTTTCGGTGTGATGTCCGGACGGGTGAAGGGACCGGCATTTGGACGCAGTTGATAAGAGATAGGCCTTGAGTTCTTCTCTGGGGCTTGTTTTAACCCTTCTGTTTCCTAAATAGTGGATAAGTCGGTGACTGCCCGTAAAATGCCTTGTTATTATCGGCTTTTTTGACTTTTCGTGGTCTGTTGTGCCGGAAAGGCTTGACTGGATGAGAAATAGCGGGAATCACCAATTCAGGTAAATAAGGTGGAATGGCCCTTGGTGGATCAGAACGGCATTAGCGAGCACTTCTGCATGCGAACGCATTGTTTGACGCTGACGGCCGTCGTGGTTAATCGGCAATTAAATATCATTCCGTTAGGTGTGTGACAGTGATTCGCTTCACACCTGATGCCTACCAAGGCAACAGGTTTGGAGCGAACGGCATGTTAGCGTCAGGGAAAGCGACGAGATAGATGGCAACCAAAGTCAAAGAAAACGAAGAAGCAGAAAACGAACGCGACGGTGCGACGGACGGTCCGCTTCTCGATCTTTCCGATGACGCGGTCAAAAAAATGATCAAGGCCGCGAAGAAGCGCGGCTATGTCACGATGGATGAGCTGAACTCTGTTCTGCCTTCCGAAGAGGTGACGTCGGAGCAGATCGAAGACACGATGGCAATGTTGTCCGATATGGGCATCAATGTTGTCGAGGATGAAGAAGCCGAAGAAGCCAGCAACAATGATGAGGACGGCGATACCGAAGCGGAGGAATCCGAAGGCGGTGAGCTGAGCACGTCCAGTGGCACGGCACTGGCGACGGCGAAGAAGAAAGAACCGACCGATCGTACAGACGATCCGGTGCGCATGTATCTGCGCGAAATGGGTTCGGTAGAGCTTCTGTCTCGCGAAGGCGAAATTGCCATTGCCAAGCGCATCGAAGCTGGCCGCGAAACAATGATCTCCGGTCTCTGTGAGAGCCCGTTGACGTTCCAGGCGCTAATTATCTGGCGTGATGAGCTCAACGAAGGCACAACACTGCTGCGCGAAATCATCGACCTCGAAACGACCTATTCCGGTCCTGAGGCGAAGGCTGCCCCGCAGTTCCAGAGCCCTGAAAAGATCGAGGCTGATCGCAAGGCTGCCGAAGAAAAAGAAAAGACACGCCGTGCACGCGTCAGCGATGACGATGTGACCAATGTCGGCGGTGAAGGCCTGCCACTCGAGGAAGAAGAAGAGGACGATGACGAATCGAACCTTTCTCTTGCTGCGATGGAAGCTGAACTGCGTCCGCAGGTCATGGAAACGCTCGATACGATTGCTGACACCTACAAGAAGCTGCGCAAGCTTCAGGACCAGCAGGTTGAGGCACGCCTGGCCTGTACAGGCACCCTGTCCAGCGGGCAGGAGCGTCGTTACAAGGAACTTAAGGATCAGTTGATCACGGCCGTTAAGTCGCTGTCGCTGAACCAGAACCGCGTCGACAGCCTCGTTGAGCAGCTTTACGACATTTCCAAGCGTCTGATGCAGAACGAAGGCCGTCTGCTGCGTCTGGCTGAATCCTACGGCGTGAAGCGTGACAGCTTCCTTGAGCAGTATCACGGTGCCGAACTTGATCCGAACTGGATGAAGTCGATTGCCAACCTTGTTGCCAAGGGCTGGAAGGACTTCGCACGCGAAGAGAACCAGACAATCCGCGATATCCGTCTCGAAATCCAGAATCTGGCCACCGAAACCGGCATTTCCATTGCCGAGTTCCGCCGCATTGTGTCGATGGTGCAGAAGGGTGAACGCGAAGCGCGTATCGCCAAGAAGGAAATGGTTGAGGCCAACCTGCGTCTCGTTATTTCCATCGCCAAGAAGTACACAAACCGTGGTCTGCAGTTCCTCGACCTTATTCAGGAAGGCAATATCGGCCTGATGAAGGCGGTGGACAAGTTCGAATATCGTCGTGGTTACAAGTTCTCGACCTATGCGACATGGTGGATTCGTCAGGCCATTACCCGCTCGATTGCCGACCAGGCACGTACCATCCGTATTCCGGTGCATATGATCGAAACGATTAACAAGATCGTTCGTACATCGCGCCAGATGCTGCATGAAATCGGTCGCGAGCCGACACCGGAAGAACTGGCTGAAAAGCTGGCCATGCCGCTTGAAAAGGTGCGCAAGGTTCTGAAGATCGCCAAGGAGCCGATTTCGCTCGAAACGCCAGTGGGTGACGAAGAAGATTCGCATCTGGGTGACTTCATCGAAGACAAGAACGCGCTTCTGCCTATCGATGCTGCCATTCAGGCCAACCTGCGTGAAACAACCACGCGCGTTCTGGCGTCCCTGACCCCCCGTGAAGAGCGCGTTCTGCGTATGCGTTTCGGCATCGGCATGAACACCGACCACACTCTGGAAGAGGTTGGTCAGCAGTTCTCGGTGACACGCGAACGTATTCGTCAGATTGAAGCCAAGGCGCTTCGCAAGCTCAAGCACCCAAGCCGTTCGCGCAAGCTGCGTTCGTTCCTGGATAGCTAAAAGCAAAATATCGCACTTTGAAAAACCGGCCCTTGTGGCCGGTTTTTTGTTGCGCGCTTTCAAGCTCATGTGAGGCAAAGTGCGAATGGGTGGAACGCACGGTATATTGTACGAGATGCCGTCGCACTTTGGCTTTGTTTGCATTATTGATGTTGTGTGATGCAGAAGATTCCGGAAAAACAATGGTGGCAAAAAGGATGGACGATCCCGGTATCGGTCGTACTGCACCTTGCTATTGTTGGTGCGTTCTTTTTGCAGTTTCCGGATTTCCCGACCGAGATGGCGGAGCCTGAAAGCATTAGTGTCGATCTGGTGCCGCCAGAGCCAGAACCACCACTGCCGCCACCTGAGCCTGAAAAGGAACCGGAAAAGCCGGAACAACCCGCTGCACCTCCGCCTCCGCCGCCTGCCGAAGAGGCTGCGCAAAAAATGCCAGCGGCCACAATGCCAGCAATCGCAATCCGCCCTGAGCCTCAGAAGGACGATGTCGTGGATAATCCTGGCACTAGTCCCGATGACGACGCTTCCGTCGCTGAAGACCCTACGGAGCTGGAGGAAAAGCCAACCGAAACGGTAACCGAGCCAAGCGAGAATCCGGTAGAGAATGCCGCAGTGGAGACGGCCTCGGCTGCTGCCGAGGACAACCCGCCGCCAACCGCTGCCGATGGTGAGTTGGCACCGCCTGATCCTGTCAAAACCGAACCTGCTGAAAAGCCGGTAGAGGCCAAACCGGAGGAAAAACCTGTCGAGGACAAGCCGGTAGAGGAAAAGGCAGCACAGACACCGAAGACCGATGCGCCAAAGAAATTAAAGAGCGCCAAAAAGCTTTTATCAAATCGGGTGATTGATAATCCCGGCATGCGTTCCATGCTGGGCGATTTGCCACCCAAACGCCGCATCGTGCAAATGTGCAGCATTGAGGCGTTGGCGCAGATCCGTCAGGTACGCTCTGGCTCCAGTGGACCGGATGGCATTGTGCCTTTTTCAGAAAAGGGTGGCCTGATTTCCGGCAATGTGCTTGATGCGAGTGGCGGTGCCTTTAACGTTGGCAACCGCTGGTACGATGTCACATTCCGTTGCGAGGTAGACCTCGATAACTTCAACGTCACATCGTTCCAGTATGAGATTGGCAAGGCGGCAGTGCCGCAGGCCGATGTCGTGAAACGTGGTTTCCCGGTGCCTTAAAATCCGACCACTCAGGCAGTTTCCGCTTTTTGTGACAGTCTGCCAATTTCTGACATGAGGGCATCTTCATCATAAGGTTTTCGGATAACTGGCACATTGGTCAGTTCTGCCGGTACGGCCAGGCTATCAGAATAACCGGTCGCAAACATGAATGGAATCTTGCGTCTCAAGAGTTCCTGGGCGACCGGAATGGATGTGTCCGAGCCAAGATTGATATCCAAAATGGCGACATCCGGTGAGAAGCTTTTCAGCTTTTCCAGTGCCATGCCGGAGGATGTCGCTGTTTCAACGCCGAAGATACCATTGTCTTCCAGCATATTTTCAACATCCATAGCAATCAGCATCTGGTCTTCAACGAGGAGCACTTTCAACGGTTCACCCTTTTTATGATGGTGTGATGGGGCAGTGTTTTTGGTTTCGCTCGCAACCGGAGCGACGATGTTTGACGAAGAGATGTGTCGGGCAGGCAGCAGCATCTGCACCTGCAAACCATCCAGCAAATAGGTCGTCGTGCTTTTACCGCCGAGGTCGTAGGGAATGCTGCGATTGATCAGTGCCGTGCCAAACCCCGTGCGTGACGGCGCAATCATCGGCGTACGCAGCACTTCACGCCATTCCAGAGCGCAGTCGCCCACCTCGTTCAGCTTCCAGCTGACGGACAATTGTCCGCCGCTGTGGGCGAGGGCGCCATATTTCGCAGCATTGGTGGCCAGTTCGTGCAGGACCAGCGCCATGACGGAGAAGGCGCGCGAATCGAGAATGATATGCGGGCCGTCCAGGCTGATTGTGCCTTCACCAGCGCTATGCGGTGTCAGCTCGGCGTCCAGAAGGTCTTTGAGGGCACCACCGCCATCACCACGAATGATCTGGTCATGGGCGAATGACAGTGCCTGTATACGACCTTTCAGCGAGGTGATGTAGTCCTCCAGTGTGCGCCCTTGCTGTTTCGGATTGCCCACCAGTGACTTGATAATCGCCAGCACGTTTTTGACGCGGTGGTTCAGCTCCTCGTTCAGCATGCGCTGACGCACCTCGGCGCGTTTGCGCTCGCCTGCCATCAGTTCGCTATGGTGAAAGGCGATTTCCATCAGTGCAACACGTGCGGCTTCGGCAATCTGCCGGTCGGCTTCGGTCCACGGTTGCGCCTGCATTTCCACTGTTTCTTTCCAGATGGCGAAGCTCTTGCGCGGGGTCAGGCGGTCGCCCAAAGGACCTGTTTCATAGGATTTATCCGGATTTCCTCCCCAGTTCAAAGTCTGGATCAATTCCTTGCGGAAAAACAGCAGATATTTTTCTTCGACCTGCGAAAGAGGAATGGCAAGCATTCCGGCGGCAACATCGCTGTAAGCTGCGGCTTCTGGATGCTGTTGCGAGAGGCAATGACCTGCCCAGATTTTGGCGCCTTCGACCATTGAGGTCGTGAACATTATGAGCCCCGGGATCGCATCTTCTGGCGGTGTAGAGCCCTGGCTGTACCACTTGCCCTTCAACCAAAGCCCAACGCCATCACATGGCATCAACCGGGTGAAGTCATGGAAACTCTCGACGAGAAGTTGCTCAATATCCGTGTGGTGGGCTGCAACACGCAAAAACGTATCGAGTGCAGCATGTGCCTGATTAGCCGTGTCCAGTTTGCGCTTCTGTTTCAGGGCCTGGAGATGCAGGGAGAAAAACTCACCAAACATTTCTGCAGCGATGCGACCTGGCAGCGACAGCATGCGAGGCGAGTAGTGGTGGCAGGCAATAAGGCCCCAGAGCACACCATCAACAATGATGGAGATCGACATGGAGGCCGACACGCCCATGTTACGCAGGTATTCCAGGTGAATGGGCGAAACGCTGCGCAAATGGGCAAATGAGAGATCGAGCGGTTCTCCGGAAGCATCAAGAACGGGGTTTATCGCAACCCGATCGCCGTTGGCATTGGAGATGATGCGCAAGGTGTTTTTCAGGTAAAGCGCGCGAGCCTGCTGGGGAATGTCGCTGGCGGGGAAATATTGCCCAAGAAAACTTTCCAGCTCGCGTTCTTTCGCCTCGGAGATGACTTTGCCCGCGCCGTCGTCTTCAAAACGGTAGATCATTACGCGGTCATAACCGAGCGTGGCTTTTACCAGCTTGGCGGCCCGCTCCACAAATATTTCGATGTTATTGAGCGACTTGATCCGCTCGATCATCCGCTGTGCCAAGTGCAAGGGATGGACTTCATCGCTGGCCGGCTCCAGTTCGATGATTGTAGTAGATTTGTGCCGATGCACGGAAATGTCGAAAATCAGGCCATCTTTGATTTTAACGCCCGGCAGTACTGCCGGTCTTTCGCTGCGGTTCATAATGGTCAGCGCGTTGCGTAGATCATGCACCGCCTGATCGCCGAGAATGCTTTCAATCGGTTTGCCGTTCAGGTTCTCAGTTTCACGCAGCATTTCACCACAGTTTTCCGAGTGGCGAATGATGGTGTGCATGGTTTTGTCACAGGCGATCAGACAACCATGGGGCTGTACGAAGCCAGGTATATGGATTGGTTCCTTGTCGCAATTGGTCAGATTGACCTGTTTATCAGGGATATTCATATGCCATACTTTCAAAACGAACCGGAACTGAAGCAATCACGCTGCCGTACGGATATACAGTCGCAATTGATGATTTTTGATGAATTATCAGCGGGAAACGATTGAAGATGGCGTCGGTGCCAAGCGACATAGAAGACTGCCTTCGGTCAAGATTCGATTGTGTTGGGGCAAAAATTCGGTCCAAGATTTCAGTCGTCACGCGCTTGTCCCGTTATGGAAATTGCCCCTTATGGCCATCAACATTTCCGAAGCATTTAAGTTCCATTTTAAAACAGGAAAAAATACATGCCGCAGAAAACCATAGTGATCTCGACCAAAGGGCAGGGGCTTTACGAATTTACTCGTGAGGCGGCGTCTTTTATACGGGATTGCGGCGGTGAGGACGGGCTGTTGACGCTGTTCGTGCGCCACACATCCTGTTCTCTGCTGATTCAAGAAAATGCCGATCCGGATGTGCAGCGAGATTTGCGGGAGTTTTTTGCCCGCCTTGTTCCCCCATCAAACGACCCTTCCATGCGTTGGGTTGTTCATACGATGGAGGGGCCTGATGATATGCCTGCTCACATCAAATCAGCACTGACACAGGTGTCCATCGGTATCCCCGTGTCAGCAGGTCGAATGGCGTTGGGAACATGGCAGGGCATCTATCTTTTCGAGCATCGAGACCAGTCTCACCGGCGTGAAATCGTACTTCACCTATCGGCGTGACTTTTTATTTTTATATGAAAATCAGTCCGTTATTTCGAATTTTCGTCCGAGTTAATCATAATGAACTATAGCTGAACGGACGGTTCTGAATCCGTTCAGCCTGATCTTTCTATGTTCTCTTCAACCGCTTGGGAAATGCGGGATCGTTATTGGTCCAACCCTCAAGGAAATTGGAGAAAACACAATGTTGAATAGTTTTGCAAAAGCCGGTCTGGCAGCACTCATCGCTCTTGGTGGTTTCTCTGCGACCGCATCAACAGCTTCTGCCGGTGGTCCGGAAATTCGTTTCGGTATCTACAACGGCGGTGGCCACGGTGGTGGTCATGGCTGGCAGCGTGAGCGCGATCGTCGACGCGACAATTGCTCCCCTTGGTTTGCAGAAGAAAAGGCAAGCCGCATGGGCTTGCGCCGCGCCCGCGTTGTTGACGTTTCGCCGCGTCGCGTTGTTGTCGCCGGTTTTGACCGCCACGGCCGTGACCGCGTTGTCTTCGCCAATCAGCGTGGTTGCCCGGTTATCCGCCGCTAATCATTTCACAGCATCAGCCGTCTGGTCCACCCGCCCTTGACGGCCTGAAAGAAACGCCTCTTGCTTTGCTCTCACGGGCAGGCATGGGGCGTTTCAACAAATCAGCCCGAAACTTTCCGCACCCCCGTTTCGAGAATACGTGATATTGAAGTGTTCTGGAGAAATTTGGTGGGCCTGGAGAGACTCGAACTCCCAACCAAGCGGTTATGAGCCGCCGGCTCTAACCATTGAGCTACAGGCCCACTGAGCAACACGTGCTCATGTACGCCGGATGCAATGGTTCATATCGGCGCAAAAATGGCTCTAAACCAATTTGTGGGAACCTACAAGCCATTGCCGTAAAGGCTTCACAATCTATTGCCACAGGATAATGATGCGCTCAAACTTGCAACGATTTGGTGCATCCAATAATGAGGAGACATTCCATGATTGCTAAAAATGCCCGTACTGCTTTGATTCTGGCGGCATTCACGACCTTTTCGACACTGCCCATGGGCGCAAGTGCTGCCTTTGCGCAGGCCTCCACACCACGCGAAGCAGTTATCAATGTTTCGGGCGAAGGCCAGGCGGCAATTGTGCCTGACATGGCGATTCTCTCCTTCAGCGTCGTCAAGCAGGCTGACACTGCCGCGGCAGCTCTCGATGCCAACAGCAAGGCACTGGCCGAAGTCTTGAAAGCCCTGAAGGCTGACAAGATTGACGACAAGGATCTGCAGACCAGCAACTTCTCCATTCAGCCGCTCTACAAGCAGGTTGAGCCAAAGGATGGCGTTTATGTTGCGCCTGAGATCATCGGTTATCAGGTTAGCAACGGCCTGACAGTGCGGGTGCGCGATTTGGCGAAGCTTGGCGGCATCATGGATACCTCTGTCAAGCTTGGTATCAATCAGGGTGGCGATATCAGCTTCACCAATGACAAACCGGATGCGACGGTTGAGGAGGCACGCAAGGCAGCCGTTGCCAATGCGGTTGAAAAAGCCAAGACCCTTGCTGCAGCCGCTGGCGTAAAGCTTGGCCGTATCATTGAAATCAATGAAAACATGCCACGCCCGATGGCGCAGCCAATGGTGCGCGCCGCAATGATGAAAGAAATGGATGCGGGCGTACCGATCGCGGCTGGTGAAAATACCTATACCGTGACTGTAAACCTGACATTTGCGCTGGAACAGTAATCTTTTAGCGGGGAGGGGCAGCGGTTTACCGTTGCCCTTTGTCTGTTCGTGGCGCTGTTTGTCCCGCGGCTTTCTCAGACCTCTGGCCAAAGAAAAGCAGTTGCATTTACGACATCATCTCCTATTTAGGGCACAAGAGAGGACGGCCTCCCCCATAACGGGAAGATTGATCGGGACGACCCGGTAGCACCCGCAGGGGAATATCATGCGCTCCGTTCGCGACAGAATCCGTCACGCCATCAGTTTCGAAATCATCGGTCTTTTGCTGGTTACGCCTTTGGGCGCGCTGGTGTTCAACAAACCGATTGAAGACATTGGCGTTATTGCAGTTGTCGGTGCAACGCTCGCCACCCTGTGGAACTACGTTTACAATCTGTCTTTCGATATGCTGATGACGCGCTGGCGCGGCACGACCGAAAAGACCATTCCGATCCGTGTACTGCACACGGTATTGTTTGAGGCCGGTCTGCTTGTCGTGCTGTTGCCGTTCATTGCGACATATCTCGGCATCACACTCTGGGCAGCCTTTGTCATGGATGCCGCTTTCGCACTGTTTTATATGGTCTATGCCTTTGTTTTCAATTGGGGTTATGACCGCGTTTTCCCACTACCCGAGTGGAGTCAGGGCGAAAACATCACGCAATCGTGACGCCTCTACGCCGTTGAATGCAACCATGGCTTACTTGTTTTATCGCCTGTGCGCTGACAAGTAAGCGCCATTGTTGCGTGCGTATATGAGTGTATGTTTGTGCGAATTTTGAAAATTGCAAAAATTGCGGCTGTTTGTCTGGTCGCATTGCCTGTTTTGACCGGCGCCCATATGGGCATCAATCAGTTGATCGGGAATTTCCATGAAGTGCTGCCGGGTGAGCTTTATCGCTCGGCACAGCCAAGCGGCAAGGATATTACTTCCTATGCCGAAACCTACGGCATCAAGACCATCATCAATCTACGGGATGAGAAACGCGAAGCCTGGTATAACGCCGAAAGCGAAGCGGCCAAGGCACACGGCATTCGTCTGGTCGATTTTCCGCTCAGTTCCAAGGAAAAGCTGACGCAGGGTGATTCTGAGCTTCTGGTCGAGATCATGAAAAACGCCGAGAAGCCCATTCTTATTCATTGTGAGCATGGCGCCAACCGCACCGGGTTGGTGTCTGCCATGTATGTTGGTGCCGTTGCCGGTAAAAGCGAGATGTTTTCCGAATTCCAGCTGTCACCTTATTACGGTCATGTGCCGATCCCCGGCATTGGTCGTTATGCGATGTACGAATCCTGGGATGAGTTTGAAGAAAGCATCGGGTTTTAAATCTTACTCATAAAAAGTGCCGCGTTTCTAAGGAACGCGGCATTTTTTTATCCGGAATCAATTCAGAACCGGGCATCTTTCTCGGAGATAACCTTGGTCAGGCTGCCATCGGCTGGGAACAGCGGAATGAGGCAGGCCTGCAGCGCGTGGTAAATGTCGCCTTTGCCGGGGAACAGCGTATTGGCCGGAACGAGGTTTTCGGTTAGTTCCTCATGCCAGCCGCCATTTTTGTGATCGATGAAGCGGTTGGCAATGGTGCTCCAGATCTTGCGATAGCTGTCCTCATAAAATGCGTCAGCCGGCAGATTTTCATTGAGGAAGTGGGCAGCACCGGCTGCCTCACACATTGGCCACCAGAGCTTTTCCTTCTTGGCGGGAACATTGTCCCAGTCCAGCGTATAGAAGAAGCCACCTTGTTGTCTGTCCCAGCCAAGAGCCATGGACTGCACGAACAGGGATTGGGCGGCAAGGGGCATCCAGTCGTGTTTGCGGTCTCCCAGCACCCATAATTGTAGGATGAGGCGTGCCCATTCCAGCCAGTGGCCGGGTGTGGAGCCAGAAGGACGGAACATTTCGTTGCCGCGATAATCCTTGTTCAGCGTCCAGTTGTCATCGAAATGCTCAGGCACGCGGAAATCCAACGCGCGCGCGCAGTGGTTGATGATGAGGTCGGCAATGCGCTCGGCCTTGTCGAGATAGATGCGTTCGCCGGTCACCTCATAGGCCGCCATGAGCGCTTCGGTCAGGTGCATGTTGGAGTTCTGGCCGCGATAGGCTTCGATAGGTGACCAGTCGCGGTTGAACTCCTCATTGATGGCGCCGTGTTTTTCTTCCCAGAAGCGGGTCTGCAAAACCTCGGTCACATCGGCGAGCATGGCGTCTGCCAGCGGGTGGCCGACCACCTTGGCGGAGGAAGCGGCCAGCAGTACAAATGCGTGGCCGTAACCCTGCTTGCTCGAATCGACCGGACCGTTGTCATCGACCTGCCAGAAATAACCGCCATGCTGTGTGTCACGGTGGTTTTCCCATAGATAGGTCATGCCATGGTCGATGATATCGCCGCAGCCGGGGCGACCGAGCAAATGGCCAATGGCGAAACAATGCACCATGCGGGCAGAGGCGTGAATGCCGCGAACCGGGTTTTCCGGCTGCAAAGGCGCGCCACTGGCGTTCAGATCGAAGAAACCACCCTTGGGATTGACGGCACGATATTGAAAGAAATCATACAATTCATCCGCCTGTTTCAACAGCCATTGCCTGTGCAGGGGCAGGGTGCTCCAGTTCGCAGAGAGTGTTTCGGCCTTCGGCATTGTCTTCCTCCATGTTGGGGAAAGCTATATCTGCTCATCTATTGGCTGTCACGCAGAAGAGCATTCTCTTATGATGCGACATCATGTGAAACCATAGCTATGCCTTGAAGATATATTGACATAAACATATCTTTATGTGAGTTGATGCTTGCGATACCGCAAGCTGGAATGAGGAGAGTGCCCGTGTTTGACGAAGTGTTCGGCGCAGAAGGTGGTCGCCAGGATGGCGCAGAAATTCTGAAAGCCCTTCAACAGGCAGCGCGTGAGCGTATCCTCATTCTTGATGGTGCCATGGGCACGCAGATCCAGGGGCTGGGATTTGAGGAAGACGACTTCCGTGGCAACCGGTTCATTGGTTGCGCCTGCCATCAGAAGGGCAATAACGACCTTCTTATTCTGACCCAGCCAAGTGCGATCGAAGACATACATTATCGCTATGCGATTGCCGGTGCCGATATTCTGGAAACCAATACCTTCTCGTCAACCAGCATCGCGCAGGCTGACTACGAGATGGAAGGTGCTGTTTATGACCTGAACCGTGAAGGTGCAGCCGTCGTGCGCCGTGCTGCGCAGCGCGCCGAACGCGAAGATGGCAAGCGTCGTTTCGTGGCTGGTGCCATCGGCCCGACCAACCGTACCGCCTCCATTTCCCCTGATGTTAACAATCCCGGTTACCGTGCCGTGACCTTCGATGATCTGCGTCTTGCCTATGGCGAGCAGATCGATGGTCTGATCGATGGTGGTTCTGACATCATCCTGATAGAAACGATCTTCGACACGCTGAACGCGAAGGCAGCAATTTTCGCCTGCCAGGAGCGTTTTGCTGCCAAGGGCATTTATTTGCCGGTAATGATATCAGGTACGATCACCGACCTCTCGGGCCGCACGCTGTCCGGGCAGACGCCATCGGCGTTCTGGAACTCGGTGCGTCACGCAAATCCATTCACCATCGGCCTCAATTGCGCGCTGGGTGCCAATGCCATGCGCCCGCATTTGAACGAACTGTCTGACGTCGCTGATACCTTCATCTGCGCCTATCCGAATGCTGGCCTGCCAAACGAATTTGGCCAGTATGACGAAACGCCCGAGATGATGGCAAAGCAGGTTGAAGGCTTTGCACGCGACGGTCTGGTCAATATTGTCGGCGGTTGCTGTGGTTCGACGCCTGACCATATCCGCGCCATTGCCGAAGCCGTAAAGGGCCACAAGCCGCGCCAGGTGCCTGAGCACAGGTCCTTCATGTCGCTGTCTGGCCTTGAGCCTTTCGTACTGACAAAGGACATTCCGTTCGTCAACGTCGGTGAGCGTACCAACGTGACCGGCTCGGCGCGTTTCCGCAAGCTGATTACCGCTGGTGATTATACTGCAGCACTTGCCGTTGCCCGCGATCAGGTGGAAAACGGTGCACAAGTCATCGACATCAACATGGATGAAGGCCTGATCGACAGCCAGAAGGCCATGGTCGAGTTCCTGAACCTGATTGCCGCTGAACCGGATATTGCCCGCGTTCCTGTCATGATCGACTCGTCGAAATTCGAGATCATCGAAGCTGGTCTGAAGTGCGTTCAGGGCAAGTCCATCGTCAACTCCATCTCGCTGAAGGAAGGCGAGGAGAAGTTTCTCGAGCAGGCACGGTTGGTGCGCAATTACGGTGCTGCCGTAGTTGTCATGGCGTTTGACGAAGTTGGCCAGGCCGATACCTATCAGCGCAAGGTCGAGATTTGCAGCCGTGCTTACAAGTTGCTGACCGAAAAGGCTGGTCTGCTGCCGGAAGACATCATCTTCGATCCGAACGTGTTTGCGGTGGCAACCGGTATTGAAGAACACAATAATTACGGTGTCGACTTCATTCAGGCGACAGAGACCATCCGCAAGACCATGCCGCTGACACATATCTCCGGCGGTGTTTCCAACCTGTCCTTCTCGTTCCGTGGCAATGAGCCGGTGCGCGAAGCCATGCATGCGGTGTTCCTGTATCACGCAATTCAGGTTGGCATGGACATGGGTATCGTCAATGCTGGCCAGCTGGCTGTCTACGACAATATCGACGCTGAGCTGCGTGATGCCTGTGAAGACGTGGTGCTGAACCGTCGTGACGATGCCACTGAGCGACTGCTGGAAATTGCGGAACGTTTCCGTGGCTCTGGTGCCAAGGAAGCCAAGGTGCAGGACCTGTCCTGGCGTGAGCTGCCGGTTGAAAAGCGCCTGTCCCATGCGCTGGTCAATGGCATTACCGATTATATCGATGCCGATACTGAAGAAGCACGCCAGAACGCCGAGCGTCCGCTGCACGTTATCGAAGGCCCGCTGATGGCCGGCATGAATGTGGTGGGTGACCTGTTTGGTGCCGGCAAGATGTTCCTGCCGCAGGTGGTGAAATCCGCCCGCGTCATGAAACAGGCCGTGGCCGTGTTGTTGCCATACATGGAAGAAGAGAAGCGTCTGAATGGCGGTTCTGAACGCAGTGCTGCCGGCAAGGTGCTGATGGCGACCGTGAAAGGCGACGTACACGATATCGGCAAGAACATTGTCGGCGTCGTGCTGGCCTGTAACAACTACGAGATCATCGATCTTGGCGTGATGGTGCCGACCTCAAAAATTCTGGAAACGGCGATTGCCGAGAAGGTGGATGTCATCGGTCTTTCCGGTCTGATCACGCCGTCACTGGACGAGATGGTGCATGTCGCTGCCGAAATGGAGCGGCAGGGTTTTGACATTCCACTGCTGATCGGTGGCGCAACCACCAGCCGTGTGCACACGGCCGTGAAGATCCACCCGCGTTATGAGAAGGGGCAGGCGATTTACGTCACCGATGCTTCGCGTGCCGTTGGTGTGGTGTCGGCGCTGCTATCCAACGAGCAGAGGCCTGCCTATATCGATGGTATTCGCGGTGAATACGCCAAAGTTGCCGAAGCCCATGCCCGTAACGAGCGTGAGAAGCTGCGCCTACCGTTGCAGCGTGCCCGTGATAATGCCCACAAGGTTGACTGGAGCGATTACAAGCCGGTCAAACCGCAGTTCTATGGCACCAAGGTGTTCGAGAGCTACGACCTTGAGGAATTGTCGCGTTACATCGACTGGACTCCGTTCTTCCAGACGTGGGAACTGAAAGGCCGCTACCCGGCGATCCTCGACGATGAAAAGCAGGGTGAGGCCGCACGCCAGCTTTATGCTGACGCACAAGCCATGCTCAAGAAGATCATTGATGAGAAGTGGTTCCGTCCGCGGGCTGTCATCGGTTTCTGGCCTGCCAATACGGTTGGTGACGATATCCGCTTGTTTACGGATGAAAGCCGCGCGGAGGAATTGGCGACGTTCTTCACGCTGCGCCAGCAGTTGTCCAAGCGCGACGGTCGTCCGAATGTGGCGCTGTCTGACTTCGTGGCACCAAAGGACAGCGGTGTTGAAGACTATGTCGGCGGTTTCGTTGTCACGGCTGGTATCGAGGAAGTGGCGATTGCCGAACGTTTTGAGCGCGCCAATGACGACTATTCGTCCATTCTCGTAAAGGCACTGGCGGACCGTTTTGCCGAAGCCTTTGCCGAGTGCATGCATGAACGTGTGCGCAAGGAGTTCTGGGGATATGCCAAGGACGAGAGCCTTAGCAATGAAGATCTGGTCGGTGAAGCCTATGCCGGTATTCGCCCGGCACCCGGTTATCCTGCCCAGCCTGATCACACCGAAAAGAAGACGCTGTTCGAACTGCTGGACGCGACAAATGCCGCCGGTGTCGAGTTGACCGAGAGCTACGCCATGTGGCCGGGTTCGTCCGTGTCTGGCATCTATATCGGCCATCCTGAAAGCTACTATTTCGGCGTTGCCAAGGTAGAGCGCGATCAGGTTCACGACTATGCGGCGCGCAAGGGCATGCCGGTTGTCGAGGTTGAGCGTTGGCTTGGACCGGTGCTGAACTATGTGCCGACCAATGGCGACGACGACGTGGAAAATGCGGCCTGAGAGTTTGCGTCAGGCCGTTGATGATCTGAGTCCGGTTTTCTCGACAAGGCATTGAAGGAAAAGAAAAAGGCGCGAAAAACTTCGCGCCTTTTTGTTGTCTAAAAGACTGTGTTCGCCCCGCCCTTTGGGACGGCGAGGCGGCGGCCTTGTTAGGCGCGCAATGTCTCCAGTTCCTCGATGCCGACATGGCTTTCCACCTCGTCACCACGCAGATGCAGGTAGACACCAATGGCAAAGGCAAGAACGGCGATGAACACCAGATACCAGGCGTGAGCCATCGGGGTGTAAGCCAGCGCGGTCGTGACGGCGACTGGTGTCAGGCCGCCAAAGATCGCGTAGGAGACATTGTAGGCGAAGGACATGCCGGAGAAACGTACCGATGCCGGGAAGGCACGGACCATCACGTATGGTACTGCGCCGACGATGCCGACCGAGAAACCCATAACCGCGTAAAGTCCGAAAAGGGCGGTAAGCGAGGTACCGGCAAAGCTGTAGAACGTGAAAGTGGCAATACCGAAAAACACGCTGGCGCCCATGAAGAAACGACCACTGCCGATCTTGTCGACCAGTGCACCAGCCAGAATGACACCGATGATCAGGAACAGCGTTCCAAAGCTGGTGGCAGCCAGTGATTCAAGCGCCGAGTAGCCATAAAGCTTCTGCAGGAAGGTAGCGGTCATCAGTGTCGTGACGACGATTGCTGCAGACAGAACCCAGGTCAGCAGGGCAGAAATGATGACGCCGCGTCTGTGGTTCTTCAAAACGGTGCCAAGTGGCAGGTCGCGTGACAGCGACTTCGACTTCTTCATCTCGTTGAAGATCGGGGTCTCCTCGAGCCAACGGCGCAGGTAAACGGCAACGAGGCCGAAGATGCCGCCGATGAAGAACGGAATGCGCCAGGCGTAAGCGGCAACTTCCTCAGGCGTGAAAATGCTGTTGATCGCTGTCGCGATGAGCGAGCCGAGCATGATGCCGAGCGACAGGCCAGACGTCAGGAAACCGCAGGCGAGGCCAACACGGCGGAATGGCACGTGTTCAGACACGAATGTCCAGGCACCCGGTACTTCGCCACCAATGGCAGCGCCCTGCAACATGCGCAGGATAACCAGCATGATCGGTGCAGCAATGCCAATTGATGCGTAGGTTGGCATCAGCGCCATGCCGAGCGTCGAAAGCGCCATCAGCAGAATGGAGAAAGCAAACACACGCTTGCGGCCATAACGGTCACCGAAATGGGCAAGTACGATGCCACCGATCGGGCGGATGAGATAACCGGCAGCAAAAATACCGAAGGTCTGGATCATGATCACCGAGTCCGACATGTCGGCCGGGAAGAACAGGTGGCCGATGACGGTGGCGAAAAAGACGAAAATGATGAAGTCGTAAAACTCAAGCGCGCCGCCAAGGGCGGACAGGCCAAGTGTACGGTAATCCTGTGAATTCAGGGGGCGGGCAGCCGCCGGTGTCGTGGTGGGAGACATGATGATGCCGTTCTCTTCGTAGGTGACCCCACGCAACCCGCCGCTCGTTTGAATTATGTCATGGCAATGGATTGCGCATACAACATTGAGGAGACTGTCCGGCGCATGGTGGCATGGGCGGAATGTCTGAAACTCACTGTCCGGGCGGTTGAATGCGGCATCGTCAGGGGGATTACAAGCGGTTTCTGGCCGCTTTTGCTCGATGGTGAACAAAAGCGGCGCAAAGCCTGTTTAAATCGATTGTATTTCCTACTCGCGGATAACGAGAAGGTCGCGTGCGTCGAAATACAAGGTAACGACAGAATCATGTTCTGGTGGCTGCATGCCGGGATTATTGAACATGTCGAACGAGATTTTGTGGCCAGCGACATCAAGGCGCGTACGGATGACCGAGCCGAGGAAGTTGCTGCTCAGCACCTTCCCGGAAATCGACGAATCTTTGTTTTCCGATGCAGACAGCGTTCCGGCTTCCGGGCGAAGCGCGAGTGAAATCTTGTCGCCCTGTTTGTGAGTGGCAATCGGTTCTGCCAACTTCAGTGTCGTTTCGCCGATCTTGATCGTCGCGCTGGCCGGATCAACCACCGTTGCCTCAAGGATATTGAGCGTGCCAACGAAGGATGCCACGAAGCGGGTTTCCGGCTTGTTGTAAACCTCAAACGGCGTGCCGATCTGGTCTGCACGGCCGGCATTCATCACCACGATGCGGTCGGAAATGGACAAGGCCTCTTCCTGATCGTGGGTCACGAAAATGGTGGTGATGCCTAGCTGACGCTGGATCTGGCGAATTTCTTCACGCAGCGACACGCGGATCTTGGCGTCGAGAGCCGAGAGCGGTTCGTCGAGCAGCAGCACTTCCGGCTTTGGCGCAAGAGCACGGGCCAAGGCAACACGCTGCTGTTGACCACCAGACATTTGGTATGGGTAACGGTCAGCCAGATGTTCGAGGTGAATGAGCGCCAGCATTTCCTTGACGCGTGCGCCGATCTCACTCTTTGGCTTGCCAGCGACCTTGAGGCCGAATGCGACGTTTTCAAACACGTTCATGTTTGGAAACAGAGCGTAGGCCTGAAACACCATGCCAATGTTGCGCTGGTTTGGCCGCAATGTCGTCTGGTTGCGACCGTTGATAACAATGTCGCCGTCGCTCGGTGTCTCGAAACCGGCGATCATGCGCAGGATAGTGGTCTTGCCGCATCCCGATGGGCCGAGGAACGAGATGAACTCACCTTTTTCAATCGCCATGTTAAAGTCATGGACGACCTGCACCGGGCCAAAAGATTTTTTAATGTTCTGAAGTGTCAAAAAGCTCATAAAATCTTCCTCAGGCCTTTGGAGGCGCGCCCTTCTGGTAGCGTGAGACGAGTTGGATCAGACCAAGGCAACCCCATGTAATGCCGAAGGAAATCACGGCAAGGGCGGCAGGCTCATAAGCGCGGTTGGCGCCGAGCAACTGCATGTAAGGTCCGAAGGCGGGGCGGTTCAAAAGCGCTGCCATGGTGAATTCACCAATGACGATGGCGAATGTCAGGAATGCGCCTGACAGTACGGCAACCAGCACATTTGGCAGGATGATGCGCGACAGGATGGTAAACCATCCAGCGCCCAGGCTCTGGGCGGCTTCAGTCAGTGTACCGATGTCGATGGTACGCAGACCCGTATCGACGGCGCGATACATGTAGGGCAAAGCAAGTATTGCATATCCGAACATCAACAACAGGTCGGTGCCGAAGGCTGAGCCGGTCAGCGGTAGCCAGCTCGAGGTGTTGTAAAGGCGGATGTAACCGAACACGATAACGATGGCTGGAATAACCAGTGGCAGCAGCGTGACGAATTCGACGTAAGGGCGAAGCGTGGGCAGTTTAAGACGCACCCAATAGGCAGTCGGAACCACCAGCAACACGCCGAACACGATCGTGAAAAGCGCCATCATGACAGAATAGCTGAAGGTTTCCTGAAAACGCGGATCGCCAAGCACCTTGGCGTAAGCGTCGAAGGAATATTCGCCGCGTCGCATTTTCATGGAAAAGTTTGTCATGCCGATCAACGGCAGGGCAAAATATAGAATGCCGAAAACCAGCGCACCCCAGGCAAAAATACGCTTCATTTCAGCCACCTTTCGCTGCGGGCGCGCAGCCAGATATAAAGCGCGTTGGCAATGCCGGTCAGTACGATCATGCCGAATGCAAGTGCGTAACCCAGATGCGGGTTACCGAGAACGTCGCCACGGATCTGAGCAAACAGCAGAATGGGAACGATACTTAGCGATGAACCGGTCAATGCGATCGCCGTTGCAACGGCGCCAAAGGCGTTGGCAAACAGCAGCGACATGGTGCCGAGAATGGACGGAAGCAGGATGGGGAATGCCACCATGCGCCAGTATTGGAAACCGCTGGCGCCAAGGATTTCGGCGGCTTCGCGCCATTCGCGCTTCAAACCATCCAGGGCAGGGGTGATGATGAGGATCATCAGCGGGATCTGGAAAAACAGATAGGTGATGGTCAGGCCCCAGAACGACAGCAGGTTGAAGCCCATGAGGCGTAGGTCAAGACCGAGCTGTGTTTTCAGGAAAACCGTGACGAGACCAACAGGGCCGAGTGTGGCGATGAAGGCGAAGGCCAGTGGCACACCGGCGAACTGCGAAGCAACACCGGAAAAGGTCAGCAGCGGGCTACGTATCCAGTTGGGCAGGCCACCCAGCACAACGGCTGCGGCCACACCAAAACCGATCAGGCAGCCGAGAAGGGCCGAGGCGATGCTGATTTTGATGGAAATCCAGTAAGCGGCGATAATCGAGGGCGTGTAGAGCCCCTTGATATTATCCAGCGTAAAACTGCCATCAGGATTTTGAAAAGCGCCAATGACGATTTTCATCGTCGGCAAAAACAGGAAAAGAACAACGAATATAAGAAAAGGTACAACGCCCAGCCAATCAAGCGGAAGACGAGGTCGCTTGCTTGTCTGCCGGGTCGCGCCAGTGTTGGCTGATGACATGCCGTGTGCCCCAAACGCCGCAGTTGATGCGGTCTCTTGCTTCAATTTTATAAAAACCGCCCCAGCACGCAATGGCCGGGGCGGCTTGTATCAATGCTTACTGAACGTTTGCGCCGACAACGCTGTCCCAGCCAGCTGTTACAGCGGCCTTGTTGTCGTCAACTTCCTGAAGGGTCGGGAAGTATGCCTTTTCGTAAGCAGCTGCTGGTGGCAGGGCATCAAGCAGATCCTGAGGGATCTTGTTGGCCTTTGCCATCGCGTTGAAGCGGATCGGGTGGCAGAAGCCCTTCAACCAGCCGAGCTGACCTTCGTCAGAATACAGGTGTTCCATCCAAAGCTTGGCAGCGTTCGGGTGTGGCGCGTAAGCCGAGATACCCTGTACGTAAACGCCAGCCAGAACGCCCTTGGCAGGAACGACAACTTCTGTCGGAGGGTTGCCATTCAGTGTCTTTGCCCAGGACAGAGCATTGTAGTCCCACGCGATGACGATCGGGGTTGCGCCCTGTGCCAGCGTACCGGCCTTGCCGATAACTGGTACGAAGTTGCCAGCCTTGTTGAGTTCTGCAAAGTACTTCAGGCCAGCTTCGCCGGCGTCCTTGCCAGACTTGGCATCGGAAGCAAGACCAGCAGCCAGAACGCTGAGGATAGCCTGGTTGGAAGCACGTGGGTCACCAGCAAGAGCAACCTGGCCAGCATATTCCGGCTTCAGCAGATCAGCCCAGTCGGTTGGAACGTTGGATACGAGATCCTTGTTCACCATGATGGACATAACGCCGTAGTAGTCGCCGTACCAGTAACCTTCGGCATCCTTAACTTCGTTTGGAATTTCGTCCCAGGTGGAAACCTTGTAAGGCTGCAACAGCCCTTCAGCCTTTGCCTGTGGACCGAAAGCCAGACCGACGTCGATAACGTCAGGAGCCTGCGGACCCTTGTTGTCCTTGTTTGCCTTGATGGCTTCGATTTCGTCAGCGGAACCGGCGTCTGGGTTCAGTTCGTTGACGGTGATCTCTGGATACTTGGCTTTGAAGGCTGCGATGACATCGCCATAACCACACCAGTCGTGTGGCAGTGCGACCGTAGTAAGCATGCCTTCCTTCTTGGCTGCTTCGATGAGTTCTGCACTTGGCTGAGCAGATGCGACGGCCGTGGAGGCGATCACAATGGCTGTAGACAGTGCTAGCAGGCGGCGGCTGTTAGAGATCACTTTTTTCTCCTCTTCGTGTTTCTCAGGCGTCGGCGGACGCTGATACTTCCGTTACGTGAACTTAATGTGACGATCAGATTGCGTTGCCCTTATCCGGATTCCGCCGCTTTTCGCCTTTTTTCCGCCATCTTTGCGTTTTGTTGCAACCCATGGAGCGGAAAAATATTTTTTTGTTCAGTGAAAAATTTCAAGGCGTCTATTCCGGCTTATCTTCTCCCCATCACGCGCCGGAAGCGTTGTAAGGTTATCCAAGCAGCAGATGCAATTTTCGTCAAGGAATATGCATTCTGACTGATGTTCATGTTCTGTCGGGTCTGCGGAACAGACGTGTCTGCTCGAAAAGTCCTTCCAGCGCGTTCATGCGTTCCTTTGTTTCGTCCCATGAACGGCTCTGAACGGCTTCGATCAGGGCTTCAACAACGAACAGGGTAACAACGGACGAATCCCACGCGGACGGCGCTTCGATCCGCACCCTAAACGTATGCAGTGCATGTTTTGCGACAGGGGAGGTCCATTGGTCGGTAAACAGCAGAATGCTGACGCCATTGGCATGGGCAACCTCTGCAAGGGTCGCCATGTCATGTTCGTAACGCCTGATGTCGAAGATCACCAGCACGTCACCGGCGCTCATGTTCAGCATATATTGCGGCCATGAGCTGGAGTTGGACGACATCAGCGTCGTTTTCGGGCGGATGACCTGCATATGGGTGAAGAAATATTCCGCGATCGATCCTGTGATACGGCCACCCACGAAATAGAGGCTGCGCTTACGGTCGGCCAGCAGCGCAGCGGCATTGTCGAAAGAGGCGGTGTCGAGATCGCTCAACGTGTCGCGCAGGTTGCTGGTAATGGCATCAGCGAAGCGGTTGAGAATGTGCAGGCCGGGAGCATTGGATGCCCAACGGTCATGTTTGGCGATCGGCCCGGAAATCGTCGCTTCCAGCTCCTGATGCAACCTTGCCTGAAATTCCGGATATCCCTTGAAGCCAAGCTTCTGCACCATACGCACAACGGTTGGCGTGGAGACGCCAGCGTTTTCCGCGACCGTGGTTATGCTGCCCAGTCCTGAGACGGGGTAGTTAGCAAGCAAGCTTTCCGCGAGCTGTTTTTCAGCTCTCGTCAGGTTTTCATAATGGCTATGGATGACATCCGATACGGTTGCCGCTGCACTTTGCAAATTGTTCCCCCTCCGGTCTTTTTGCCGGTCTGGATTTGCAGATTAACAATGGGGATGTTGGGGGAGTCAATGGAAAACTTGAAAAGATTTTTTCAGAATTCCATTGACAGAATGTAAATGGTGAAGAATTCTTTTCTTGCTGCGTGGGGACGTGGCATGATCTGGCGGGGTTCTTTGCATGACTTTGCGTTCACGGTTTTTCACTGATGCTGAGGGTGAGACTGTCGCCGTGGAAAACGCGGATGCCGTCGGTGATGTGCTATTGATCTGCGAACATGCGTCACGGGAAATTCCGGAGTATTTTGGCACGCTGGGCTTGGATGCCAATGTGCTGTCCAGCCACATTGCCTGGGACCCAGGCGCACTGGCGGTCTCCAGACTGCTGGTGGACAAACTTGATGCAACCCTTGTTTATCAACGATATTCCCGGCTGATCTACGACTGCAACCGCCCGCCGGAATCCGTGGCAGCAATGCCGTCTTCCAGCGAGATTTATGAAATACCGGGTAATCGGCAGATTTCCGATGCCGAGCGTTTTGCCCGCACATCGGCGGTTTACATGCCGTTCCACGAGCAGGTGGATGACATTATTGCCGCCCGCCTGTCGCAGGGGCGTCAGCCTGTCATCGTGACCATTCACAGCTTCACGCCTGTTTATTACGGCCAGCTCCGTGAGGTTCAGGTCGGCATTCTTCATGACGTCGACAGCCGTCTGGCCGATGGAATGCTGGCGGCGGCAAAGAGTGATTCTCCTGAAGGGGGTAAATCCTATCAGGTGGAAAGAAACCAGCCTTACGGACCGGAAGATGGCGTGACGCACACATTGCGCCTGCACGCACTGCCGGAAGGTTTGCTCAACGTGATGATCGAAATTCGCAACGATCTCATCAGGGATGAAAAGGAGCAGGAAGCTGCCGCGGATTTTGTGGCGAGACTTGTGAAACAGGCACTGTCATCGTTGGCAAGATGAAACAATCTGGGGAGATGGCGGGCAAAGATCCGCACTCGCAATAAGAACACTGGAAATACTGCCGCACGTTCAGACAGCCGAAAAGGCGCGAAGTGCTGCAGGGGAACAGTAAATGCGCATGGGCGCTAGCGGATCAATCGTTCCGAACGCACCCGATCAACTGGGGCAAAATCGGCCATTCCGGCTGACTGCCTGTTTTTTCTTTTTCAGGAGAGAAGAGCATGGACAGTTCATCAGCAGGCGTCAGCTATAAAAAAGCAGACGCTTCCTATTTCGAAAAACGAGGACTTTCACGCTACGCCGGTGTGTGGTCACTTTGGTCACTTGGGGTTGGCGCGGTTATTTCAGGTCATTTTTCCGGCTGGAACTTCGGGTTTTCCACCGGCGGGTGGGGTGGTATGCTCGTTGCGGGCATAATTATCGCCGTCATGTATCTCGGCCTTACTCTTTCCATTGCTGAAATGAGCCCGGCACTGCCGCATACGGGTGCGGCCTATTCCTTTGCCCGCACGGCCATGGGTCCGTGGGGCGGTTTTATCACCGGCCTTTGCGAGAACGTCGAATATGTTCTCACACCCGCCGTTATCGTGACTTTCATCACGGCCTATGTGAACTCAATCCTTGGGCTCGATCCCGTCTATTCACCCTTCTTATGGGTGTTGTTCTACGTGATCTTCCTTGCTCTCAACATTTTCGGGCTTGAGCTTTCTTTCAAGGTAACGCTGGTCATCACGCTGATTTCGCTCGGTGTTCTGGTGTTCTTCTGGATCAGCGCCATTCCGAACATGGACTTTTCGCGTTGGGCATTGAACATCGGCGTCGGGCCTGATGGCGCTGCGGTTGAACTGCCAGAGGGCAATGGATCATTTTTCCCATTCGGTTTTTCCGGTGTTCTGGCCACGCTGCCGTTTGCCGTTTGGTTGTTCCTTGCCATCGAACAGTTGCCGCTGGCGGCCGAGGAATCTGTCGATCCGAAGCGTGATATGCCGAAGGGCATCATTCTCGGCATTATCACTCTGATGATTTCGGCATTCATGATCGTGCTGCTCAACCCATCGCTGCCAGGCGTGGGTGCCTTTCATCTCGGTTCGTCGCTTGAGCCGCTGCTAGATGGTTTCAAGGCCGTCTATGGTGACGGTGGCGTGGTTCTGCTCGGTCTCGTTGCCTTGACCGGTCTGATCGCCAGCTTCCACACGATCCTTTATGCGCAGGGACGCCAGATCTATTCGCTGTCGCGTGCCGGATACTTCCCGACAGCACTTTCTGTCACTCATCCGAAGTTCAAGACACCGCATGTTGCAATGCTGACCGGTGCTCTGGTTGGTCTCAGCGTCATGCTGGTAATCTGGTTCTCGCTGGGCGCAGACCAGGGTGGCAGCATCATCGGCAGCGTGCTGCTGAACATGGCGGTGTTTGGTGCGATGTTCTCCTACATCATGCAGGCGATATCGTTCATCATGCTTCGCCGCAATCTGCCGCACATTGAACGGCCATTCCGTTCTCCCGTCGGTATTCCAGGAGCCGTGCTGACCATCATCATTGCTGTCGTGACCCTGCTGTATCAGGTTCAGGACCCTAACTTTTCAAAGGGTGTTGTCTGGGTGGCCGTATGGTTTGCCATTGCCATTGCGTATTTCGCACTGGTTGGCCGGCATCGCCTGATCCTGTCTCCGGAAGAAGAGTTTGCTCTGGAGCACAAGCAGGCCGCTACGCGTGCTTGACGCACGCCAATAAAAAGAACGGACGGCCCATAATTCGGGCCGTCTCCTTTCGATTGAGGGATCAGATAAAAAATGACCGCCACCTATACATTCGATGAACTGAAAAAAGACGTGACCGAAGGGCGTATCGATACTGTGCTGGCATGTCTGGTTGATATGCAGGGTCGCCTGATGGGCAAGCGTTTTCAGGCGGAATTTTTCGTGGAAAGTGCCCATGAAGAAACGCACAGCTGCAACTACCTGTTGGCGACCGACATGGAGATGGAGACTGTTGCCGGCTACAAGGCGACAAGCTGGGAAAAGGGCTATGGCGATTATACCATGAAGCCTGACCTCTCGACGCTGCGGCGCGTGCCATGGCTGGAAGGCACGGCTCTGGTGCTGTGCGACGTACTGGATCATCACACTCATGCAGAGGTGCCGCATTCACCGCGTGCCATCCTCAAAAAGCAGGTGGCGCGACTGGCCGAGATGGGGTTGAAGCCCTTCATGGCAACGGAGCTTGAGTTTTTCCTGTTCGACCAGACCTATGATGCGGCCCGTGAAAGTGGATATCGCAATCTGCACCTCGCCAGCGGTTACAACGAGGATTACCACATCTTCCAGACCACCAAGGAGGAGGATGTGATGCGGGCCCTGCGCAAGGGGCTGCAGGGAGCAGGCATTCCGGTGGAAAATTCCAAGGGTGAGGCATCGCCCGGTCAGGAAGAAATCAACGTGCGGTATGCCGATGCGCTGACCATGGCCGACCGCCATTCGATCATCAAAAATGCTGCCAAGGAAATTGCCTGGTCCAAGGGCAAGGCCATCACCTTCCTTGCCAAGTGGAATTATAATTCCGCCGGCAGTTCGTCACATATTCATCAGTCACTGTGGAGCCTTGATGGCAAGACGCCAGCCTTCTTCGATAAGCGTGGAGAGCATGGCATGTCTGACACAATGAAGCATTACATGGCGGGTCTGTTGGCGCATGCCAGCGAGATTACCTATTTCCTTGCGCCCTATATCAACTCCTACAAGCGGTTCATGGCTGGTACGTTTGCACCAACCAAGGCTATCTGGAGCAAGGACAACCGCACGGCAGGGTATCGCCTGTGCGGTGAAGGCAGCAAGGCGATCCGTGTCGAGTGCCGGGTGGGTGGTTCCGATCTCAATCCGTATCTCGCCATGGCGGCGCTGATTGCCGCAGGCATTGATGGCATTGAGAAGAAACTTGAATTGGAGCCTGCTTTCGTAGGAGATGCTTACGGTGCGAAAGAGGTGCGGGAAATTCCACACACCCTTCGCGCAGCAACTGCGGAATTGAAATCATCTGCCATGTTGCGGTCTGCTTTTGGCGATGAAGTGATTGACCACTATGTGCGCGCTGCCGAGTGGGAACAGGAAGAATACGACCGTCGCGTGACTGACTGGGAGGTCGCACGCGGTTTCGAGCGAGCATAAGCAACACTGGGTCGAGCCGTCAGATGCGGTTTCGGTCCAGTGTTAAAAGACAAGAATATGGAGCGACGAAAACAGCGGTTTGCGTCATTCCGTTAACACAGGAAAACGATCATGGTCATGATCCAGAATATCTCCCCCATTGATGGTTCGGTGTATGCCGAACGCGAGGCGCTGTCGCTGGATGCGGCACGTGCTGCCGTTGCCAAAGCACGCAATGCACAGAAGGATTGGGCACGGCGTCCGCTTGAGGACCGTGTGCAACTGGTGCTGAAGGGCGTGGCACGCCTCAATGAAATGGTCGGTGAGGTGGTGCCGGAACTGGCGCATATGATGGGCCGCCCCGTGCGTTATGGTGGTGAGTTCAAGGGTTTCAACGAGCGCTCCAATTACGTCGCCTCGATTGCGGCTGATGCTTTGGCACCGCTGGTGATCGAAGAAAGTGGCAATTTCGAACGCCGTATCGAACGCGAACCACATGGTGTCGTGTTCGTCATCGCACCATGGAACTACCCTTACATGACTGCGATCAACACGGTTGCGCCGGCTCTGATGGCAGGCAACACGATCGTCATCAAACATGCCGCCCAGACCCTGCTGGTGGGTGAGCGCATGGTCCGTGCCTTTGTCGAGGCGGGCGTACCCGAAGACGTGTTTATCAATGTGTTTCTGGACCACGGCACCACGTCTGCCCTGATTTCCGAAGGCCTGTTCAACTTCGTCAACTTTACCGGTTCGGTTGAAGGTGGTCGTTCCATTGAGCGCGCTGCTGCCGGAACCTTTACCGGCCTTGGTCTTGAGCTTGGCGGTAAGGACCCCGGTTATGTCATGGAAGATGCCGATCTTGACGCAGCGGTCGATACGCTGATGGATGGCGCGACCTATAATTCCGGCCAATGCTGCTGCGGCATCGAACGTATCTATGTCAATGAAGCGCTTTACGATGCGTTTGTCGAAAAGTCGGTTGCCTGGGTTTCCAATTACAAACTCGGCAATCCGCTGGAGCAGGAAACGACACTGGGCCCGATGGCCAACAAGCGTTTTGCCAAGGTGGTGCGTCAGCAGATTGCCGATGCGGTTGCCAAGGGTGCAAAGCCGCTGGTCGATGCAAAGCTGTTTGCTGCCGATGATGGTGAAAGCGCCTATGTCGCGCCGCAGATCCTGGTCAATGTCGATCACTCCATGGAGTTCATGACTGAGGAGACCTTTGGTCCTGCCGTCGGCATCATGAAGGTCAAGAATGACGACGAAGCCATCGCACTGATGAATGACAGCAAATACGGACTGACCGCATCCCTGTGGACGCAAGACCCGGCACGGGCAGGGCGGATTGGTCGCGAGATTGAAACCGGCACCGTGTTCATGAACCGGGCCGACTATCTCGATCCTGCTCTGTGCTGGACCGGCGTGAAGGAAACCGGCCGTGGCGGTTCACTGTCGGTCATCGGTTTCCAGAACCTGACCCGTCCGAAATCCTACCATCTGAAGAAAGTCACGAAATGAATATTGTCGCGAACTGGAGCTATCCGACCGCTGTCAAGCTGGGCCGTGGACGGATCAAGGAACTTGCGGATGCCTGCAAGACACTTGGCATCAAGAAGCCACTGCTGGTAACCGACCGTGGTCTGGCAAGCATGGCAATTACCGGCCATGCACTGGATATTCTGGAGCAGGCAGGTCTTGGTCGTGCGATCTTTGCCGAAGTTGACCCGAACCCGAATGAAATCAACCTTGAAGCCGGTGTAAAGGCGTTTAAGGACGGTGGTCATGACGGCGTTGTTGCCTTTGGTGGCGGCTCCGGCCTCGATCTTGGCAAGGCGGTCGCCTTCATGGCTGGTCAGACCCGGCCGGTATGGGACTTCGAAGATGTTGACGACTGGTGGACACGTGCCAATGTAGACGGCATCGCCCCAATCGTTGCCGTGCCGACCACAGCAGGTACCGGTTCAGAAGTCGGCCGCGCCAGCGTTATCACCAACTCCAAGACCCATGTGAAGAAGATCATCTTCCATCCGAAGTTCTTGCCCGGCGTTGTTATCTGCGATCCGGAACTGACGGTCGGTATGCCGAAGATGATTACCGCTGGTACCGGCATGGATGCCTTTGCTCATTGCCTTGAGGCCTATTCGTCACCGTTCTTCCACCCAATGAGCCAGGGCATTGCGCTGGAAGGTCTGCGTCTGGTGAAGGAATATCTGCCACGCGCTTACAAGGATGGCAGCGATATCGAAGCCCGTACCAACATGATGGCTGCTGCTGCCATGGGCGCTGTCGCTTTCCAGAAGGGGCTTGGTGCCATCCATTCGCTGTCGCACCCGATCGGTGCTGTCTACAACACCCACCACGGCATGACCAATGCGGTGGTGATGCCGGCGGTGCTGCGCTTCAATCGCCCCGCCATTGAAGACAAGATTGCTCGCGCGGCAGCCTATCTCGGCATTGAGGGTGGCTTTGACGGTTTCTACAATTACGTTCTTGAGCTTCGCAAAGGGCTGGGTGTGCCAGAAAATCTGACGGCAATGGGCATCAAGCCAGACCGGATTGATGAGCTGACAGCCGAAGCCATCAAGGACCCAAGCTGCGGCGGTAATCCGGTGCCGATGACACTGGAAAACACCAAAAAACTGTTCGAAGACTGCTTCTGAAAGCCAAATTCATAATGTTCAAACACTCTACTTTTGCGCCACTGATTGCAGTGGCGCTTTTTTGTCTGCCAGCCGGTGCGCAAGCAGAGAGCTTCAAAAGCCTGACAGGACAGGGTTATGCAGTCGGACCACTTGCCAAAAACAAGGCAGGTATCTGGGGCTGGACCTTTATGAAAAGCGGGACGCGCTACTTCTGCGAAATGAAGGTTGGCGTGGCCTATTCCGGCAAAAAGGGTATGATCGGCTTTACTAGTAGCGGCCGCACAATCAGCATTGATCGTGCGACCTACGAGGCCAATATCGGAGGTCCGGATGCCAGCCTGCCGCAATATGAAGACCTGAAGGCCGGACGTTTACGCGCCTCAGATGTCGGCTCTTGCCGCAAGCAGGCATAAAACAGGCGAGCCCATTCTGAACCTTTAAGGCATCGATACTGCATTTCGCGGTTGGAATATGAGGGCCGTATGGGGAAACACCTATACGGTCCTCTGTCGTATTTCGTGTCAAAAAGCATTTATGCAACAATGCCTTGTGCATGAATGCCCCAGCAGTTTTTTGCGACGATCTTGCGTTTTGGCAAATTTACAATCTTTCCAAAATTTCCGGTTCATTAACCATAATCGTTAAGAGTATGGGCTGGCACCATGAGCGTGAGGTGCCTTCAGGAGCGATGAAATTAGGCTCTGCATCACTTCGAGGGCTCCATGCCAGTCATTACATTCGCAAATACCAAAGGTGGCGCCGGTAAAACCACCGCCGTGCTCCTGCTCTCAACCGAACTTGCCCGTATGGGCCATCGCGTCACCATCCTAGATGCCGATCCGCAGCACTGGATCTCCCGCTGGCACGAACTTTCCGGGCATATCCCAAACCTCTCGGTTATCTCGCATGTCACAAGTTCGTCGCTTGAGGCCCATATCCGGGAAAACAAAGCCAATACGGACTGTTTTATCATTGATATGCCTGGCACCCGCAGCCCGTTGCTGACGATGGCGCTTGGCATATCCGACCATGTCGTCATTCCCATTCAGGGCTGTGCCATGGATGCGCGCGGTGGCGCGCAGGTTCTGGAACTGATTGAATTCCTCACCGAAAAGACCGGCAGAAAGATTGATCATTCGGTTGTGCTGACGCGCGTCAATGCGATGATCACCACCCGTTCGCTGCTGCTGGTCAAAGGCCTTCTGGCGACCAAAAACGTGCGCGTGCTCGACACAGCGATTGCCGAGCGTGCGGCGTATCGAGACATTTTCGACTATGGCGGTACGCTCTTGGGTCTCGATCCACTCAAGGTCAGCAACCTCGACAAGGCAAAAGAAAACGCCCAGTCGCTTGCCAAGGAAATCCTGCGGCTTTTGCCGGTCAGGGTTGTGCGTAGCGTACCTCACGTTCCCAGCATTCTGAGACGCAAGGTTGCCTGATACGGCTCCCTGTTCAGGCACAGATATTCGCCCGCTGCATCACCAGCGGGCGTTTTTGTTTTCAGTGATTGCTGTGCGAGGTGAGGTAGGAGCGGGGAGAGGTACCGAGCATACGTTTGAACATGGTGGTGAAGGCTGGAATGCTGCCATAACCGAGATCGAGCGCCACAGTGGTTACGGCTTCACCGGCCGCAAGGCGCGGTAATGCTGCAAACAGGCAGGCCTGCTGGCGCCACACGGACAGTGACAGGCCGGTTTGCCGGCGAAAAGCGCGGGTAAAGGCACGCCTGCTCATCGACAGTTCCCTTGCCCAGACATCGATGATGAGATCCGGCGTCGGGTTGGCGATGAACCGACGGCACAAGGCAGCAAGGCGCGGATCCTCTGGGAATGGCAGGCCGAGCGAAATGTCAGGCAGTTTGGCCACGACATTCAACAGCAGCGGCAGGATCAGGTCGGCGCGTTCGCGGCTGTTGTCGTCCGATGGCGGTTGCACGGCTTCGATGATCAGCTCTCGTGCTAGACCGGTTATGCTAACCACGCGCACGAAGGCGGGGAGGTCAGGCACGGCACTGGCATCAATATAAAGCGACAGCATGGTTACGGCACCTAACATCTCCACGGAATGTTCGACACCCGGTGGTATCCACAAGGCGTGTTCAGGTGGCACCATCCAGCGACCCTGATCGGTGGTGACAAGCACCACGCCGGAGCGCGCATAAAGCAATTGTGTTCTCTTGTGGCTGTGGCGTTCAACCAGATCGCCGGCACTGTAATGGTTGGGTGAGGTGTGAACCGGACCCGCCGCAGTCTCTATCGCCCACAGTCTGTCATAGTGCTTGCTGCGGGGTCCCATTATTTCTTGTGGCTTCTTTTGCTGCATTTGGCCCACTCGCGTAATAAATGGACCAAAACACGAAAGCGGGGGTGCCACAATCCTCTTATTGGATTATGTCAAATAATGGAGACGAAAGTGGCCAATAACTCAGTAGGTCTGGAAACACACAAAGCGGAAGAAACGGTCTTCGGCATCATCATGGCTGTCAGCTTCTGTCATTTGCTGAATGACACGATGCAGTCGCTTATTCCGGCGCTTTATCCCATGCTCAAGGACGGATATGCGCTCGACTTCACGCAGATCGGTCTACTTGGACTGGTGTTTCAGGTCACTGCGTCGCTGCTTCAGCCGTTGATCGGTATTTACACCGATAAACGTCCGCTGCCGTATTCACTGTCGGTCGGCATGGGCTTTTCGCTCATCGGCCTGTTGTTGATGGCCTATGCGCATTCCTATGCGGTCCTGCTGCTGGGAGCCGGTGTGTTGGGTCTGGGATCTGCGGTATTCCATCCGGAATCCTCGCGTGTTGCACGTCTTGCCTCAGGTGGCCGCCATGGTTTGGCGCAGTCACTGTTTCAGGTGGGCGGCAATTTTGGCTCGGCACTTGGACCGTTGCTTGCTGCATTCATCGTGCTGCCGCGTGGACAGGAAAGCGTTGCGTGGTTCTCTGCTGCGGCATTGGCTGGCATGATCATTCTGTTCCAGGTGGGCAGATGGTATTCGCAGCACCGTGTTGCCACCGCAAAGCGTATGGCTGCTGCACCAGCTATCGTGTTGCCCCGCGCAAAGGTCATGAAGGCCATTGCCGTTCTGGCACTGCTGGTATTGTCGAAGTACCTCTACATGACCAGCCTTTCGAGCTATTACACCTTCTACATGATCGAGCGTTTCGATGTGTCGGTGCAATATGCACAGATCCTGCTGTTCGTGTTCCTCGGCGCCGTCGCCATCGGTACGGTTGCTGGTGGACCAGTTGTTGACTGGTTCGGCACGAAATTCGTGATCTGGTTCTCGATCCTTGGTGCGCTGCCCTTTACGCTGGTGCTGCCTTACGTCGGCTACAACACAACGATTGTCCTGACATTTATCATCGGTGTGATCATGGCGTCGGCCTTCTCGGCAATCGTGGTGTTTGCACAGGAATTGGTGCCGGGCCGCGTTGGCATGATTGCAGGACTGTTCTTCGGTTTCGCTTTCGGTATTGGCGGTATCGGTGCTGCGGCACTTGGCGTGGTGGCGGACCACAAGGGCATCGTCTACGTCTACCAGGTGTGCTCGTTCCTGCCTCTGCTTGGATTGCTGACAGTGCTGCTGCCGGATATCGGCAAGGGTCGCAGACACAAGATCAAGGTCTGACGGCCTCCACGAAGACAAACGAAAAGGCGCGACACCTAACAAGTGTCGCGCCTTTTTTATGTCGTGAGAATGGTTGGAGGCCTTATTCGGCAAACTCCACAACCACGCCGGGCTTGACCATCTTGGCCAATTCGGTGGCATCCCAGTTGGTCAGGCGAATACAGCCGTGGCTGTTGGTCTTGCCGATCTTGGATGGCTCCGGTGTGCCATGAATGCCGTAGGTCGGTTTCGACAGGGCAATCCAGACGGTGCCAACCGGACCGTTCGGGCCTGGCGGGATCTGCAGGATCTGAGTGTTCTGACCCTGCTGGAAGTTGATTTTCGGATTGTAGGTATAACCGGGGTTCAGCGCGATACGTTCAACGGTGTGAATGCCGCTTGGCGACGGTGTGTCAGAAGAACCGATGGTGGCCGGATAGGCAGCGACCAGCGTGCCGGTTTCGTCATAGGCGAATACCTGTTTGATGCCCTTGTGGGCGACGATGCGCGCAACCGAGCTGGCCTTCGGTTTGCCGGGATCGATGACCTTGATGATCGAGCCGGGCACCGTGAAGTCAATGCCGGGGTTCAGCTCTTTCAGATAGGTTTCATCCATGTGGAAACGTTCGGCCAGCGATTCCGTGACCGAGGTAAACGACATGGCAGGAAGCTGCGCCTTCTGGCTGTAGTCGTCAGGAATGGCTGCAACATACGGACCGGCAGCATCGGCTGCGGTGATCGTGTAGTTGACGATGGCCATGCCACCGGACATGCGCAAGCGCTCCAGAATGTCTTCCGAATTGTTCGGGTCCAGTGTTTCGCCAGTCATGTCCTGCCAGGCCGAAATGGCCTTGGTGACGTTGGAGCCCATCTTGCCGTCGATGACGCCGGGCGAGATGCCTTCACGGTCGAGGAATGTCTGAAGTGCGACGATTTCCTGACGCGAACGATTGGTCGGTGCGGTAACCGGCGCGTGGCGCTCGATCAGGCGATCCGGCTGCGGAACGGCGGCTGTCGTGCTTTCACCGGGCATTGGCTGTTCCAGCGGTGCGCTTTCAATGGCGCCAGGTGCGGGCACGGAACCGGTGTAGACGTCACGGTCTGTGCCATCATTGCGATATTCGCGGTAATCACGAACGCTACCATTGTCGTAATAGCCGATATCGCGATGGGAGTGGCCAGGTGCTGGCGGATAATAGGTCTCGCGGGAAGGCTGCTGCCTGCGCACAGCCTCCGGCGGCATTTCCGTGGCCAGCAGGTTGCCATAGCTATCATAGAAAACGGTGCGGCCCATGCGGTCGCGGCTGATGACCATGTCACTGCGTTGCGGAATGAAATCAAGCACGCGTCCATCCGGCGTCACCAGCAGTGGCTGTTCCTGAGTGGCATAGCTATAGCGGTCCTGCGCGTCAGCAAAACTGAACGGCAAGACGGACAAAGTGGTAACAGCCACGAAAAAAGTTGTTTTAAGAAACTGTTTCACGATTCCGCTTTTCCTCACTCTTTTCATCCACCTACACATCACAATATTGACCCTATTGTGAAAAAGATGAATTCGAAGTGAACGTTACGTTAATTTCATCATGTCTCAGTGCACGTTCACGGTAAAATATAGTTCAACTGCCAGTGAGAGGCCGTATGCGACACATTCAACTTGGTAAATCGCCAGTTATTCATCTGGATGAAACGTCGGTTCTGGACATCGGTTCCTGCATTGTAGAGGGAATCAATATAGCACCGGGCAGGGCTATTCCTGATGATGGCGACCCGCGCATCGATCACTCGCTGGAAGGTTTTCTGTTCACCTGTGGCCCTGACCACATTCGCCATCCGCAGCCGATTGAGGGCGATGCCGAGGGCCGCAAATATCCGCTGCATGGCTCGTTCTCGTCCCACTCGGCTGAGATAACCGCTTGGGACGTCGGCGAGAAAAATGCAAGGATCGCAGCGGATATTCCGGTGCGGCTTGCCACTGGTGGCGCGGCCTTGTTGCAGCGTGTCTGGACGATTGACGGGGCAACCGGTGAAGTGGCGCTGGACGACACGATCACCAATACCAGTGACACGGTGCAACCGGTATTTCTGATGTACCACATGAATGTCGGCGCACGGTTGTTCGATGACAATGTGCAGCTCGAAGGCGATATGCTGGAGGGTGGTGGCTTCAACTGGCGGTTTGGCGAGGAGCCGGGCAGCGTGTTCTGTGTGCCAGCCCCTGGCAATGAGACATGGGCAACGCTTCGTCTGGGGCCGATTGCCTCGCTTGGCGGCAAGAGCCTGACAGTGCAGTTCCGCACCGATACTCTGCCTTATCTACAAATGTGGCGTAACCAGAAGGCGCCTGCCCATGTCCTTGGCATCGAGCCGGTTTCGCACCGCTGGGTCAGCCGTGAGGAGCTTGCCGACAGTGGCGAGTTCAACATGTTGCAGCCGGGCGAAACGCGGAATTACGGTTTGCGTTTCCACATTGCCTGATGCGGTTTTAAACCCGGTGCTGGCAGTTGCTTGTCGATTGACGCACCGGCCAATTCGCCTTACACCCTTGGCACTTCAATTTTAGAGGCGAAGGGCCGAAAGGCTTGCCGAGCCAAGGCATTTCAGGAGGATTTGAAGATGGATATCCGACGTATTGACGATGAATATTCAGTGACCGGCCAGATCAGCGTTGCCGATCTGGATCAGATCAAGGCGCTCGGCTTTAAATCCATCGTTTGCCACCGCCCAGACGGTGAAGAAGAGGGCCAGCCTCTGTTTGCCGATATTGCCGAGCGGGCGGAAGAACTGGGTCTGACCATTGCACATGTGCCGGTTGGTCGTAACGGTGTCGATGGTGAAGCTGTTTCCGGAATGGTGGATGCGCTTGACGAGTTGCAGCGTCCGATGCTGGGCTACTGCCGCTCTGGCGCGCGCTCGACTGCCATCTACGACAAGACCCACCATCTGCGC
This sequence comes from Rhizobium sp. CG4, assembly GCF_023701965.1. NCBI lineage: Bacteria > Pseudomonadati > Pseudomonadota > Alphaproteobacteria > Hyphomicrobiales > Rhizobiaceae > Rhizobium > Rhizobium sp. CG4. The sequence continues at coordinate 371,995 of NZ_JABAEG010000001.1, read as the reverse complement.
GGCTAAGTCGTTTTTGCACGTTGCCCGAAATGGGGCAGGAAATTTCATAAGCTTATAACAGGAGCATTTTCATGAGCATCAAGCGTATCGAACCCGGCAAGCGTATGAGCGGTGCAGTCGTTCACGGCAATACTGTTTATCTGGCTGGTCAGGTTGGTGAAGGTTCGTCGGTTGCCGAGCAGAGCAAGTCTGCACTGGCTGAAGTTGATCGTCTGCTGGCTGCTGCCGGTTCTGACAAATCCAAGATCCTTCAGACCATCATCTACCTCTCCGACATGTCGACCTTCGGTGAAATGAATGCTGTCTGGGAAGGCTGGATTGACCCGGCAAACCCGCCAGCACGCGCCACCAGCGAAGCTGCTCTGGCAACGCCTGACTACAAGGTTGAGTTCATCGTGACGGCAGCGCTCTAAGTCGCCGATCGCAACGAACAAACAGAAAAGGCCGGTCAGTGTCATGCTGACCGGCCTTTTTTATGAGGTTATCAAGGGGGTTCGCTCAGGGATTGTCGTTGTTTGTGAATCCCTTGTTACTGTTACTTCGAATCCTGATTCAACGCCTTTGCAAGTTGATTCAATGTTTCGACACGGTCCGCAAACCACAGCCGCGCCAGATCGGACGAGGCTGCGAGGTTGATACCTTCGGGATCAATCGACGTGATGTTCCAGGTTCTTTCTTTTTTGCCGGCGAGCGACGCCAGCCGAGTGGCCTCACCCCTGATGGCGTTGAGGCGTTTGATTTCGTCGGCAGCGCCAGCCATCAGCGCGTCGGCTCCGGAGAGGTTGGTCCGGAGGTCATCCGGTGTAATGTTGCTGGCATTGCGTGCTGGCCCGCCATTGATCTGCACGCCCTCAACCTGCAGCCGGAACAGCAACGTGTCGGGAAGTGACAGATAGAGCTTGGATTTCGGGTAACGAGCGAGATAGGCGGCCTTTGCCGTTTCAAATTCATCCGCGCCGATCAAGACAGCACGACCGACCAGTGTCAGGCGAGGTTCCGTCAGCGCATCACCTTTGCCAAACGGGGCAAGCGTCAGGGAAATGCGGTTATCGGCTTCGATGTTGCGGGCGTGAAGTGTCAGACGTGCTGCAAAAAAGAATGGCGTGCCGTCAGGCTCAATCGCGATATTGGTGACAGTGGTATAGGGATAACCGCTGACGGGATCGATGGTCGCCAGCGCTGCAAACCGGCAGGTATGAAGAACGGTTTTAGAAACCCGCACCGCTTCAAAAGGGGCGCCAGCGCTGGGCTCGATCTTCATTCCTCTTGGAGTGATCACTGGGGACTGTGCTTCCGGCATGGCGCTTCCTGTTGGTTTATTTGACCGCAGGAATTGCACCATTCCGGAAACCTGTCCATGCCAAGTATCAGGTTTTTTCGCGAATTTGCGTCAGTGTGCGGGTGGGCGTGATGGCTTCCGCATCCAGCTTGATTTCGATGATTGCCGGTTTGCCGCTGGCGCGTGCGCGCTCGAACGCCGGTGCAAACTGATCGGTGGTTTCGACAAGCTCACCATGGCCGCCATAGGCCTTGGCGAAAGCCACGAAATCCGGATTGACCAGATCCGTGCCACTGACGCGACCGGGATATTCCCGCTCCTGATGCATGCGGATGGTGCCATAGGTGCCATTGTTGACCAGCAGCGTGATGATGGGCAGGCCGTAACGCACGGCCGTGATGAATTCTTGGCCATGCATCATGAAACAACCATCACCGGCAAAGCAGATGACCTCGCGCTCCGGGAACAGATGTTTGGCGGCAACCGCAGCCGGCAGACCGTAACCCATCGAGCCCGATGTTGGCGCAGACTGGGTGTTGAAGCGCTGGAAGCGATGGAAACGGTGAAGCCATGTGGCGTAGTTGCCAGCACCATTGGTGAAAATGGCATCCTTCGGGGCGTTTTCCTCAATCCATTCCATGATCGGGCCCATGTGAACCGAACCGGGGCCTGTCTTGGGTGGGGTCGACCACTTGAGGTAGGTTTCGTGCATGGCAACGGTACGTTGTTCCCAGACGGGATTGGACGGTGCCTCAAGCTTAGCTAGGGCCGCCACAAAATCCTTCGGGCTGGCACAGATGGCCAGATCCGGGCGGTAGACACGACCGAGTTCATCCGGGTCCGGATAGACATGCACCAGCTTCTGCGCAGGATATGGAATATCAAGCAAAGTGTAGCCGGAGGACGGCATTTCGGAGAAACGTCCACCGAGCAGCACGATGAGGTCTGATTCCTTGACCTCCTTGCCAAGTGCTGGATTAACGCCGATGCCGATGTCGCCGACGTAAGATGGGTGCAGGTGGTCAAACAGCATCTGGCGGCGGAAAGAGCAGCCGACCGGCAGTTTGAACTTTTCAGCGAAAGCCTGGAACTGTGCCACGCTTTCTTCCGTCCAACGGGTGCCACCAAGAATGACCAGAGGACGTTTGGCGTCCTTCAGTATCTCGGCAAAGTCAGCAATTTGTGCTGCACCCGGATGCGCCTCGACCGGGGTCGATGGCTTCGCCTGCGGTGCGTCAAATTCCTCGACCAGCACATCCTCAGGCAGGGTGAGAACAACAGGGCCGGGACGGCCGGAGGTGGCAACGGCAAAGGCGCGGCTTACAAATTCGGGAATGCGCCTGACGTCATCAATCTCACCCACCCATTTGGCGAATTCGGTAAAGGCGCGGCGATATTCGACTTCCTGAAAGGCTTCACGTTCACGCGCATCGCGCTGCACCTGGCCGATGAACAGGATCATCGGAATGGAATCCTGCATGGCGATATGCAGGCCGGCTGAGGCGTTGGTTGCCCCGGGACCACGGGTTACCATGCAGATACCGGGTTGGCCCGTCAGACGACCCCAGGTGTCGGCCATCATTGCGGCGCCACCTTCCTGACGGCAGACAATGGTTTCAATGCCGCTTTCATAGAGTGCATCGAGAACGGCGAGATAGCTTTCGCCGGGAACGCAGGAAACGCGTGTTACGCCATTGGCCTTCAGTGCCTCGACAATCAATTGTCCGCCGGTTCTTTTCATGGCGTCATGTTCCTTTCGATCTCTTCCAGTTCAGCCAGCACATCAGCCTGATGTTCGCCAAGACGCGGGCTGGGGCGTTCGTATTGCAATGGTGTTTCGGACAGCACGATGGGGGTGCGGACACCGGGAATAGTGGTGCCGTCTGCAGCCTGCAGATCAACCCGCAATCCTCGCGCCTCTACCTGCGGGTCGGCAAACATTTCCTCGATCGAGTTGATCGGGCCGGCCGGCACCGCATTGCTTTCGCAGGCGGTCAGCAGATCGCGCTTTTGCCACTTCAAGGTTTCGGTGGAGATGATGCGCCGTACGTCTGCCTTGTGGGCGACACGCGCCTTGTTGGTCGCGTAACGCTCGTCACTGGCGATGTCGGCAAGCCCAAGAATTTTGCACAGGCGGCTGAACTGGCCATCATTGCCAACGGCCAGAATAAGGAAACCATCGGCTGTTGGTACCACCTCGTAAGGGGATATGTTGGGATGGGCATTACCAAGACGCACCGGAGGCTTGCCAGAAATGAGATAGTTCATGTTCTGGTTGGCCAGCACGGCCGACTGAACATCCAGCAGGGCCATGTCGATATGCTGGCCCTGTCCGGTGCGCATCGCGTGGATGATGGCTGCCTGAATGGCGGTCACCGAATAAATGCCGGTGAAGATGTCCGCAACGGCAACGCCCGCCTTCATAGGCTGGCCATCCGGTTCACCGGTGATTGACATGAAACCTGACATGCCCTGCACGATGTAATCGTAACCGGCGAAATCCGCATAGGGGCCAGTTTGGCCGAAACCGGTAATTGAGCAATAGATCAGCTTCGGATTAAGCGCTTTCAGGCTTTGATAGTCTAGCCCATATTTGACAAGCCCGCCACGCTTGAAATTTTCGATGACCACATCTGCGGTTGCAATCAGACGGCGAACGAGATCGCAGCCTTCGACGGTACGCAGATCAGCGGTTATCGACCGTTTGCCGCGGTTGGTGGCGTGATAATAGGCGGCCGAGAGATTGTCGCCATCAACACTTTCCACGAAGGGTGGTCCCCATGCGCGGGTATCATCACCGCCATCGGGGTTTTCAATCTTGATGACATCGGCGCCCATATCCGCCAGCATCTGTCCCGCCCATGGCCCTGCCAGAACACGGGCCAGTTCGATAACGCGGATGCCTTTAAGTGGTGGCTGTCTGTCATGTGTCTGCTGGGTCATGTCTAGGGTCATTATCTCATGGGGTCAGCGGTGTGGTCTCGACATTGGAGACTGGCTTTGAAGCAAAGCGGCGTTCCCGCCAGATGATGTAGAGGCCCGACGCTACGATGATGCCGATGCCAAGCCATTTGATGGCATCCGGGAAGTGGTTGAACACCAGCCAGCCGAAGATCGTCGCAGAAACAATTTCCAGATATTGCAACGGGGCCAGCATCGAGGCCGGGGCTGCGCGATAGGCGTAAACGCCGAGAATGCCTGATAGAGTGGCTGAAACACCAACACCCAAGAGATAAAGCAGGATCGTGGTATCGGCCGAGGTAAAGGCAATCCCGGGCATTCCAAGCATGTCACTGAACAACATTGGCAAAACGCAGAACAGGAAACCCCACATGCCGGATTGAAGCTGCATGCTCCACGGATCTTCCTTCTGCGAACCGATGCGGGTCAGAATGGCGAAAATGGCAATGCAGAATGCCGAAAGAACCGGCAGAAGCGCAACGTAACCGACTTCGGCAAAACTGGGCTGGATGACCAGCAACGCGCCCAAAAAACCGACGGCGCATGCGGTGTAACGCCGCCAGCCAATCGCTTCCTTCAGAATGATGCTGCTAAGGATGGTGAGAATGATTGGCTCAACGAAAAAGATGGCAATTGCGTCTGCCACTTCCATGAATTCCACCGTGGCAACGAAACTGATCATCGACAGGGCAAGGATGCCACCACGAACGATGTGAAAGCCTGTTGAGCGCCAGGACATCGAGAACAGATGCGGTCGCATGATGAGAAAAGGCACGGCTGCAAGCGATTGGATCAGGAAACGCGCTGCACTGATTTCAATCGCTGGAACGGTCGTGATGGCCAGCTTGGCGAAAATGTCGATAATCGGGGAAATCATCACCGCGGCAAACATCATGAACAGCCCGGTGGATACACTGCCGGATGCCAGAGCTGTCGCTTGAGTTGCTGTTTTTCCGCGGGCCATTTTCAATGTCATTGGTGTTTCTTTCAACGTGCGAATGCGCAACGGTGTCCTGACTATAGAACACCCTTTTTGAGGGAACGCATTCGATATTATCTCATGATGATATTCCGTTTCGGCACAGGAGCGGTCAGTCCTCGACGACCTTTGTGCACCATGCCGCGAAATCGGCTGCGGGCACTTCCCAGCCTTTTTCATTCAATGTTTCGTGGCGCATGCCCTTGTAAATAATGTCCTTGATGTCAGTGAAGCCGGCATTTCGGAACTGGTCTGCAAGCCAGACGATTTCCTTGCCGTCATTGGTGGCGGCATCCTCGTCTCCGCTGACCAGCAGGATCGGCATGTCTTTTGGTAATCGGCTGATCAGTTTTGGGCCACGATAGGACATTTCAAACACGTCCTGCCAGAGAGAGACACTTGCCTCGAAACTGCAGAGCGGATCTTCGACATAGGCGTCGACAGCAGCCTTGTCGTGGCTCAGCCAGTCGGCGGTGGTGCGCTTTTCCGGCATACGGGCATTCCATGTCCGGAATGTTGCCTTGGGCAGAATACCGCTCGGCACATCCGAACCCTTCAGCCATTTCTCGATGCGCAGCACCACCTGAGCGGCACGGCCCGAAAGACCGGGGTTAAAGTTGGAGTTCCATATGGACAGGGCAGCAAAGGATTGCGGATGGCTGACGGCGGTGTTCAGTGCGACAAGTCCACCCATTGAATGTCCAAACAGGACAACCGGCAGGCCGGGATGACGCTCGCCAACCAGATTGCGCACAGCCATCACATCCTTGATCGCCTTGTCGACGCCATCTTTCCACGCAAAACGGCCAAGCGGCGCGTCATCGGCTTTTGTCCGCCCGTGGCCTCGGTGGTCATGGGCGTAAACTTCAAAACCCTGTTTTGCCATTACATCGGCAAAGCGGGCATAACGACCGGCATGTTCAACAAGGCCGTGGCAGATCATCAGCACGCCGCGCGCCTCGTTTTCGGCGGGCATGTGGCGATAGGCAACAGACGCGCCAGACGGACTCTCAAGGCGGTTGATCTGTGAGAACATGGTTTGCCCTTTCGTTCAGAGCATCTTAGTGCTTTTGCAACTTTAGGTATTGCAAAATCAATGCTTCATCCTTTACGGATGTGAGGTTGATCTTGCAGGGTTTGGTTATGATATCCATTTCAGCCAATACAATGAAACCGTTACAGAAAAACGGTCAATTACCCATCTTCCACGTATCCTTGCTGATTTATACCGTCGCCATGATCCTGATCTTCCTGAGCATGACCGAAGGTGTTGCTCAGGTGAGTGATGTTGACGACCGGATGCGAGAACTGCAAATCCGTCATTTGCTGTCGCCCAAAGGGCAATGGTTTGATTTTCAGTTGCCGTTCATCGCCATGCCGGAACCGTATTTCTCGCCGTGGTCGCGGCTGGTTGACTTGCCATATGTCATTGTAACTGCAAGTGCGGAAATGCTTTTCGCACCTGAAGTGGCCTTGAATATTGCGCTCTTCATCGTTCCACTTCTTCTGCTTGTGCCCTTCAGTTTTCTGGCGGCGTTGCTTTTGACGCGCATGGTGCCGCTCGAAACATTTTCTACGCGCATGCAGATCATTCTGATTGTTTGCATGGTGTGCTTTCTGGCAAGCGTAGTGCAGGAATTTTCGCCAGGTCGCATCGATCATCATAATGTGCAGATCCTGGCAATGATGATGATTGCTTGCGGGTTGATGCTGTGGAGCTTCAATGGTGGTGTGCTGATCGGTTCCGGCGCCGCCATATCTCTGGTAACAGGCCTTGAAGTCTTGCCGCTTGTCGTGGTCGTCTGGGCGGGTCTTATACTTTCCTATCTTGTCGGTACTAAAGAGAGCAGGCGGGTGCTGCTTGGTGCCTGTATGGCAATGTTTATTGCCACCATTGTTTGTGCATTTGCGTTTCTTGGACCTGCCTCGATACGGTCGGTTCAGTGCGATGCGTTTTCGGCACCTTATATATTGCCGATGATTTTGGTGCCGCTGAGTGTATGTGGCAGCCTCTATTTTACACCGCGTGCTGCGCAGCAGTCTATCAAGGCGGCGGCTTTCATTGTCCCGCTGCTGATTATCGTTGCTGTTACGGCCTGTTTGTTTCCGCAATGCCTGCAAGGTCCATATGGGATGTTGGGGCCGCTGGAGCACGCGCTTTGGTTTGATCGCCTTTTGCAGGAGAAGAACCTCCTGCAGCTTTATAGTGTCGATACGAGTGGTGTCGTGCCTCTTCTTGGCGCGGTAACCGGACTTGTGTTTTTTGCACTTATTCCTGTCATCAGGAAAGGCTTTCAGCAGAATACCAAATATCTGATCCTCTACGCGGTCATGGCGTGTGCGCTTATTCTGGCGTTGTTGATGGCTCGTTATTTGAAATTCGCGCTGTTATTTATGCCGTTTTTCCTTTTCTTCTCCGTGCACTGGTGGCGGCAGGCGAGAGCAGACGGCGCCTCCATCCTGCCAGCGGTGTTTAGTTCTGCTGCAAGCGTGCTTGTTTTTGCAGGATCGCTTCTGATGTTCTCCAAAGGCGAATTTGCCTTTCACCCCACTGATTTAATGCAATATGACCAGTGCCAAGGGCAGGATATGTCAGTCTTGGCAACGCTTTCGCCGGGCCGTATCATCTCGCCGCAAGGATTGGCGATGCCACTCGCAGCAACCATGCCGGATGGTTTTTCGATTGCATCGGCGCCGTTTCATCGCACAGCACCCGGTATGCGTCGGGTCTTTACGGCATTTCTCTCCAATGACGTTGAAGCCAGAAAACAGGCGCTTGCACCTTTTGACTATGTTGTCGTATGCCGCCTGGGATTTGAGCTGAGCGACAAGGACGCTGTGCTTTACACGGCGCTGGCAACAGGCCAAGACTGGCCAGGGCTGGAAAGAATTATCACAGACAACGCGTCCGACTTGCAGGTTTTCCGCATCGATCACAGCCGCTTACGATAGGATTTTGACGGGGCGTTGTATGCCGTTTGCATTTGCGACGTAGGATAATTCCCGTTTCGACATTGCCCCACACGGTCATTTCGCCTACATAGCGGCAAACCTCATTTCATGGCGCGGAGCATTCCTTTAATGGCACGTCAGTTCATTTATCATATGTCTGGTCTTAACAAGTCCTACGGGGCGAAGAAGATCCTCGAAAACGTTAACCTGTCGTTCTACCCGGATGCCAAGATTGGTATTCTCGGTCCAAACGGTGCCGGTAAATCTACTGTGCTGCGCATCATTGCCGGTCAGGACAAGGAATTTACCGGTGAAGCCTGGCTCGCCGAAGGCGCGACCGTTGGTTACCTAGAGCAGGAACCAAAGCTTGATCCTGCCAAGACCGCTTTTGAAAACGTCATGGAAGGCGTTGCCGATAAGAAGGCCGTTATCGATCGTTACAACGAATTGATGATGAATTATTCCGATGAAACTGCGGATGAGGGTGCCAAGCTTCAGGACATCATCGACAGCCAGAACCTGTGGGATCTGGAACAGCAGGTCGAAATGGCGATGGAAGCACTGCGCTGCCCGCCAAAGGACGCCAATGTTGAAACGCTGTCGGGTGGTGAGCGCCGTCGTATCGCGCTGTGCCGTCTGCTGTTGTCGCAGCCTGACCTGCTGCTGCTCGACGAACCGACCAACCATCTTGACGCCGAAACCATTGCATGGCTCGAAAAGCACCTGCGTGACTATCCGGGCGCCGTTATGATGATCACCCACGATCGCTACTTCCTGGACAACGTCACCGGCTGGATTCTTGAACTCGACCGTGGTCGTGGCATTCCTTACGAAGGCAACTACTCTGCCTACCTGCAGGCCAAAGCAAAGCGCATGCAGCAGGAATCCCGCGAAGAAGCCGGCCGCCAGAAGGCACTGTCGCGCGAACAGGAATGGATTGCATCCAGCCCGAAAGCCCGTCAGGCCAAGTCGAAGGCCCGTATCAAGGCTTACGAACAGCTGGTGGATGCCGCTGAAAACATCCGTCCAGGCGACGCGCAGATCATCATTCCTGTCTCCGAGCGTCTTGGCCAGGTCGTTATCGAGCTGGAAGGCCTCAACAAGGGCTTTGAAGGCCGCACGCTGATCAACGACCTGTCGATCAAGCTGCCACCGGGTGGTATCGTTGGTATCATCGGCCCGAACGGTGCCGGTAAGTCGACGCTGTTCAAGATGATCACCGGCCAGGAAAAGCCGGACGCCGGTTCGATCCGCGTCGGTGAGACGGTTCACCTTGGTTATGTTGACCAGAGCCGCGATGCGCTGGATGGCAACAAGACCGTTTGGGAAGAAATTTCTGGCGGTGCGGAAGTGATCAAGCTTGGCAAGTTCGACATGAACTCCAGAGCCTATTGCGGCGCGTTCAACTTCAAGGGCGGCGATCAGCAGCAGAAGGTTGGCAATCTCTCGGGTGGTCAGCGTAACCGCGTTCACCTTGCAAAGATGCTGAAGGCTGGCGGCAACGTGCTGCTGCTCGACGAACCGACCAACGACCTTGATACGGAAACACTCGGTGCGCTGGAAAGCGCGCTGGAAGCCTTCGCAGGCTGCGCCATCATCATCAGCCACGATCGCATGTTCCTTGACCGTCTGGCGACACACATCCTCGCTTTTGAGGGTGATGGCCACGTCGAATGGTTCGAAGGCAACTTCGAAGACTACGAAGAAGACAAGGTTCGTCGCCTTGGTCCTGACGCCCTCAATCCGGGCAGCCAGGCCTACAAGCGCCTGACCCGCTAAGACCTGTCCAAATAACGGACAATTTCATGAAGCCTCTGCACGCTATGTGTGCAGAGGCTTTTATTTTGTGCGGAAAATCTTGCCGATTTCTAAAAATTTAGTGCCTGCGACATATGTGTGCACCTTGATGATCGTCATTTTAAGCCATTGTTTTGACTATTACTTTCAGTTTTTCTTAAGGTGGTTTCCGTAGATTTTTCTAGTGCATGATCGGCACAATTTTAGATGGCATGAGGCCATGCTTCAGGAGTGTCTCATGAGATTGGTCGATATTTCAATCAGCAAGCGGCTGTGGACCGCAGTCACCTTGCCCATGCTTGCTGCCGGTTATCTTGCCTACGTCCAGATATCGGATCGTTTGGTTATCTATAATGACATGCAGCAGATTACGGTCGCCAGTGAACAGTTGAAAAAGCTGAGTGACATGGTGCATGCCCTGCAGGTGGAGCGTGGCCTGACTGCCGGGTTTATCGCCTCCAAAGGCAATCAGAATGCGTCCCAGCTTGCCAGCTCCCGTTCGCAGACCGATGCAGCGGTCGGAGAGTTTCAGACGGTGTCGCAGGAACTGGCGAAAGCGGTTGATTTTGATCTGGCCGGTCCCAAGCAATCAATCAGCAGCGGTATTGGCGAAATTGCAGTTCTACGTAGATCCGTCGACAGCCTGTCAACGACCGGTGCGCAATCGTTCAGTTTCTACACGGGCGTCGTTGGCAAGATTGTCGGTCTTTCCGGCAATATCGCCGCTACTGCGCAAGACGCCGGCATTGCCCAGCAGATGTCTGGCTATGTGCAACTGATGCAGGCCAAGGAAATTGCCGGTCAGGAACGCGCAATTGGCAATGGCTTTATTACAGCAAAACGAGTGGACCCAAGCCGCTTCGCAGAGTTTGCAGCCATGGCCGGCGGTCAGACCGCGCTCCTCAATTCTTCGCTGTCGGTTCTGGATGAAAACCAGCGCAGCAAATATCAGGCGAAGACGTTGTCGCGATCCGCACGCTCATTCTTGCCAATGGCGAAAATGCCGAGTTGGGCAATCTCGACAGCGGCAAATGGTTCGCTGTTTCCACCAAACGTATTGAAACGCTCAAACAGATCGAAAATGAGGATCTGCACCGCATCGCGGCATTGGCGCAGGCGCATGCCGATGGTGCTTTCAGCAATCTTGTTGTGATTGCCGTGCTTTGCCTTATCGGCGGCCTCATCATGGTGGTGTTTTCCGGCCTGATGGCGATGACGGTTGTGCGGCCCATTGCACGCATGGTTCAGATCATGGGGCGCTTGGCGCATGGCGATATCGACAACAATGATGTCGCCACCGGCCGCAAGGACGAAATAGGCGACATGGAACAGGCCGTTGAGGTGTTCCGTCAGGCTGCTATTCGTAATCGTGAACTGGAAGCTGCAGAGGAAGAGGCAAGGGGCCGTGCAGAGCGCGAGCGGCTGGAAATGCAACGGGTTGCGGAGGCGGAAGCAGAAGCGCGACTGGTTGAGGCCACAAGCACCTTTGCCAGCAGCATGAAACGTCTGGCCGCTGGTGATCTGCTGTGCGAGTTGCACGAACCACTGTCCTCGCAGTTTGAAGCATTGCGGCAGGACTTCAACAGTTCGGTTCGTCAGTTGCGTGAGACGCTGGCAAGTGTTGGCCATTCCGTTTCCACGGTGACTGGTGGATCGAAGGAGGTTTCGTCTGCGTCCGATGATCTCTCACGTCGTACCGAGCAGCAGGCCGCATCACTTGAGGAAACCGCCGCAGCGCTTGAACAGATCACCGCCAATGTGACTTCAACATTCAGACGGGCAGGCGAGGCGCGTGATGTGGTGCGTAACGCCCGTGACCGTGCCGATAACTCCGGCAATGTCGTGCGCAACGCCGTTTCTGCCATGGAGAAGATTGAAAACTCCTCCAAGCAGATCAGCCAGATCATCGGTGTTATCGATGAGATCGCCTTCCAGACCAATCTGCTGGCCCTGAATGCCGGTGTCGAGGCCGCCCGTGCGGGTGAGGCAGGCAAAGGCTTTGCTGTCGTTGCACAGGAGGTGCGTGAACTGGCGCAGCGTTCTGCCAATGCCGCCAAGGAAATCAAATCACTGATCGGAAATTCTGAAATTGCCGTTAGCGAAGGTGTGCGCCTCGTCAACGATACCGGTACAGGTCTGGCTGAAATTGCCGGTCTGGTTCAGTCGATCAATGTCCATATGGAAGCCATTGCGACCGCAGCACATGAACAGTCCGCTGGACTGGCGCAGGTCAATACGGCCGTCAATCACATGGATCAGTCGACGCAGCAGAATGCGGCGATGGTGGAGGAGATGAATGCGGCTGGTGCAGCGCTTGCGCAAGAAAGCGTCAATCTGAACTCACTGCTGTCGCAGTTCCAGCTTGGCCAGCAGGTTGGGCAGTTGCAGGCGGCGGCGGATGTTATGCGTCGTGTGGCAGCACCTGTGTCGACAGCTCCTAGACAGGCGCCGGCTCGCCGTTCTGCTGCGGTTGCGCATGGCAATGCGGCCGTTGCCGAGGATTGGACCGAGTTCTGATCTCATAGGCCAATGGCAGAGGGCTGACCTCCAGCCTGACTTCAATACAAGCGGCCGCATAAGGGGAAGCCTTTTGCGGCCGCTATCAAATTGCACTCTGTTTTATCGTTCGGTTACCGCCTTGGTCTTGAGTGCCGCGCAGCGGGTTTCCTCCAGATGGGAAACAGGCTAAAAGCGTCCTATGAAATCTGCACCGTGTACCATCTGCATAATGCTCCCGCGCATCTGACGTGAGGAGCTGTGGCGACAAGACCTCTGGTCTTTCGCAAGGATGCCGCGTGCCTGCAAGTGCGCCGCGGCGAAACACATGCAGAGAGAACTTCAATGCAGAACTATTTTGAAAGCCCTTTCAGGGGCATTACGCTCGACAAGCAGATAACCAACCCCAACATCGTTGTTGGTCGCTACAGCTATTATTCCGGTTATTATCACGGTCACAGTTTCGATGATTGTGCCCGGTATCTTCTGCCGGATGAAGGTGCCGACAGGCTGATCATTGGTAGCTTCTGCTCGATTGGATCAGGTGCTTCCTTCATCATGGCTGGTAATCAGGGTCACAGAAACGACTGGATCAGCACCTTTCCATTCTACTGGATGTCGGAGGTGCCGGCATTCGCAGGAGCGCGGAACGGTTACAAACCGGCCGGTGATACCGTCATCGGCAATGATGTGTGGATCGGTTCCGAGGCCGTTATCATGCCGGGTGTCAAAGTCGGGGATGGTGCGGTGATCGGTACACGCGCGCTGGTAACCCGTGATGTTGAGCCTTACGCAATTATCGGCGGCAATCCCGCCCGTAACATTCGTCTACGTTTCGATGAACGCCTGATTGCTATGTTGCTGGAAATGCAGTGGTGGAACTGGCCCGATGAACAATTGCATCAGGTGATGCCTTTGCTGACCAGTGGCGACATCGAAACGCTTTATGAGCATTGGCAGGCGGGAATCAACGTCGTTTGACCTTTATTGCTCACCTCAGGGCGGCCGGAGCGTCGCGCAAACGGCCGCCCTGGGACCTGTCGTGACCTGACAAAATGCGTTAACAGTTTTGGGATTATCGCTTGCAACCGCTTATCAAATCACATAAAGATATCTTTATGTCTTGATTGGGTCTTGGCGAGGCGTGTTGTGCAGTTTGAATTGAACAATCTTGTGGATTTGTTGAAGGCGGCAGGTGAGCCGACGCGGTTGCGTCTGCTGGCTTTGTTGTCGGCTGGCGATCTGACTGTCACCGATCTTACCGAAATTCTCGGTCAATCCCAACCACGTGTGTCCCGACATCTGAAGCTTTTGACGGAAGAAGATCTAATCGACCGTTATCAGGAAGGTGCATGGGCTTATTTCCGTCTGAAACAGGATGGAAACGCCGCTTCGCTGGTTCGTCAGTTGCTGGACGCAACTGCCAAGGATGATGCCGTTTTACTGCGTGATAGCGAGCGTCTAGCCGATGTGAAGCGGGTCCGCTCTGAGCGCGCGCAGGATTATTTCAGCCGCAACGCGGCCGCCTGGGACGAATTGCGCAAGCTGCATGTCAGCGACGAATTGATCGAAGAGCAACTTCTTGGCCTGATTGGTACGACGCCGATCGACTCGATGCTGGATCTTGGCACGGGCACCGGCCGTATCCTGCAGTTGCTCAGCGGTGTCTACCGCCGTGCGATTGGCGTGGATGCCAGCCGTGACATGCTTGCCGTGGCGCGGTCCAATCTCGACAAGTCGGGCATTAGCAATGCGTCCGTCCGGCACGGCGATATTTTCAACCTGCCGCTTGAAGGTCAGGATTTCGATCTGATCGTTATCCATCAGGTTTTGCATTTCCTGGATGAGCCTGACCGGGCCATTGCCGAAGCTGCGCGTTTGTTGCGTCCCGGTGGCCGTCTGGTCATCATCGATCTGGCACCGCATTCATTTGATTATCTGCGGGAAGACCATGCCCATGTGCGGCTCGGATTTTCTCACCAAACGCTTGAGGACTGGCTGAAGAAGTCTGAACTCGAGCTTCTTAAGGCGGTTGATCTGCGCTCCGGCAAAGCCGGCAGCCAGTCACTGGATGTTACAATCTGGATTGCAAAGGACCAACGTTTGCTGATTGCAAACGAGGCAGCAGCATCCACTCCGTTTGTTGCCTCGGGGAGGGCATGACAATGGCCACGACAGAACAAAATCGCGCCAATGGCCATATTCATCTGTCCTTTGAGTTCTTTCCGCCGAAATCGCCGGAAATGGACAAACAATTGTGGGAAACCGTGGCCGAGCTTTCGCGCTGGAACCCGGACTTCGTGTCGGTGACCTATGGCGCTGGTGGCACGACCAAGGCACCGACGCTTGAGGCTGTGCGACGGATGATTGGCGATGCCAAGCTGCATACGGCAGCGCATCTGACCTGCGTTGATGCCAGCCGGGAGGACGTGCATAAGGTTGTGGACGAATTTCGTGCTGCCGGTGTACGCCATTTCGTGGCGCTGCGTGGTGATCCGTCAACCGGTATCGGCACGGCATATAAGCCGCACCCGGACGGTTATGCCAATGCATCGGAACTGGTGAAGGGGCTGCGCGAGATCAGCGATTTCGAAATCTCTGTGTCCGCCTATCCGGAAAAACACCCTGAGAGCACCGACGAAGCGGCTGACATCGACATGCTGAAGCGCAAGTTCGACAATGGCGCAACGCGTGCCCTGACGCAGTTCTTTTTCGATAACGACGTCTATGAGCGTTACATGGAGCGTGTAACGGCTGCTGGCATCACCATTCCCGTAGTGCCGGGCATCATGCCGATCCAGAACCTGACGCAGCTTAAGCGTTTTGCTGGCCGTTGCGGCACAAGCGTACCTTCATTCCTGGATACTCGCTTTGAAGGTCTGGATGACAACCCGACAGACCGTGCCAAGGTGGCCGCCGACGTGGCCGCTGAGCAGATCGAGGATTTGCAGCGACGCGGCTTCAGCGAATTTCACCTTTACACCATGAACCGTGCGCCACTGGTCAATGCTGTTTTGGAAAATCTTGGCCTGTCGCGTGAAAGACGCTCGGCAGCCTGAACCGACTTAAGTTCTTACAAATACGGAAAAAGCGCAGATCCTCCCGAATCTGCGCTTTTAAATTTTTTTAAGTCATCAACTGTTTTGGATGCTTGATCGAGCCTTGAAGTCCTCGTCAGATAAAAAGCATTGCTCCGACGAACACAAACGCCATACCGACTACCAAGGCATTAAGAGAGTTCGTGAGTCCCATGGTCTGCCTCCTTCTGTTGACTGGAGGATAATATGACCGTTTTGTGTCGCTTGAAAAGCGTATTTTATGCCGCAGCGCAGTGCAATTGTTCAGTTTTTAGGAATGAATTTCCTCAATCCATTGAAAATCAAATAATATTTCAATATTAGAAATTAATTGTTTTATTGAGAAAAAGTAAATCCAGGCCGCTTATCCCCAGTCGTTTTGTCGAGATTAGGACATAATCCTTAAGCGGGATGGTAAATGCGGCCCCAGATTCGAACAGGGGCCGCTTGGTTCAATTGGTGCCAAATGTGGCAGTTTTGCCTTAAAGCGCGTCGAGAAGCTCGCGGGTAGGCCAACCATCGGCTGCCATACCAAGACGCTTCTGCTCGCGCTGGACGGCAACACGGGTCCCTGAACCGAGAATGCCGTCGATCTTGCCAACGTCATGGGTCATGTTATCGAGCTTGGTTTGCAGCTCGCGCATCGCCGCGTCATCCAGGCCCTGATCGGGGTTACCCTTGTTGTAAACAGGAGCGCCCATCAGACGTGTGGCGAAATAGGCCGCAGACGTCGTGTAGATGAAGGACTGGTTCCACTCCAGATAGACATTGAAGTTGGGGTAGGTGATGAAGGTTGGGCCTTTGCGACCCTGTGGCAGCACCAGTGCGGCCGGCAGGTTTGCGAAATTCTTGTTGCCATCACGCGGGGTCACGCCGAGCGCAAACCACTCGCCAGCCGTCAACGGACCACCGAGACCGGATTTCTCCCAAGGCAGGTTTTCTGGAACACTGACTTCCTGAATCCATGGCTGGCCCTTGCGGAAGCCAAGGCTCTGGATGAACTTCGCGGCAGTCAGGATGGCGTCGGCAGCGCTGGTCTTGACGTTGATGTGGTTGTCGCCGTCACCATCGACACCAAAGGCGATAATGTCCTTAGGTAGCATCTGGACCTGGCCGATTTCGCCAGCCCATGCACCGGTGTTGGTGGCAGGGTCGAGATCGCCATGCTGCACCATCTCAATTAGGGCAAGCAGCTGCGGACGGAACAGTTCCGGACGGCGGCAGTCATGCGACAGGGTCACAAGTGCGTTGCGGGTGTTGAAATCACCTTGAACGGCACCAAAATCGGTTTCCATGGCCCAGAAGGCAGCGATGACGCCAGCTGGAACACCAAATTCCTGCTCGGCGCGCTGGAAGGTGCTGGACAGCTGCTGGATCTTCTTGCGGCCAATATCAAGGCGAGCCTGGCTGACGGTGCGCTGCGAGAACTCAAGGAAGGTCTGTTTGAAAACGCCCTGGGCGCGGTCTCTCGACAGAACCTTCTGGTCAATCTCCGCGCCTGCCAGAGCCTTGTCGATGGCGTCAGCCGGGATGCCCTTTGCCAATGCGTCTGTTTTTACACCCTGCAGGAAGGCTGAAAGATCACCGCCGCAAGCTGCGGCCTGTGCGGGTGCCTGTGTTGTTGTCTGCGCCTGCGCAAAAACAGTACCGGAAGTCAGAAGGCAGGTGGCAGCGACGAGAACCGCGCTGCGGACGGATGGCATGAACATCGTGTGGTTCCTTGGTAATGAAGTTTTCCTGCTTTCGACAAGCTTTGTGACGAAAGCATGAGGCCTGGTATAAAAACACCCCAAAACCGGGCTGAACACCCGGTTTGATGGCTGCTTCGTTAACGAAGGCCTTTCAGCATTACTTGCTAGCGGTTGTAACCCAGCTTTTCCAGTTCTTTTCGCTGCCCGAGAACACGTTGATATCCGTCGGTCCGGTCACGCCGGGCACAACGCCGGTTGCGGTATATTGCCAGAACGCCCAGCGGCGATCCTCATAGATCTTGGCTGGATGAGCAGCCACCGAGCGAACCCAGAAATGGTAGTCCTTGAACTGGCCAACCAGATTGTCACGATGGAAGTCCACCGAGGTGTAGATGATCGGACGTTTGCCGTAGTGTTTCTCGAGACGGTCGAGGAAACGCTGCATCTCGGCACGCACGACCATCGGGGCAGGGCGTGTCTTGCAGGTCGGGGAAGACGGGTTCCACTCGACATCAAGAACCGGCGGCAGGGTTACGGCTTCCTTCGGCACGTTCTGCATGAACCAGTCGGCCTGCGCATCCGCCGTCGAGCAGAAATAGTAGAAATGGTAGGGTGCATGCAGAATGTCCGCTTTCGCGGCGAGGCGCCAGTGGTCATTGAATTTCGGGTCGATGCGGTCGGAACCTTCGGTGGCCTTGATAAAGACGAAGGAGACGCCTGACTTGCGCACTTGCTGCCAATCGACATCGCCGTTCCACTTGGACACATCGATGCCATGGATATCATGGCGGTGCGGATTGTTGACGCCAAAGTCCTGCGGATCGGTGTCCTGAAAGCGTGGTTTGGCAACGGATGCCGTTTCCAGCAGGTCATAGCTGGCGGAAGTGCAGCCACTGACCAGCATCAATGTGGAAAGAACCACCGGTAAAAGCCGTCGCCCCATGTCTGTCTCGTCTAAAAAAGGAAATCTACCCCCACACCACCTCGGTTTCGAAGCAGTTCGGATATTCTTAATTCAGCATATCGTGGTAAACAACCGGTTATGACAAGGGGCAAAACACTGTTTTGCTTGGTATTTAAGCAAGGCTTTGCAGCGAGATGTCCTCATCCCCGTTTTGTTAACCGAGGATGATGCTGGATGTTAGGGGGCGTTTGTGCCGTTTATCCCTGCTGGACTTTGGTAATCACCGCCCGCCAGGCGTAGCCACCGCCAATGGTTTCAAAGCGCAAGGTCGCGTTATGCTGTGCAAGGCGCTGCTCGAGAACATCTCGCAGATCAGCTCTCGGCGTGACATGAAAGCGGGTAAGCCACCCCCGCAACAGGCGCCTGAACAGCAAGGGCAGTTTTTCCTGCTGGCCGAAATCGACGATATGCAGGCTGCCTGCCGGTGCCAGTGCTGACAATGACGCATCGATTGCGCCGTGCCAGTCGGGGATCATCGACAGCGCATAGGAAATCATGATCCGGTCGAAACCGCCGTCCTGTCCGAAATCTGCAGCGTCAAAGGCCGTGGCATCGGCCACTTTGAAAACCGGTTTTGTCGATTCCGATCTGAAGTTTGCGGCAGCTGTTTCAAGCATTTGTGCAGAAATATCCAGACCGAACAAACGGGCGGCAGGAAATGTCTTGCGTGTCAGCAGCAGATTGCGACCTGTGCCGCAACCGACTTCCAGCATGGTGCCGTCGGCTGGGATATTCAGGCCAGCAATGGTGCCATCGCGCCCCAGCAGATAATATTTGCGAGTCAGGTCGTAAATGTACCGCTGGTAGCGGTACATATCATCCATCAGGCCGGCGTGGTCATTGCTATCAAGGGACTGAAACCCTTTGCTTTGACCACTCATGCCGAGGTCTTTTCGTAGATGTGGAAGCCGCCGTAAATTGCCGAACGATCCTTGCGGTTCAGTTCGTGCGACCGTTCTTCCAAATAGACCCAATTGGTGCGGACTTCCGGCGACAGGCGGCCTTCGATGACGCTTTTTTCCGCAGCGGTACGGAAGATGACGCGTGCGCCCTGGGCGGCGGTGCGGGTCATCTGGCTCCACAGGTCGTTGAGCTGTGTGTCGTTCATCCAGTCCTGCGCATCCAATAGCACATAGCGGTCAAGGCTGGCGGCCTGTTTGCCAGCCAAAAGCTCCGTGAAGGTCGCGTGGTGCACCGAAACCTTGAGTGCGTTGTTACGAATGGCTTCGTAATATTCCGGTTTCAGGTAGGCTGGCAGATCGCCCTCATGCGGCTCTGGATACCGGCGGGCAAATGCCTGCCAGGCGAAATAATTGTCTTTCAACGGGAAGTCGCATGCCAGCTTTTCAAGGCGGGCACGCAGAACCGGGGTAATGGTGTTGCCATCCGAGAGGCTTGCCAGTTCGTCATACTGACGTGGCGGAATGCCAAGGCCAAACAGCGAGCTTTTGCGTTTGGTGAGCCAGCGGATCATTGGCTTGTCAAACAGCGGTGCTACCTTCTCATCAAAGAAGCGGCGCTGCTCATCCATGGTGCGGGCGTGGGTCATCTCGGTCAATTTGACGCCGTGCAGGCGGGCAATGACGTGACCTGCGCCGATAAAGCGGCCGAGCAGGCCGGTGCGGTAGATATTGCGATTGAACACCGAAATGCGGCGACGGCCGGTCATCGTGCGCTTCGACCAATAAGCGCGGGTCTGATGGTCGAGGTGAGGGGCGATGAAGCGGTCATAGCCTTCACTGTTGCTGCGGATGTTGGACTGGCCGAACTGGCGAACAACATCTCCGTGGCCGGGCAGGTGGTGGAAAGCGGTCAGCTTAAGCTTGTTGAGGGCGATGTGATGCGGATTGAGATCGACGACATCAATGCTTTCAGGATTACGCGAGAGATATGCCAGTACATTGCAGCCACCGGAACCGATGGTGACAATGCGGTGCCCGTCCCGCAATTCCATGGCTTCCATGTCGACTTCCGGATCTTCCCATATTTGCGGGTAAACCAGACCGGAAAACAGCACGCCGAACAGACGCTCGGAAAAGCCGTCCGTGGAAAGTGTCTTGTGCTGGAGGAGGGCATTCTTCAGCTTTCCATTGTTACGAAAGCTGGTTTTGTGTGTGGCGCTCGTCATATGATTCCACCTCTACATTGGGTTAGAGGCGTTTATCTCTGATACGCTACAGTTTGATGACGTGCTGTGGATAGCGCCTATTTGCGCAGGACGTGCAACATGCCCTTACGCTTGGCATCGTAGTAGTAACCACGTGCATAAAGACGTACGGCATTGTCACGGTCGTTGTCAGCCACCAGCCATGCGCCGCGCAGATATTTGACGGCATATTTCAGGTTGGTCTCTGCATCGAACAGACCGGACGCAGGGCCATCAAAGCCCATGGAACGGGCGGTGGCGTGTTTGATCTGCATGAGGCCGTAATGTCCACGGTTGAAGGCAGACGGAACGTAACGGCTTTCGCGTTGTACGACACGGTGCACCAGATCTTCCGGCACATCATACATCTGCGAGTATTTGGAAATCAGCGTGCTGAGCTTTTCGCGTCCGACAGGAGAAGTTTCCATGCCTTCGCGGGTGTTGATGGCAGCGATGGCCGAGTTCTGCGGGGCGGAGGCATACGCCATCATCACGCCCTGCGGTTTTTGAGAGGGAACAGCTGTCTGCGCGGAAATGGCGGCCTGGGCGGCCTTGCCATCGTCAAACGGCTGCATGGCCATGGAAATGCGCATGGCCGCAGATTCGGATTGTTTGCTTGGGAACGAACCCTTTACGGCGGCAACCTGTGTGAAAGTGGCCGTGTTGCCTGCTGTGGCAACAGTATTTGCGGCTGCAGCAGGTGTGGCCTGTGCGGTTGTTGCCTGCTCTGCTGCCGGAGTGGTTGCCTGCGCCACCATTTGTGCTTCTACCTGGCCGTCAGTCGGCGCTTGGGCGGCAGCTGCAGCAATTTCTGCGGCTGGTGGAAGAACGAGTTTGCCGGCAGCATCAACGGCGACGCTTGCTGTCGCGGGTGCTGCTGCGGCCTGTGCAGCAACTTCTGTGCCTGCAACTACAGTTGCGGCGGCCGGTGCCGTGCCATCTGCAGCAGGCGCTGTCGTTGCCTGCGCCTGCAAGGTCGGCTGGGTGGTTTCAAGCTGCGGCTTGGAAGCAATTTCTACGCTGGTGCAACCTGCCAAAGTGGCTGCGATACCAAAAGTGGTCGATATCAGGAGCGCCGTTCTCCGGCTTGCACTCAGGCGTTTTGTCATGTTGCCGCTCTCGTTTTGCCTGTCTTTCGACGCCCTCGTCGCGAACGAAGCAGGCCACTACATGTGACGTCCATTAACCTATTGTGAACCGGGCGGCAAGCAGGCCTGCAACGTCAGGCGGCAATGCGGCGGTATCCTGCTGTTACGGCGCGACCGCTGATGAAGTAGCTACGACGTTGATAAGGCTTGCGTTTTTGGTTGCTCATCTGCCGCGCAAGTGACAGGCTCTTTTCGGCAAAAACAGCGTGTCCGAGGGCCAGAACAAGCGACATCAGAAGGGCCAGCGCCTGCATTTCTGCCAGCAAGGTAATGTTGTCTGCACCTGCTGTCACGAACTGCGGCAACAAGGCCAGAAAGACAGCGATGAAACGTGGTGTCAGCGCAAGGCAATAACAGTCGGTGAAAACACCGCTGGCTGTCTTGAAAGGAAGGTTGTCATTGTCGGCCTTGGCAAGCCGCACAGCCGGGCTGGCAAACACCCACAGCATGAACAGCAACAGCCAGCCGATGCCGGCCCATTGCACGATTTCCAGCAGGGATGCGGAGAGATAGGCAAAGCCGAGCGTTGGCACCGCGGCGGCCGTCATGGCGGTTACAATGCCAATCGATGCGCCTGTAATGGCCGGGAAAATGGTTTTTTTTCCTCTGATGGCACGATAGGATGCTACCCGGTGTGAAAGCGGCGAGGGAAGTGAAAACAAAATGGCGCAAGCTGCGGCAAATGTGATCCATAGCTCGGCGTTCATC
The DNA here is from genome assembly GCF_023701965.1 of Rhizobium sp. CG4. Taxonomy (NCBI): domain Bacteria; kingdom Pseudomonadati; phylum Pseudomonadota; class Alphaproteobacteria; order Hyphomicrobiales; family Rhizobiaceae; genus Rhizobium; species Rhizobium sp. CG4. Next base: position 349,797 of record NZ_JABAEG010000001.1, on the reverse strand, counting down.
ATTTCGGCTCCCTTTCCTCCCAAAGCGCAACGGATCAGCAGATAGGCCGGTCGCGCCTTAAGTCTTTCTTATCGCATGTTCTTATCTCAAAACCGCTACACAGTTTTGTGTGCCATGCTTTAATTTAGCAAGATCAGAAGCATGATGCCATGCTCCTGACGTCTTGCAAGGGAATTTACCCTGAAAAAGCATCGGCTCGTCAATCAAAAAGAAATTTTCCTGACATGACGATGCAAAAATTCAAATGGTTAGGGCACCTGCAGGTTGCACTGCGCCCTTATGCGTCATGCTGACACAGCCTTCTGGCCGATGTGATCCATCACGTCGGTGAACCATTTTGCCGAGATATCGAAGTGCTTTCCACCCTTGATGCGCGGGAATTCGATGGTGCGCAGCTTGCCACCCTGTTCCTCGTCGTGGCCGGTGACACCGGACACCTTGTTGAGCGCGCTTTCGACAGCAAGATCGACCATGCTCTGGATCAGGCGCAGGTCATCCTGATTGGCCGGGGCGGAGCGGGCATAATAACCAGACTTCTGAACCATCGAGCGTTCCGCGCCGATCAGCGATGCGAACTGCTTCTGGAACCAGCCGCCGACATTGATGGTATCGATCTTGACGTGGCCAAACGCGTCGCGCTTGACGCTTTCGCCAGCCGCTTCGCGTTCGGCAACGATGGTATCGAGGCCGGCACCTTCCGACACGAACAGCGTGACATAACCTGATTTGTCCATGATGGCACGCAGACGCTCAGATTCTGCCTCCAGGTCGAACGCCATTTCCGGCAGGAAAAGGCCGTCGATGTTCTTCATCGCGGCGTTCATCATGAAGCCGTCGACATATTCATTGGCGCTGGTCTTCTGAATGTAGGAACGGGCGGTTGCGGCCGTCAGCCAACCGCAGTGGCGGCCCATGACTTCATGGATCACCAATGTGCGAGGTGCGGCACTCTGTTCATTGCTGACATTGTCAAAGAAGTTTGCGCCGACTTCGGCGGCCGTCCATGCGCCAAGCGACTGCTTGATTGGAACGACGTCATTGTCGACCGTCTTTGGAAGGCCAACCACAGTGAGGTTGTAACCATTGGCGCCAAGATAGGCTGCGAGATCGGCGGCGGTGGTGTTGGTGTCATCTCCACCAATGGTGTGGAGGATGGTGACGCCGTCATTGGCCAGGCGCTCAGCTGCAACGCGCAACGGGTTTTCGCCTTCCTTGACGAGGCCGCGCTTCACACAGTCGGCAGCATTGGTCAGCTTGACGCGGCTGTTGCCGATTGGCGAGCCGCCATAACGGTGCAGCAGGTGCGCCTTTTCGCGCATGTCCTTGTTGATTTCGATACGGTCACCCAGAAGAACGCCCTGATAACCGGAGCGGTAGGCCACGATGTCGAGCTCCGGTGCGATGTCCGTGTATCTGCCAATCAGGCCGCCAACAGCGGAAGAGAGGCAGGGAGCAAGTCCACCGGCGGTCAGCATTGCGACTTTCTGTTTGGCCATAACGGCACTCCTTTTAGGTCATGAAAATCTGGTCTGTGGGCAAATGGATGCGACAGCAGGCATCGGCTGTAAAGTGAATTTATCAAGAAAAACGGGTGTTTCGCCCGGTTTTTGGAGGCGATTGCGGCCAAGGGCAAATATAATCGTTTCAATTGATCACGGTGATGTGGCGCCATTTGGCGGGCTGTGGATAACCTTGTCCGTGCTGCGTCTTGTGGCAGGTTGCGCATGTGTGCCAGTTTCGATCATCACTTCCATCGCGACCAAAGATGAATAAAACTTAATACTGGCGGGTTGCTGTACACCTTGATTTTTCGCGCATTATCTGGTGAATCTGCATGATGATTATAGATTTCGCCTGTCTGCAACTTTCATCTCTGTGGGAACGGCTGCTCGGTGCAATCGGCGACGTGGCGGGAAATACGCTCGGTCGCGTGGTGGAAGCCATCCGCACGCTGTTTGAAGGCGACCCGGAAACCCGTCGTAAAGTATCATTTTCTGTGGCGATCATCGCGCTCTCTGCCAAGATGGCCAAGGCTGATGGTGTCGTCAACGATGCCGAGGTGAACGCCTTCAGGCAGATTTTCGATTTTCCGGAAGAAGAAGCTCAAAACGTTGCCCGTCTTTATAATCTCGCCCGTCAGGACGTGGCCGGTTATGAAGCCTATGCCGAGCGTCTGGCTGGCCTTTGTGGGTCGGGGCAGGACAATTGCCAGATGCTGGAAAGCGTCATCGACGGTCTTTTCCATATCGCCAAGGCGGATGGTCTGATCCATGAGCGCGAACTGGCATTCCTTGGCCGTATCGCGGAAATCTTCCACATTACCGAAGACCATTTCGAAACGATCATGGCCCGCCACGTTCATCTCGATGGTCGTGACCCTTACAGGGTGCTTGGTGTTTCGCGCTCTGACGCATTTACTGAAATCCGCAAGCGTTACCGCAGTCTGGTGGCAGAACACCATCCGGACCGTTTGATTGCTCGTGGCGTGCCGATGGAGTTGCATGCCGCTGCCAATGAACGTATGGCTGCACTCAATGCCGCTTATGCGGCGATTGAGAAAGAACGCCGCGCTGCATGACTGCTTTTACACCGGATTACATGGGTGCATCCGTCGCACCTTCGCCTAACCATGGCGAGCGGGTAGATAACTGTCCGCCTGATATGATCATTCTTCATTACACGGGTATGCCGAGCGCAGATGGTGCCTTGTCCTGGCTGTGCAATCCGGAAAGCGAAGTTTCCAGCCATTACTTTGTCCACGAAGACGGCCGTGTGGTGCAGCTTGTGCCAGAGGCGCGCCGTGCATGGCATGCCGGCAAAAGTTTCTGGGCTGGTGCCACCGATATCAATTCACGCTCCATCGGCATTGAAATTGCCAATCCTGGCCACACCGGCGGCTTGCCCGCATTTCCTGCCGAACAGATCAAAGCGGTTTTCGAATTGTGTAGAGATTGTGGCGAGCGCTGGTCTATCGCGCCTGAAAGGGTGTTGGCGCACTCTGATATCGCGCCGGTTCGCAAGGTTGACCCAGGCGAAAACTTCCCCTGGAAAGTCCTGCATGAAAACGGGGTCGGGCACTGGGTGGAGCCGGGTGCGGTAACTGGCGGACGCTTTTTCCAGCGCGGTGATGCTGGCCAACCGGTCGAGGCCCTGCAATCCATGCTGTCCTTCTACGGATACAATGTTGAAATTACAGGGTCTTTCTGTGAAAAAACAGAAGGTGTCGTTGCTGCATTCCAGCGCCATTTTCGTCCGCTGCGGGTGGATGGTATCGCCGATTTCTCGACAATCGACACGCTGCACAGGCTTTTAACAGAACTTCCAAAATACCGCTCTGTTTAAGTTTTTTTCAGTTGTTTTGTTCCTGAATTGGCGGCTTTGAAGATCAGTTTTTCCGAGTTGCCACAGTATATCCTTAATAGGCTGTTTAAACGTCACCATTGAACTGCGGTGGGACGCTCATTTAAGCAACTGTCGTGAATATCAACAAGTAAGACTTTTTTAGCCGGAGTATCCGTGATGGACTCCGCAAGGTGAGTTGTTGCGCTGTGGCGCCGTTCCCGTCTTACGTCTGGAGAATTTTTCTAAATATGAAAAGAGTTGTTGTTGCCGGTGCAGCATGTATTGCCATGCTCGTTGCACAGGGTGGATCTGCGTTTGCCCGTGATGAGAAGGTGAAAACCAAAACCGTTACACTTGAAACCATGATCCGTAAGCCCGGTTATCCAATGCCGGAAAAGGCAGTTCCTTCGGCTCTTACCAATTCTTACTCTCCGATCATCGTCAAATACGCCAAGAAATATGGTGTGCCTGTTGGTCTTGCTCATGCTGTTGTCAGCGTCGAGAGCAAGTTCAATCCAAAGGCCCGCGGCAGTGCCGGTGAAGTTGGACTGATGCAGATTAAGCCGGCAACAGCGCGTATGCTTGGTTATCGCGGTACGGCAAAGGGCCTTTACGACCCTGAGACCAACATCCGCTGGGGTATGGAATATCTCGCGCGGGCACATCAGCTTGGCGGCGGCCAGACCTGCGGCACCATTTTGCGTTACAATGCAGGCCATGGCGCAAAACGCATGAACCCGGTTTCCAAGCGTTACTGTGGTAAGGTGCAGGCACTTCTGGAAGGTTGATTGTCCTTTCACGTTCGTGTCAATCAAACGGTCGTGTTCTTGCCGTTTGAGTTCACCTGTGGCGTACACATCATGTGTTGACAGGCGGACTGCCGATCATGGTAGCTCTGTTTCCGGAATATGGAGCAGAATGCAGTGACGGACTTTAAATACATAATCATAGGTGCGGGCATGATGGGCGCAGCCGCAGCCCGCCACCTTTCTCAAGTGACCGATGGCATTGCGCTGGTTGGTCCAGAAGAACCAGCAAACCGTAAAAACCATTCCGGTGTTTTTGCCAGCCATTATGATGAAGCCCGTATCACGCGCGGTTTCGATGGCGACCCGATTTGGGGAACGCTCGCGGTCCGATCTCTTGCCCGGTATTCCGAAATCGAAGTGGCCAGCGGTATTTCCTTCTACAGTGAAGTCGGCTGCCTGTTCTCGGGCGAAGAACCAATCTCCGATACCGATTATGTGCGTCGTGCATTTGCCACAGCTTCCAGGCTTGATCTTGATATTGAGACGGTCAAGCCGGACGCCATGCCGGCGCGTTTTCCGATGTTTACGCTGCCGCCAGCTCATAACGGATATTTCGAAGCGCAGAATGCCGGTTATGTGAACCCGCGCGCCTTGGTGAAGGCGCAGGTGACTGTCGCGCAAAAGCAGGGTGTTTCGGTGCTGCGGGACACGGCAATCCGCGTCAATGACATGTCTTCGCATGTGCTGGTCGAAACGGCCGATGGCAACAGCTATACGGCAGAAAAGGTGCTAGTGGCGGCCGGTGGTTTTACCAATATGGCCGATATCTTGCCGCGCCCGGTCGACATGGCGGCGACTGGCCGAACCATCGTGTTCTTTGAGCTTGATGAGGCAAAACAGGCGCTGTTCAAGAATATGCCGTCCACCATCGTGCTGGCCGATAATGACGACGATATCGTCTATATCCTGCCGCCGGTGCGCTACCCGGATGGCAAGGTCTATCTGAAGATCGGCGGCGAGGGGGAAAAGAGCGCGCTTTCTTCGCACAGTGATGCGGTCTCCTGGTTTCAGTCGGACGGAAACCTTGCGGAGGTCGACTATCTGACCAAGCGTGCGCTTTCGTTAATGCCTAATCTTGCTGGTGCGCCGGTCACATCAGGCTCCTGTGTCGCATCGATTACCAAAACCGGATATCCCTATATCGGTTACACGGATGCTCCCAATATCGCGGTGCTGACGGGTGGCAATTTTGTTGCGGCAAAATCCTCAGATGAAATTGGCAGGCTCGGTGCGCAGCTGTTATTTGACGGAGCGCTGCAGGAGCGTGAATTCGCCGCGGCAATGGCGCCGGTTTTCGTCTGACTTTGATTCAGCGGATCGCTAGAACGTATTGATCCTGAATCCAAAAAGCGGGACGCATATTTAAAATAATTAGGGAACAGCATGTCAGCACATTTCAAGCATATCGTCATTGGTCGCGGCATGATGGGGGCCGCCGCTGCCAAATATCTGGCACGGCAGACCGACGGCGTTGCGGTGATTGGTCCCGATGAGCCTCAGGACGCCAAGACCCATCAGGGCGTGTTTGCCAGTCACTATGATGAAGCGCGCATAACCCGCACCATCGATCCCGATGCCGATTGGGCGTTGATGGCAAATCGCTCTATCGCCCGTTACGGTGACATTGCACGGGAAAGCGGTGTTGAATTTTACGCTCCTGTTGGATGCCTCGTCGTTGGGCCGAAGCGTGGCGGCGGCAATTCATTTATCCAGAATATCTGCAATGCCGCTGCCAAACTGAATGTCGAAACGCAGCTGTTGAGCAATGTTGCTCTGGCAAAGGACTTTTCCTATTTCGCCTTTGAGGCGGGTTGCGAGGGGGTGTTTGAGGCCAAAAATGCCGGATACGTCAATCCTCGCGCGCTGGTGAAGGCGCAGAGCGCTCTGGCGGAAAAGGCTGGCGCTACTGTTCTGCGCGAAGTGGCTGTGTCTGTTCGTGACGAAGGCACTTTCGCCGTGGTGACAACGGCCGAAGGCAACGAATATCGCGCTGATAATGTGCTGGTGGCTGCCGGTGGGTTCTCGATCATGGAAGGTCTGCTGCCGCAGCCTGTGAAGCTCAATGTCTACAAAAGAACGGTGACGTTTTTTGAAATTCCCGAAGACGAACTGGATGCTTATTCCGGCATGCCATCGCTGATTTATGAGCCGAGCGATCCGTCAAAGCACATCTATATGTTACCGCCGGTGCGTTATCCAGACGGCAAGGTTTACATCAAAATAGGCGGTGACCCTGACGATAAGCTGGTTTCCGGTGATGCCGACATGCGTGAGTGGTTCCGTTCTGGCGGGCGACAGGTTGCGCAGGATCATCTGACGGCAATTGTTGCGAGCCTTGTGCCATCGGTTGATTTGTCACGTGTTTCAACAGGTGCCTGCGTGGTGTCGAAAACGCCGGGTGGGTATCCGGCAATCGGCTTTACGTCGTCCCCCCGTATTGCCGTGCTGACGGGTGGGTGTGGAACGGCCGCCAAGAGCTCGGACGAGATTGGGCGGCTGGGTGCGACCTTGGTCCGTGAGGGGCAGATCGATGATGCTGCCTATGTCACGGACTTTAAACCCGCCTTTGCAACGATGTGATGCTAACCGGCGACGTCAAGTGATTGCCGGTTTTACAGCCTTTTCGTGTTTTTCACTGTGGCTTTCCTGCCGAAAGCCGTTTAAGGAGCCGATGCCAGTTGGCCGGGCAGCCGCGCTTTACCAATGTCGAAAGACGGTAAGGTGAGGAAAGTCCGGGCTCCACGGAAACACGGTGCCGGATAACGTCCGGCGGGGGCGACCCCAGGGAAAGTGCCACAGAGAGCAAACCGCCACGCATGCGTGGTAAGGGTGAAAGGGTGGGGTAAGAGCCCACCGCGCGACTGGTAACAGAAGCGGCAAGGTAAACCCCACCGGGAGCAAGACCGAATAGGGATGACGCGGGGCGCGCAAGCGCCTACAGCCGGTTTTCGGGCCAGTCATCCGGGTGGGTTGCGAGAGGCGGTGTGCAAACATCGTCCCAGATGAATGGCTGCCACGTTCCGGGTCAAACCGGTGCCATACAAAACCCGGCTTATAGGCCAACTGGCGATTTTCCTCCTGATGAGGGCCTTTGCGGATTTGATTCCGCTTTTCCTGTTATTGCACTGAAATGTATGAATAAATCGTGGTTTATGGCTCGATTTTGTGCGCCGTTTCGATTGCGCTTTCGTAAGCCGCATAAACCATTCATTAAACTTAACGGTCTATGAATATACGATGCGGAAGACGGTATTGTGCTGGCTTCTCCCATTGACGCCCATAGTGTCCCATGGTATCCCAAATGCACATCGCAAAGGGTCGTGTTTCTGGCCCGCAATCGCTGAAATCTTCGGAAGGCCTCCTTGGGGCTGCTGTGGAACATGCTGTTCTAACGGCTGGCGTGTTGTCGTGTGTATCGGTGTGGCCTGCGGGGCGGTTGGTCCGTCCTTCGGGTGGTGTTTTAAACGAGACGGGCAATGAACCGCTTTCTATCGAACGTCACGAACAAGATCGATACAAAGGGACGGGTCTCCGTTCCCTCGGTATTTCGTTCCGTTCTGGCCGTGCGCGGTATTCAAGAATTGTATTGTCTGCAGGATTTCGCGTTTCCGGCGATCAGTGTCGGTGGGCCGGATTTGCTGGATCGTTACGAGCGGCAAATCTCGGCGATGGATGCTTTTTCGCCGGAGGCCAACATGATGTCGTTGCTGGTTCACGGCGGCGGCGTTTTTATGAAGCTCGATTCCGAAGGGCGGCTTATGGTGACGGATTTCATCCGGGAGTTTACCGGGATTTCCTCCGAGGTCACATTTGTCGGTCGAGCAGACCATTTTCAGCTTTGGCAACCGGATGCTTTTCAGGAAGCGCAGGTGGCCGCAAGATCCGGGCGCAGTTTTGCGGTAACGCGTCCGGTTTGATACGGGGAAACAAGATGACAGTGAATTCCGACGAAGGCATTGATGATGCCGGTGGCGAAACCGTTCGTCATATTCCTGTTTTGTTGAAGGAAGTGCTGGTCGCTCTCGATCCGCAACCCGGCAAGATTATTCTCGATGGTACATTCGGGGCAGGCGGCTACACCCAAGCGATTATAGATCAAGGCGCAGAGGTGATCGCACTTGATCGCGATCCGAATGCCATTGCTGCCGGTCAGGTAAAAGTTGCAGCCAATGGCGGACGCCTCACTCTTATTCAGTCACGGTTTTCAGACCTTGCTCACCATGCTCCGGAAGGTGGTCTTGACGGCGTGGTTCTGGATATCGGCGTGTCTTCCATGCAGATCGATGAGGCCGACCGTGGTTTCTCCTTTCAGAAAAACGGCCCACTCGACATGCGTATGTCATCGTCAGGCGTATCAGCTGCTGACGTGGTCAATCGCTGCAAGCCAGGTGATCTGGCGCGTATCTTCGGTTTTCTCGGAGAGGAAAAGCAGGCGGGTCGCATTGCGCGCGCCATCGAAAAGAAGCGTGCCGAAGAACCTTTCCGCACCACGCGCGATCTGGCCGGGCTGATTGAAATCGTTACCCCGCGCAAGGCCAAGGACAAGATCCATCCTGCCACGCGGGTGTTTCAGGCGCTGCGTGTATTCGTCAATGATGAGCTTGGTGAACTTGCCTCGGCGCTGTTTGCTGCCGAACGGGCGTTGAAGCCTGGCGGCCGACTGGTGGTGGTGACGTTCCATTCGCTGGAAGACCGTATCGTCAAGAAGTTCTTTGCCGATCGTTCCGGTCGTGCTTCCGGCTCCCGTCACATGCCGATGGTTGAAGAGAAGTCTCCAATATTTGATGCGCTGGGCAAGCCGATGGTTGCAGCCACCGAAGAAGAAGCCGCATTGAACCCACGTGCCCGTTCCGCAAAGCTGCGAGCCGGTGTGCGCACCGCAGCCAAGGCGCCAAAGGCGGATGTCTCGATATTCGAGTTGCCCGATCTGGCAAGCCTCGAAAAACTGGGAGGCTGACATGCTGCGTACTTTTGATCTCGTTCTGGTCGGCGTCATGATTTCCGCAGCGGTCGTTACCTATACGATCAAACATCGTGCGGATGAAAAACTGGCCGAGGTTCGCAAGCTCGAAACCGAAATCAAGCTGGAGAAGGACACGATTGACCTTCTGCGCGCGGACTGGGCCTTGCTGACGCAGCCAAATCGTCTGCACCGCCTCGTGACGGTTTATGGTGACGAGTTGAAGCTGGTTCCGACATTGTCGACCCAGCTTGCACAGCCGAGTGAACTGCCGATGTTGCGCTCGCAGTTGCCGCAGCCGCCAGAGCCGGAAGGCATGAGTGTCGAGGATGCGATTGCCTCGGCGACTGCCGGCTCCAACGATACCAAACTTGCTTCGCGTGGCGCGACAACCGGCGGGCTGGCCTCTAAGGGCATTCCCGTTCCGCAGCCGCGTGCTTCCGTACTTGGTGTAGATACAACGACAACAGGATCGGTGAACCGCTGATGTCATTTCTTTCCCGTATCATGGTTCACAAAAGCCGGGCACATTACTCCGTATCAACTGGAGGTGTGACCGATCATGCAGCCTTTGAAGGCGCACGCAAAAAACGGGCAGGGCAGGCCAAAAGCCGCGTTGGTATCATCGCGCTGAGCTTTACGGCCTTTTACTGTGTTATCGGTGGACGTCTGGTGCAGTACGGCATGGAAAAGCCGGAAATCGTTTCCAGCATTGCACCGGCCGACCGGCTTATGGCATCACGTCCTGACCTCCTGGACCGTAACGGCGAAGTGCTAGCAACCGACATCAGGACCGTTTCGCTGTTTGCCGAACCGCACCGTATTGTTGATGTCGATGAAGCCATTGAAAAGCTGAGAACGGTTCTGCCTGATCTCGATGCGCGTGGCACCTACCAGAAGCTCTCTTCCAATTCGCGCTTCCAGTGGCTGCGCCGTCAGCTGACACCAAAGCAGCAGAGCCAGATTTTGGCACTCGGTATTCCCGGCATCGGTTTCCGTCCTGAAAAGCGTCGCTTCTATCCGGGTGGCGCAACGGCCTCGCACATTGTCGGACACGTCAATATCGACAACCGTGGTGTTGCCGGCATGGAGCGTTACGTCGACAGCCAGGGTCTGGCTGATCTGACAGCGCTTGGCATGACGACCGACCAGCCGCTTGAGCCGGTCAAACTGTCCATCGATTTGCGCGTCCAGGCAATCCTGCGCGAAGTCATTTACAGCTGGATCGCAAAAACCGAAGCAATTGGTGCCGGTGCCGTGGTGCTGGATGTCCATACCGGCGAAGTTCTCGGCATGGCATCCGCCCCGGATTATGATCCGAACAATCCGGCTGAAGGCGCCAAGGAAGGTTGGCTGAACCGCATGTCGAACGGTACGTTCGAAATGGGTTCGACATTTAAATCCTTCACTACAGCCATGGCGCTGGACACCGGCAAGGTGCGGATTACCGACAGCTTTGATGCGTCGGCGCCGATCCGTATCGGTGGCTTCACCATCAAGGACTTCCACGGCAAGGGACGTGTTCTCTCGGTGCCTGAGATTTTCCAGTATTCGTCCAACATCGGCACGGCCAAGATGGCTGACGTTGTGGGTATTCAGGGCCATAAGGACTTCCTGACCAAGCTTGGTCTGTTGACGCGTATGAAGACGGAATTGCCTGAGGTGGCGATGCCAACCCAGCCGCGTGAATGGAAGAAGATCAATTCGATCACGATTTCCTTTGGTCACGGTGTGTCGACAACGCCGTTGCAGACGGCGGTTGCCGGTGCAGCACTGGTCAATGGTGGCAAGCTGATCGAGCCGACATTCCTGCCAAGAAGCCGCGCCGATGCCGATGCTGTGGCAACACAGGTCATTCAGCCATCGACCAGCAAGGACATGCGCTTCCTGTTTGACTGGAATGGCACGAAGGGTTCCGGCCGCAATGCGCGTGTCGACGGTTTTGACGTGGGCGGTAAGACCGGCACGGCCGACAAGGTCGTCAACGGCCGTTACGCGCATGACAAGAACTTCAACGCGTTCCTTGCGGCATTCCCGATCAGCGATCCGCAATATGTGGTGCTGACATTTATTGATGAACCAAGGACAGACAAGGGCAACGGGGCGGCGCTTGCCGGTAACACTGCGGCACCAATGGTCAAAGAGATTATCAGCCGTTCTGCAGCCATACTCGGTGTGAAACCAAAGTTCGGTGAGGATGGCTCGGCCTTGCTCGTGTCTTATTGATTGTTAGAGCTTACTATAAACCGACGATTCGAGTCGGGGGACAAGACGGAAAACAGTCGATGAAATTGCGAGATCTGTCCGGAACAGAGTTTCCGGAACTGAACGAAGTTATGCGCTCCACTCTCGGAGAGCTTGAAATCAAATCCCTCACGGCCGACAGCCGTAAGATGGAGCCGGGCGGCTTATTTGTCGCTCTTGCCGGCTCCAAGGCAGATGGCGCAGCCTTTATCAATGATGCTGTTGCCAAGGGTGCATCCCTCATTTTGTCCGGTCATCCGGCTGATGCGCCCGTGCCGGTTCTAGCCGTTTCCAATCCTCGCCGCTATTTGTCGCTGGCAGCCTCCCGTTTTTACGGTGCGCAGCCGCAGACCATGGTGGCTGTTACCGGCACTGCGGGTAAAACCTCCGTTGCGTCCTTCACGCGCCAGATCTGGGCAGCAGCCGGTTATGCGGCAGCGCAGATCGGCACGACCGGCGTTATTTCGCCTAGCCGTTCCGACTATGGTTCGCTGACAACGCCGGATCCGGTATCGCTGCATGCGCTGCTGGCTGAACTGGCTGGCGAAGGTGTAACCCACGCTGCTATGGAAGCATCCAGCCATGGTCTCGACCAGCACCGTCTCGACGGCGTGAAGCTGGTTGCCGGTGCCTTCACCAATCTCGGCCGTGATCATATGGATTACCATCCGACGATGGAAAACTATATGGCCGCCAAGATGCGGCTGTTTAGCGATTTGCTCGAAAAGGGCCAGCCTGCGGTTATTTTCTCTGACGATCCTTGGTCGCAACATGCCATCAAGGCTGCTGAAAGTGCGGGTCTTGATGTGCGCACCGTTGGCCGCAAGGGTAACTTCCTGACGTTGAAGCGCGTTGAACATTTCCGCCACAAGCAGATGATCGAAATTCATCATCAGGGCGAAATTTTCGAAGTCGATATTCCGCTGGCCGGTGATTTTCAGGTCGCCAATGCGCTGGTGTCGGCTGGTCTGGCGATCTCGACCGGCGTTCCGGTTGCTGTTGCGCTGCGCGCGCTGGAGAAGCTGGTGGGTGCGGCTGGTCGCCTTGAGTTGGTCGGTCATGCAAAAAATGGTGCGCTTGCTTACGTGGATTATGCCCATAAGCCCGACGCGCTTGAAAACGTGCTGACCTCGGTGCGGCCGTTCACCTCTGGCCGCATTGTCGTGGTGTTTGGTTGCGGTGGTGACCGCGACAAGGGCAAGCGCCCGATCATGGGGGAGGTTGCCTCACGTCTTTCGGATGTGGTGATCGTGACCGACGATAACCCGCGCTCGGAAGTGCCCGAAACAATTCGTTCCGAAATCATGGCAGCGGCTCCCGGCGCGCTGGAAATTGCTGACCGCGCGCAGGCCATTCGCCATGCGGTGGCGATGCTGGAAAGCGGCGACACGTTGATCGTTGCTGGCAAGGGTCATGAAGAGGGACAGATCGTCGGAACGACGGTCCTACCATTCTCGGACCATCAACAGGTGCGCAGTGCATTGGAGGAGACGTCGCTTTGAACTGGTTATGGACAGTGCAGGAATTGATTTCGGTCATGTCGGGACGGCCGGTCGGCAATTTGCCACTCGGCATAACCGGCATTTCCATCGACAGCCGCACGGTCAAACCCGGTGAAGCCTTCTTTGCGATCAAGGGCGACCGGGTAGACGGGCATGATTATGCCAGCTTTGCGGTTGCCAATGGCGCCGGATTGCTTGTTATCAGCGAGGCGAAGCTGCCGGCGCTCGGCCGTCTGACTGTGCCAATGATCGTGGTGGAAGACGTACTGGCTGCTTTGGTCAAGCTCGGCATTGCGGCACGTGCCAGAAGCCAGGCCAAGATCATTGCTGTGACCGGTTCGGTCGGCAAGACCACAACCAAGGAAATCCTGCGCCAGATACTTGAGCCATCGGGCAAGGTGCATGCCGCCGTTGCCTCGTTCAACAATCACTGGGGCGTGCCTTTGACCTTGGCGCGTATGCCAGCCGATTGTGATTTCGGTGTATTTGAAGTCGGCATGAATCATCCTGGCGAAATTCGTCCGCTGGTAAAGTTAGTGCGTCCGCATGTGGCAACCATCACCACCATTGCTGCGGCCCATTTGGGCAACTTCCGTGACCTCGAAGAAATTGCGGCCGCCAAGGCCGAAATTTTTGAGGGCGTTGAGCCCGGTGGCGCGGTTGTTCTCAACCGTGACAACTCGCAGTTCGATTTTCTTGAGGAAGCCGCCCAGAGGGCTGGTGTCGAACACATCTACACATTCGGTCAGCACGCCAAGGCGGATTTCCGTCTGGCCGATTATGAAAACACCCCTAGCGGTTCGACGTTATGGGCCATCATCAATGGCGAAACCCGCGAATTGCGCATCGGTGCGCCGGGTCGCCATATTGCCGACAACGCCATGGCGGCACTGGGTGTGGCGCTGTTGTGTGGCGCTGATCTCGAAAATGCCGTTTCTGCGCTTCGTCGCCTAGAAGCCGTCAAGGGTCGTGGACAGCGCCACCGCCTGACGGTTGGTGATGGTTCCTTCGTGTTGATTGACGAGAGCTACAATGCTAACCCCGCTTCGATGAGGGCAGCCATTGCGGTTCTTGCAACCGTCGACGCCAAGGCGCAGGGCAGACGTGTTGCCGTGTTGGGCGACATGCTGGAAATGGGCGAGTTTTCTGCGCAGGTGCATGAAGATCTTGCTGGTCCCTTGCTTGCGGCAGGCATTGAAAATGTCTGGCTGGCTGGCGAAGCCATGGCGCATCTGCGCGACGCACTGCCTGACAGTGTCAACGTCTTCTGGTTTGAGACCACGCAGGAATTGAATGAATTCGTCGCCACTGCGGTGCAGCCGGGCGACATTCTGATGCTAAAATCGTCTCTTGGTATTGGTTTCGGCAAGATCGTTGCAGCTTTGCTTGACAAGCATTCGCCATTCCCCGACACGGAACCCCAAAACTAAAACTGCCTTGCTGAAAGGGCAATTATGCTGATCTGGCTTGTCGAACTGGCTGACCATATTCAAATTTTCAACCTGTTCAGGTACATCACCTTCCGTGCCGGTGCGGCCATGTTTACCTCCGCACTGATCGTCTTCATTTTCGGACCTTCGATCATCGCCTCGTTGCGTGTCAGGCAGGGCAAGGGTCAGCCGATCCGCGCCGATGGTCCGCAGACCCATTTCAAGAAGGCGGGAACGCCGACCATGGGCGGCCTGATGATCCTGGCCGGTATTCTCGGCGGCTCTCTGCTGTGGGGTGACCTGTCCAACGTTTACGTGGTCAGTGTGTTGATGGTGACGCTTGGATTTGGCGCCATCGGTTTCTACGACGATTACCTGAAGGTGACCAAGCAGAGCGACAAGGGTTTTTCCGGCAAGGCGCGTCTGGGCATTGAATTTGTCATCGCAGCGATTGCCGTGTTCTTCATGATGAAAATGTCGCTGGCATCCAGCCCGCACAACCCGACACTCGGTACCTCGATCGCGTTTCCGTTCTTCAAGGAATTCGTGCTCAACATCGGCTACTTCTTTGTGCTGTTTGGTGCATTCGTGATTGTTGGCGCCGGTAACGCGGTCAACCTGACCGATGGTCTCGATGGTCTCGCCATCGTGCCGGTAATGATTGCTGCTGCAACCTTCGGCGTGATTGCCTATCTGGTTGGTAATGCGGTTTTTGCAAACTACCTGCAGATCAATTTCGTGCCAGGCACGGGTGAGCTTGGCGTTATCGTTGGTGCGGTTATTGGTGCCGGTCTCGGCTTCTTGTGGTTCAACGCACCACCTGCCGCTATCTTCATGGGTGACACCGGTTCGCTGGCACTGGGTGGCTTGATCGGTTCTGTGGCCGTTGCCACCAAACACGAGATTGTCATGGTCATCGTCGGTGGCCTGTTTGTTATGGAAACCCTGTCGGTCATCATCCAGGTATTCTGGTTCAAGCAGACCGGCCGTCGTGTGTTCCTGATGGCACCAATCCACCACCACTTCGAAAAAAAGGGCTGGACCGAAAGTCAGGTCGTTATTCGCTTCTGGATCATTGCCGTTGGCCTTGCCATGCTCGGCCTTGCCACACTGAAGTTGAGGTGATGGCATGATCCCTGTTACGGTTTTTAAGGGTCGCAAGGTCGCTCTGTTCGGTCTGGGCGGTTCCGGCCTTGCCACCGCAAAGGCGCTGGTTGCTGGCGGGGCTGATGTCGTTGCCTATGACGACAATCCCGACAGCACAGCCAAGGCGGCGGCCGAAGGCATAACCGTTGCGGATCTCAGAACTGTTCATTGGCCGTCTTTGGCGGCCTTTGTTCTTGCTCCCGGCGTGCCGTTGACACACCCCAAACCGCACTGGACGGTTGAGCTGGCGCGCGCCGCCGGTGTCGAAATCATTGGCGACGTGGAACTGTTCGTGCGTGAGCGCCGGGCGCATTCGCCCGATTGCCCATTCATTGCCATCACCGGTACCAATGGCAAATCGACCACCACGGCATTGATCGCCCATATTCTGCGTGCGAGCGGCCGTGACACGCAGCTTGGCGGCAATATCGGGACCGCCGTGCTGACGCTCGATCCGCCAAAGGCAGAACGTTACTACGTCGTGGAGTGCTCGTCCTACCAGATCGATCTTACTCCGACGCTAAACCCGACGGCCGGTCTTCTCCTCAACCTGACACCCGATCACCTCGACCGTCATGGCACCATCCAGCATTATGGTGAAGTAAAGGAGCGGCTGGTTGCTGGCAGCAATACTGCCGTCATCGGGGTTGATGACAGTTACTGCGCATTGATAGCCGACCGGGTTGAACGGGCTGGTGTCAAGGTGCAGCGCATTTCCAAACGCAATGTGGTGGCCGAAGGGCTTTATGCGCAGGACAGCCAGATCATGCTGGCGCAGGGTGGAACGTCGTCGCTGTTTGTCGATCTTGATGGCGTTCAGACATTGCGCGGCAGTCACAATGCGCAGAATGCGGCAGCTGCGATTGCGGCCTGCCTTGCCGTCGGCGTCAGTGCCGATGACATTCGTGCAGGCTTGAAGACATTCCCCGGCCTCAAACATCGCATGCAGCCGGTGGCGCGCCGCGGGTCCGTTTCCTTTATCAATGACAGCAAGGCAACCAATGCCGATGCGGCAGCACCAGCACTGTCGAGCTATGATCGCATCTATTGGATTGCCGGTGGCCTGCCGAAATCCGGTGGCATCTCCAGCCTGTCCAGCCTGTTTCCGCGCATCGCAAAAGCCTACCTGATTGGTGAGGCGGCGGCCGAATTTGCCGCGACGCTAGGCGATACGGTTCCTTATGAAATTTCAGGCACTCTGGATAAAGCTGTCGAACACGCTGCTTCAGATGCGCAAAAAGACGAAAATACCGGCAATGTCGTGATGTTATCACCGGCTTGCGCAAGCTTCGACCAGTATAAGAACTTTGAAGTGCGTGGTGATGCGTTCGTTGCACATGTCGCTGCTCTTGACGGTGTGACAATGCTGATTGGTTCTGGAAAGGGAAACTGACGCTATGGTAAGCCGTATTGACCGAGGTCCGGTTGCCGAATGGTTCTGGACCATTGACCGATTTTTCCTGGCCGCGTTCATTGCGCTGATGGGTATCGGCCTGATGCTTTCCTTCGCCGCATCTCCGGCGGTGGCTGAGCGTATCGGTCTCACCAGCTTTTTTTTCGTTGAACGACACGCGGTATTCATCCTGCCGTCAATTGCAATCATGGTCGGCCTGTCCTTCCTGTCGCCGCGTCAAATCCGCCGCGTCGCGATCATCATGTTGATCGCGTCGCTGCTGATGATGATTTTTGCGCTGTTCTTTGGCATGGAAGTGAAGGGTGCGCGCCGCTGGATTTCCGTAGGCACATTTTCGATCCAGCCGTCCGAATTCATGAAGCCGGCCTTTGTGGTGGTCTGCGCATGGCTGTTTGCTGAACGGGCACGCCATCCGGAAATTCCAGGCAACCTGTTTGCCATCATCACCTTCGGTGTTGTTGCAGCTCTTCTGATTGCCCAGCCTGACTTTGGTCAGACGATCCTGACCAGCGCGGTGTGGGGCGGCATGTTCTTCATGGCCGGCGTTCCATGGCTGTGGATCATCCTGCTTGGCGGTCTGGGTGTTGCTGGTTTCATATCGGCCTATTTCGTTTTCCCGCACGTGGCCGGTCGTATCGACCGCTTTTTGACCGGTGAGGGTGACACGTTCCAGGTGGATACCGCCCGTGAGGCGATCATTCGCGGGAACTGGTTCGGTCAGGGCCCGGGTGAAGGCGTGGTTAAGCGCATCATCCCGGACAGCCATACCGACTTTATCTTTTCCGTTGCAGCGGAAGAATTCGGTATTCTGTTCTGCATGGTTCTGGTGGTAATTTTTGCCTTCATCGTGCTGCGCGGTCTGTCGCATGCCTTTAAGGAAAAAGACGATTTCGCCCGCTTTGCGGTGGCTGGTCTTGTCTTGCAGATCGGCATTCAGTCGATGATCAACATCGGCGTTAATCTTGAACTCATGCCTGCAAAGGGTATGACATTGCCGCTGATCTCCTATGGTGGTTCATCGATGATGGCAATCAGCGTCACCGCCGGTTTCCTTCTGGCATTGACGCGCCACAGGCCGGAAAAGCGTGCGCAGGAGCGCAGCTTTTTCCGCGTAGGGGCAGTGCCCGCGGAGTAATATGAATGAACAAAGGTATTGTGCTGCTTGCCGCCGGGGGAACCGGCGGTCATGTGTTTCCGGCAGAGGCTCTGGCTTATGAGCTGAAAGCGCGTGGCTATCAGGTGCATCTGGTCACCGACAGCCGCGCTGAACGCTATGCCGGCAAGTTTCCAGCCGATGAAATCCATGTCGTGCCATCTGCGACGATCGGTTCGAAAAATCCGATTGCGGTGGCACGTTCACTGTTGAAGCTGTGGACCGGTCTTCGCGCGGCACGCCGCCTCATCACGAAACTGAAGCCTGTGGCCGTGGTTGGCTTTGGTGGTTACCCCACCGTTCCGCCACTGCTCGCCTCTACCGGCCTTGGCGTTCCATCGATGCTGCATGAGCAGAATGCCGTGATGGGCCGCGCCAACAAGGCGCTGGCAAAACGCGTTAAGGCAATTGCCGGTGGTTTCCTGCCGTCGGATCGTGGGGAATATGCCAACAAGACCGTAGCAACCGGTAATCCGGTTCGTCCGGCGGTGCTTGAGGCTGCCAATGTTGCCTATGACCCTTCAGAAAACACCGAGCCGTTCAAGCTTGTTGTGTTTGGCGGAAGCCAGGGTGCGCAGTTTTTCTCTGCCGCCATTCCGGCTGCCATTTGCCTATTGGGGGATGAGAAGCGTTCACGCCTTTCAGTGACCCAGCAGGCACGCCCGGAAGACAAGGACAACGTCATTGCCGCCTATGCCAAGCTTGGCGTGCAGGCGGATGTCTCGCCATTTTTCGGCGACATGGCCGAAAGGATCGGCGCTGCCCATCTGGTGATCAGCCGGTCAGGTGCTTCAACCGTATCGGAACTGTCGGTGATTGGCCGGCCTTCGGTGCTGGTGCCTTATCCGCATGCGCTTGATCATGACCAGGCCGCCAATGCTGCCGCCCTTGCTGGTGCCGGTGGTGCAAGTGTCATCAAGCAATCCGAACTTTCTCCGCAGAAGCTGTCGACCATTTTGGCAGACGCGCTGATACAACCGGAGCGGCTGGCTACGACGGCCGCTGCTGCCAAGGCAACCGGCAAACCGCATGCGGCCTCGGTTCTCGCCGATATGGTGGAAACGCTTGCGCAGGGTGGTTCCATTGCCGAATTTAAAAAGAAAATTGAAGGAGAGCATCCATGAAGATGCCAAAAGCCATAGGTCTTGTTCATTTCATCGGTATCGGTGGCATTGGCATGAGCGGCATTGCCGAGGTGCTGCATAATCTCGGCCACAAGGTTCAGGGTTCTGACCAGTCAGACAGCGCCAATGTGCAGCGTCTGCGCGAAAAGGGCATCGATGTGTTTGTCGGCCACACCGCTGAAAATCTTGGCGAAGCCGAAGTTGTCGTGGTTTCCACGGCGATTAAGAAAAACAATCCGGAACTGATTGCTGCCCGCGAAAAGCATTTGCCGATCGTACGCCGTGCAGAAATGCTGGCCGAACTGATGCGCTTCCGCAATGCAATTGCCATTGGCGGCACGCATGGCAAGACCACGACCACATCAATGGTCGCGACGCTGCTGGAAGCCGGTGAGCTGGACCCGACCGTTATCAATGGCGGAATCATCAATGCTTACGGCACCAATGCCCGCATGGGTGAGGGTGAGTGGATGGTTGTCGAGGCTGACGAGTCTGACGGCACCTTCCTGAAACTGCCGGCAGATGTGGCCGTGGTGACCAATATCGACCCTGAGCATCTCGATCACTACGGTGATTTTGATGCCGTGCGTGCGGCGTTCCGCCAGTTCGTGGAAAATGTGCCGTTTTACGGTTTTGGCGTCATGTGCCTCGACCATCCAGAGGTTCAGGTGCTGGTGGGTAGGATCGAAGACCGCAAGGTTGTCACCTATGGTGAAAACCCGCAGGCCGACGTGCGTTTCTCGAATGTCCGCATTGATGGCACGCGTTCGATTTTCGACGTTGAAATCCGCCGTCGCCGTACCGGCAAGATCTTTTCCTTCAAGGATCTCGTTCTGCCAATGCCAGGCCGTCACAATGTGTCGAATGCCTGCGCGGCCATTGCCGTGGCCAACCGTCTCGGCATCTCGGAAGAAAACATCAAGAAGGGTCTTGCCTCGTTCGGCGGCGTCAAGCGTCGCTTCACGCTGACCGGCACCTGGAACGACGTTCAGGTATTCGATGACTACGGTCATCACCCGGTGGAAATCAAGGCAGTGCTCAGAGCTGCGCGTGAAGCCTGCAAGGGCCGTATCATTGCCGTGCACCAGCCGCACCGCTACAGCCGTCTTTCCAGCCTGTTTGACGACTTTGCGCATTGCTTCAATGATGCAGACACGATTATCCTTGCACCGGTTTATGCGGCGGGCGAAGATCCAATCGAAGGCGCAAACTCCGAAGCTCTGATTTCGGCCATCAAGGCGGCAGGACATCGTGATGCGCGGTTTTTGCCTTCCAAGGACGAACTTGCCAAATTGATCGCAGGCATTGCGAATCCCGGTGATTTCGTGGTTCTGTTGGGTGCTGGTAATATTACGCAATGGGCGGCGTCGCTGCCTTCTGAACTGGAAAGCATATCAGGAAAGTCTGCATGAAACAGGTGGATGGGGTTAAGCTGCTGGGAAGGCTCGGCGAGGGAGTGAATGAACTGCGTGGACGCCTGACGCCGGATGCGCCGATGGACCGCGTTACGTGGTTCCGGGCAGGTGGTCTTGCGGAGCTTATGTTCCAGCCTCACGATGTGGATGATCTCGTTACCTTCCTGAAACTGCTGCCGGAAGATGTGCCGCTGACGGTTGTTGGCGTTGGCTCCAACCTGTTGGTGCGTGACGGCGGCATTCCTGGTGTTGTCGTGCGTCTTTCCGCCAAGGGTTTTGGTGATCTTGAACTGGCTGGCGAAAACCGCATTCGCGCTGGTGCTATTTGCCCGGACAAGCATATTGCCGCGATGGCCATGGACAATGGCATCGGTGGTTTCCACTTCTATTATGGCATTCCCGGTTCAATCGGTGGCGCGCTGCGCATGAATGCTGGTGCCAATGGCGGCGAAACCCGCGAGCGCGTTGTGGAAGTGCGTGCGGTTGACCGTCAGGGCAATATCCACACGCTGTCGAATGAGGAGATGGGTTACACCTATCGCCACTCCAGCGCATCGGAAGGCCTGATCTTTGTGGATGCGCTTTTCGAAGGCTATCCTGAAGACAGAGCAAAAATTCGTGCAGACATGGATGCTGTGCGTCTTCATCGTGAGACTGTTCAGCCGATCCGCGAAAAGACTGGTGGTTCGACCTTCAAAAACCCAGAAGGCCATTCCGCATGGGAGTTGATTGACGAGGCTGGTGGCCGTGGCTTGGTAATTGGTGGCGCGCAGATGTCGTCGCTGCACTGCAACTTCATGATCAATACCGGCAACGCGACCGGCTATGATCTGGAATATCTCGGCGAGACCATTCGCCGCCGCGTGCGTGAGCACTCCGGCATTCAGCTGGAATGGGAAATCAAGCGCCTTGGCCTGTTCATGCCGGGCCGTGAAGTCGAGCCCTTCCTCGGTGGCTGATGCCGCCTGACGCAAAAGCTTTCAATATTTTAAGAACGGCCGGGTTTATCACCCGGCCGTTTTGTTTGTGGGGAGAGGGGTGTCGTGCCAGTGCCGTGTATTGATGTTGTCGTGACATCGCTCTGGCTCACGCGATGAATAGGCAAAGAAAAAGCCCGCGGAGTCAGCGACTTCGCGGGCTTTGTTGTCAGTTTGATTCAGGATCAGACTTCGTTCTTGCGTGACAGCAAAATGCAGGCCAGCGTGATAACCGCTGCGGCGCAGAGGTAATAACCGACATAGGCCATGCCGTAGTTCACCTGCAGCCATGTGGCGATGTATGGTGCCAGCGAGGCGCCGAAGATGCCGGCCATGTTGAAGGTGATCGACGAGCCTGTGTAGCGCACGGTTGTCGGGAACGGTGCTGCAAGTGCAGTGCCGATCAGACCGTAGGTCATGCCCATCAGTGCCATGGCGAGAGCTGCAAAGAGGAAGATCGAGCCTTCGCCACCGCTCATTAGACCGGGCAGCAGGAACGAGAATGCGCCAATCAGCACGGTGGTCAGGATCAGGATTTCACGACGGCCGAAACGCTCTGCGAGCTTTCCAGCGAACGGAATGAAGATACCAAACACGATAGAGCCGAGGATCTGCACTTCCAGAGCGTCGAGGAACGGGATTTTCAAAACCTTGACGTTGTAGGACAGCAGGTAGGCGGTACCGATGTAGAACAGCACGAATGTTGCCAGAGCAACGAATGTGCCGAGCACCAGGCTGCGCTTGTGGTGGCGGAACAGTTCAGCAACCGGAACGGCAACGCGCTCTTCTTGATCGATCGCCTTCTGGAAGGCCGGTGTTTCGGTGATCGACAGGCGAACCCACAGACCAACAGCAATCAAAATGATCGATGCAACGAACGGAATGCGCCAACCCCAGCTCAGCAGGGCTTCCTGCGACATGAAGTGCAGCAGAATCCAGAACACGCCGGAGGAGAGCAGCAGGCCGATTGGCGCCCCAAGCTGCGGGAACATGCCGTACCAGCTACGCTTGCCAGGAGGTGCATTTTCCGTTGCCAGAAGCACGGCACCACCCCATTCACCGCCAAGACCAAAGCCCTGACCGAAACGGCACAGCGCCAGAAGCAACGGCGCAATGATGCCAGCAGTCTCATAGGATGGCAGCAAGCCGATAATGACGGTGGAGATACCCATGGTCAGAAGTGCGGCAACAAGCGTTGTCTTACGGCCGACACGGTCGCCGTAGTGGCCGAATACAACGGCGCCCAACGGACGTGCGAAAAACGCGATGGAAAACGTGGCAAAAGAAGCCAGCAGTGCCGTCATCGGGTCATTGTTCGGGAAGAATAGCGTTGGAAACACGAGAACTGCGGCTGTCGCATAGACGTAAAAGTCGAAGAACTCGATGGTCGTGCCGACCACGCTGGCAGTAAGAACTCGTGCAGGCGAATTTGTCTTTACATCGTTCGGAGTGTCAGCGGTCGGCGATACACGGGATATCGCGTCGGTCATTGTGTTGGTTCCATTGTATCAAGCGCCGTGCGGCCTTGCGGGCACAGACACATACGCTTCAAGTGTTGAGATCGCCTTGAACGGCGAGATTGCGTTAACGCAATTTTTGCAAATATGGAATGCTGCAAGCGCAATAAAGTTTAAAATAGCATTCTTTTTCGATCATATAAGAGTTTTTATCCAGCTTTTATGGGTTTTTGCCGGCGATTTGTGGTCGGAAAAGCACGTTTGAAAGGCGAAAATAACGCCTCAATGTTGCGCTGCAAAATTTCCGGATGCTGTCGGGTTCATCCATGAGTTGTGGATAAGCCTGAATCTTAACGGTTTGAGGCTTGCCTGTTAACGATTGTCCTGAAGCGAAACACGGTCTCATTTTTGCTTTTTTTGACCCAGACATATTGCATTTAGTGCAACTCTCTGATTCTAAGGCATTAATCCGAACATTGAATGATTCATGTTTAAAAAACCGCATGGAAGGTGCGCTGGTTAACGAAAGTAAACGCTTCATTAACCTTAATGGCTCTTAAGTGGTTCAGTGGATGGTGCTGAGAGAATCAGTGCCGGAATTTGGGCGTAAGGCGGTCGTTAGTGGCGTCAGAGAAACGTTTGATGTCGGGGATTTAAATGAGCGGCAAACATATCGCTGTCCTTATGGGTGGTTTTTCATCGGAGCGGCCGGTGAGCCTGTCTTCAGGTGAGGCCTGTGCGCTTGCTCTTGAGGCCGAAGGCTACGAGGTCACTCGCGTCGATGTCGATCGTGATGTATCGGCCGTGCTGTCGCGCCTTAATCCTGATGTTGTCTTTAATGCTCTTCACGGCCCGTTCGGCGAAGACGGCACCATTCAGGGCATTCTTGAATATCTGCAAATTCCTTACACCGGTTCCGGTGTCCTTGCGTCCGCGCTTGCCATGGACAAGGGGCAGGCCAAGAAGGTTGCTGCTGCTGCTGGCGTGCCGGTAGCCGAAGCGCGCCTGATGAACCGTTTCGATTTCACCAATGAACACCCGCTGGCGCCGCCTTATGTCGTCAAGCCTGTTCGTGAAGGCTCCAGTTTCGGAGTTGTGATCGTCAAAGAGGATCAATCCCATCCTCCGCAGGTCCTGACGTCATCGGAATGGCGTTACAGCGACGCGGTGATGGTTGAACGTTATATTCCCGGCCGTGAGCTGACCTGCGGTGTCATGGGTGATCGTGCGCTCGGTGTCACCGAGGTGGTTCCGGTTGGACACAGCTTCTACGATTATGATGCAAAGTATGCAGCGGGTGGCTCGAAACATGTCATCCCTGCAGAAATTTCACCGAAAATTTACCAAAAAATACAATCATTGGCTCTTATGGCGCACCGGGCAATCGGGTGTCGTGGAGTGAGCCGGTCAGACTTTCGTTACGATGACCGTCTGTCTGAGGATGGTGAGATTATCTGGCTTGAGGTCAATACTCAGCCTGGCATGACGCCAACCTCTCTCGTGCCGGAAATGGCAGCTCATGATGGTTTAACGTTTGGTCAATTCGTCCGCTGGATGGTGGAGGACGCTTCGTGTTCGCGATGATCGGTGGCAAAAAAGCAAACAGACGCCGGGTGGAGCAGTTCGCTCCTGCCGCTGACGAGCGCATCGTGCTGCCTCGTCCGCTGCGTCGCGTCGTGCGCTTTTGTGTAAGCCTCGCAACGGGCCGCGTCAACATTCCCGCACACACAGGCACGATTTCCGCAATCGCATTTTTTGCAGCCACCGGTCTCTACGGCATGTCGCTTGGTGGCCACACGCAGACCGTTGCGCAGGCAACCACATCTGCAGCCGGTTTTGCCATCGAAGACGTCAAGGTGTCCGGCAATGCGCAGACCTCTGAAATCGATATTCTGCAACTGCTCGGCCTCGACGGTACGACCTCGCTTGTTGCTATGGATGTCAACACGGCGCGCCGCCGCCTAGCTGATCTGCCTTGGGTAGAAGATGTTGATGTGCGCAAGGTCTATCCGCGCACCATCGAAATCCGTCTCAAGGAACGTGATGCGTTCGGTATCTGGCAGCACGGTTCCGAGCTGTCGCTTATCGAAAAGAACGGCAGCGTGATTGCACCGCTGCGCGATAACAAATTTGCAGCCCTGCCGCTGTTCGTTGGTCGTGACGCTGAAACCGGCGCTGCAAGCTTCATGGAGCAGCTGGACGCCTGGCCGGAAATTCGCAGCAAGGTCAAAGCCTATGTTCGCATCTCCGGTCGTCGCTGGGACCTGCACCTGAACAACGGCATCATCATCAAGCTGCCAGAAGTCAATGTCGCCAAGGCCCTGCATTTGCTGTCGCGTCTTGATGCTGAACAGCAGGTTATGTCACGCGACATCGCAGCAATCGATTTGCGGCTTTCCGACCGCACCACCATTCAGTTGACGCAAGCCGCAACCGAGCGCCGTGAGGCCGCCGTTACGGCACGTGAAAAGGCGCTCAAGAAAGCGGGGAACATATGAGCTTTTTCGGTTCTTCCCATTTTGGACTGCCGCGCCTTAAACCGCTTTCTTCCAAGCGGTCACATGTCGTTTCCGTGCTGGATATCGGCTCGACCAAGATCGTCTGCATGATCGGTCGTCTGACGCCACGTCAGGAAACCGAAGTGTTGCCGGGTCGTACCCACAAGGTTGAGATCATCGGTATTGGCCACCAGCGTTCGCGCGGTGTGAAGTCCGGTGTCATCGCCGATCTGGATGCCGTTGAAGGCGTCGTTCGTCTGGCTGTCGATGCAGCCGAGCGTATGGCAGGCCTGACAGTCGACAGCCTGATCGTCAACGTATCGGCCGGCCGTCTGGCCAGCGACATCTATACCGCAAGCATTGATCTGGGTGGCCAGGAAGTTGAAGCGGGCGATCTGCGCAAGGTTCTCATTGCCGCCAGCCAGCAGTCGCTGCGTCAGGACCGGGCAATCCTGCACTCCCTGCCAACGGGTTATTCGCTAGATGGCGAGCGTGGCATCCGTGATCCGTTGTCGATGTATGGTGATCTTCTCGGCGTCGACATGCATGTTGTCACCGCAGAACGTTCGGCGTTGAAAAATCTCGAGCTGTGCGTCAACCGCGCTCATCTGTCGGTTGAGGGCATGGTTGCGACCCCATATGCAAGTGGTCTCGCTGCGCTGGTTGACGATGAAGTCGAACTGGGTTGCGCAGCCATCGATATGGGCGGCGGCACCACAACGATTTCTGTTTTTGCTGAAGGCCGTCTCATTCACACCGACGCGATCGGTCTTGGTGGCCACCACGTGACCACCGATCTGGCGCGCGGCCTGTCGACCCGCATCGAGGACGCCGAGCGTCTGAAGGTGGTTCACGGTTCGGCTCTGGCCAATGGTGCAGACGAACGTGACATGATTTCGATCCCGCCAATCGGTGAGGATGACCGTGACCAGCCGTCACAGGTTTCCCGCGCTCTGGTCACGCGTATCGTGCGTGCCCGTATCGAAGAAACCCTGGAACTGATCCGTGATCGTATCCAGAAGTCCGGCTTCAGCCCGATTGTCGGCAAGCGCGTGGTTCTGACCGGTGGTGCAAGCCAGCTAACCGGCCTGCCGGAGACGGCGCGCCGCATTCTGGCCCGTAACGTGCGTATTGGTCGTCCGCTTGGTGTTTCCGGTCTGCCGGTTGCAGCCAAGGGTCCGGCATTTTCGACGGCGGTTGGCCTGATGATTTATCCGCAGATCGCGGACGCGGAAGTACATGCCTCTCAAGGCGGGCTGTTTTCTCCGTTCGGCACAAGTGGCGGACGGATTGCCCGGGTAGGGCAGTGGTTGAAAGAAAGTTTTTGACCTGAACCGGCGTGGTGCCGGAGCAGGTGTGTAACGAGTTGTAATGAATCGGCCAGCGTGGCGATGCGGCCTAGACAAAGAAGGAATGTGACAATGACGATACAGCTGCATAAGCCTGATATCACCGAGTTGAAGCCTCGCATCACCGTATTCGGTGTTGGTGGCGGTGGTGGCAACGCCGTAAACAACATGATCTCGGCTGGTCTTCAGGGCGTTGATTTTGTTGTGGCTAACACGGACGCACAGGCCCTGACGATGACCAAGGCCGAACGCATCATTCAGATGGGCGTTCAGGTTACCGAAGGTCTCGGCGCTGGTTCGCAGCCGGAAGTCGGTCGCGCTGCTGCTGAAGAGTGCATCGATGAAATCGTCGATCACCTCAACGGAACACACATGTGCTTTGTTACTGCCGGTATGGGCGGTGGCACCGGTACGGGTGCTGCTCCTGTCGTCGCACAGGCTGCCCGCAACAAGGGCATTCTGACGGTTGGTGTTGTTACCAAGCCGTTCCACTTTGAAGGCCAGCGCCGTATGCGCCTTGCCGAACAGGGTATTCAGGAGCTTCAGAAGTCGGTCGACACGCTGATCGTCATTCCAAACCAGAACCTGTTTCGCATCGCCAACGACAAGACCACCTTTGCGGATGCCTTCGCAATGGCCGACCAGGTTCTCTATTCGGGCGTTGCCTGCATCACCGACCTGATGGTGAAGGAAGGTCTTATCAACCTCGACTTCGCTGACGTTCGTTCTGTCATGCGCGAAATGGGCCGCGCGATGATGGGTACGGGTGAAGCTTCCGGCGAAGGTCGCGCAATGCAGGCTGCTGAAGCCGCTATTGCCAACCCGCTGCTGGACGAAACCTCCATGAAGGGTGCACAGGGCCTGCTGATCTCCATCACCGGTGGTCGCGACATGACCCTGTTCGAAGTGGACGAAGCTGCGACCCGTATTCGCGAAGAAGTCGATCCGGATGCAAACATCATCCTCGGCGCGACCTTCGACGAAGCGCTCGAAGGCCTCATCCGCGTGTCTGTTGTTGCGACCGGTATCGACCGTGTTGCAGGCCAGAACGACCAGTACCTGGCGCAGGCCGCTGCTGCAAAGCCACTTATCCGTCCTTCGGCGGCCGTTGCTTCGGCTCCGGCCGCAGTTCAGCCTGCCCCCGTCATGCAGGCCCCTAAGGCGATTGACCCAATCGCACAGACCATCCGTACGGCTGAAGTCGAAATGGAACGCGAATTGGCTCTGGCTGCTGCTGAACAGCAGCTGCGCCAGGCACAGGCAGAAGCTGAATTCCGCCCGCAGAGCAAGCTGTTTGCTTCTGCTCCGGTTGAAGCTCCAGCACCGGCACCTGTTCGTCAGGCTCCAGTTCAGGCCGCACCTGCACCACAGGCCCACTACGCACCTGAGCCAGTTGCTGCACCACGCATGCAGCAGCCACAGGCACCTGTGCACCATGAACCAGTTGCAGCGGCACCTCGCCATGTAGAGCCGGTTCGCATGCCAAAGATCGAGGACTTTCCTCCGGTCGTGAAGGCTGAGATGGACCACCGCACTGCGCATCCGGCATCGACTGTTCCGGAAGAGCGTGGCCCGATGGGTCTGTTGAAGCGCATCACCAACTCGCTGGGACGTCGTGAAGAAGACGACAACGTTCCTTCCGAGTTGATGGACGCACCATCGCTTGCTCCACAGCAGCGCCGTCAGCTTTCCGCTGAGGCAAGTCTGTACGCACCGCGTCGTGGCCAGCTCGACAATCAGGGTCGTGTCACACCGCAGGCTGCAAGCTCGCACGAAGACGACCAGTTGGAAATTCCGGCGTTCCTGCGCCGTCAGTCGAACTGATTAGATGCGATTCTTCTGAACACCAAACCCGGACCGAAAGGCCCGGGTTTTTTGTTACAAACTGTTTCCAAATGTGAAGAAAGATGTTGATTTATCAATTTCTTAAACTTGTAACAATGCGAAAGAAACAGTGATTTGTTATGTGGCCTGACCATACGTATGTATGACTGCAAGTTGTGAGGAAAACCGTATGTTTCCTCAATTTCGAATTGGGGAGCCGAACCCCTGACGTTTTCGGTTCCTGTTAGACAAGGCACATGTGAATGAGTATCGAATTGCTTGGATTTCAAACGACTATCGCCGCTGCTGCGCAGATTTCCGGTATTGGCGTACATTCGGGCAATCCGGTTTCCATGACCTTCCATCCGGCTGAAGCCGGTACCGGCATTGTTTTCCAGCGTCATCACGACAACGGCAATATCACCGAGATCAAGGCTGTTTCCGCCAATGTCGGCAACACCGATCTCTGCACGGTGCTTGGCCGATCGCAGACACAGTCCATTGCCACCATCGAACACGTCATGGCCGCGATCTATGCGCTTGGCCTCGACAATCTGGTTGTTGAAGTTGATGGTCCCGAAGCGCCGATCATGGATGGCAGCTCGTTCCCGTTCATCGAAGCTATCGAGCAGGTTGGCATCGTCAATCTCGGCGTGAAGCGCCGTTATATCCGCGTTTTGAAGCCGGTTCGTATCGATGCCGGTTCCTCCTGGGCTGAGTTCCGTCCATACAACGGCACACGGTTCGAAGTTGAGATCGACTTTGATACGCCGCTGATCGGCCGTCAGACTTGGGCTGGTGATCTGACTGTAGAAACCTTTACCAAGGAATTGTCTCGCGCCCGTACCTTCGGTTTCATGCGTGATGTGGAGCGCCTGTGGGCGGCCGGTTATGCACTCGGTTCGTCGCTTGAGAACTCCGTTGTGATTTCCGATGACCACACTGTCATCAACATGGAAGGCCTGCGTTACGAGAAGGACGAGTTCGTTCGTCACAAGACGCTGGACGCTGTTGGCGATCTGGCACTGGCCGGTGCGCAGTTCATTGGCTGCTACCGTTCCTACCGTGGTGGCCACAAGGTCAACGCCAATGCGCTCAAGGCGCTGCTCAGCGATCCGACCGCCTATGAAATTGTCGAGGCTCCGGTTTCCCGCAGCCAGCGCGTGCGCGCAGCCGAGTTTGTCCGCGTCAATGTTGCTGACGTGTCGCCTTGGTCTGCCTGATTTCGTGATTGAAGATTTTGAAAGCCGCATCCTCTGGATGCGGCTTTTTTCTATGAAAATGCATGGCACTGTTCACATTTTCTCCGCTTGCTGGAACCAGTCGCGACTCACAAGCGATGACAGGAAAATGTGCAGCTGAGAGAATAAAACACGGCGTCTTTTGACCTGAAAAACAGGAAATATTCGTCCTCTTCAAAGTGGTACGCCATAAAAATGCGTTAATGCGTCATCATTGCGTTGCTCTACCGACGCTTTTATGGCTAGAAACGCCAGTGCAAAGCTGATGTTGATGTATTTGCGCGAAATGGGATCTGTATAATGAAGCATGTAGGGTCTGGTGCAATGAATAGAACGGTTCGGGTCGCGCTTGTATCGATGTTGCTGGCCGGGGCTGCAACGCTCGTGACCGCATGCCAGTCGGACCCAGATATCGACATCACCAAACTTGGTTTCGAAAGCGAATCGGCTGAGACACTCTACAAGCAGGGTCTCGCCAACATGAACTCCGGCAACATGACCGAAGCATCGCGCAAGTTCGAAGCGATCGACAAACAACATCCGTTTACGGAGTGGGGCCGCAAGGCTCTGGTGATGCAGACATTCGTCAGCACCCGTATGAATCGTAACGAGCAGGCCATCGCAGCTGGCAACCGTTACCTCAAGCAATATCCGCGTTCTGAAGATTCCGCTTACGTTCAGTATCTGGTCGGCCTGGCTTATTCCAAGCAGATCGTTGACGTAACGCAGGACCAGCGCGCTGCTGCCCGCACCATCGAAGCGATGTCCAAGGTGGTCAATGATTATCCGAATTCGGAATATGTCAGCGATGCGCAGGCGAAGATCCGCTTTGCACGCGACCAGCTGGCAGGCAAGGAAATGCAGGTCGGTCGTTATTACCTTGAGCGCAAGGAATATCTGGCTGCCATCAAGCGCTTCCGCGTTGTGGTCGAGACATATCCAAATACCAACCAGATCGAAGAAGCCTTGGCGCGTCTGACCGAATCCTATTATGCAATGGGTCTGACGGACGAAGCACAGACCGCCGCTGCGGTTCTGGGCAACAACTATCCGGACAGCCAATGGTATGCCGATTCGTTCAAGCTGTTGCAGTCCGGCGGACTTCAGCCACGCGAGAACAAGGGATCGTGGATTTCCAAGGCTGGCCTCAAGCTTCTTGGCGTTTGATCTGAGGGTGTAACCCATGCTCACGCAGTTATCGATCCGGGATATCGTCCTGATTGAACGGCTCGATCTTGCGTTCGAGGCGGGCCTGTCGGTGCTAACAGGTGAAACGGGCGCCGGTAAATCTATTCTTCTTGACAGTTTGTCTCTTGCACTTGGTGGGCGAGGGGACGGTGGCCTTGTGCGTCATGGTGAGGATAAGGGCCAGGTGACTGCCACCTTCGAACTGGCAAACGACCATCCGGCACGCCTTCTGTTGCGTGAAAACGGCCTTGATGATGACGGCGATCTGATTTTCCGCCGCGTACAATCCGCTGATGGCCGCACCAAGGCCTATGTCAATGATCAGGCAGTCAGCGTGCAGATGATGCGCCAGTTGGGCGTGCTGCTGGTCGAGATACACGGCCAACATGATGACCGCGCCCTTGTCGATACCGATGCGCATCGCGCACTTCTCGACGCCTTTGCAGGCTTGAGTGACGAGGCCTTGTCGCTGCAGGGACTTTACCGCAAATGGAAAGATGCCGAGCGCGGCTTGAAAGTGCACCGCGCCAAGGTGGAAGCGGCGGCCCGTGAGGCTGAATTCTTGCGATCTTCTGTCGAAGAGCTTGAAAAGCTTTCACCGCAGGACGGTGAGGAAGACGAACTGGCGGAACGCCGCGCCGTCATGCAGAAGTCTGAGCGCATCGCCGGTGATATTGCCGAAGCCAGCGAATTTTTGAATGGCAACGCGTCGCCTGTGCCGATGATTGCATCGATGATGCGTCGTCTGGAGCGCAAGAGCCACGAAGCACCCGGTCTTTTGGAAGATACGGTGCAGTTGCTGGATGCAGCGCTGGACAACCTTTCCAATGCGCAGACTGAAGTGGAAGCCGCGCTGCGCCGTACGGAATTTGATCCGCGTGAGCTGGAGCGTGTTGAAGAGCGGTTGTTTTCACTGCGTGCAGCGGGTCGCAAATATTCCGTGCCGGTGATCGAGCTGCCTGCCTTGGCCGAAAAGATGGTGGCTGACCTTGCCGAGCTTGATGCCGGTGAAGAAACCCTGGCGAAGCTTGAAGCAAATCTGCATCTGGTAAAGGCCGATTTCGATCAGGCTGCCGTTGCACTGTCGCACAAGCGGCACACTGCAGCCAGCGCATTGTCGGACGCTGTCATGGCGGAACTACCAGCCCTTAAGCTGGAACGCGCCCGTTTTACCGTTGAAGTCACGACCGATGCCGATGCGGCGACGGCCGAGGGGATCGACGTGGTTGAATTCCACGTGCAGACCAACCCCGGCACACGTCCAGGGCCGATCATGAAGGTGGCGTCGGGCGGTGAGCTTTCGCGCTTCCTGCTGGCTCTCAAGGTTGCTCTGGCAGATCGTGGTTCCGCGCCGACACTGGTGTTCGACGAAATCGATACCGGGGTGGGCGGTGCAGTTGCCGATGCAATCGGCCAGCGGCTTCGCAGATTGTCAAAGACCGTTCAGGTTCTGTCAGTGACCCATGCCCCGCAGGTGGCGGCACGTGCGGCGACGCATCTGCTGATCTCCAAGGGGCCGACTGGTGATGGCACCGAGCGGATTGCCACCAAGGTGGCAACGATGGAGCCGCAGCACCGCACCGAGGAAATCGCCCGTATGCTGGCGGGTGCCTCTGTTACGGATGAGGCGAGGGCTGCTGCAGCCCGTCTTCTGGCTGCCAAGGACTAAACAGCGACTAGCGTTATCAAACGGGCCCTACAAGGCCCGTATCTTCCTGAGCGCATCGATATTGTGACGGTGAACCTCTTCGTAATCGGCGTGATAGACAATTGCGCCGCTCGCCACTTCCGGTGCCACAAATTCTTCAAGCGTCTGCTTGTCGGCCAGTGCCAGGCCGTGCGGGCCGGTCAGGCGTTCCAGATAGGCTCGGTTGGCGTCAATCAGCTCCGGTGCATAACCGCCTTCGGCGATACGCTGCTCAAGGCCATGATTGGGAAGAATTCTGGCAATTTGCCATTGGCGCATACGCTTCAGTTCTTCGATATGGGTGGTGATATGTTCGGGCTCTGAGACATAGGTCACGGTGTCTTCAAGCGTGTCGCCCGCAAACAGGATTTTTTCGTGCGGTAGCCACAGCACATTGCCATCGGCGCTGTGAATATCGAAGTGGTGCATCTCCACGAGCCGTTTGCCGATCTGAAGGCTGAGCGTGGTCTCAAAGGTGCGTGTCGGCATGATGACCGGCGAGATCGGTGGATTGCGCTTGGCAAGCGCCTCACGGTTTTTCGCCATGGTGTCTGCGGTAAAGGCCAGCGCAATGATCTCGCAATCGGCAAACACCTCGTTTCCTGCAATATGGTCGGTGTGCCAGTGGCTGAGCACGACCGTGATTTTGCTGACATCAAGGCTTTGCAGATGGTTGCGGATGAAACGGGCGTGATCAAGCGACATATGCGTATCATAAACCAGCGCATGGCCTTCTGAGACGATGGCATAGGAGGCGGTGCCCAGCGTGTAGGCGCCGTCATCTAGCCAGTTCGGCTCCGGCGAATAAAGGCGCTTGTTCATTCGGCCATCGTAATAGGCATAGATGTCTGGATAGGGTTGCAGGATGCGCATCGTGTCCGTGCTGATGGTCATCGTCTTGCTCATGCTGAAATTACCCTTGTTAACGTGCTGTCGCGACGACGATGCCTGAGCCGATCATGACGCCGCCAGCGGTGCGATTGACCCGCCGTACGATGTGAGGTTGGCGTAACAGGCTGCGAGCCCGCACGGCAAGTGCCACATGGCCACTGATCACGACAATCTCTACCGCAATGACGATGGCTGCAAGTGCCGCAAGGTGATCCAGCGTCAGGGATGCGCCAACCACGTTGGGAAGCAGAGCCACATAAAACAGCGGCATTTTCGGGTTGCCGAGGTTTAGGGCAATACCGGCCATGAAAACCGGCAGCAGGCCACGCTGGCTGGCTGTTGGCTGCAACTGTGGAACGACAGGCTCTGCTGTCCACAGTCTGATGCCCATCCACACCAGATAGGCGGCACCAGCATAACGCAGAACGGTCATCACCATGCTCATTTCACTGGCAATGATGGAAAGGCCAAAGGCGGCCAAAGTCAAAAACATCAGAATGCCGACAACGGTGCCTGCACCATAGGCGAAACCGGATGCCGCGCCATGGGTGATGGTGCGAGCGATGATGGTCATATTGTCGGGGCCGGGACTAGCTGCAAACACAAAAAATGCGGCGGCGAAGGCGAGAAGCGTGGTAAATTCCATTGGTGTCTCCGGTTCTGTATCGATCCGGATTTTCAGGATAATCTATTCCTGTGTTTTGCAAAGCGATGGTTTTGCATGCCGAAATAATTCGCTAAAAGCGTTGCAGATTCATGCGCGAGGCATCCATGGCAAACGAACTGACCCCGGTTGATAAATTGACCGAACTTGAGGCTTCTTCCGAGCTTGCCTATCTCGCCGCAGAGCTCGCGCGGCATGATGCGCTTTATCATGGCAAGGATGCGCCGGAGATTTCCGATGCGGACTATGATGCACTCAAGCGACGTAACGATGCGATAGAGGTGGCGTTTCCAACACTGGTGCGGGCTGACAGTCCATCGAGAAAGGTCGGTTTTGCGCCACTGCCGACATTTGCGCCGATTGTGCATGCGCGGCCGATGCTGTCGCTCGACAACGTGTTTTCCGACGAAGATGTGCAGGACTTTATTGCTTCGGTTTATCGTTTTCTCGGCAGGCTGCCGGATAACTCGATTGCTTTTACCGCTGAGCCAAAGATCGACGGGCTGTCCATGTCGATCCGGTATGAAAACGGCAGGCTGAAATCGGCGGCCACCCGTGGTGACGGCACGACCGGTGAAAATGTCACTGCCAACATTCTGACCATTTCAGAAATTCCCAATACGCTTCCTGCTGGTGCACCTGATGTGGTTGAGGTGCGTGGCGAAGTTTATATGGCCAAGAGCGACTTTCTGGCGCTCAACGCCCAGATGGAGGCCGAAGGCAAACAGACCTATGTGAACCCGCGCAACACGGCGTCCGGATCACTGCGCCAGCTTGATGCGAAGGTGACTGCGGCACGCAAGTTGCGGTTCTTTGCCTACGCGCTGGGTGAGGTGTCCAATGGTGGGCAGGCGACGCGTTTGTCCGACACACAATATGGCATCGTGGAAAAATTCCGCGAGTGGAAATTCCCCGTCAATCCGCTGATGCGTCGAATCAATTCCATTGAGGAACTGCTTGAGCATTATCGTGAAATCGGCGTTGAACGCCCCAATCTCGATTATGATATCGATGGTGTGGTCTACAAGGTAGACAGTCTGGATCTGCAGGAGCGTTTGGGCTTTCGCTCACGCAGTCCACGCTGGGCAACCGCCCACAAATTCCCGGCAGAACAGGCCTTCACCATTGTCGAGGGCATCGATATCCAGGTTGGTCGCACAGGTGCGTTGACGCCGGTGGCGCGTCTGACGCCTGTAACGGTGGGTGGTGTGGTGGTGACCAACGCCACGCTGCACAACGCGGATTACATCGAAGGTATCGGCAATAGCGGCGAGCGTATTCGCCCGGTCGGGCATGATATCCGTGTCGGCGACACCGTTATCGTGCAGCGCGCCGGCGATGTCATTCCGCAGGTGCTGGACATCATCCCTGAGAAACGGGCTGCGGATGCGGCGCCTTACGAGTTTCCGCAGACCTGCCCGGTGTGCAAAAGCCACGCGGTGCGGGAACGCAATGAAAAGACTGGCAAGCTCGATTCGGTGACCCGTTGTACCGGCGGTTTCGTTTGCCGCGCGCAGGCGGTGGAGCATCTGAAACATTTCGTGTCACGCAACGCTTTCGACATTGAAGGGCTTGGCACCAAGCAGATCGATTTCTTCTTTGAAAGCGAAGACCCGATGCTGTGGATCAAAACGGCGCCTGACATTTTCACACTGAAAAAACGTCAGGAAGGGTCTCACCTGACCAAGCTAGAGAATATCGACGGTTTCGGCAAGGTCAGCGTCAAGAAGCTGTTCGATGCCATTGATGCGCGTCGTGAAATCGACCTGCACCGCCTGATCTTTGCGCTTGGCATTCGCCATGTCGGTGAAACCACGGCAAAGCTGCTAGCGCGGTCTTACGGCACTTACCAACACTTTGAAGATGCGATGAAGGCCGCGGCTTCGCTGACGGGTGAGGCTTGGGCCGAGCTCAACAGCATTGATGGTATTGGCGAGGTTGTCGCCCGTTCGATTGTCGAGTTCTATAAGGAGCCGCGCAATCTGAAGGTGATCGACGAGCTGATTGCCGAACTGCAGCCCAAGGAGGCCGAAAAGCCATCGACCGAGGGCAGTCCGGTGGCCGGCAAGACGGTGGTGTTTACCGGCTCGCTGGAGAAATTCACCCGCGATGAGGCCAAAGCCCGCGCGGAAAGCCTTGGTGCGAAGGTGGCAGGTTCGGTATCGAAAAAGACCGATATTCTGGTGGCTGGTCCCGGTGCCGGTTCCAAGCTCGCAAAGGCTGTCGAGCTTGGTATCCAGACCATGGATGAGGATGAGTGGCTGGCGCTGATTGGTGGCTGAGCGGCGGGTGCCGCTGCGACCATGTCAGTCAGGGCAGCGGTATGGTCCTCAACCGCGTAGACGCGCCATCATATAGGCATCGACATATTCGCCGTTGCGAAAGGCGTATTGTCTAAGGATGCCCTCGTGCTGAAAGCCGAATTTTTCGTAGAGATGAATTCCGGCCGTATTGTCAGTGAAGACGCTGAGTTCAATACGGCGGATATCATGCCAGTTGTCGGCAGCGTCAATCAGGGCTGATAACAGGACCGAGCCGACGCCCTTGCCAGCGAAATCATCGTGAATGCCAATGCCAAGCGAAGCTGCGTGCAGCTGCCGGCCCACCTTGCGGTGAAGGCCGGCATTGCCAATGATCCTGCCGCGCCATTCTGCCAGAACCGTGATGTCGTTAGGAGAGGCGCTTTCAATGAATTTGCGGGTTTTCTCAACGCTTTGAAATGGTTGCCGCAAGGTGCCATGGCGAACGCCGGGCAGGTTCATGATTTCGGTGATCGCAGCCGCATCATCCAGACGGGTTGCCCGTACGGTGATGTCGGAACGGTCGAAATCAGCATAGTCAAGGTTTTGGTTTTGGGCTGGCGGCATGCCTGTTCTCCTATTTTGGGACCGGAGAGCAGGTGTTTCATCAACCCTGCTCTTTTTGGCAGGGCTGGATGGATGATCGGTT
The DNA here is from genome assembly GCF_023701965.1 of Rhizobium sp. CG4. Lineage (NCBI taxonomy): Bacteria > Pseudomonadati > Pseudomonadota > Alphaproteobacteria > Hyphomicrobiales > Rhizobiaceae > Rhizobium > Rhizobium sp. CG4. Next base: position 312,533 of record NZ_JABAEG010000001.1, on the reverse strand, counting down.
TAACGCGTCAACAATCCTTTGCCCGCCGGGGTACCGGTGGTCACGATGTTGAGCATCACGATGGTTGCGTTTTTGATCATGGCGTGAAAATGCGTGGCATATGCCTTGATGTCAATGCTGTTTCCCGGAGTGGTTTCATCCGCTCCGGGAAAATCAGGGCTGAGAGGGGCCTAGCGTTACAGGGTAATCATGCCACCATCGATAATCAGTTCAGCGCCAACCGTAAAACTTGCCTCATCGGATGCCAGGAAAACAACGGCCTTGGCAATTTCTGCAACATGGCCAAATCGTCCCAGAGGGATTTGCGCGACAATCGCGTCGGCCATGGCTTTTTTACCGGCATCATCCAGTCCGAATTTTTCATGCAACGGGGTTTCAACCGGACCGGGGCTAACGGCATTGACGCGGATGCCACGGCCAAGCAGTTCACCCGACAATGTCTTGGACAGCGACAGCAGGGCTGCTTTGGTCAGCGCATAGAGGCTGGAATTTGGCATGCCGATATGGGCGTTGACCGAGGTATTAAGCACGATGGAGGCCTTGTTGCTGAAAACAGGCAGCAGCGCCTGCACCAGGAAGAACGGGCCTTTGACATTGACCGAAACCGAGCGGTCAAAGGCAGCTTCATCCCATTGATCCATGGTGCGGAATTCAGCCACGCCTGCGTTGACGAAGAGGATGTCGAGTTTGCCGAACTTTGCGGCGATCTGGTCAGCAATTTCTTTCTGTGATGCAACGTTTCCGGCATCGGCACGGATGTAAAGCACATCATCACCCAACACAGCTTTCGCCTTTTCGATGGTGGCAGGGTTGGTGCCGGTGACGGCGACGCGTGCGCCTTCGCTAATAAATTGGCGGGCCGTTTCAAGGCCGATGCCGCTGGTGCCGCCAGTGATGAGTGCTGTCTTGTTCTGCAAGCGTGTCATGATCATTTTCCTTTGTTTGGAGTGGCGTGTTTGCCTGCAGCGAATATGGCTTTTCTCAATCGTTCTGATTAGTCTGCAAGTATTTGCTCAGCTTTCCGGAAAAACCGAACAATGATGAAACTTGAAGGAATAACCGCATTTGTGGCCGTTGCAGAATCCGGGTCGATCAGCGAGGCATCGCGCCGCCTCAATCTTTCGAAATCTGTGGTGAGCGACCGGTTGTCGGAACTCGAGCGTGTTTTGGGCACGACCCTGCTGCACAGAACCACCCGCAGCCTCAGCCTGACGGAAGACGGCAGTGCCTTTTTGGAAAGGGCAGTGCGCATCGTCAATGAAGTGCGGGATGCCACGGATGACATGGCCGAGCGGCGTGGTGATCTGAAAGGCGCGCTCAGCCTGTCTGCGCCTGTGACCTTTGGTCGGCTGCATCTTGGCCCTGCGCTTTATCCATTTCTGTTGCAGAACCCGGCGCTCGAGGTCAGTCTGGATATGGATGACCGGCGTGTCGATGTGTCGTCGGCCGGATTTGATGCGGTGGTGCGGCATGGGCCGATTGTTGATTCACGATTGATGGCATGGAAGCTGGCGCCCAGCCGACGTCTGCTGGTGGCATCAACTGACTATCTGAAACAGCATGGAACACCCCATAATGCCGCTGAACTGGAGGGACATCGCGGAATTTTTTACACCAATCGTGGTGTCGCGGACTGGCGGTTTGTCGGCCCAAACGGTGCCGTCATCGTCAGGGCAAAAGTCGCACTGCGGGTCAATCATGGCGATATGATCCGCGACGCAGCGGTGGCAGGTCTTGGCATCGCGCTGTTGCCAACCTTTATTGCCGGCCCTGCCATCAGGGATGGCAGCTTGACCGTGATCGATGTCGGCATACAGGCGGAAGATGAATTTATCTACATTGCCCATCCGGAGGGACGGCGTCCGTCTGCCAAGCTGAGAGCGCTTGCTGATCATTTGCGTAAGGCGTTTGGTTCACCGCCCTATTGGGAGCCGTGATAGAGCGCGTCGGGTCTGGATCAGCCCGCCGCTTTCACGCGGCGCAACAAGCGGCCATCAATGGCGACAAGACCGGCGGCAATCATCGCCATGCCAACAAAATGTTTCATTTCCAGCTGTTCACCGAGAACCAGCGAGCCGAGCAAAATGGCGCTGACTGGAATGAGGAAGGTGACAAGCGCAAGATTGGTGGCCCCGGCGGTGGAGAGAATGCGGAAGAACAGCAGATAAGCAAGCGCGGTGGAGAGCAGGGCGATGCCGAGCAAGGCGCCCCAGGTGGCAGTACTTGGCATGGCCAGTGTCCACGGCTGATCGATCAGTAGAGCAACCGGAATCAACATCAGGGTCGACGATGAAATCTGGCCGGTTGCTGTCATCAGTGGTGCAACACCCATGGTCTTGAAACGGCGGCCGAAGATACCGGCAAAGGCGTAGGACGTGGCTGCACCCAAAATGGCAAGCTGGCCCCAAAGATTTGATCCGCTGCCGCCAAGGGCAGATGGGCCGATCATGGTGGCGACGCCAACAAAGCCGATCAGCACGCCAGCCAGTTTGTTGGGTGAGAGCTTTTCATCAATCGTCAGAAAATGCGCGACAATGACGGTAAACAACGGCGTTGTGGCGTTGAGAATGGAGGCAACGCCACTGGCAATATGGGTCTGGCCCCAGACGATCAGGCAAAAGGGGATAATGTTGTTGAGAATGCCCATGGCAAAGAAGGCGCGCCAGATGCGGCCTTCTCTTGGCAGCTTCAACCCCATGACACGGCAGACGATAAGCAGCGCAATGGCCGCCAATCCGACACGGAGTGTGACGATGGTCAACGGTGGCAGTTCCTTCACCGCAACGCCGATGAAGAAAAAGGAACCGCCCCACAGGACCGACAGGGCAATGAGCATGGCCCATTCGCTGGCGTTCATTTGCCGTTGTATCGCTGCCATTGCCGTGCCCCGACGAAATATGTGTGATGGATACTGGTGTATCGAGATTTGTGAGTCGTGCCACCCGAAACTTGCTTTTAAACAAGGCGTTTGTTGTTCTGGCCGACGGGCGGGCGTCAAGCGGTTCTATTTCAGGTGAAATTGTATTATGCGGTCCCCAAGAACCAATCGGGAATCGCCCTTTGAAGACCATCGCCATCGACTTTGAAACTGCCAATGAAGAGCGCGGCAGCGCCTGTTCTGTCGGTCTGGCATGGGTGGAAAATGGTCAGGTGGTGCGGGTCGAGGAAAGATTGATCCGTCCGCGTGAGATGCGCTTTTCATCGTTCAATATCTCCATTCACGGCATTCGGCCGGAAACGGTTGAAGATGCGCCGGAATTTCCGGAGGTGATGGACGAGTTTATCGATGATTTTCAGGGTGCGACGATGATTGCCCATAATGCGGCCTTCGACTTTAGCGTGCTGCGCGCCTGCTTCGACAAGTACCGGCAGAGCTATCCGACGTTTTCCTATCTGTGCAGCGTGAAAATGTCCCAGAAGATCTGGCCGCAATTGCCCTCACATAAACTCAACATCATCGCCGGGCACCTGGGCCTGCGCTTTGTGCACCACAATGCCGCCGAAGACGCTCTGGTGTGTGCCTCTGCGGCCATCGAAATGGCCAAATCGATCGAAGTGCCAGAGATCAGGGATATTCCCGGCAAGATCGGCATGGTGGCTGGTAAGGTCCATTCCGGCGGTTATGAGCCCTGCACCATGCGGCGGCGTTAAAACGCACGCCTTTCAACTTGCCATCCTTCACCGTGATCCTATCTTTGGGATATCAAATGGAGGCTGGAATGGCATTATCCCTGTTACGGAAACTGATGGTTGGCGTGCTTGTTGCGGTTCCGGTCACCGCTGCGCATGCGCAGGTGGTTGGTGAAGTCGGCGTCGACTGGATTGGCAACGACATTATCGTTGAGGCGGTAGCCGATCCGGAAGTGAAGGGCGTGACCTGCCACGTCACCTATTTTGAGCGTGGTGTCATTGACCGGCTGAAAAACGGCAACTGGTTTGAAGACCCGTCCAACAATGCCATTTCCTGCAACCAGACCGGGCCGGTCGAGATCGGTGATATCGATCTTTCCAAGGATGGTGAGGAAGTGTTCCGTCAGGGCATGTCGCTGGTGTGGAAGAAGCTTTTGGTGACCCGCATTTACGACAAGCAGAATGATACGTTGATCTATCTGGTGCACACCCGCGAATTGACCGATGGTTCGGCCAAGATGGCAATTTCAACCGTGCCGCTCTACGGGCAGAACCCGACATGGAAAAACGGCAAGCCGTAAGGCCTGCCGTTTCGAAAATCTCAGTAATGTAAAGTCTTAAGCGGCTTCGCGGGACAGTTCTTCCGCGATGACCGTATCGAGGTTGAGGAAGCAGACCATGCTCTTCTCAAGCGCGACGATGCCGTGCGAGAAGCTGCGCTGGGTCTCAGGAATGATTTCCGGTGTCGGCTGCAGGTCTTCCGAACGGATGGTCATCATGTCGGAAACCTGTTCCACCAGCAGACCAACCAGCTTGCCGCCGATATCGGTGACGATGATGGCAGAGCGTTCCGAAGGTTCGGTCATTTTCATACCGAGGCGGCAGGCCATGTCGATGACAGGAATAACGGCGCCACGCAGGTTGATAAGACCGAGAACGTAAGGAGGCGTGTGCGGCATAGGCGTAACCGGTGCCCAGCCACGAATTTCACGGATTGCCATGATGTCGATGCAGAATTCCTGATCGCCAAGATGGAAGGAAACGATTTCGAGATGAGAACCCGATTGCTTGATTGCATTCGTCATGGTCTGAATTCTTCCTGGCGGTTCTGGACGCGCTAAAGTCCGGATGTTCATAATGGCAGGTAATGCGGAAGACCGGCTTTTTGGAAAACCCGGCAGACGTCATGTCGCTATCTTGGAAGACCGCATGACGATCATGCACTGTAACCGTTTAACCTTTTACTAACGGCGCCTTTTCTCAGGCTTTCAGTTTTTGGTCCTGTTGTTGGTGAGGGGCATCGATGTTATCATCAAGGCATGTCGACGTTACTGCGAAACACAAATCACATGCTGCTGATGGCTGTGGCCATCTTGAGCTTTCTGGGTGTCAGCCTGCTGGCATTTCAGGGCTGGATGACGCATGGCGTCGATATTTTCCTCACCCTGTCGCAGACAGGTCTTTCCTGGTGCCTTTGACCTGACGACGTAGGCGAGGGCGGCAAATCCGCGCAGTACCTTTAATCAACTGGTTGTTGATTTGCGGTCAGGGGCAAGTTTGATTATCTGCTGTCGAGACTGGGATGCTGCCGCATTGGTGGTCATCAAATTTGGTGTGAAGGCTGATCTGGCATGAAAAAAGTCCGTATCGTTCTCTGGTGTGTTGTTGTCCTTCTGGGCGGTGTTGTTACCTGGCTGGCATTTGCGTTGTCTGAGTCAAAGCAGCATATGACGGAAGGCCCTTATGGCGCGCCGTTTCAGCTTGTTGCCCAAAACGGCCAGCCGATTACCGAAAAGGCCTTCCAGGGCAAACCGACGGCGTTGTTTTTCGGATTTACCCATTGCCCTGAAGTCTGCCCGACAACCCTTTTCGAGCTGAATGGCTGGATGGAGAAGGTCGATCCGGCCGGCGACAAGATGCAGGGCTATTTCGTTACGGTTGATCCCGAGCGTGATACGCCGGAAATCCTTGGTCAGTATATTTCCAACGTCACCAGCCGTATCACTGGTATTGCCGGCGAGCCGGACAAGATTGCCGAAATGATCAAGAGCTTCCGCGTTTACGCCAAGCGCGTTCCGGTGGATGAAAAAGATCCGAACGGTGAATACACCATGGATCATACTGCGTCGGTTTTCCTGCTGGATTCGCAGGGACGTTTCGTCAGCACCATTGCCTACGGCGAAAACCCTGATGTTGCGGTACAGAAACTGCAAAATCTCCTGAAGGGTTAATGCCGGTTTCTTCTCTGGTGGTATTGGACTGCGCCTGCTTTTGTGGCAAAGGCAGGCAAGTTCGATATTTTCCGAAAGAGATGCTGCCGTGAGCGAGATCCGCCTCTATGTGACGACCACTGAAATCGAGGCCGGTCAGGTACTGGATGTCATGACCGAGGTGTTCGAGGAAGATGGCATTGCCATCGCCACTACCGAGGTCGATGAAAAGAAGGACATCTGGGAAGCCTCCGTCTATCTGCTTCTTGAAGAAGAAGACGAAGTCCGCGAGCGTCTCGACACACTTCTGAAAAGCGCTTTCCCGCATCTTGCCGTCCAGCGTGAGGTCATTCCCGACATCGACTGGATTGCCAAGTCGCTGGAAGGTTTGAAACCGGTCAGGGCAGGGCGTTTTCTGGTTCACGGCTCCCATGACCGCGACAAGGTTCGCGTCAACGATATCTCGATTGAAATCGAAGCCGGGCAGGCCTTCGGAACCGGTCATCACGGCACGACAGCCGGCTGCCTTGAAATGATTGAATCGGTTGTGCGGGCCCGTACCGTGCGCAATGCGCTTGATCTGGGCACCGGCAGTGGCGTTCTGGCAATTGCCGTTGCCAAGATGCGCCGCATTCCGGTTCTTGCCACCGATATCGATCCGATTGCTGTGCGCGTCGCCAAGGAAAATGTGCGCCTCAACGGTATTGTCCAGGGTGTGTCTCTGGAAACAGCCCCCGGTTTCCATTCGGATGCCTTTGCCAAACATGGCCCGTTTGATCTGATCATCGCCAATATTCTGGCGCGGCCACTGATCAAGATGGCGCCGCAGCTAGTTGCACATCTCGCTCCGGGTGGTTCGGTAATCCTCTCAGGTATTCTGTCATCGCAGCGCTGGAAGGTTCTGGCTGCCTATAATGGCGAACATCTCAGCCATGTTCGCACCATCTGGCGCAATGGCTGGGTGACGATTCACCTGCGTAAGTAATGGTCACCTGTGCAAGTAAGCGCGCTTTTGCTTGATATCTGAGGTCTTTGAGCGAGCGGGTGTATCCGCCGTCGATACGTCATTGGATTTTTTTAAGCAATGCAGCAAATGCAGAGATTTTTTCCGCCATTTTGGCACCTAGCCAATAAAAAAGGCGACGCTTTCGCGTCGCCTTTCGATCAGTCATGCTGATCGCCCGCGAGCTGGGAGGGTGCTCGAGCGGGAAACGTATTCCGATGCCAGGCCACTTCGGGAGGAGGAGAAAGCAAGCCGGGCGTAACAGTCAGAATACGTAGCTGGTGCCCTTGCGGCGAAGTTCTTCGCGGCTGGTGCCAAGAGCCTTGAGAGACTGGTCGTCAAGGTTCAGGAGCGCGCCGTTTACGTAACGGCCGACCTGACGCTCGCGAGCTTCAATAACGCGATCGAAAGCTGTGCGGAAGAAAGATTTTGCCATTGCCGTGTTCCTTACATACGGAAGGAAACCTCGTGTTCCCTTCGATGATTAGAACATAAGTTATACTTTTCAGTTCAGGTAGGTGGCTGACTACAATGGTGTTATGCGTTTGATGCATGGCTAGGGGTGGTTCGTATGCAGATTGCGGCTTTTTTGCGCAAAACATATGCAAATGCCGCGGTTTCCTGATGGTTTTTTAGGTGTTGCCAGTTTCACGCCGTTCTTTCGGCTGGACCCATTAGCAGCGCGGCTATAAATTCGCGGCCACAATGGAATCTTTTGGAAAGCAGTTCATGTTTCAGTCGTTCGAAACCACTTCCGCCCCGCAATATGGCCGTGAGCGGGTTGAGGCCTTGAGGGCTTCGTTTGATGCTCTTGGTATCGACGGTTTTCTGGTGCCGCGCGCGGATGACTATCAGGGCGAATATGTACCGGCCTCGGCCGAGCGCATGTCGTGGCTCAGCGGTTTTACCGGTTCGGCGGGCGTCATTCTGGTAACCCGCACGCAAGCCATCGTGTTTGTGGACGGACGCTACACCACGCAGCTGGTTGAGCAAGTGGATGGTGATGTCTTCACCGGTGGCGATCTGGTCAATGCCCCGCCGCCAATCTGGCTGAAGAAAAATGCCCCGAAGGGTTTCCGGTTGGGTCTTGATCCATGGCTGCATACCGGTGCTGAACTGCGCCGACTTGAGGCTTCGCTAAAAGATGCTGGTGGTGAGATCGTTCTCCTGCAGCACAATCCGCTCGATGCCGTGTGGAAAGACCGCCCGTCCGAACCTCTCGGTGCTGTTACCATCCAGACGGAAATGCATGCCGGCGTTCTGGCGCGTGAAAAGATTGCCACCATTGCTCAGGATCTGACCGCTGCAAACCTGCAGGCTGTGCTGATCGGTGAGCCGTCTTCCGTGGCTTGGATTTTCAACATCCGCGGCAATGACGTGCCGCACACGCCGCATCCTTTGGCACGCGCATTGGTTTTTGCCGATGGCACGGCCGAAATCTTTCTCGACAAGCGCAAGACCGGCATCGAAGTAGAGGCCTATCTGGCGCAGCTGGCCGTGCAGCTGCCGCCATCCGAAATTGAGACACGTCTGCGCCGGCACGCCAAGGACGGTGCACGGATTGCCGTTGACGCCGATCTTGCGCCGGTTGCCCTGCGCAATGCCATTACGCTTGCCGGTGGTGAGTTGGTTGAGGTTGTTGATCCTGCCAAGCTGCCACGTGCCTGCAAAAATACAGCAGAGCTGAACGGCAGTGTTGCCGCCCATCTACAGGATGGCGCAGCCATGGTGGAGTTTCTCTATTGGCTGGACAATGCCAAGCCGGGCAGTGTCAGCGAAATCGAAGCGGTCAAAATGCTTGAGCGTACTCGGTCTCATGTCGGGTCGCGCATGCAGAACCCGCTCAAGGATATTTCCTTCGATACTATTTCCGGTGCCGGTGAGCATGCGGCGATCATTCACTACCGCGTTACGACGCCAACTGACCGCATGTTGAATGCTGGCGAAATGTTCCTTGTCGATTCCGGCGCTCAATATGTGAATGGTACAACAGACATTACGCGCACGGTTGCAATTGGTGATGTGCCCTTTGAGCAGAAGAAGTTCTTCACGCTTGTTCTGAAAGGCATGATTGCCATCAGTGCGGCGCGCTTCCCCAAGGGAACCCGTGGCTGCGATCTCGATCCGTTGGCGCGTATTGCCCTTTGGAAAGCCGGTGTCGATTACGGACATGGTACAGGCCACGGCGTGGGCTCTTATCTCTCTGTGCATGAGGGGCCGCAGCGCATTGCCCGTCTTGCCACACAAGAGTTTCTGCCAGGCATGATCCTGTCCAATGAGCCGGGATATTATCGTCCTGGTCAGTTTGGCATTCGTATCGAGAACCTGATCTATGTGACGGAGCCGGAACAGATTGAGGGCGGTGATCTGCCGATGTTTGCTTTTGAGACGCTGACATGGTGCCCGATTGATCGCCGTCTGGTGGTGGCAGAGCTGCTGACGGCGGAGGAGCGTGACTGGCTGAATGCCTACCACGCCAATGTCCGGGAAAAAATCTCGCCGCTATTGAGCGACGAGGCAGTTCTGGCATGGCTTGATCAGGCCACTGCCGCAGTTTGAGGCATTAGGCCTTAACCGACAAAATGCCGGGTGGTAACGACAAGTAACCATCCGGCAAACAGCATGGTAAGACCGGGAAAGCGCAAACCAACGATCATGGCGACGATCATGCCGGCCTTGACCTCGTAACCACCGTCAAAAAAGGTGGGCGTGACCAGAGTGGTCAAAACCGCGACCGGTACCGCATTCAATCCGGCCTCGACACGTGGCGGAATGGATTTCATGCGGGTCATCAGAAGATAACCGCCAATGCGCGTCATATAGGTGGCGATTGCACCAGCGATGATAAGCCAGAGCGTGTAGGTGTTGAAAAGATCGCTCACAGGCTCTGCTCCCCGGCTTCTTCAATATTGTTTATGTGGCTCGGTGCCGGAGGCAGCAGCACAGCCACCAGAATACCGGCAAAGGCACCGAGGCTGACGTGCCAGGGTGAGCCGACCACATGGAAAGCGACGATGGCGCCGATGCCACTTGCGAGCATGACGGGATAGAAATTCTGTCTTTTGCGGAAGCCGAGCACCATGCCCATAAAATAGATCGGTAACAGCACATCAAATCCGAGTGCGCGTGGATCACCGATCAGCTTTCCGAACATCACGCCGAGAACGGTGGTGATCAGCCATGGGAAATAGATGGCAAGGGCAAATCCCATGTACCAGGAGAAGGAAATCTTTTCACCGTTTTCATTGCGGCGTACAGATTCGGCAAATTGTGGATCGACCAGGAAAAAGAAGGCGATCAGCTTGCGACCGAGCGACCAGTGGGCGAGGGGGCGCACCATGGCTGCCGAATAAAGGATGTGTCGGAAGTTGACGGCAAAGATTGACAGGATGACCAGCCAGGCCTCGATCTTTTGTCCAAACAGTTCAATCCCCACCAGCTGGCTGGCGCCGGCATAGAGAGTTGCGCTCATCAGCACCGCTTCGAACATGGTCAGACCGTTGTCCACCGCAACGGCGCCAAACAGCAAGCCGAAGGGTGCCGCTGACAATGCGATGAGAAAACCGCCCTTGAGGCCAGTTTTAAAGTCTGCGTGTGCCATTGATGGGTATTCTCCTTGCACGCTGCAGGCGCGTTTCCTGACTAAACCGGATATGTGTTGGATGGTTCGGTGCAAATGACCGCAGCAGATCAATTAGTCTGGCAACGCTCTAGAGCGGTGATCCTGCGGATGCAATGCAATTGCTTTGATCGATAAATTGAATTTTGTGAAGCATTGCCTGCGGTACGCCATTTTTGGTATCGAAACCGCAGAAGTCGAGAGTCGGGAAGGACGCTACATTGAGTATTATCGAGTTTAGCAGACAGGAAAAAACCGATCTCGTCAGCCGTATCCGCAAACATCTGATTGAAGAGCTGGATTGTGAGATCAGCGGGCTTCAGGGGGAAATGTTGCTGGACTTTTTGTCTGCGGAGCTGGGTCCACGTTTTTACAATCGCGGGCTGAATGATGCGCTGACCGCCGTGACGCGGCGTATGGAAGACGCTGCGTCCGATATCGATATTCTGGAAAAGACCGTTCCTAAGTAATAGGGTAAAGCGTCGCCTCAGGCGGCCAGAATATCTTTGCTGGTGATGATATCAGCACCCTTGGCGCGCATGGCGGCAATGGCTGCCTTGACGCCTTCTGGATCAATGCCGCGGCTGGCGTCTTCAATGAAACGCACCTTGACGTCAGGCAGCATATCCACCGCATCCTGTACGGAAAAGTTGACACAATAATCGGTGGCCAATCCGCAAATGTCGAGGCATGTCACACCTTGTCGGGTCAGATAATCGGCAAGGCCGGTGACGGCTGCCTGATCGTTGTCCCGAAAGGCGGAGTAGCTGTCGACGGCCGGGTTCTCACCCTTTTGTTGCACATAGTCGAAACTGTCGGTGTTCAAATCCGGGTGGAATTGCGCGTCTAACGTACCCTGTACACAGTGGTCCGGCCACATGACCTGTGGCTTGCCGGACAGTTCACCCATGTCGAAGGGTTCTTTTCCGGCATGCTGGGAAGCAAAGCTGCCGTGATTTTCCGGGTGCCAGTCCTGTGACGCGACGATCAGGTCATAACCGCCATTTTCAATGAGTGCATTGGCGATGGGGACAATCCTGTCACCTTCTGCAACCGGCAGATTACCGCCTGGGCAAAACCCGTTCTGGATGTCGATCAGCAACAACGCTTTCATGGTTGGCTCCTCCTGCGGGACGATAGCGTTTGGGTACGCTGCTTCCGGTGCGCAATCAAGATGCAACCGACTTGCCCGTCGGTATTTGGCCTCTGCGCATTTGGGATCTGCGAAAAATCAAATATTAGAAAGAATAAATTAAAGCACCCACTATATTAACTATAGCTAATTTAAATATCGCGTACATACAGCATGTTAGGAAGGCGGCATGAAATCTGTCAGAATTGTTTTGGTGTTATCGCTGGCGTCCAGCGTATCGACACTTGCCTGTGCGAGGATTGCGTCGGCGCAGGCTGTACCATTGGTCAATGTCTGCTCGGGGCTGAGCGTCGATCTGCCAGCGCTTGAGCCAATCGCCACCAATGTGGTGGATCCGCTGCTGTCCTTGCTTGCCGGCATCATAGACACGGATATTGTCGGTGTGCTGAATGGCCAGACTATTGGTGTGTCCATTCTAGATAAGGATGGGAACGTCGTCAGCACGACCGATTGCGGCCTCAGCGCCAGTAATGTCACTGTCGATACCAATGCCGGCGTGTCGATCGGCGGCGGCCAGATTACCGGTCTTGGCAGCACGGCCAATGCTGCAGCGTCAGCTGCCGAAGCCAATTCGCTTGCTATCGGTAATGGCGCCACCACAACTGCGGCGGCCGCCAATGCGCTGGCATTTGGTCTGCGCAGCACGGTGACAGCAACGGATGGCATTGCGATTGGTCGTGACGCGGTTGTCGGCGGTCAGGCGGGTATCGCGCTCGGCGCCGGTTCGAGTGCTGGTTTCAGCAACAGTGTGGCTATCGGGGCAGGTGCCACGGCGCTGCGGCAAGGGCAGGTGGTGCTGGGCACCGCATCCAACACCTATACCATGACGGGCATAGGCTCGACCGCCAGCCGTGCGGCGCAGGTCGGTTCGGTCAAACTGGTGACGGCGGATGCCAACGGCAATCTCGCCACCACGGATTTTGATATTACTGGCCTTAATAGTGACATATCCGGGCTTAAGACGACGGTCGATCGCAACCGCAAGGATGCGAATAAGGGGATTGCTGCGGCCATGGCGATGACGGGCGCACCAACACCATCAGCACCTGGAAAAACTTCCTGGGCGACCAATGTTGCGACCTATAGCGGTGAATTTGCCACCAGCTTTGCCGTGGCGCATATGCTGGATGTTGACTACCCGCTAGTAGTGAATGGATCGCTCGGTTATGCGCCCGGTGGCTCTGTCGGCGTGCAGGTTGGAATGAATGGCGAGTTCTAATCCAAAAATAATCGAAGAATGAATCTTCGGCGTAAAGGGTTTGGTTACCATAATTTGCCATTGTTTTATGTGATCGGCGCTTCCTGTTTGGCAGGCCGGTGCAGAGTGCCCGGTTTTTATCTGCGTGTCCGGGAGCAGAGTAACGTGTTAGGTAATGAGTACCATGGCGACTAAGGTGCACACCTTTGGCGAACCCGTATCGTCGGGCCGTAAAGTTCGTTCTTCCAGAAAAAACAAGATGATAAGTCCGGTTACCATTGTGTCCGGTGTTGTCATTACTGTTGCCGTCTGGATGGGATTTACTGTCTCCACGATGCAGAGTGTGCACGCTTCTCTGACGCCTTCGCACGCTAACAAACCGCAGATAGCCATTTCCGCACATGTGCCCGTTTCGCTGCCTTCGGGAAGCCATGATGTGCGTATCAACAAATTTTCCCGCCTTGGAAAACCGTCAGAAGACCAGATTCGCATGGCGAGTTTGACCTCTGAAGGCATCAAGGCTGCACATAAACGCACCGAGCTTCGACTGGCGAAGGTGAAAATGGACAAGGCGTTGCGTGAGGCAACGCTCCTGGCCAGTGCCGCACCGATGAAACCAAGCTCAAGCTCGCTCTCGGCGCTTGTCGAGGTGAAGCCGGATGCCAATGCTTCTGCCAGCCGCCGTTTCGACCTTATTTTGAATGGATCAGCGCCGGAAGCGGCACCTGAGACGGCACAGGATATGCCTGACAGCATTCCGCTGCCGTCGTTCCGTCCACAGATTGCAAAAATCTCACCTGCTGCCCAGCCGAAAACCGGCACGGAAGCGGTGGAAAAAGAAGTTGCAATGCTGCGTCCGGAAAAACCAACCCTTCCAAGCGTAGCGTCCCGCCCGTCTGCCATGGGTGCCAGAACTGCTGTCTATGAAATCGAGACCGCGACGGTGCACATGCCCAATGGCGACAAGCTAGAGGCTCATTCCGGCCTCGGTTCGATGCGCGACAATCCGAAATATGTGCATGTGAAGATGAAGGGATCTACCCCGCCATCGTCCTACAAGCTGACCATGCGCGAAGCGCTGTTCCACGGTGTGGAAGCCCTTCGTCTGACACCGGAAAGCGGCGTCAACCCGCACGGCCGCAACGGCCTGTTGGCGCATACCTACATGCTGGCCAGACGCGGCGAATCCAACGGATGTGTGGTGTTCAAGGAATATCCGAAGTTTCTGGCGGCGTTCAAACGTGGTGACGTGAACCGCATTGTTGTGGTTTCTCGACTGGAATCGAAACCGGTGTTTGTCGACAAGGACAACAAGGGCACCACGAAGACACTGGCCAGCCTGTTTTCGAGAAAAGGCTGACCGGCTGTTTTAAGAGGCTTATTTGGAGCGGCGCTGGGTGAGCGCCATTCCTGCCAGAATAAGCAATACGCCAAGCGCACTGGCCCAGATCTTGGGCGGTTGATTGCTGAACAGATCCAGCACCACACCCGATACCATCTGACCGCTGATGACCAGAAGTGCGGTATTGACCGCACCAATGCGCGGAATGAGCCAGCTTCCCGAGGCAATGAACACCACACCGATCGGTCCGCCGATAAAGGCGTACCACGGAGCGTGAGCCGCACCTTCAGGCAGCAGGCCGCCAATTGCGAGGCCAAGCAGCGTCAGCACGACAAAACCGACAATATGATTCCAGAACGAAGCAATCAGCGGCGAGTTTGACAGGCTGAGACGGCCGTTGATCTGGCGGCTTAGAGCGACGAAGACGCCGCCTGCGAAGGCCATGGAAATCCACAGGATCATGCCGCTCTCCCAACCAGAATGATAAGGGCGCTGCCGCCGAGGATCAGGGCAACGGCGCAGAGGTCGCGCGCATCTGGTCGGCGACGTGGCAGGCCAAAGAACCCCCAGAGGTCGGCTGCGAGGCTGAAGATGACCTGTCCACCCAGTCCAAGCGCGATGGTGCCCGACAGTGCGAGCGGTGAGTTGACGGCGCTTGATGTCAGCATAACGATGGCGGCACCCACGACGCCACCGAGATAGGCCCAGAGCGGCGCCTTGGGTTTGGCAATCTCACCCGGCTTGGGTTTCTTATAGAGAATGGCAAGATAGATCAGGGCGGCGATTGTGCCGGTGCCATGGGCAGTCCATGAGGAGAACATGGCGTTACCGTAATGGGCCAACATGCCGTTGAAATGCACCATCAGGGTCAAGAGACAGCCGCTGCCGAAGGCGGCCGCCAGATGCAACGGGTTGAGGCGAGGAGAGCTTGTCGTTTGTGTCATGGGAGGCCAAATGCTGAAAATCTGATTCAGCTTTAGCCCATATCTCTTTGATACGGAATCAAATTACGTGAATGGGTGGTGGGCGACGACTGCACCCGATTTTGTTGGGAACGGAATTTGCGGCTGGGCCGTTTCCTGTCCATGAAACAGACAACACGCAAACCACTCCACCGAATGATTACCTTTGTGGCTTTCATTTTTGCAATCGCAGTCGTTATCGCTGCCATCTACATCTTTGGTTTTACACCGGGTGAGGTGAGCTAGGGCTGGCGCCAGAGACGTCAATTTGCGACACCTCAGACCTTCTCAACAAATCCATCCAGCACCCGTTTCTGGCCGGCGCGATCAAAGTCGATGGTCAACTTGTTGCCTTCAATGGTGGTAATGTTGCCGTTTCCGAACTTCATGTGGAACACGCGATCGCCCACATTAAAACGCGACGGTGTGTCGGATACGGATTTGGCAACCAGTTCCCCATCGATGGTGCGGGCTTTCGGGCCGCTTTCGCCATAACCAATACGCTCCACGGCGTGGCCTGAGCGGCTGCCCCAGTTGTCGCGCGTCGCGTCAGACCGATTGGCCTGCGCACGTTTCCAGCCGGGGGTCGAATAATCATTGGCGAATGGATCGGCCTTGTCGAAACGGGACTGGCCGTAACCGCCGCGTCCACCATATCCGCCGTAATTATTGTCGGAGGCGGCCACATCGACATGGCTTGCCGGTAGCTCCTCAAGGAAGCGCGACGGCATGGTCGATTGCCAGAGGCCGTGAATACGGCGGTTGGATACGAACCAGATGTGGCAGCGGCGCTTGGCGCGGGTGAGGCCGACATAGGCAAGACGGCGTTCTTCTTCGAGACCGGAGCGTCCACCTTCATCCAGTGCGCGCTGATGCGGAAACAGCCCTTCTTCCCAGCCGGGCAGGAACACGGTGTCGAATTCCAGGCCCTTGGCGGAGTGCAGCGTCATGATCGAGACAGCATCGAGGTTTTCGTTCTGCTCGGCGTCCATGACAAGTGCGACGTGCTCAAGGAAACCGCGCATGCTCTCGAAGGCTTCCATCGAGCGCATCAGTTCCTTCAGGTTGTCGAGGCGGCCCGGTGCTTCGGCTGACTTGTCGGCCTTCCACATGTCGGTATAGCCGGACTCTTCCAGAATCTGCTCGGCCAGTTCGATATGTGACGTGGTTTCAAGCCGTTGCTGCCAGTTTCTGAAAGATTGAATCACATCGAACAGCGCCTTGCGGGCCTTTGGTTTCAATTCATCCGTTTCGATAATATCAGCAGCCGCCGCCAGCATCGGAATATCGCGGGCCCGTGCATAGTCATGCAGGTTGCGAATGGTGGTGTCACCAAGTCCACGCTTCGGTGTGTTGACGATGCGCTCAAAGGCCAGATCGTCAGCCGGTTGGCAGACGAGGCGGAAATAGGCCATGGCATCGCGAATTTCGAGGCGTTCATAAAAGCGTGGGCCGCCGATAACGCGGTAGTTCAGCCCCAGCGTCACGAAGCGATCTTCAAACTCACGCATTTGAAACGAGGCGCGCACGAGGATCGCCATATCGTTGAGATTATGGCTCTGGCGCTGCAACTGTTCGATTTCTTCGCCAACTGCGCGGGCTTCTTCTTCGGAATCCCAGGCGGCGTGCACAATGACCTTTTCGTCATCGGGGTCAACGCGGTCGGTAAACAGCGTTTTGCCAAGCCGGCCTTCATTGTGTGAAATCAGATGGCCGGCCGCGCCGAGAATATGTTCGGTGGAACGGTAGTTGCGCTCCAGCTTGATGACCTTTGCACCGGGAAAATCCTTGTCGAAACGCAGGATGTTATCGACCTCGGCACCGCGCCAGCCATAAATGGACTGGTCGTCATCACCCACGCAGCAGACGTTTTGCACTTCACCCTTGGGGCGCTGCGCCAAAAGCCGCAGCCACATATATTGGGCGGTGTTGGTGTCCTGATACTCATCGACCAAGATGTATCGGAACTTCTGGTGATATTCCTTGAGGATATCCGGGTTGCGGCGGAACATGCTGATCGGGTGCAGCAGCAGGTCACCGAAGTCGCAGGCATTGAGCGTCTTCAACCGGGCCTGATAGGCGGTGTAGAGCTCACGACCCTTGCCATTGGCAAAGGCGCGCGCGTCACCTTCGGGAATATCCTTCGGGGTCAGTCCCTTGTTCTTCCAGTTGTCGATCATGCCGGCAAACTGCTTGGCGGGCCAACGCTTGTCATCCAGACCTTCGGCCTGAATGAGCTGCTTGATCAGTCGCACAACGTCGTCGGTGTCTAGAATGGTGAAATCCGACCGCAGATCGACCAGTTCAGCGTGACGGCGCAACAGCTTCACACCGATGGAGTGGAACGTGCCGAGCCACGGCATGCCTTCAACGGCGCCGCCAACCAGAACGCCAATACGTTCCTTCATTTCGCGTGCGGCCTTGTTGGTGAAGGTCACCGCCAGGATCTGGCTTGGAAAGGCGCGTTTGGTTTCCAGAATATGAGCAATACGTGTGGTCAGCACGCGAGTTTTGCCGGTGCCTGCACCGGCCAGCACCAGAACCGGGCCTTCCAGTGTTTCCACGGCTTCACGCTGTTCTGCGTTCAGGCCAGAGAGATAATCGGGGGCGGGGCGCGCCTGATCACGCGCTGCCATGGCGCGGGCTGCAATGCCAAGACCGCTGCCCTGTTGTGGCGCTGGTGCTGGCTTGCGTGGCTCTGCCGGTTCTTCATCGAAGAACGGGATATCATCAAAATTGTTGCTCATGCGGCCCAATGTAGTGATTCGGGACTGAAAGGCCAGAAGCATGTTCTGCTTTTATTCCCGTTTCAGCCGTCAAAGCACCTCTATCGGTGCATTTTGAGGGTCAGCTTTTCTGATCGGCGTCAAAAACCGTGTCGACTGGAACTTGCAGCGCGGTTGCCAGCTGGTTGGTTTTGGCCGCAAGCGAAATCACCCTGACAAGATCGGCATGTTGTTCATCCGTCATGCCCTTCGACTTGGCGGCAGCGGTATGGGAATGGGCACAATAGGAGCAGCCATTGGTGACGGACACGGCAATATAAAGCAGCTCCTTGGTCAAGGGATCAAGCGCCGATGGTGTTGCCATGACAGCCTTTACCTCGCCCCATGTCTTTTCCAACAGGTCGGCATCAAAGGCGAGGTAAAGCCACATATTGTTGATGAAGTCGGACCTTCGCGTCGCACGGATATCGTCGAACACCGCCTTCACACGCGGATTGGTTTCCGGATCTTGTGTTTTGGAGACGGTGCTCATCGATGTCCTCCGTGTCTGGTCAGCAGTTTGCCAAATTATGCGAGTGTGAAAACGCGGGCAGGCCCACCGGTGCCGCCACGGTGTTTCGGTGCGCCGACGACAAGTGTTGCGCCCTTGACCGGAACCTTGTCCAGATTGGCGATGCCTTCCAGACCCCAGCGGTTTTCCGGAAGCCAGGCGTAATGGGTGGCAAAATCCGGCGATTTGCCGAAGTCGAGCGACAGCGTGTCGACGGCGATGCCTGCGGCCTTGCTTTCTTCCAGCAGGTATTTGGCCGCCTCTACGTGGAAGCCGGGAAAGTGCATCTTTCCTTCTCCATCGGCATTGCGAAACTTGTCCGTGCCCAGATGCTGCTGCCAGCCGGACAACATGGCGACGCAGGCATTTTCCGGCAGGTCGCCGTTTTTGGAAATCCACGCCTTGATGTCATCGGGCGTGACTTCCGCATCCGGATTGGATGCTGCCTTTTCGCGGATGTCGATAACAGCGAGCGGCACCACCAGATTGCCAACCGGAATTTCGGCAACCGACGTGCCGTTTTCGGAGAAGTGAAGGGGGGCGTCGACATGGGTGCCGGTGTGTTCGTTGACCCGCAGCTCAAACAGATTGAACTTGTGTTCGGCGTAATTGAATTTCTGGTCCTTGAAAAACTGCTGCTCGCCGAAGAAAGTCGGGAAGTCCTCATGCAGTTCATGGGTCATGTCGGTCACGCTGCTGGCGGCTTGCGCCATGGCGACCGGTGCGCTTCCGAATGTGGCGGCTGCGGCTGTTACCGTTCCCGCTGCTGCGGCCTTGAACAGGCTGCGTCTTGAAAGCATGCGGTCTTTAATGTCGTTTATTACGCAGGCATTGCACATGTTGTACGTCTCCCGTGCAGGTTTTGAAATGAATGCGGAAATCAAAAAAGGCATGTTTTACAACAGTCACAATAGTGAACATGACACTATTGTAAATTGAACTTATTTGATGGGTTCAATTCAAAAAATGATGCAAATTACAATTACGTAACAAACGGTTTTGTGCATTGCGTTGTTCAAATCCAGCAAAGATACTGGAGCAAATCACAGAGGGGTGTGTGCAGCGTTATCATGCTGGCCCCCGAAGCATATCATTCGGAGAATTGCATGAAGGCTTGGAAGCAGGTTGGTGTCAGTCTGGCTGTCGTGGGCGCAGGTGTCTGTCTGTGGGCACTCAATACGTCTGACGGGCGCAGTATCCTGGCCAAGGCCGGGATTTTGTCGGCCGAAAAGCCAGCTGCGGAAACGGCAGCCAGTGCGACGGGCAATGGTGGTTCACAAGGCCAAGGCGGTGCGCAAGGTCAGGGCGGTGGAAACGGCCAGGGTCGTCAGGGCGGCAATGCAACGCTGGTATCCATCGCACCGGTCAAGACCGGCACCATCAATGACCGCATGAATGCCATTGGTAATGGTGAGGCCATCCAGTCGGTTGTGGTCACACCACAGGCATCCGGGCTTATTTCCGAAATTCTCGTGGCATCCGGCCAGAAAGTCAAAAAGGGCGACGTGCTGGCACGGCTTGATGATGATGAGCAAATCATCGAGCGCGAAAAGGCGCAGGTTTCTCTCAAAAGTGCGGTTGAAAAATCCACCTCCTACAGCAATCTGAAATCCGTTTCCCGTCTGGATGTGCTGGATGCGCAGATTGCTGAGGAAGCCGCCAAGCTGGCGCTCAGCACTGCCGAACTCAATTTCAAACGCCGTAATATCGTAGCGCCGATTGAAGGTATCGCCGGTATTGTCGCGATCAATATTGGTGACAACGCCACGACGCAAACCAGCATTGTCGGCCTTGATGACCGTTCGAAAATTCTGGTGAATTTCTGGGCGCCAGAACGGTTCGCCACCGCGATAAAATTGGGCATGCCTGTGGAGGCAACTTCGATCTCCCGCCCGGGTGAGGTTTTCAAAGGTGAAGTTGAAGCCATTGATAACCGCGTGGATGAAGCTAGCAGAACCATTCGGGTTCGCGCCGTCTTCAACAATGCCAATGACGATCTGAGAGCAGGCATGTCCTTCTCGGTGACCATGCGCTTCTCTGGTGAAAACTATCCATCCGTCGATCCGTTGGCTGTGCAGTGGGATGCGGAAGGCTCTTATGTCTGGCGTGTGGTGGATAACAAATCCAGCAAGGTTCGCGTCCAGATCGTCCAACGCAACCCGGATTCCGTTCTGGTGAAGGCGGAACTTAGCGAAGGCGATCCGCTTGTTACAGAAGGATTGCAGCGCGTTCGTGAAGGCGGAGCAGTGCGTACAAATAATCAGCCGAGAGCACCGGAGGTAGCAAGTCAGTGAGCGGATCAATGACCACCCAGACGCCTCCAGGCGGCCAGGATTCCAAACTCGCCTTCACCGCGCTTTTCGTTCGGCGCCCCATTCTTGCAGCCGTTATCAATACACTTCTGGTCGTTGCCGGTCTGGCGGCACTGGTGGGGGTTGATGTGCGCGAATTGCCTGACGTGGACCGCCCGGTTATCACTGTGCGCACCACTTACGACGGTGCGTCGCCGCAGACCATCGATCAGGAAGTGACACAGACCATTGAAGGTGCCGTGGCTCGTGTCAGCGGTGTGAAGACTATTTCTTCCCAGTCGCAGTTCGGCAGCAGCCGTGTGACGCTTGAATTCGGCGACAAGGTTGATCTGGCCGTTGCTTCCAATGATGTTCGCGACGCCATCGGCCGCGTCACCAACCAGATGCCTGACGATGCGGACGAACCGCAGATCATCAAGGCGGATTCCGACAGTCAGCCAATCATGCGACTGGCGGTCACTTCGTCGACGCTTGGCATGGAAGATCTGACCAAGCTGGTGAATGACGAGATCATTGACCGTCTGGCCGCCGTTGAAGGTGTGGCCGACGTGGAACTGTCGGGTGATCAGGATAAGGTTTTCCGTATTGATCTCGATCAGGCGGCCCTTGCCAGCCGCGGTCTGACGGTGACCGATGTCTCGACAGCCCTTGGAACGGCTGCACTTGATGTGCCTGCCGGGTCGCTTAAAAGCGCCACGCAGGATATCGTCGTGCGTGCTACTGCAAATCTCACGACACCAGCCGAATTTGAAAACCTGATGGTCAAGGACAAGGTGCGGCTGCGCGATGTTGCCAGCGTCATGCTGGGTGCGGACGATGAAAGCACATCGTTGCGTTCCAACGGTGTTCAAGGCGTTGGTCTTGGTATCGTGCGTCAGGCACAGTCCAACACGCTGAATATTTCCACTGGTGTCAAAGCCGCCGTAGATGCAATGTCGGCCAACTTGCCCGAGGGCACACGTATTGTCATCACCAGTGATGACGCGGTATTCATTGAAGGCGCGCTGCACGAAGTGCAACTGGCGCTTGGCCTCTCCGCTCTTATCGTTGTGGTGGTGCTTTACCTGTTCCTTCGGGACTGGCGGGCAACGCTTATTCCGGCCATCACCATGCCGGTTGCCTTGATCGGAACGATTGTCGCGATCTACATGATCGGTTTTTCTATCAACATTCTCACACTGCTTGCCATCGTTCTGGCGACCGGTCTTGTGGTGGATGATGCGATCGTGGTGCTTGAAAACATCGTGCGTCGTCGCGCCGAAGGCATGGGGCCACGTGCCGCTGCCGTTCTTGGCACGCAGGAAGTTTTCTTCGCTGTTATCGCCACAACTGCAACGCTTGCTGCGGTGTTCATTCCACTGTCCTTCCTGCCCGGCCAGCTTGGTGGCCTATTCCGCGAGTTTGGTTTCGTGCTGGCCTTTGCTGTTGGCCTGTCCTCCATCGTGGCCTTGACGTTGTGTCCGATGCTTGCCTCGCGCATGTTAAAACAGGGCGAGCAGGTTCAAACGGGGCCGCTGGCGTGGTTTGGGAAGGTTTTTGCTTCCACCTATAAAAGGACGCTGTCTTCCTGCCTCAACAATCCACTGATCGTCGTTATCGTGGCTGTCGCTTTTGCGGGTGCCTCGTGGGTTGCGTTCGGCTTGGTTCAGAGCGAGTTGACGCCGCGCGAAGACCGCTCGTCGCTTTTCATGCGCGTAACCGCGCCACAGGGTGCCGGCCTTGAATATACCCGTGACCAATTGCAGCGTGTGGAAGAGGGGCTGAAACCGCTGCGCGACAGCGGCGAGATTCGTAATATTTATTCGATCACCGGCATGAATGGTTCGTCCAACACCGGCTTTATCGTGATGACCCTTGCGCCTTGGTCCGAACGTGAACGCACGCAAAACCAGATTGCGCAGGATGTGAATGCTGTTGCACAGAAGGTACCGGGTTTGCGCGCCACCGCCCAACAGCCCAACAGTCTGCGTATTCGCGGTGCAGGTAATGGTCTCAGCATGGCGATGGTTGGCAGCAACTATCAGTCCCTGACACAGGCGACACAAAAGCTGCTGCTGGCGATGGACGAAACCGGCATGTTCGACACGCCGCGTTTCGACAATGAACCAAACCAGGCGCAGCTTTCTGTTTCGATCGACCGTGAACGCGCATCCGATCTTGGCATCGACATCACCGGTCTGGCGCGTGCCATGCAGTCGCTGCTGGAAGGTCGCTCAATCGTGGATGTGTTCGTGGATGGCGACGCCATTCCCGTGCGTCTGTTGTCTTCGACCCGACCGATCAATGACCCGACGGACCTTGAAAACATCTTCCTCAAGGCCAAGGACGGCCGGATGGTGCCGATGTCGGTTATTGCGACTTTGAAGGAGACAGCCGTCGCACCGCAGCTTAACCGTGAACAGCAGTTGCCTTCGGTCGGTTTTACGGCCAGCTTGAAGGAGGGTGTGGCGCTGGGTGATGCCGTCGCCAAGGTCAATGAATTGGCGCAATCGATCATGCCGCAGGGTGCACGCCTGTTGCCAATGGGTGAGGCTGCGACGCTCCAGGAAAACTCCAGTGGCATGTTGCTGACCTTCGGTTTTGCCATTGCCATTATTTTCCTGGTGTTGGCCGCACAGTTTGAAAGTGTGCTGAGTTCCGTCATCATCATGTCGACAGTGCCACTTGGTCTTGCCTGCGCCGTGATTGCGCTGCTGGTGACCGGCTCCAGCCTCAATGTTTACAGTCAGATCGGACTTGTGTTGCTGGTTGGCGTCATGGCGAAAAACGGCATTCTGATCGTGGAGTTTGCCAACCACCTGCGTGACCAGGGGGCAACGGTACGTGAGGCGATTGAAAAGGCCTGCAGCATCCGTCTGCGTCCGGTCATGATGACCATGATTGCCACCATTCTCGGCGGTGTTCCGCTGGTGATGGCGCAGGGCGCTGGCGCGGAAGCCCGTATTGCACTGGGCTGGGTTATCGTCGGTGGTCTTGGTTTTGCGACACTGGTGACACTGTACATCACACCGGTTTCCTATGTGCTGTTGGCCCGCTTTGCCAAGCCGCAGGCCGACGAGGAAATCCGTCTGCACCGTGAATTGGAAACAGCCATTCGTCGTCGGGCGTTGGAAGAGGACAAGCAACTTCTTGCGGCGGAGTAACCTGCGGTAAACAAAGTGCTGGCGGGAATGCCAGTGCTGGACAAACATTGTATCGTGTCTCATACCAAGCCGGGCTCGCGTGATAACGTTGAGTCCGGCTTGTGCATTTTGGAGCACTTCGCGTCGTTGCTGATGCTTTAACGAGATTGTTCCAGCCTATTGAAATAAGCATCGGACCTTTTGAAAATCGGTTGCGATTTTCTAAAAAAACGATGCCGCCGTGGAGATCGCCGATGGCTTTGAAGGATGTAATTTCGGGAACCAGAAACGAGGCAGGCATTGCCAATGTCTTGAAAGTTCTTGCACAGCAGCTTGGTGACAAGCTCCAGACCGGCCAGTCCTTCCGCGAACAGCACGCCCACACCACGACATACCTAACCACGCAGCTGCCCGACGGCGTGGTGTTTGTTGAAAATGCCGATGATGTAAAGACTGTTGTCAAAGCATGCGCGGAGCATAAGGTGCCGGTCATTCCTTTCGGAACCGGTTCGTCGCTGGAAGGGCAGGTCAATGCGCCATCCGGTGGCATCTCGATTGATTTTACCCGCATGAACCGCATCATCAAGGTCAATGCTGAAGATCTCGACGTGACCGTTGAACCGGGTGTGACGCGCGAGCAGCTCAATACATATCTGCGTGACACTGGCCTGTTTTTCCCGATTGATCCCGGTGCCAATGCCTCGATTGGCGGCATGGCCTCAACCCGTGCCTCTGGTACCAATGCCGTTCGCTACGGTACCATGAAGGACAATGTGTTGTCGGTAACGGCCGTGACAGCGAATGGTGAGGAAATCCGCACCGCAAGACGGGCGCGCAAATCCTCTGCCGGTTACGATTTGACCCGGCTGTTTGTGGGGGCAGAAGGCACGCTTGGCGTTTTGACCTCCGTGACCCTGAGATTGCAGGGTATTCCCGAAAAGATTTCCGGTGGCGTCTGCTCCTTCGATAGCATCAAGGCTGCCTGTGACGCCGTGATCATGACCATCCAGATGGGCATTCCGGTGGCGCGTATCGAGCTTCTGGACGAGGTGCAGATCCGCGCCTGCAATGCCTATTCCGGCCTCTCCTACGAAGAAAAGCCGACACTGTTTTTGGAGTTTCACGGCACGGAAGAAACAACCGCATTGCAGTCTCAGCAATTTGCCGAGATTGCCGCAGAGTTCGGCAGTGCCGATTTCAAGTGGACCGGCGACGCGCAGGAACGTGCCAAGCTGTGGAAGGCTCGCCACGACGCCTATTGGGCGTGCCGGGCGCTGGCACCGCAGCTCGATGCCTTGTCCACCGATGTCTGCGTGCCGATTTCGCGTCTTGCTGATTGCGTGGTGGAAACACAAAAGGACATTGCCGAAAATGGCTTCCTTGCACCGATTGTCGGTCATGCCGGAGATGGCAATTTCCATGTGCTGGTGTTGTTTGACGGCAAGGATGCAGACAGCATAACCAAGACAGAGGCATTTGTGGCGCGACTCAATCGCCGGGCGCTGTCGATGGATGGCACCTGCACGGGTGAACACGGCATAGGGCAGGGCAAACTCAGCTTCCTGCAGGAAGAATTGGGAGATGCAGTGGATTTGATGCGCGCCATCAAGTCGTCACTTGATCCCGATAACATATTTAATCCGGGTAAGTTGTTCCGGATGAGTTAAGTTCAACAAACCAATCAAAACGGGCAATCAAAAACGTGTCTTGCCCTTGGTTCAAAAAGAACTAACTTCCTTTCTGTTTTTATGGAGATATCGGGCAGTGCTCGGACGCATTCTTGTTTTTCTGGGCGGACTGCTCGTAGTGGCGCTGTTTGCGGCGCTGCTTGTTCCGTATTTTATCGACTGGACCAGTTTCCGCAGGGACTTCGAGGATCAGGCAAGCCGTATTCTGGGCAAGAAGGTTGTGGTGTACGGTGCTGTGGAAGCGCGTCTTCTGCCTTTTCCTTCCGTTACGCTGCATGATGTGCGCGCTGGTATGGACGCGGATGGATCTCCGCTCATTCAGGTCGCGCGTTTTTCCATGGATGCTGAACTCGCGCCGTTCATGTCTGGTGAAGCGCGTATCTTTGATATGCGCATTGAAGAGCCGAAGGCAAAAATCCGTCTGTTAAAGGATGGCACGCTCGACTGGATGCGCGGCAGCCGCGCCGATATTCCGGCCAAAACCGTTGTGCTGGAAAAGGTAAGTATCGAAGGCGGCCAGATTGAATTTATCGATGAACAGTCCGGACGCAATCGCACGGTTACCGGTCTGACGGCGGATATGTCCGCCCGTTCGCTGGCTGGTCCCTGGCGTGTGGAGGGACGCGGTGCCATTGATGGACATGCTGGCACATTTTCCCTCTCGAGCGGTGAGCCAGACGCCAAACTCGCGCGTATAGGTTTGCGCCTGCGCCTGCTGCCGGATGAGCACCCCGTTGCGGTTGATCTCGATGGTGGTCTTGCTGTTACCGATGGCAAGCCTGTTTACAGCGGTAATTTTACCTTCCAGATCCGTCAGGACGAGAAGGATAAAAAACAGCCGCAGCAGGCGTCAATTTTTTCTGCGCCCCGCACGCAGGGCAAGTTTGAGCTGACCAACGAAAGTGTGCGTGTTCCCGAATACCGCATGGAATTGGGGGATGCCGGAAATCCTTACATTATCACCGGCGAAGCCACGCTTGATACCGGAACTCAGCCAGAATTTCTGCTGACGGCCGATGGCCAGCAAATAGATGTCAACAGCTTCGCCGTGCCGGTACAGACGGGCAAGACGGCGCGTGTCCCCGTCGTCTCGGTTCGCCAGCGCATTGAAGCTTTTGCGGCCCTGATTGCCCGCATTCCAGTGCCGCAGGTACCGGGCAAGGCCACCATTCGCCTGCCGGCACTTGTTGCCGATGACACGACCATTCGCGATATCAAGCTGGATGTGCGCCCGGCCGGTGCCGGGTGGCAAATTGTCAATGCGGTTGCCCTCATGCCCGGGCGCACGCAGCTTGAGGCAAGCGGTGCGCTTACGCTAACCGGTGGCCCGGCCTTTAATGGTGATCTGCTGGTTGCCTCCAACCAGCCGTCGGGCCTGGCCAATTGGCTGTCCGGCACGGTTGATCCGGCGATCAGACAGCTGAACTCTGCTGGCTTTTCCGCATCCGTATCGCTGACCACTCAGTTGCAGCGACTGGAAAATCTTGAGCTGGTGATTGGCAATGCCTCGCTGAAGGGTCGTCTTGAACGGGAATCGGCCGAAGGTCAGCCGCCAAGTCTGTCGATTGATCTGGCGGGTAACGAGATTGATCTTGATGCGCTAAAGGCCATTGGTGGCCTTGTCATGGGTGAGCAGGGCGACAGCTCCATTTCCCAGCACCGGATGGCTGCCAGGTTCAAGGCCGACCGCTTCAACGTATCCGGCGTGACCGCCAATGAGGTGGAAACCGCCTTCAGCGTCGACAATGGCGTGCTGAATGTTGAAAAACTGACCGCTGGTGATGTGGCCGGCGCACAACTTGACGCCAATGCACGGCTGGAAGGCTCATTGCTGAATTACGCAGGCAAGGGAACCGTCAGCCTGCGGGCTGCTGATCCGCAGCCATTCCTTGCGATGCTGCAAAAACATCTGCCCGGCCATCCTATCTTGCAAAAGATGCTCGATAGCGCCAGCTGGTACGTCAATTCCGATCTCAAAGCCGATCTTTCGATCGGTTCCGAGAATGAGGGCATGAGCGTCGCATTGTCCGGCACGGTCAATGGCAGCCGTATTTCGGCAGTGGGCAAGGTACCTGATGTTCTGGCGATCACCGATGATACGGCATTTTCGCTGGAATCGGTGTTGAAGAACCAGTCGACCGCCATTCTGTTCGGGCAGGTCGGTTTCGATCCGCTGCCGTTTGATGCGGATGGCGAAGGCCTGGTGTCGCTCAAGATCAATGGCACGCTTGGCAATGCCGCCAATACGGACATTCGTTTCTCGACAGAAAAAACCCACGCAACCATGGTTGGTGCTTTCAACCTTGGTACTGAAAAATTCGGGCAGGGCGCCGGTGACTTTTCGCTGGAGAGCGCGGATATCGAACCCTATCTCATCATGAATGGCGTTTCGTTGCCGCAGATTGGCAGCGGTATGGCCACGAAAATGAAATCCAGAGTTGAGGTTCTGCCAGATGCCATCAAGGTGTCCGGCATCAACGGGCAGACGGCCGGCAATCCGGTTTCCGGTAATTTGACGATGCAACTGGTATCGCCGCACAAGATCGAAGGCGATCTGTCGCTTGGTACGGTTGATCTGGCCTGGCTTGGTGACACCACCTATGGCCCTGTGTTTGACAGCACCCATGGTGGCTTGAATGCCGAGGCTGTTTCCCTGCCAGCTTTCCCGGGCGTTGAGGCATCGGTAATGCTGAAGGCGGGCAATCTGCAGACCGGTATTCTGGAATCTGTGTCGGGATTTTCGACCCGCCTGAACCAGAGCAATGGTCGCCTGTCGCTAGAAGAAATAAACGGCGACTGGATGGGCGGCAAGGTCGCCGGTTCGCTGGTTATGGCAACGGGTGAAAAAGCCGGCATATTCCGTTCGAATATCAAAGTGACCGGCGTCGATCCGCAGGCGCATATGTGGCAGTTTGCCGGTGCACCGGTCGCGACCGGGCGTTTCGATGCCAGCTTCAATGCGGAGGCAACCGGTGCCAGTGTGCATGACATGCTGGTTTCTGCCGGTGGTTCGGGTGACATCCGCGCCAATGGCCTGACGATACGTGGTATCAATGTCGCGGCGTTTGCCCCGCTGCTGGCTGAAGCCGACAAGATTGAAGGCGAGATCGATGCCTCCAAAACCAAGCCACTGGTCGATGCGCTGATCTATAATGGTGAAGTCAAGGCGGACAGCCTTGTGATGCCGTTCACGATCAACAATGGCATCCTGCGTCTGCAGAATGTCGGACTGCCGGCTGGCGAGGCCAATCTGACCGGTACGCTGAACCTCGATCTGCTTGAGCAGACAGTGGATGGCAATGTCACGGTTGCTTTCAATCCAGGACAGGAAGCACAGGCGGGCGGTGAGCCATCTGTCGGACTTGTCTATTCCGGCCCGGTTGCTACGCCTTCGGTCAGCACGGATGTGGCGGCAATGAGCGGTTACCTTTCGCTGCGGGCCTTTGAAAAAGAACGCCGCCGGGTGGAAACCTTGCAGGCCAATATTCTGGAAAAACAGCGCCTGCGCCGCGAGGCAGCCCTTTACGTGACACGCGCCGCCGAGCGACAAGCTGCGCGTGAAAAGGCGGAAGCTGAAGAAAAAGCACGTCTTGCAGAACAAGCGAGAAAAAAAGCTGAGCAGGAAAAGGCGCAGCAGTTGCAGTTCGATATGCAGAACACCATGCCGGTTTCACCGGAAGAGGGTGTAATCCGTCAGGAGCTCGCACCGCCACCTGCAACCGCAACACCTTGAGCCACACAGACAAGAGAAACGGCGCGATGGGCGCCGTTATTCTCCTCGCGGATAACGTTTTGAACTTTCGAGAATATTCAGGTCCATGTGGTTGCGCATGTAGCGTTCCGACGCCTTCTTCAACGGCTGGAAATCCCATGGATAATAGGCGCCGCTTCTGAGCGCATCATAGACCACATGCCGACGTGCCTGGCTGGTTCGGATATCGGCATCAAAACGCGCGATGTCCCAACGCTGTAATGCCAGCGCTTCCAGCTTCGCAAAAACCTCGGCATAGGCAGGATCAGTCGCAAAGTTGGTGGTTTCCTGTGGGTCTGCTTCAAGATCAAAAAGTTGCGGTGGATCGGCCGGGCAAAGCACCAGCTTGTATTGACCATCACGCACACCAACCAGCGGGGCGATTGAGGCCTCGGCAGCATATTCCATGAAGACAGGATCGCGGTCTGCATTGCCATTGGCGACATCGACGAGGCTCTGGCCATCGATCCAGGATGCAAACGGGCTGATGTCGATACAGGCAAGCGCGGCAAGGGTTGGCAGAACATCTAGCGTCGACACCGGTTGCTCAACAAGGCCTGATGTCAGGCCGGGAGCGGCTATCATCAAGGGTACACGCGCCGAGCCTTCATAAAAACTCATCTTGAACCACATGCCCCGCTCGCCAAGCATATCGCCATGGTCGGACAGGAAAACGATTATCGTATCCTTGTCCATGCGACCGGCCTCGAGCGCATCGAGAATTTCGCCGATCTTCTCATCGATATAGCTGATATTGGCAAAGTAGGCGCGGCGGGAGCGCCGCACATTCTCTGCAGAAATATCGAGCGCCAAGTGGTCGCAGGCATCGAGAATGCGCCGGGAATGCGGGCACTGCTGCTCATAAGGAATTGGCCCGGTCACCGGATCAAGAAAGGCGCAGTCTTCATAGAGATCCCAATATTTCTGCCGTGTCACATAGGGATCGTGCGGATGGGTGAAGCTGACCGTCAGACTCCACGGCCGGTCATCCAGACGTCGCGATAGATCCCTGATCTTGGCGACGGCGTGGTAGGCGACCTCATCGTCATATTCGAGCTGGTTGGTGATTTCAGCAATGCCCGCATCCTTTGACCGAGCCCATATTGTGGTACCACCAGTCGATGCGTTCTCCCGGCTTGTTATAATCCGGTGTCCAACCAAAATCGGCGGGATAGATGTCGGTGGTCAGTCGTTCCTCAAACCCGTGAAGCTGGTCTGGACCGACAAAATGCATCTTGCCGGAAAGGCTGGTGTGATAACCGCCACGACGAAGGTGATGGGCAAAGGTTGGAATGTCGGAGGCAAACTCGGCGGCATTATCATAAACACGAGTACGGCTCGGCAATTGTGCCGACATGAACGAGGCGCGGCCCGGCGCGCAAAGCGGGCTGCCGGTATAGGCCGTCGCAAAGCGTGTTGAACTCGATGCCAACCGCCGCAGATTAGGGGCGTGCAGAAAGTCGGCGGGGCCATCCGGAAAGAACAGGCCGTTAAGTTGGTCGGCCATCAGGATCAGGATGTTGGGCTTGCTCATGGTCATTCCAGTCATGCATGTCATGCTTGTGTTACAGCAGTTTAAGGCGGGAGGGCGGAGCAGGGTGCGCCGCCCCCCTTGTTTTGTCAGGCCTTGCCCTTCCACGGCACCAGCACACGTTCCAGCAAGCGGACCGATGCGCTGAAACCGAAGGCGCAGACGGAGATAATGGCGATGCCGACAAACACCACGTCGGTTGCCAGAAACTGCGCTGCCGACATGATGAGAAAACCGATGCCCTGTGTTGAGGCGATCAGTTCTGCGGCCACCAGCGTTCCCCAGCCAATGCCGAAGGCAATGCGCACGCCGGTCAGAATTTCCGGTAAAGCACTTGGCAGTACAATATGGGAGAACAACTGCCAGCGCGTGGCACCCAGTGCACGGGCCGCCTGCGCCCGCTCAATCGAAACCGAGCGAACACCCGCCTGGGCCGAGAGACAAATCGGTGCAAACATTGCCAGAAACAGCAGGGCAATTTTCGAGGTTTCGCCAATGCCGAGCCAGATGATCATCAATGGCAGATAGGAGAGAGGCGGTAGCGGCCAGTAAAATTCGATTGGCGTATCAAGGATGCCCTTTGCCCAGCGGTTCAGTCCCATCAACAGACCGATCGGAATTGCCGTTGCCAGCGCAAGTATTGCGGCAAGGCCAATGCGAAACAGGCTTGCGCCGACATGTTCGCCAAGCGATGCACCAGCATAACCATCATTCCAGATGACGAAGAACTGGCGCAGCACCTCACCGGGTTTGGGCAGGAATAGGCTTGGTGTCAGTTTCAATGCGGTTGCAGCCCACCACAGCAAAATGATGATTGCGCCGGTAAACAGGCTGATGGCCAGCGTCGGTTTTCCATCGATGCCGAAACCTGCCATGCGAACGGTTTTTTTACGGGCTGGCGTGGTTGCCTCGGAGGTGTGTGGCCGGGTGTTATCTAGCTCTATCGTTGTCATGCGCTTAACCGCCCCTTCTTGTCGTCGCCATGGAGAATTTCGCGAATTTCTTCGCGCAACAGACCAAATTCCGGTGACAGGTGTATAGATCTGACATCGCCGGTTTCGACAAAACGTTTGACGAAATCCAGTTCGTAACGGGCGACAATCCGTCCTGGACGCGGCGACATGACGATGACATGGGTGCCGAGGAATAGGGCTTCCTCAATGGAATGGGTGATGAAAAAGATGCGTTTTCCAGTACGGTGCCAGACGGAAATCAGCAGTTCCTGCATCTGTTCTCTGGTCAGGCTGTCCAATGCGCCGAAGGGTTCGTCCATCAACAGAATGTCCGGCTCTGTCGCAAGTGCGCGTGCAATGCCAACGCGCTGGCGCATGCCGCCCGAAAGCTCATAGGGGAAGCTTTTGGCGAAGTCCTTCAAACCAACGAGCGCTAGCAACTCTTGCGCTTTTTCGTGGCGTTGCTGTTTGGAGGTGCCTGCAAATTTCAAACCTAGCGCCACATTGTCGAGAACATTGGACCAGGGAAGCAGCGTATCTTTCTGGAAAACCACACCGCGATCAGCGCCGGGGCCGGTAATAGCGCGTCCATTCAGCGTGATTGCGCCTTCCGATAGTGGCAGGAAACCGGCGATAGCATTGAGCAAAGTCGACTTGCCGCAGCCTGATGCGCCAAGCGCCACCACAAAGGCGCCGTATGGAATATCGATATTCACCCGGTCAAGTGCGTGGATGTCACGGCCATCGCGCCCGTCGAAATAGACACTGGCATTTTGAATGCTCAACATTTTTGTTCCCCGATATTGTTGCTCTGGCAACAGAGTGTCCCGCCGGTCTTTGCGACCGGCGGGACAGGGTTTGCTTCGTATTATCGCGTTACTTCAAAGCGTCCGGCGTCACGAAGGCGGCGTAGCTTGGCAGCACTTCGGAAATCTTGCCCTGGCTTTTCAGGAACTCCGAGGTTTCCTTGAGAATATTGGCAGCACCGGACTTTTCACCGCCGCCAAGCCAGTCGGCAGACGCCTGCTTTTCCGGTGTCAGAAGATTGAGGTTGGTCAGTGCAGAGGCCTGCTGCTCGGCAGTGCCGCCGAGGAATTTCGCCAATGTCTTGGCATTGTCGCTGTCTGGTCCCCATGCGGCCTTGTCGGTGAGGAAGGAGCCGTAATATTTGTTTATCACGCCGGAAAACGTCTTCAGGAAGTCCGGATTGTCTTTGGCGAATTCACCTGTCGCGACCCAGGCGGAGAAGGTGGGAGCACCCTTTTCGGCGACTTCCTTGGAGGTGATCAACACCTTGCCGTTTTTCTTCAGTTCAGTCAGCGCCGGGTCCCAGACGAAGCCGCCGTCAACGTCACCACGGGTATAGGCGGCAACAATTTCAGGCTGGGGGATGGCGAGAACCTGAACATCCTTTTCGCTGAGGCCCAGCGACTTGATCAGTGCCAGAAGCTGATAGTGATCGGTCGACACGGGAGCGGCGGCCAGCTTCTTGCCCTTGAGGTCGTCAAGAGATGAGATCTTGGAGGCATTGCTGACAACCAGCGCTTCGTCAGTGCCAGAAATCGATGAAAGGTAGAATGCCTTGACATCCAGACCGCGGGATGTTGCCGATGCGAACGGGCTGGAGCCGACGTAACCGATCTGCACGTCTCCCGACGCAATGGCGGCGAAGATTTCAGCGCCGGAATTGAACTTGCGGAAATCGATCTCGTAACCCGGCTGTTTAAACTCGCCATTGGCAATGGCCACGGAGGAGGGCAGCGCGTCGGTCTGGTAGGCGACAACAACCTTCTTGTCAGCGGCCTCAGCCGTCATGCCTGCAAAGACCACACCCATCGTGGCTGCTGTAATCGTCAGAAACTTTTTGATCGTCATGTAAGCACCTTGTTCGCAGGGTTCCGGTTTCGGATTTGTTGTCCTGGATTAAGAGCATAGTGACGGGTTTCAGGGATAAACAGCAAAATACATCTTTTTAGTGGAGTATTGACGGTATGTGTTTTGCGTAATTTTTGAATAAATCGCACCGATAGTTCCGGGGCTGCGAGGATGTGAAGTAGAACTGTGTGTTTTACATCTCGCAGTCAGGTACATATCGCGGGAGGTCGCGATATGACCTTTGAGGCAAGCGCCTTGATGTCTCAGGCCATATTTCTGGCTGTGTCAGGCGACGGTGTCGTTGCTCTCGGATTTGACCGAGGCTTTGATCCACTCCAGCACATAGACCCGAAGCGAGGAGGAAAGGTTGCTTTCTGGCGGGCGATTGTCATCGATCTCGGCCAGCAATGCGGCAAAACTCATGCCGCGGTGGCGGGCAATATCCTGCAATTCGCTCCAGAAAGCGTCTTCAAGGGAAATACTGGTACGGTGACCGTGCAGAGTGGCTGAGTGTTTGCGGATCACTGTTTCGGCTTTCGAAACTGATTCAAGCTGTTGTCAGAATGAGTCTGAAACCTGCTGCAAGTGTTTGAAAAGTGGCGTTTGTTTCCGCTCACTTGTCATCCTGCGGCTTTTCGATTCGGCCCTGATCCAGCGTTTTTTCCGCTTTGTCATTCAGGGCGGTGGTCAGGTTCTTTTCCGCCTTGGTGCGCCCGAAGGTAATGCGTTTCTGGTCCGCCTGCTTCTCTTTCTCAGAGCGCGCTTTCTGTTTGCGGAACGGGCGAAGATTGACAACGTCAGCGGACATCTCGGTTTCCTGACCAATAAGTGTCAACATAAAACGAAAGTGGCGGGAACACCCGCCACGACCTTGAAACAAAAACAAAGGCTTCGTTCATTCTTTAAGCGCACCAGTCATAAAACGAATGGGGCCGCCGGGTTAATGTTTCTTGCGGAATGCGTCGAGCGAAACGACCGAGCCGGCCTTTTTCTCTTCGCCTGCTTCACCTTCGACGGCAGGTGCCTTTTCAGCCGTCACTTCCGGATAAGCGGTGATTTCTGCGCCTTCGGTTTCTTCCTCCTCGTCTGACAGCGGAACGTCGAATTCCAGCTCAAAGTTGACGGAAGGATCGTAGAAGCCACGGATGGCGTTAAACGGAATAACCAACTTCTCTGGTGTGTCGGAGAAGGAAAGGCCGATTTCGAACTGTGTTTCGGTGATCTTCAGATCCCAGAACTGGTGCTGGATGACGATGGTCATCTGCTCGGCATATTTAGCCTTGAGGTGCTGGGAGATACGCACTCCCGGCGCGCCGGTCAGGAAGGTGATGAAGAAGTGATGATCACCGGGAAGGCGGCCAGTTGCGGCAACTTCGCTCAGCACCTTGCGGATAACGCCGCGAAGAGCATCCTGTGCGAGAATATCGTAACGGATATGGTCCTGCCCCATGCGATCCTATCTTTCTTTATACATGCAATTGTCTTTGCAGACACTATATTCAATGACGCATGGGACGGCAACGCCAAACCCTGCGTACGAGTCACGTCATTATATAGGAATTTGTTGAAAGAAAGAAGGTGGAGGTTTCTGTTGCCAGGTACCTCCGAACCCCGCCTTACGGGGCTAACCGTAAGGACTTAGAGCGGAATTCCCGCACCGCCATTAGGCAGCGAGAGCGTATTCCTTAGCGTTGTTGTCATTTGCAACTACACTTGTGACCCGATAACGGCGGTATCATGCCGAGCAAAAGTACGATCTTTACGCCCTTGTCGATCCTATTTCGCCCCCATCAAAAGCCGGCCAGAAGGCCGCCGGTTTTTGGTGGAGGCGCCGGGTACCGCCCCCGGGTCCAATAGGTTTATTACACCGACCATTTATCGCCATATCTTCTTGCGAAGCACCCTCTAGATAAGCCGGAGACGTGAACAAAACAAGTGTCTGATTGGTTTTATCCGTTAAATTCAATTGGAAGCCTGAATGGACGATTGCGCCATTGTGTTTTTGCGGACAGGCCGGAAAACCCCTTTAAAGTCAGGCTATGTGGCAAGTTGTTAAATCATCGTGGCCGTTCTTGACGCAATCATTGCTCTGATAGATTGTACTTAACAAGCGCCTCCTGAGTTAAATGGAGATGACGCTTGAGGACACATGAAGGAGAGGACATGACGGACTATCTTGCAGATGTGAAAAAATACGACGCTAATGCAGACGAGGCAATCGTCAGCAAAATCGTCAAGCACCTGGGTATTGCGCTTCGCAATCGCGATTCCTCGCTGGTTTCGGCGTCCGATCCTGAAGAACTGGCGCGCGTGAAAGAAAGGTGGTGCGGCAAAAAACTTGGCGTCACGGGCGCTGCGGCCGATAATGCCGTTGATGCCGTGTGCAAAACCCTGGCGGCTGACCGCTCCAAATCGCGCGTGACCTTTTATTATCTGGTGGCCAAGGAACTAGGCAAACTGGGTGACCTCTAAAAAAGCGGGGGAGCGCCCCCGATAGACATTGGTTCCGCCGCCTTTCACTATTATATTCCGGTCAATATGGAATCTGCGGCGGACCCCTCATGAAGCAATATCTCGATCTTCTCCGACATGTGATGGACACTGGAAGCGACCGTGGCGATCGCACCGGCACCGGGACACGCTCCGTGTTCGGTTATCAGATGCGATTTGATCTCTCTGAAGGGTTTCCGGTTCTCACCACCAAGAAGCTGCATCTGCGCTCGATCATTCATGAATTGCTGTGGTTCCTGAAGGGTGATACCAATATAGCCTATCTCAAGGAAAACGGCGTTTCGATCTGGGACGAGTGGGCGGATGAAAATGGTGATCTCGGTCCGGTCTACGGTGCGCAGTGGCGCTCCTGGCCAGCTCCTGACGGTCGCCATATCGATCAGATTGCCCTGTTGATTGAAAGCTTGAAGACCAATCCCAATTCGCGCCGTCATATCGTGTCGGCATGGAACCCGGCGCTGGTGGATGACATGGCGTTGCCGCCGTGCCACTGCCTGTTCCAGTTCTATGTCTCCGATGGCAAATTGTCCTGCCAGCTATACCAACGTTCGGCTGACATCTTCCTCGGTGTGCCATTCAACATCGCATCCTATGCTCTGCTGACACTGATGGTGGCGCAGGTGGTTGGTCTGAAGCCGGGTGACTTCGTGCACACGCTGGGTGACGCGCATATCTATTCCAACCATTTCGAGCAGGCGCAGCTGCAGATGACGCGTACGCCGAAAGCCTTGCCGACACTGCGCATCAATCCTGACGTGAAAAGCCTTTTTGACTTTAAGTTCGAAGACTTTACGCTGGAAAACTACGAAGCTGATTCAAGCATCAAGGCGCCGATTGCGGTATGAGCACGCCCAACATTTCCCTGATTGCCGCAGTGACAGAAAACGGTGTTATCGGCCGCGAGCTTGACATGCCGTGGAAGCTGTCCACCGATCTCAAGCGGTTCAAGGCGCTGACCATGGGTAAACCGATGATCATGGGTCGCAAGACATTCATCTCGGTCGGCGAGCGTCCCTTGCCGGGGCGTCCGCATATCATCATCAGCCGCAATGTCGATTATCGCCCTGATGGTGTTGATGTAGTGTCGTCGCTGGAGGCCGCACTTGATCTGGCAAAGACCAAGGCGAAAGAGCTTGGTGTAGACGAGGTTTTTGTGGCCGGTGGCGGTGAAATCTACGCCCAGTCGATGCCATTTGCCGACCGCCTTTATATGACGCATATTGATGCACGGATTGATGGGGATACGTATTTCCCGGACATCGATCCTGAGCGGTTTGAAAAGGTGGACGAAACGGCCGCACCAGCCGGTGATAAAGACAACTATGCTGTGACCTTTGCTACTTACAGGCGAAGAGGCGGGGCAAAGTGAACAATTTACCCTGATTGTCGAATAAGTTACCGCCTCTGCGTTGAAACCGCAGGTTTGCGTCCCTATAACGGGGTCGATATACCCGTTCAGCGCGAGCAATCGGCAGGGTGGGGGCGGGAGAATTCATAACACAAGAGGTATTGATGCCCTGGAGCAATCAAAATGGCGGCGGCGGCCCTTGGGGCGGCGGCGGTGGTAATAACCAAGGAGGCCCGTGGGGGCAGGGACCGAACCGTCCGCGTGGCGGCGGTGGTGGTGGTGGTGGAAATGGTGGCCCACCGGATCTGGAAGACATTATCCGACGCGGACAGGATCGTTTTCGCAACATATTGCCGGGCGGTTTTAATGGCGGTGTTGTTGCCATACTTGCGCTGGTGCTGATTGCTTTCGTTGCCATGCAGTCCATTTACACGGTGCAGCCAGATGAGCGCGGCGTTGAACTGCGTTTCGGCAAGCCGAAGGATGAAGTGTCCATGCCGGGCCTTCACTTCCATTTCTGGCCGATTGAAACGGTCGAGATCGTCAAGGTTACAGAGCAGCAGCAGAATATTGGTTCGCGTGCGACATCGTCGACCGGTACAGGTGTCATGCTTTCCGGCGACCAGAACATCGTGAACGTACAGTTCTCCGTGCTGTTTACCGTAACGGATCCAAAGTCTTATCTCTTCAACGTCGACACGCCTGCTGAAACCTTGCAACAGGTTTCCGAAAGCGCGATGCGTGAAGTTGTTGGTCGCCGTCCGGCGCAGGACATTTTCCGTGATAACCGCCAACAGATCGCTGCTGATGTTCGTAACATCATTCAGGCTACGATGGACGGTTACGGAGCTGGCCTTTCGATTAATGCTGTTGCTATCGAAGATGCAGCACCGCCGCGCGAAGTGGCAGATGCGTTTGACGAAGTGCAGCGCGCCGAGCAGGACGAAGACCGTTTTGTTGAAGAAGCCAACCAGTATGCCAACCAGAAGCTTGGTGCGGCACGCGGTCAGGCAGCTCAGATCCGCGAAGAAGCAAACGCTTACAAGAGCCGTGTTGTAAACGAAGCTCAGGGTGAAGCGCAGCGTTTCGTGTCCATCTATGATGAATACACCAAGGCACCTGATGTTACCCGTCAGCGTCTGTTCATCGAAACGATGGAACAGGTCATGAAGAGTACCAGCAAGATCATTATTGACGAGAAGCAGGGGGTCGTTCCTTACCTGCCGCTCAACGAGATTACACGCGGTGCCGCAGCGGCTGCCGCGACGCAGGGAGGCAACTAATATGAGCAATCGTCTCTCTGCACTCCTCGTTTTTATCGGCTTGGTGCTGTTCTTCGGTTATTCGTCGATTTTCGTGGTCACTGAACGTCAGCAGGCCATCGTGGTACGCTTCGGTCAGATCAAGGACGTGAAGACCGAGCCAGGTCTGTACTTCAAGCTGCCATTCGCGTTCATGGACGCGGATCGTGTGCAGTACATTGAAAATCGCGCTCTGCGTTTCGATCATGACGACATCCGCGTGCAGGTTTCCGGCGGCAAGTTCTATGAGGTAGACGCATTCGTTGTTTACCGCATTACCGATGCCCGTCGTTTCCGTGAAACGGTTTCGGGTGACCAGATGTCTGCTGAAGCACGTCTTCGCACACGCCTCGATGCCTCGCTTCGCCGGGTTTACGGTCTGCGCGGTTTCGAATCGGCCTTGTCTGATGCCCGTGCATCGATGATGCAGGAAGTTCGTGACGATCTGCGTCCTGACGCGGAATCGCTGGGTATCAGCATCGTGGATGTTCGCATTCGCCGTACTGACCTGACGCAGGAAGTCTCGCAGCAGACCTTCGAGCGTATGAAGGCTGAACGTCTGGCGGAAGCCGAACTGATCCGCGCTCGCGGTAATGAACAAGGTCAGCGCCGTCGCGCTATCGCGGACCGTCAGGTCGTCGAGCTGGAATCGGAAGCGCAGCGCGATTCCGAAGTCATGCGCGGTGAGGGCGATGCTGAAAGAAACCGTATTTTCGCGGATGCTTTCACGCGTGATCCGTCCTTCTTCGAGTTCTACCGTTCAATGGCTGCTTATGCTGCCTCGATGAACGGCAAGGACACGACGCTGGTTCTGTCACCAGATTCGCAGTTCTTCCGTTATTTCAACAACCTTTCAGGCACACTGCCGCAGCCACAGACACCGGCTGCACCGGCTCCTGCCAACTGATCGATGTTGAAAGTCTGATAGGAAAAAGGCCGGTTTGATACCGGCCTTTTTTTATTGCGAGTGATTTTTCAGGATTTGGATTGATGACAAAACAGACTGACGATGCGGTTCTGCTGCCAGTGCAAAAGCAGTTGGAGGCCTACAATGCCCGCGACATCGACATGTTCATGCTGTGGTGGGCAGAGGATTGCCAATATTACGCATTTCCCTCAACGCTTCTGGCGAACAGCGCCGCAGAAATTCGCTCTCGCCACGTTGAACGTTTCAAAGAACCTGATCTTCAGGGAAAGTTGTTGAGCCGTTTATCCGTCGGCAATGTGGTGATCGACCATGAGACGGTGATCCGCAACTTCCCCGAGGGTAAAGGTGAAGTCGATGTGATTTGCATCTACGAAGTTGAAGATGGCAAGATCGCCAAAGCATGGTTCAAGCTTGGCGAACCTGTGATCTATGATGGCAATACTCGGCAAATATAGAGGAAAATGCTGTTGATCACGAAAAGGTATTTTTACACTTCATCATTCCGCCTTATGGTTGATGAATAGGATTGAGAGAAAGCTTGCATTCCCCGAATAAATCATGCGTTAAGCGGGAAGAATAAGTTTCTAGAATTCGATTTGCGGTTCACGACACGAGGATACCATGGCCCTGATACTGCGCTCGCCTTTCCGCTCCACCGTTTCCGTGGCAGCAGGAATTGCAATGTTGATGAACGGTCTGGTTTTGACGGTGCCAGCATATGCGCAAAGCCAGGGGCCAGCCTCGGTTGCTGATCTTGCCGAGCCGTTGCTGGACGCTGTTGTCAATATTTCGACCTCGCAGAAGGTGAAAGAAACCGGCAAGGGTCCTGTGCCGCAGGTGCCTGAGGGTTCGCCGTTCCAGGAATTTTTCAAGGACTTCTTTGATGGCGAGCGTGAGCAGCAAGGTGGCCAGAAGGTCAACTCGCTCGGTTCCGGTTTCGTTATCGATCCCAAGGGGTTTGTTGTTACCAACAACCACGTCATCGAAGGTGCTGACGATATCGAGGTGGTGTTTCCAAACGGCTCGAAGCTGAAGGCAACGCTTGTCGGTACCGATACCAAGACCGACCTTTCCGTTTTGAAGGTAGAGCCGAAGGCGCCGCTCAAGGCGGTGAAATTCGGTGATTCCCGCGCCATGCGCATCGGTGACTGGGTGATGGCCATTGGTAACCCGTTTGGCCTCGGTGGTTCTCTGTCCGTCGGCATCATTTCGGCGCGTGGCCGTAACATCAATGCTGGTCCTTACGACAACTTCATCCAGACGGATGCGGCGATCAACAAGGGTAACTCCGGTGGTCCGCTGTTTAACCTCAAGGGTGAGGTTATCGGCATCAACACGGCGATCATTTCGCCAAGTGGCGGTTCCATCGGTATCGGTTTTGCAGTGCCGACCGAACTTGCCCAGAACATCGTCAATCAGTTGATCGAATTTGGTGAGACGCGCCGTGGCTGGCTTGGTGTACGCGTGCAGCCTGTGACTGATGATGTGTCGGCAAGTCTTGGTCTTGATAGCACCAAGGGCGCGCTGATTTCCGGTGTCGTGAAGGGTGGTCCGGTTGAAAACGGTCCTATCCAGGCTGGCGACATCATTCTGAATTTTGACGGCAAACCGGTCAATGAAATGCGTGATCTGCCGCGTGTTGTCGCTGAAAGCCCGGTTGGCAAGGAAGTAGACGTTATCATCGTGCGGGACGGCAAGCAGCAGACTGTAAAAGTCACGCTGGGCCGTCTGGACGATGCTGCTTCGGCCACGGAAGACACAACATCGGAAGATCCAACGGATGGTGACACCGGCAACGACATGACCCAGCAGGATGATGGTTCGCCGATGGTCGACGATCAGATGACTGATGGCAATGACGCGCCACAAAACGTGCTCGGAATGCAACTGGTGAAGTTGACCGACGAGTTGCGTACCGCACGTGGCATCGCGTCAAGCGTTGAAGGTGTGTTGGTCGAAAACGTGACCGACGGTTCGGTTGCTGGCGAAAAGGGTGTGAAGTCGGGTGACATCATCGTCGAAGTTGGGCAGGACTTTATGGAAGTTCCCGGTGATGTGATGGTTCGTGTCAACGGTCTGAAATCCGAAGGTCGCAAGAACGCCCATATGATGATTGCCGATGCGCAGGGCAATCTTCGGTTCGTGGCTCTGCCGCTCGAATAGGCTGTCCCAAACCGAAACCGAGAATCAAAAACCCCATGCAGATGATGATCTGCATGGGGTTTTGTTTTGAAGTCCGCTGTGTGGCGTGACGGGGGTGTCAGGTCAGAAACTGTCGTTCGATCTCGATCAGTTTTTGTTTGCGCCACAGGCCTCCGCCATAACCTGTCAAGGATCCGTCTGCACCAATGACGCGGTGGCACGGAATGATCAGGGCGATCTGGTTGGCGCCATTGGCGCGGGCAACGGCGCGCGTGGCGGTTGGTCTGCCAATCTGTTCGGCAATCTGGCTGTAACTGCGCACCGCGCCTGCCGGTATCTCACGCAAGGCATCCCAGACGGTGCGGGTGAATTCGCTGCCGTGGCAGGCGAGCGGTATCTTGAAGTCTGCGGACTTGCCGGTGAAGTAAGCATCCAGCTCCTTCTCAAGCACGTCATGCGGTGGAAGACGACCAACACCGACACTGCCCTTTGACAGGTCCACTAGTTTTTTCAGTTCAGCCGGAAGGGCTTTACGGTCGGCGAACTCCAACAGGTGCAAGGACTTGTTGTCGGTGACGGCGATCATTGTGCCTAGCGGCGTGGTCAGCCAGTCCGCTTGCAGCAACGCATTGTCTGCCAACCGCCCGGGGACTTGCCCGAGCAGGCGCGAGAAGGCGACGCGAAACGCGGTGGGGGATTCAAAACCGGCATCCTGCTGGGCATCGATAACGCGGCCACCATCACCCAGCGTTTCGAAACCCTGCCTGAGCCGTTCCAGTCGTGCCATTTCCAGAAAGGTCATGCCGAAATGCCGCTTGAAGCTGCGGCGTACTGTGGAGGGGTCGAGATTCAATCTCTCGACATCCTGTTCGCTCCAGCGATAACCGGGCTTGTCCTTCAAGGCATTTAGCAGGGTGGC
This sequence comes from Rhizobium sp. CG4, assembly GCF_023701965.1. Taxonomy (NCBI): domain Bacteria; kingdom Pseudomonadati; phylum Pseudomonadota; class Alphaproteobacteria; order Hyphomicrobiales; family Rhizobiaceae; genus Rhizobium; species Rhizobium sp. CG4. The sequence continues at coordinate 269,759 of NZ_JABAEG010000001.1, read as the reverse complement.
GATGGCGGGATCGGCCTCGGCGGCTGGACCGAGCGGGTGACATTTGAGACAGGCTCGAAAGCCGGCCGACATACATTCAGGCACGCTTGCAAAGAAGCGGCAATTCTCCGGCTTCGGCTTGCGGGCCGGGCAGGTGAGACGGCAGAATATTCCGGTCGAGGTTACCCCGACATAGGCGCGGCCGTCATAGGACTGGTCGCGTTCCAGAAGAGCCTTGTAGAGTGTTTGGGTGTCAGGAAGAGCAAATAACATGGCTCTTATTAAATCACATCCGGCACGGCTGTAGCCTGAAATCGGGCGTGCATTTTTAAAAAGCTCAAACTGACCGATCAAACCATTGTTGGCGCGTCATCGCATAGGTCACATGCCGTTTCAGGTGCGGATGGGTGTCGGGCACGCGCGGATGGTCAAAGTCGCGCTCGGGGCTGCGAAACAGGCCAAGCCGTTTCATGACGGCAGTCGAGCGGTTGTTGGCCTCAACCGCAAAGGATACCACTTCCGGCATGGCTTTGTCTTCAAATGCATTGGCCAGTAGGGCGTTGGCAGCTTCTGTTGCGTAACCATTGCCCCAGAATCGGGTGGCGAAACGCCAGCCGATTTCCATGGTGCCAAAGGGGAATATGCCCTTCATGTCGACGGGGGCAATGCCACAGAACCCCATCGGCTCCTGGCTTTCGCGCAGCTCCACCGCGTAAAAACCAAAACCGGTTGCGCGGATCATGTCGTTGACACGCTCAAGGGCAGCATCGGCTGCCTCATAGCTGTGGCGAAACGGAAAAAACTCCATGACCTTTTCATCCGCGTTGATCTCACGGAAAAGATTGCGATCGCTCTCTTTCCATTCGCGCAGGATCAGACGTGGCGTTTCAAGCATCATCAAGCGGTAACGAAATCCGATTTGCGATAGCCCTGAATATAAAGAAGGGCGGTCAGGTCGCCGTGGTCGATACGAATTTTTGCTTCAGCGGCAACGGCAGGCTTGGCGTGAATGGCAACGCCAGAACCGGCAAGGCCCAGCATACCGAGATCGTTTGCGCCGTCACCAACGGCAATGGCATCATCGGTTGAGATGCCAAGTTTGCCAGCGATGTCGAGCAGCGAATCGACCTTTGCCTGTTTGCCAAGAATTGGTTCTGCGACCGTGCCATCCAGAGCGCCGTTTTCTTCGCCCAGCAGATTGGCGCGGTTTTCGTCAAAGCCCAACATGTCGGCCACGCGGCTGGTAAACACGGTGAAGCCGCCGGACACCAGCGCCGTGTAATGGCCCTTTGCCTTCATGGTGGCGATCAGTTCCTTGCCGCCCGGTGTCAGGGTGATGCGCTTTTCAATGACGTCATCCACAACGGAAACCGGCAGACCTTTGAGCAGGGCAACACGTTCACGCAGCGCCGGTTCAAAGGCGATCTCGCCATTCATGGCACGGGCGGTAATGGCGGAAACCTTGTCTTTCAGGCCAACTTCGGCTGCCAGCTCGTCAATGCATTCCTGGCCGATCATGGTCGAATCCATATCGGCGATCAGCAGTTTCTTGCGGCGGGTGTCCTGGTCCTGAATGACGATGTCGACGGGCGCGCCATCAAGGGCTGCTTCAACCGTCTGGCGGGCTGTCGTTGCATCGGTGCCATCAGCAAGTACGATATCGCATGCTATGCCATCTGCCAGCCAATAAAGACCGGAAGCATTGAGTGCCTTTGCAACCTTTTCTCCAAGGGCCGAAGTAACGACAGGATTTGACGGATTGGCAATAAGCGTGGCAACGAGAGCCATGATGAAAAACCTTGATGACGATATCGATGCGATCCTGATAACCGGACCGACGGCCAGCGGCAAGTCCGCGCTTGCACTTCGTCTGGCGCGGGAACGCAATGGTGTGGTGATAAATGCCGACAGCATGCAGGTTTACGATACGCTGCAGGTGTTGTCGGCTCGCCCGTCCGAGGCGGAGATGGAAGGCGTTCCGCACTTTCTCTATGGCCATGTGCCGGCAAGCCGGCTTTATTCCACCGGCGAGTGGCTGCGGGATGTGACCGCACGTCTCGAACAGTTGAAAAACCAAGGACGTTTTCCGGTTTTTGTCGGTGGCACTGGGCTTTATTTCAAGGCGCTGACCGGCGGGCTTTCCAACATGCCGGCCGTTCCCGACGATATTCGCGATCTTTATCGCACGCGCCTTATCAATGAAGGTTCGGCCGCATTGCATGCCGAGCTGGCGCAGCAGGACCCTGAAGTTGCCGCAGTGCTGAATGTGCAGGACGGGCAGCGTATCGTGCGGGCGCTGGAGATATTCAAGGCGACCGGCCAATCGATCGCCCATTTTCAGGGAACAAGCGGCCCCGTCATCGTCGATCCGGCGCGGGCGCAAAAATTCGTGGTGCTGCCCGACCGGGCGGTGCTGCATGACCGTATCAACAGGCGGTTTGAACTGATGATGGAGAAGGGGGCTGTGGAAGAGGTCCAGGCTATTCTGGCACTTAACCTTGCACCGGATGCAACGGCGATGAAGGCCATCGGTGTATCGCAGATTGCCGACCTGCTGGCCGGACGTTTGACACGCGAAGAGGCGATTGAGCGGGCGTCTGCTGCAACCCGCCAATATGCCAAACGGCAGATGACATGGTTCCGCAACCAGATGGGCGATGATTGGGAGCGGATCGTGCCCTGATCAATCCTTGCGATACAGGCTTCCGAGTGGCTTTTTCAACAAGCTTTCTCTCAGCGAACCAGCCTTTGGCAGGCCGGACGAGGCGCCCGGCTGCTGATTTGCTCCGGCGCTTTTGAAGGCGCTGGTACCAGGCAGCATTTCCGGCCGGTAGGGCTCATAGGACTGGTCAGATTCCGTTGAGCGGATTTCCTTGTTCCAGCTTTCCAGTTCCGCTTCGCTGGCTATTTCGTCGTAACTGTCCTGCGCCAGTTCCGTGAAATGATCCTGTTCCGATGCACCATAGGTCGCTTCAAAACTCTGCTGGAAATTGGAAATGTCAGGACCTGCCTTGGAGCGCATACGGCTGACGATAGTGCTGAGGTCCATGGTGCCCGGGGTTGGGTCTTCAATCCTGCTGGAGGCGATTGCGGCCTTTGGCAGGTTACCCGCTGCAAGGCGGGTAAACTTCATGCGCATCGGTACGGCAATCGCTTCACCAAAGGCGATGGCCTCGCCGTTGCCGATGGAAGACAGGAAACTCATGGTCGACAGCGACGAATTGGGCATGGCCGAGCGGATGATATCCTGGTCTCGCTCATTGGAAAGGCGCATGGCAAACAGTGTTGAGCACTGTGACAGAATGGTTTGGTCGAGTTCACCCGGACGCTGCGTGATCACACCAAGCGACACACCATATTTACGGCCCTCCTTGGCAATGCGGGCAATGGCCTGGCGGGTTGGCACGAAGCCAAGCTCCTGATCGGCAGGTACGTAACGGTGTGCTTCTTCACACACCACCAGCATGTGAATGGCGCCGTTGCTCCACAGCGCAAGTTCGAATGCCATGCGGCACAGCACTGACACTACCGAATTGACGACTTCTGATGGAATGCCGGCAAGCTGGAAGGTGGAGATTGGTTTGCCATTGCCGGGAATACGGAAGATGTGGGCAATGGTCTCCATGATCGTGTCGCTGATCGTGCTGTTGGAGAACATGAAGTGGTAGCGCGGATCATTGATTGCGGAAATGATCCGCATTTTCAATGAACGCAGGAACGGTTTGTCGCTGCGGCCTTCTAGGCGACCGATACGTTCGTCGATCAAGGCCAAGAGGTCGGCAATACGGTAAGGGACTGGCGTATCAGCGGTGATGGAGCTTTTGTCGGACGGGCGGCGCATAGGCGCGCTTTCGGAACCGCGAAACGCCCGTTTGGCGTCAGGAATAATGTCACGCAGTACATCGAGTTCTTCCGGTATCGGCTTACGGCCGCGGAACAGCACCTCGGCAAATTCCTCAAGCCGCATTAGCCAGAAGGGCAGGTCGAGCGTGTCGGTGTCGATCACAACAGAATGTTTGGGGAAGGCGGCAGCAAATTCATTATGCGGATCGAGAATCAGCACACGTAGTTTCGGGTCGGCCTCGATTGCCTTTTGCAGCAGCAGGGAGACCGCACTTGATTTGCCGACACCGGTCGAGCCGACAACCGCAAAGTGCTTCGACAACATCGAGGGAATATGAATGGCGGCATCAATGGCCTCGTCCTGCGAGAGACGACCAACGATGCAGGTGCTGTCCTGTCCACTGTCATAGATGCGGATCAGGTCTGCGGAACGGATGCGGTGAACGATGGCGCCCAGATGCGGATATTGCGAAATGCCTGTGGTAAACGTTTCGCTGCCGTCGGGCTGTCGCTGGATTCCCCCGAGAATTTCAGCTTCGACATTGAATTTGTTGTTTTCGTCTTCCCGCCACTGATGGTGTTGGGTGTTCATGGCGTAGGTCAGGGCAATCACGCGGTTCTGGCCGACCGCAATGGTAATCAGTCGCCCAACGGACCACAGTTCCGTCAGGTCGGTTTTCCCGTCGGCAGCGACGCTCGACAGGGTGGCGCGGGAGCCGGTGCAGGACACGACACGGCCCAGCATACGGTTGGCTGCGCTATGTTCATCGCGTCTGTCTTGCTCTCCGGCCGTTGCCGACTTGCGAAGGTCGTCGTTGAACATGTTTTTCCCTGAACTTGTCTTGCTATTTTTTGTTGCGAAAAAGCTACCGGTTCGACTTTAATAACTCGTAAGGATTTTGCGAAACTTTCTTACGGAAAATGCCGTTTTCTGGAACGAAATGAAATAGAAGCTGATTTTTTTAGCAACATACGTTGACGGATAATGCTTTTCTGGCTAACACTCCGACCCATGAAAAATCTTAACGTACTTATCGTGGTGGGACGGCGCATGGGCAGGATGGTGTAACCATCCGGCGAAAGCTCCCATGCGCTAAAACAGGCTCCTCAAGGGGCCTTTTTTTATGTCTCGAAACGGGCCAACTGGTCCAACGATATTCCAAAGCCAGAAGCGGGATGGAAAAGGCAATGACGGATAAGGAAACCACAGACAACAGCAACCGTATGACAGGAGCGGAAATCGTTCTCCAGGCGTTGAAGGACAACGGCGTGGAACACATTTTCGGTTATCCTGGCGGTGCTGTGCTTCCAATCTATGACGAGATTTTCCAGCAGGACGACATTCAGCACATTCTCGTCCGTCATGAGCAGGGTGCAGGCCACGCGGCAGAGGGTTACGCCCGCTCCACTGGCAAGGTTGGCGTCATGCTTGTCACCTCCGGTCCAGGTGCCACCAACGCAGTCACACCGTTGCAGGACGCGTTGATGGACAGCATTCCGCTGGTTTGCATTTCCGGCCAGGTCCCTACATCTCTCATCGGTTCTGACGCGTTTCAGGAGTGTGACACCGTCGGTATTACGCGCCCTTGCACCAAGCACAACTGGCTGGTCAAGGATGTAAACGAGCTGGCTGGCATCATCCACGAAGCGTTCCGCATCGCACAGTCTGGCCGTCCGGGCCCTGTTGTTGTCGACGTTCCCAAGGATATCCAGTTTGCCACCGGCACCTACACGCCGCCGTCGGCAGCCGTTTCCAAACACAGTTACAAGCCGAAGCTTCAGGGCGACGTGCATGCAGCCCAGGCGGCAGTCGAGCTGATGGCGCAGGCCAAGCGTCCGGTTTTCTACACCGGCGGCGGCGTTATCAACTCCGGTCCGGAAGCCACCCGTTTGCTGCGCGAACTGGTTGAACTGACTGGTTTTCCAATCACGTCGACGCTGATGGGTCTGGGTGCCTATCCGGCGTCTGGCGACAAGTGGTTGGGCATGCTGGGCATGCACGGTTCCTACGAAGCTAACATGGCCATGCATGATTGCGACGTCATGATCTGCGTCGGCGCACGTTTCGATGACCGTATTACCGGCCGTCTCAACGCGTTTTCGCCAAATTCCAAGAAGATCCACATCGATATCGATCCGTCGTCGATCAACAAGAACGTGCGCGTTGATTTGCCGATCATTGGCGATGTTGCCCATGTTCTGGAAGACATGGTTCGCCTGTGGCGCGCCATGGCGAAAAAGCCGGAAAAGGCACAGACAAGTGAGTGGAACGAGCAGGTTGATCGCTGGCGTGCCCGCAATTCCTTTGCCTACAAGAACTCCAAAGACGTCATCATGCCGCAATATGCGCTTCAGCGCCTGTATGAGGCATCCAAGGGTCGTGACACCTTCATCACCACGGAAGTCGGCCAGCACCAGATGTGGGCGGCCCAGTTCTTCGGTTTTGAAAAGCCAAACCACTGGATGACGTCGGGTGGTCTCGGCACCATGGGTTACGGCCTGCCTGCCGCTATCGGTGTTCAGGTTGCGCATCCGGAAGCTCTGGTTATCGATATTGCCGGTGATGCCTCCATTCAGATGTGCATTCAGGAAATGTCCTGCGCCATCCAGTATAACCTGCCGGTCAAGATCTTCATTCTGAACAACCAGTATATGGGCATGGTCCGCCAGTGGCAGCAGCTGTTGCACGGCAACCGCCTGTCCAACTCCTACACCGAAGCAATGCCTGACTTTGTCAAGCTGGCGGAAGCCTACGGTGCCGTTGGCATGTATTGCGACGATCCGAAGGAGCTGGACGACAAGATCGCCGAGATGATTGCGGTCAACAAGCCGGTTATCTTTGATTGCCGCGTTGCCAACCTTGCCAACTGCTTCCCGATGATCCCGTCGGGCAAGGCCCACAATGAAATGCTTCTGCCGGACGAAGCGACCGACGAAGCCGTTGCCAACGCTATCGATGCCAAGGGCCGTCAGCTCGTTTAAGGATCGGGAGGAACATAGATATGAACGCACACCTACAACCCACCGGCTCCGCATACTTCATTTCGAAGGAAACCGCTGCCATTGAAAACCACACGCTTTCGGTTCTCGTCAGCAACGAGCCGGGTGTTCTGGCCCGCGTGATCGGCCTGTTCTCCGGTCGTGGCTACAACATCGAAAGCCTGACGGTTTCCGAAACCGAACATGAGGCGCATCTGTCGCGCATCACCATCGTCACGCGCGGCACACCTCTGGTTCTCGAGCAGATCAAGGCGCAGCTAGAGCGGATCGTTCCGGTCTACCGCGTTGTTGACCTGACCGTGCGTGCTCGTGAACTGGGACAGGAGCGTCCGATTGAACGTGAAGTGGCGCTTCTCAAGGTTGTCGGCGGCGGTGAAGACCGTGCCGAAGCCCTGCGTCTGGCCGATGCTTTCCACGCCAAGGTGGTTGATGCAACGGTTGAGCACTTCATTTTCGAGATCACCGGCAAGTCCTCGAAGATCGACCAGTTCGTCGCCATCATCAAGCCACTCGGCCTGATCGAAGTGTGCCGTACCGGTATCGCTGCCATGAACCGTGGTTCGCAGGGCATGTAATCCTGCCGGAACAAAATGACCTCAGGGCCGTTCGCAACACATCGTTGCGGGCGGCTTTTTTGTTTGAAAGAATGCCTTGGACACGTGGTGCGTGATACTCAGATCAAGGGGCGTAGTTTTCATTCATGATAAAACCGGAAGCCCTGCTTTATCCCACGCCGGATGGTCTCTATTGCCCGCAAGGGGATTTCCATATCGACCCAGTGCGTCCGGTGAGTCGGGCGCTGATAACCCACGGCCATTCGGACCATGCCCGCGCAGGTCATCAGCATGTTCTCGCGACCCGCCAGACGCTCGATATCATGCGCATTCGCTACGGCGAGGATTTCTGCGGAAGCGAGCAGGCGATTGCGCACGGTGAAACCGTCGATATCAACGGCGTCGCCATCCGTTATTATCCGGCAGGCCATGTGCTGGGGTCGGCGCAGATCGCGGTGGAAAAATCTGGAACACGCATCGTGGCATCCGGTGACTACAAGCGCAGCCCGGATCCAACCTGCGAAGATTTCGTGCCTGTTACCTGTGATGTGTTCATTACCGAGGCAACCTTTGGTCTGCCGGTTTTTCACCATCCGAACCCTAGAGATGAAATGGCGAAACTGCTGCAGTCGCTGAAGCAGTTTCCAGAGCGTACCCACATTATAGGCGCCTATGCGCTGGGCAAGGCGCAGCGGGTCATCATGCTGCTGCGCAATGCCGGATATGATGCGCCTATCTATATCCACGGTGCGCTTGCCAGGCTGTGCGACTATTACCTGTCGCAGGGCATCCCGCTTGGGGATTTGCGACCAGCAACCGTGGAAAAGCAGGACGCAGGCATATTCAAGGGCGCTGTTGTCATCGGACCGCCCTCGGCCTTTGCCGATCGCTGGGCGCGGCGTTTTTCTGATCCGGTGCCGGCTTTTGCATCCGGCTGGATGATGGTGCGCCAGCGGGCGCGGCAACGCGGTGTGGAGCTACCATTGGTGATTTCTGACCATTGCGACTGGCCTGAACTGACGCAAACGATCCGTGATACCGGCGCCGGTAATATCTGGGTGACGCATGGTCGTGAGGAGGCGCTGGTGCGCTGGTGCGAGCTGCACGGCGTTGCCGCGAAACCACTGCATCTTGTTGGTTATGAAGACGAGGGGGATTGAGAGACATATGCATGCTTTCGCCCAGCTCCTCGACCGTCTGGTTCTCACACCATCCCGCAATGCCAAGCTGACATTGCTGACCGACTATTTCCGCGCCACACCTGATCCTGACCGTGGTATTGCACTGGCTGCCTTGGCAGGCACGCTTGACCTCAAGGGTGTCAAACCGGCCATGATCCGCGAACTTGTACTTGAGCGCATGGACGAGGTGCTGTTTCGCTACTCCTATGACTATGTTGGTGACCTTGCCGAGACCGTTGCGCTGGTCTGGGATCAGGGTGAGATAAAACCGGAAAAGTCCGGTCAAGACCTTTCGTTGGGCGAAGTCGTGCAGCAGATGCAGACGCTTGGCAAAATGGAAATCCGCAACGCGGTGCGTGGTTTGCTGGACAGGCTGGACACATCAGGACGCTTTGCCTTTCTCAAGCTTGTCACAGGCGGTTTGCGTATCGGGGTGTCTGCCCGTCTGGCAAAACAGGCGCTGGCGGAACTCGGCTCGAAAGACATCACCGAGATCGAGACGCTGTGGCACGGTTTGAAGCCGCCCTATGAACCGCTGTTTGCGTGGCTTGAGGGTAAAAGTGACCGGCCTGTTATGGCAACGCCGGCAATTTTCCATTCCGTCATGTTGTCTACCCCGGTCGGCGACAATGATCTCGATGCGCTTGATCCGGCGGATTACGCCGCCGAATGGAAGTGGGATGGCATTCGTGTGCAGTTGTCGCGTTCGTCAGGCACATGCCGCCTTTATTCGCGCTCCGGCGATGATATCTCAACTGCATTTCCTGACATTGTCGACGCGGCAGATTTTACCGGTGTGATCGATGGGGAGTTGCTGGTGGGAGGTACATTCACCTCTAACCGGCCAACTGCCAGCTTTTCCGATCTGCAACAGCGGCTAAACCGCAAGACGGTTTCCGGTCGCATGTTGCAGGATTATCCGGCCTTCATTCGTGCTTATGATCTTCTGTTTGAGGATGATGTCGATATTCGCGGCCAGAGCTTTGTCGAGCGACGTCAGAAGCTGGAAAGGTTGATTGCCGGGGCAAAGCCGGACCGTTTCGACCTGTCACCGCTTGTCCCATTTTCCTCATGGGCTGAACTGGAGCGGCTGCGCGCCGATCCACCAGATGCGGTGATCGAAGGCATCATGCTCAAGCGACTGGATAGCACCTATCAGGCCGGGCGGGCAAAAGGACCGTGGTTCAAATGGAAACGTGACCCTTATAATGTCGATGCGGTGCTGATGTATGCGCAGCGCGGCCACGGCAAACGCTCCAGCTATTATTCCGATTTTACCTTCGGTGTCTGGATGGCGGGCGAGGGTGGCGATCAGCTGGTTCCTGTCGGCAAGGCTTATTTCGGTTTTACCGATGCAGAGCTGGATGTGTTGGACAAGTTTGTACGCGACAATACGGTGGAGCGGTTTGGTCCGGTGCGCTCCATTCGCGCCGAACCGGATTTCGGATTTGTTGTCGAAGTGGCGTTTGAGGGCATCAATCGCTCCGGACGTCACAAGTCAGGGGTGGCTATGCGCTTTCCGCGTATCTCGCGTTTGCGAACCGACAAGCTGCCACGGGAGGCTGACAGGCTGGAAACGCTTGTCGCCATGATTGACGGCGGAGCCAACTTGCCAATCTGATTCATGTTTGTGGTATGTTGATTCAGGAAACAGGTTCAACATACTGAAAAGCCTCCCGCAATGTCTGTTGCGGGAGGCTTTGTTGTTTGTGTCAGATGACTGGATCAGCCGAATTTACGACCGAAGGACGAGGCCAGTTTCTGTCCCAATGCGCGGGCCGGAGACTGTACTGGTGTGGAATATTCATTGGCTGTGGCAATGCCATATGAGTTGCCATTGTCCAGTTTGAACTGCGACAGCAGCGATGTCAGCGCAGCAGCCTGTGTGGCAAGGCTGTTGCTGGCCGCAGTCGATTGCTCGACCATTGCTGCGTTCTGCTGGGTGCCCTGATCCATCTGGTTGACGGAGGTATTGATCTCCGAAAGGCCGGTCGACTGTTCCTTGGCAGAGGTGACAATCGAATGGACGTGGCGGTTGATTTCCTGGACTTCCGCGACGATGGATTCCAGTGTACGGCCGGTTTCACCAACCAGTTCGACACCCTGGCGAACCTGCTCGCTGGACGTGGTGATCAGAGCCTTGATCTCTTTTGCGGCTTTGGCAGAGCGCTGCGCCAGTTCGCGCACTTCCTGTGCAACGACGGCAAAGCCCTTGCCGGCTTCACCGGCACGTGCTGCTTCCACGCCGGCATTCAGCGCCAGGAGGTTGGTCTGGAACGCAATGTCATCGATCACACCGATGATGTTGCTGATCTCGTTGGAGGAGCTTTCGATGCCCTGCATGGCGACGACCGCCTTGCGGACAACCTGACCGGACTGTTCAGCGCCCAGACGGGTCTGCGATACCAGTTCACCGGCTTCGCTGGCGCGAACGGCGGAATCCTTGACGGCGGTGGTCACCTGCTCAAGGGCTGCTGCAGTTTCTTCAACTGATGCGGCCTGCTGTTCGGTACGCTTGGAGAGGTCTTCCGCGGCGGATCGGATTTCATTGGCACCGGCATCGATCATGCGAGCGTTGTCGCCAATCGAGCTGAGAACGCCATGCAGCTTGGCGATGGAGGTGTTGAAGCTGGTACGCAGCTGATCCAGCTGACCGGCAAACTTTTCCTCGATGCGGTAGACCATGTCACCCGCTGCCAGACGGTCGAGCGCCGTGCCGAGATTATCGACGGCAAACAGAACTTCGGCAGCTTCGCGGGCCTTCTGCTCTTCGCGGGAAAGGCGCTCTTTTTCGCTGAGGCTGCGGTTGGCTTCGGTTTCGTGCTCCAGACGTTCACGCTCAATGGCGTTCTGGCGGAACACCGTAACAGCGGCAGACATATCGCCAATTTCATCCTTGCGGCCACTATGCGGAATGGCGCTGGCGTTATCGCCTGCAGCCAGCTTGTTCATGGCATCGGTGATCTCGGTGATCGGACGGGAAATTCGAATATGGCTCAGCACTGCTGCGGCGATCGCGATCAGCGTTGAAACGATGATCGACAAAATGGTGACAGTGTTGGCAAAGCTCGCCGTCTTTTGTGCGCCAGCTGCTGCTTCCCGACCGAGGCTGCTATTCAGGTCGAGGATATCATTCATCTTGGCAACGGCTTCCTGTCCCTTCGGGGTCAGGGTCTGCTGAATGTAGCCCTTGGCTTCGTAGAGCTGGCCATTGTTGATATATTCGATGAATGCCGCGCCAGCGGCTTCATATTCTGTCACGGACTTTTCAGCGATAGCGAACTTTTCCACCAAGGCTGGCGAGGTGATCGTCGCGCCAAATTCATCTGCAGCCTTTTTGCGGTCTGCCTGTGCCTTGTGAATGGCCGCAATAGCTGCATCGACTTCTTCAATCGTGCCGGCACTCATGCCCTGCACATAGGCGCGTCTTACGTCGCCGAACAGCATGTTGATTTGCGACAACACTTCGGAGCGGGCCAGACGGTAATTGACGCCTTCCGTTGCATCCTTCAGGTTTGAAATTGAATTGAGGGCAATTGCTCCTTGCGCGACGCCAAGCACAACGAGAAGGCCAAATAGGCTGGGGAGGAGTGTCTTGATTTTCATGTTTGTCAGCTTTGTTTCACCATGGCGCACGTTGTCGGTGAATTACCTACAATCCTGTGCTTGTTTTTGTTTTAGCGCGATGGTTGTGTAAAGAATGGTTAAAGCCGGCGGCACATTTTTGAATGGGTACTTTAGTGTCGTTTATTGTAACAATTTCTAATGTTTTTTCATTTGGTTAAACACGCTATTCCTGTGGTTGAAGGCCGCAAAAAATACCCTGCATTTTGATAAGTCTGATTGAAAATACACAACCAAAAATAGATTTTTATGTTTCTGAATTTTGGCGAAAAGCCACGAGAAACGTGCGCGACCTTTGCGCGCATTTTTCGCAAACGGTGAAATGCGAACGGAATTTAAGCGGGCAAATAGCGGCGTGAGGTTTGTGCGCGGCTAAAGCATTTCCAGCGGCATTTTTTTCGCCGGTGGCGGGAAGGCGGCATCCAGTGCATCCCAGTCCTCGTCGCTGATATCAAGACCGGCAGCGCCCCGGTTTTCCTCGACGCGCCGCGGATGGCTGCTTTTGGGAATAGCAATCACGCCGTCGCGCTCCAGCAGAAAGGCAAGGGCAATCTGTGCAGGAGTTGCCTGATAGGCCTTTGCGATACGGATCAGTTCGGCATTGCGCAAAATACGGCCTTGTTCAATCGGTGAATAGGCCATCAGCGGTACGCGGTTTCGCTGACACCACGGCAATAGATCGTATTCCGGCCCGCGGCGGGACAGATTGTAGAGCACCTGATTGACGGCGCAGTTACCACCACCTTGAACGGCAAACAGCTCTTCCATATCAGAGGCGTCAAAGTTGGAGACGCCCCATTCGCCAATCTTGCCCTGTTGTTTCAGGGTCTCGAAAGCGGCGACGGTTTCGCGCAGTGCATGTGGCCCACGCCAGTGAAGGAGATAGAGGTCGATGTAATCGGTTCCCAGCCGTTCAAGACTTCGGTCGCAGGCGTCGATTGTGCCCTTACTGTCGGCATTCCATGGGTACACCTTGCTGACCAGAAACACCTGATCGCGTCGCCCTGCAATCGCCTTGCCGACCACCTCTTCGGATTTGCCATCGGCATACATTTCTGCCGTGTCGATCAATGTCATGCCGACATCTATTGCCTTTTGAATGCTGGCGATCTCATCCGGTTCGCTGCGCGGTTCTTCGCCCATCATCCATGTGCCAAGACCCAAGGCAGGAACATTCACGCCGGAGGGCAGGCTGACTGTTGGAATGTCTTCTTGCATGGGAACTCCTTCATCACTGGCGGGCAGGCCCGCAGACAATAGAAAAAAAACGGTCCTGTGTGGCAACGTCTTTGGCGCAATCTATCAAAAAAAGTGACTGTTCTTATGACGGTTTACGACTGGTTCTAATGGCACGCGGTGGGTAATCTGGCGCACCTCTGGAGGTCGCATGACTATCGAAACATTTCTGGCACTTGTCCTTTTTGCCTTTACCACGTCCATCACACCCGGACCCAACAACATGATGTTGTTCTCTTCTGGGGTGAACTTCGGCTTCCGTCGAACGGTTCCACATATGCTGGGCATCGGTGCCGGATTTCTGTCGCTGCTGATTGGCGTTGGTTTTGGGCTGGGTGCCTTGTTGCATTCTGTGCCGATGCTCTACACGGCGTTGAAATTCGCAGGTGGTCTTTATCTTGTGTGGATTGCCTGGAAGATAGGGATGTCGCGCAGCCTCTCCGAGGGCAAGACCGGGGCCGCACCGATGACCTTTCTGGGAGCTGCCGCGTTTCAATGGGTTAACCCGAAAGCTTGGGTGATGGCAGTGACAGCCATGGCGACCTATACGGATGAGAGCCAGTATTTCACCACCGTCCTGCTGGTCGGGGTGGCCTTTGCTGCCGTTAACCTGCCAAGTGTTTCCACCTGGGCAGGTTTTGGCTCCGCGTTGCGGGAATGGCTTTCGGTGCCGGTGCGGTTAAAGTGGTTCAACATCACCATGGCGGTGCTTCTGGTTCTCAGCCTCTGGCCAATGCTGAAATAGCGTTGGTCAGGTCGGAAACTGGCGGTAACATTCCTCGGCAATACGACGCAGATCGGTGTGCGAGATTTCGCCCGACACGGCGTAGCCAATATCATTGTCGATCCAGTAGAAAGTCGACACACCGTCGGCATCTGCCAAGCGGAAACTGGTTGTGCGGTTTTGCGGATTACGGCCCACCAGCACGGTCACACGTTCACCGCTGCCGTTCTGGTACATCAGCATGGCGCCGGGTTTGCCACTGACCGGCACCAGCCTGCCGCCAACCAGCTCATAACCCACTGAGGTCAGATCCGGCACGGTGAAAGGATACCCCAAACGTTTGCCAAGCCAGGTCGACAGATGTGCCTGCTGGTCTGCTCCGACTTCGACGGGGTGGCGGACCTCGCTGGCATAGATGAGATACGCAGATTCTGCCTGTGTCGATATATCGGCCACGACCTGTGTTGGCCGCTGTGGGTCTGCTTTTTGCGGTAACAAGGGTACAAATTGCCCGGCAACGGCGCCAGCGCCAAAAATCAGGCAGGCGGCAGCAGCACGCATCAGGACGGGCATAAGGCGACGGCCACTGTCTTGCAGGGTGTGCAGCAGTTTATGGTCGTCATATTTTGCTGTGTGGTAGGGGGCGAATGCCTGTCGCAGGGCCTTTGCGTGGTCGTGCCAGTCCTTAACCTTGGCGCGGTCCTGCGGGTTCGACTCAAGCCACTGCTCCACGCGGGCGTGGTCTTCGGCACCCAGCAGTCCGTCTGCATAGGCGTGAAGATCGCTTTCCGTTATGGCATTGTCTCTCGTCATTTCGGTCTCCGCAGTGGTATGATATTGTCCTCGCTCAGATGAATTCGCACAGTTTCTCGCGCTCTCGAAAGGCGCGACATCACCGTGCCGAGCGGTATATTCATGAGGTTTGCGACCTCCTGATAGCTGTAACCTTCTACCGTCACCAACATCAAAACAGCACGCAGGTCAGGGTTTAACTGGGCAAGGGCATCATGCAGGCGCTTGTTTTCCAGCGTATCGCTTGCCGGTTCGCTCACTATCTCGTTTTCGCAGGCGTCGATATTCTCAGACGGATGGCGTTTCTCCGCCCGGTAACGGTTGCGGGAAATATTGGTCATGATGGCATAGGCCCAGGCTTTCATCTGCGATCCGCGCCACTGCTGCTTTTTGGACAAAGCGTGTTCCACGCAATCCTGCAGCAGGTCTTCGCCGTCACTGTCAGAGCGGGAAAGACTGCGGGAATAACGACGTAACAAGGGCATCAGGGCCAGCATCTGGCCCTCGAACGTACTGTCGGCGGGAGCTTTGGGCTCCCGCCTTTCGTTGTTCATGCCATCATGGCTTTGCGACATGCCAAACTCCACCAACGCCATCTCCCGTGGCGTCACCTTCCTTCATGTCCTTGACCCAATAATACAACGGTTTGCCATCCTTGGCCCACTGTTTTGTTCCGTCCTTGCGATCAATCACGGTGTAACCGTTGCCAGCCTTGTCGTCGGCTTTTGCCATCAGTGGTGGCCAGTTGGTCGCGCATTTGTCGTAGCAATTGGACACGTCTTTTTTGTCGTTCTGGAATGTGTAAAGCGTCATGCCCTTGTCGCCGGCAAGAACTTCACCCTTGTCGGTTTTAACGGTCTTCAGCATGGGGGCAGCATAGGCCGTGCCGGCAACTGCCAGCATGACAACAGGAATGAGTGCGAGCGTTTTCATGGAGATCCTCCTCGTTTGGTGCGGCGAAACAGCCGGTCACATGGAGTAAGACACCAGAGGAGGTGGATTTATTCCGTGGTTTGGAAAAAATCTTTCGATGCAGTTTCTACGCTTAGTTCCAAAGCTGAATGTCGGGTTTCATCAACATCAGCCAGAATATGCCGATGACGGCAAAGAAGGCTGGAAAACCGCAGGCAAACCAGATGCGGTAAAGCCGGAACCATTGCGGCGGCAATGGCGTGTTACCCTTTGCGGCAAGGCGGGCAATGTCACGCAGCCTGATCTGTATCCACACCACCGGCAACCAGAACAGGCCGGTAAAGACATACAGCATAAGCGACAGGAAGACCCAGCCTTCTGTCAGCGGCCAGCCGATGCTTTTAGCCAACAGGTATCCGGTGATCGGTTGGAAAATGGCGGCCGTTGCCGTGAACAGCGTATCGGCAATCACTACCGTGCTGCTGACATGGGCAATCAATACAGGGTTTTCGGTCTGGCGTGCCACGACCATAAAAAATGCAATGCCGGCACCGGTGCCCAGAAGTACGGTTGCGCCAATGACATGGGCAAGGCGGATAAATTCTTCCAGCATGGTGGCCTATCGTTCGTCTAATGTCGCGAGCGCGACCAGTGTGAGCAGGATGGAGGGCAGGACTTTGACAAGCGGCCCCAGCGGGTCAAGCCACAGTCCCGGTTCCAGCACCGTGCCGCCAACCAGGTAGGTGGCGGTGACCATCAACATACCGAGCATGGCCCTGCGTGCAAAAGGCCGCACCAGAACGGCGAGGCCCAGCGCCATGTCCAGCACACAGGTGGCGACGGTAATAGCAACTGCTGCCGTGGATGGCATGAAGGGCAGGAAGTGACCGGATGCCCGCGGCAGGTCGAAAAGCGGTATCAGGCCAGACAGCAGCCAGAACAGCGACAGGCACAGAATGATTGCCGGTTTCAGCAGATACAATCGTGCAAACCACAGGTCCTGCACACCTGAAGGGCTTGCCTGCAATGTCTGCTGTGCGGTTTTCAGCAGCACACCGTAATGCCTGGCATCTGTTCTGGCGGAGGTAATGACGCCCTCCGACATGACTTGCATCGCGGTGGAACGCAGGGGCGAGCGCCAACCGAGACGTCCGGCCAAATCTGCCAACCAGCTGACCGGTCGGGCGATGGCGGGTGGCAGCGAAATGATCCGCGCAGTCGGTAGGCCCAGCCACTGGCGGTGCAGAAGAACAAGCGAGCCGAGCGTATGCTTTTCATCGGCAGCGAGGTCGACGTCGCTTTTGGGAGGGATCGATCCGGTGAGTGCCAAAAGAACCATTTGCGCAACAGCGCCGATGGCAACGGTTTGAACAGGGCTGTCTGCGTGGGTGAGCGGCAATATGCGCGGCATGCTGGCAAGTGCGCGCAGCAGTGATGTTCCGCCATGAGAATTGCGACCAATGACCAGCGCCGGGCGCAGAATGACGTAAGGCAGGCCACTTTCGACAAGGGCTTCATCAGCGCGCCGTTTGGTGGCGAGGAAGGGCAGGGATGATGCTGCACCTGCGGTTCTGGCAGAGATCTGGATGATCAGCCGGCCACCTGCAGCCTGTGCCGCCTGATAGAGCGCCAGCATGGATTTTTCCTGCGTGGCGGCGAGATTGTCGGCCAGACCGTCCTGCAAGGCGCCAGCACAATTGACGATGGCGTCGTGACTTTCCACAAGTGCCTGCCATGCCGATGGTTCGCCCATGCGTGCCAGATCGGTGCTGACCCATTGCATGTCTGGTAGCTTGTATTTTGTCCGCTGAGGGTCGCGTCCAAGACCGGTAACCTGATGGCCTTGCAGGGCAAGTTTCCTTGCAATCTCCGAGCCGATGAAACCTGTTGCGCCGAGAATCAGTATCTTCATGGGAGCATTTTAGGCGCTATTGCCTTCGCTGGCACGCATGGAAGGAAAACTTCCACGGAGAGTTTGCGGTTGCGCAGCTGCCCCGAATCCTGCGAAGAGAGCGCATGCAATTTTCACCGCAACAGGACGAGGCTCTTAAAGCCGTTTCGCGTTGGCTCAAGGAAGGCCGTTCGCAGGTTTTCAGGCTTTTCGGTTATGCCGGAACGGGCAAGACGACGCTTGCCAAACATTTCGCTGAGAATGTGGATGGCGACGTGTTGTTTGCGGCCTTTACCGGCAAGGCGGCACAGGTGCTGCGTTCCCGCGGCGCGTCCAATGCCCGCACCATACATTCACTGATTTATCGACCACGTGGTGAAGAAGCCATCGAAAACGAGGAAACCGGCAAGACGTCCATCGCGCCGATGTTTTCTATCAACCGGCAAAGCCCGCTTGCCAAAGCTGCGCTGATCATCATCGACGAATGCTCAATGGTGGACGAGCAACTGGGCAAGGACCTGATGAGCTTCGGCACGCCGATCCTTGTTCTGGGTGATCCCGGCCAGTTGCCGCCGGTAACCGGTGGCGGTTATTTCACCGAGCAGGAACCGGATTATCTGCTGAGCGAAATTCATCGTCAGGCCAAGGATAACCCGATCATCCAGCTGGCCATGGATGTGCGCGAGGGTCGCGAGATCATGCGCGGCGATTATGGTTCGGCGCAGGTCATATCCAAATCGGAAGTGACGCAGTCATTGGTGCTGGACGCCGATCAGGTTCTGGTTGGTACCAACCGCACCCGTCGTCGTTACAACCAGCGTCTTCGCGAGTTGAAGGGCTTTTCGGCCGATTACCCGCAATCGGGTGACAAGCTGGTATGCCTGCGCAACGACCCTGCAAAGGGCCTGCTCAACGGCTCGCTTTGGCAGGTGATGAGTTCATCGCGCGAGACGGTAAAACCCGGCATCAACCTGATGATCCGTCCTGAAGACGACGATATGGATCGTGGTGCGGCAAAGATCAAACTGCTGAAAGCGGCGTTTGAGGAAAGCGAAACCGAAATTCCCTGGACGACGCGCAAGCGTTACGACGAGTTTGATTTTGGTTATGCGCTGACTGTGCACAAGGCGCAGGGTTCGCAGTGGAACAATGTTGTGTTGTTCGACGAGAGTTTCGCATTTCGCGACAGCCGCGAGCGCTGGCTTTATACAGCCATTACCCGCGCTGCAGAAACACTGACGATCGTTCGATAGGGCGACTATTCCCGTTCTTTCAAGCGGGGATGATTCCAAGTAATACGGCCTTGGCAACCGCTTGAAAGCGGTTGTTGGCGCTAAATTTCTGGATAATGCCCAATTCGATTTTCTGCAGTTCTTCCGTGCGCAGGCCAACGGCACGCGCCAGACGAACGGAGGCATAACCTTCCGCCATCAGTTCCAGGCATTTGCGTTCGATGTCGGTCAGTATGATCGTATCTTCGGGTAATGGGCCGGTTTGAACCGTGTCTTCATCGTCATCCGGTGCCAGCAGATTGCTGATCTGTTGCATTTGCCGGCGCATGGTTGAAAGATCAGCCGTCAGTTCGCGTTTGCGGTTATTGAGCAAATCTTCGAACAGCGCTGTCGCTTCCCCTTGAGAATCCGCATCAGCCAGCTTTTCCATGAATTCCTGAATGACCGCAACGGGAATGCCCACTTCGCGGCAGGTGTTGACCAGCGCCATGACATTTACGTCGCGATGCGAATAGATGCGCATCAGGCCAGAACGGCGGGAGGACAGCAGTCCTTTTTCCTCGTAGAAATGCAACGTTCTATGGGTGACGCCAAAAAGATTAGCCATCTCTGCTATTCCAACCGGCTCTGGCGGCAAGCGTAGGGATAGTTTGAGGTCTGGCAAGAAAATATGTTCGTCATAGAGCGACGACTTAGATTTCGCACGTACTTGACCGTCGGGCGTATTTTCCTTCTGCATAAGGTCTCCCCCCTCCATGCGTGAATATCTTTACAGCATTCCTTCTTGATCAGTCGCTACATTCCATGAATGAACAGCGCGAGATTGGCCCTCTCGCGTGTCTGGTCTTTCATCGTTGATGTCTGGAGTGAAATGTTTGCCTGGCGCAATCAAAAGGTGTGCCACTCACAAGGCGAGCGTCGTTTGCGTGATTGGTCCTATGGTCGGCAACATCTCTCACAGGCGGCATTCCTTTCAGCGGATTGCGCGAATTTAGCATAATGAACCCATTTCTGATTCTGTTCCATGCCGAATACATTTTTTTCTGGTTGTTGCCCTTCTGTTACTGCATCCTTGATAAAAGAGAGTACTCACTCCTGATTTGCTTTTCCAAGGGCTGCCGTCATGCCAACCACTTTATCCGTTAATCTCAATGCCATAGCTATGCTGCGCAACAGGCGCGATCTGCCCTGGCCGGATGTCGAGCATTTTGGTCGACTGGCGCTTCAGGCCGGTGCCAGCGGTCTGACAGTACATCCGCGGCCAGACCAACGCCACATTCGGTTTTCTGATTTGCCTGTGTTACGCGCCCTGATTGATGACGAGTTCCCGCAGGCGGAGTTCAACATTGAGGGATATCCAACGGAAGAATTTCTGTTGCTTTGCGAACAGACCCAGCCAGAGCAGGTGACATTGGTGCCGGATGATCCGTCGCAGGCCACGTCGGACCATGGTTGGGATTTTCACAAACATTCAGGGCTCCTGAAAGAAACCGTCGCGCGTCTGAAAGCCAACGGCATGCGCGTGTCGCTGTTTGCCGATGGTGACGGAGACCGCTCTGCCGTGGAACTGGCTGCTGAGACCGGTGCCGCACGTATCGAACTTTACACTGGCCCGTTTGGCGGGTGTTACGACGATCCGGCAAAAGAGGCAGTACTGCTTGAGGCTTTGGGCCAGACGGCCGATCACGCCAAGGCGCTAGGGCTTGCGGTCAATGCCGGTCATGACCTGACGGTTGCCAACCTCCCGGCACTGGTCAAGCGTATTCCTTATTTGGCCGAGGTCTCCATCGGTCACGGACTGACTGCGGATGCTCTGGAATATGGCATGGTCGAGACGGTGCGGCGTTTTTGCCGCGCCTGCGGTCAGGATATTTCATAACTATCGTCAAGTTTTGGCTTTATAAATTGGGCCAGCGCATTCCCATGCGCGGGCTTTATTTATTATGACCAAGGGGCAGTTTTATGCAGGAACATCATGTCGTTGTTGTCGGAGGCGGGTTTGGCGGGCTTCAGCTTGTACATGGGCTGAAAGGCGCACCTGTTCGCATAACGCTGATTGACGGACGCAATCACCACCTGTTCCAGCCACTGCTCTACCAAGTCGCATCCACCGTTCTCGCCACATCCGAAATCGCCTGGCCTATTCGCCTGCTGTACAAGGACCGCAAAGAGGTCACCACCCTGTTGACTGAGGTGACCGGCGTCGACCGTGCCGCAAAAACCGTGCAGTTGAAGACCGGTGAAAACATTGGTTACGACACGCTGGTTCTGGCAACCGGTGCACGCCATGCCTATTTTGGCAATGACCAGTGGGAAAGCGTGGCACCGGGTCTGAAGACCCTGGAGGATGCCACGACGTTACGCCGTCGTTTGCTGCTGGCCTTTGAAAAGGCCGAGCTCAGCAATGACCCGGCGGAGCGCGAAGCGCTTTTGACCTTCGTCATTATCGGCGCTGGCCCGACCGGTGTGGAAATGGCCGGCATGATTGCCGAGTTGGCGCATAAAATTCTGCCACCGGAATTCCGCCGTGTTGATACCACCAAGGCCAAGGTCATTCTGGTGGAGGCCGGTCCACGCGTATTGCCGGTGTTTACCGAAGACCTTTCCGCCTATGCCAAGGATGCGTTGGAAAAGCTTGGCGTACAGGTTTCGCTTGGCACACCGGTTACAGCCTGCACGGATGAAGGTGTGACAATTGGAGATCGTTTTGTGGCGTGCCGCACCGTGGTCTGGGCGGCAGGTGTGCAGGCATCTCCCGCCGCGCAATGGCTTGGCATCGCCGCCGACCGGGCAGGGCGCGCCATCGTCGGGCCGGACCTGACCATTGAGGGCGATCCTGATGTGTTCGTGATTGGTGATACGGCTGCCGTAACACAGCAAAGCGGCAAGCCGGTGCCGGGTATCGCGCCAGCGGCAAAACAGCAGGGTAGTTATGTTGCGAGACTCATTGTTGCCCGTCTGACTGGCATGCCATTCACAGCACCGTTTCGTTACAGGCATCAGGGCAATCTGGCGACGATCGGTAAACGTGCCGCCGTTATCGACTTCGGCAAGTTCAGCCTCAAGGGCGGGCTTGCCTGGTGGATCTGGGGTCTTGCCCACATCTACTTCCTGATCGGCACGCGTTCGCGCCTTGCGGTGGCGTGGAGCTGGTTGTGGATCTATCTCAGTGGTCAGCACAGTGCCCGCCTGATTACCCAGAAAGAAACTCTCAAAGACGAGGCGTGACACCACGCGTCTGATACAAACGAGAAAGGGGCAGGATGCATATCGCATCCTGCCCCTTGTGATTCAGGCCATTGGTCGGCAATCAGGCTGGCAGTGTCGCCATGTCGATGACGAAGCGGTAACGAACGTCGCTCTTCAGCACCCGCTCATAGGCTTCGTTGACGTCCTTGATGTCGATCTTTTCAATTTCCGAGACAATGTTGTGCTTACCGCAGAAATCGAGCATTTCCTGGGTTTCCTTGATCGAACCGATCATCGAACCGGACAGGCTTCTTGCGCCGACGATAAGCGAGAAGGCGTGAACCGGAATGGCATGCTCAGGCGCGCCAACCACAACCATGCTGCCCTTTGGCTTCAACAGGCCGAGATAAGCGTTCCAGTCGATGGCCACACCTGCGGTGCAGATGATCAGGTCAAATGTGCCGGCCAGCTTTTCGAAGGTTGATGCGTCGCTGGTGGCATAATATTCCTTTGCACCCAGCTTCAGGCCATCTTCACGCTTGGAAAGCGTCTGCGACAGCACGGTCACGTCTGCGCCCAATGCAGCACCGAGCTTTACGCCCATGTGGCCAAGACCGCCCATGCCGACAATGGCAACCTTCTTGCCCGGACCAGCTTCCCAACGACGAAGCGGCGAGTAAAGCGTGATACCGGCGCACAGCAGTGGTGCGGAAGCGTCGAGCGGCAGGTTGTCCGGGATCGACAGG
The DNA here is from genome assembly GCF_023701965.1 of Rhizobium sp. CG4. NCBI lineage: Bacteria > Pseudomonadati > Pseudomonadota > Alphaproteobacteria > Hyphomicrobiales > Rhizobiaceae > Rhizobium > Rhizobium sp. CG4. Next base: position 246,856 of record NZ_JABAEG010000001.1, on the reverse strand, counting down.
ACATAACCTTCCTTGACAACGATATGGTCAGAGTAACCGCCCTGCGTTCTGGTTTGTCCATCGGCATCGTTGTCGTTATAGGTCTGGACCAGACCTGGCATGTAGTGTTCGTTGTCGAGATCGCGGGTGGCACAGCCGACGCAGCTGTCCACGAAGCAGCCAACGCCGACGTGATCGCCGACCTTGAAGCGTGTGACCTTAGAACCGACAGCCTTGACGACGCCGGCAATCTCGTGGCCTGGAACGATTGGGAAAACGGCGTTTTTCCATTCGTTGCGAACTGTGTGAATGTCGGAGTGGCAGATGCCCGCATATTTGATGTCGATGACAACGTCATCGTCATTCGGCTCGCGACGTTCAAAGGTAAAAGGAGTGAGTGGCTTCGACGCATCCGTCGCAGCATAACCTCTTGCAATAGCCATCTGAAGTTTCCTTTCAGGTTTGGGAAATCGATGGCGGATACTGCAATGAAAATGCGCTCTGCCGTTAGAGCGATCCTCCAGCCTTTTTGCACGATCCTGCAAATTGAAGGAGTGTGGCCTTTGCGAAAGGGCCGCCATAATCTAGATGTAGCCTACCGGATCCGTTCTTTCTCGATGAGACTTGACCAATGACGCTGCCTTTCAGCCCCTATCATGAAATCGCTTCGATCGCTGCGCGTTACGCGCCTGTTGACGGGGAGGTGCAGACGGCCGTTGACGGTCTGGGTATCAGCAAACGTTCGTCACCCAGTGCACCGTGCCACGGTAGCTACCGTCCTTGTCTTGCGATGGTGATTCAAGGCGCTAAAAGCCTGCAACTGGGCACAGACACAATCAATTACGCCGCGGGTGACTATCTGCTGAGTTCGCTGGACCTGCCTGTCGCATGGCGTGTGGTTGAGGCCAGCGAACAGGTTCCGCATTTCTGCATCACGCTTGCTATCAGCGGCGAAAAAGTGCTGGATCTTATGGCCCGCGCCCATATCCGGCGGCGTGCGGAGACTGCAACCGGCCAGCGTGGCATTGTCGTCAATGCGGCAACACCGGAACTTCTCGATGCAACCACAAGGTTGCTCCGTTTGCTTGATCGTCCATCCGACATTCCTGCCATGGCGCCGCTGATAGAGGAGGAAATCCTCTACCGCGTGTTGACTGGGCCAGCTGGTGAGCAGTTGATGGGCATCGTTGCCGCCGACACACATGGCAACCGCATTGCCCGTGCCATTGCCTGGCTACGCGAGAACTTTGCCCGCCAGTTACGGATTGAAGACCTTGCCGATCATGTCGGCATGAGTGTGTCGTCCTTTCATCACCACTTCAAGGCAATCACCGCAATGACACCGGTGCAGTACCAGAAACAGCTTCGCCTGCAGGAAGCACGGCGGTTGATGTTGCTGGAGCGGCTGGACGCCGGCACTGCCGGTCACCGTGTCGGTTACCAAAGCCCCTCGCAGTTCAGCCGAGAATACAGCCGTGTTTACGGCTTGTCGCCAGCCCGCGATGTCGAGGCGTCACGCGAAAGTATGGTTGCGGAATAACGAGACTGGATGCCGCAAGGTTAATACGTGGCGATTCCGGCATGTTTAGAATCTGTTGGCGCGGTTTCTTCGAGTAAATCACGACAGCAAAACCGAAATGCAAAAAGGAAGCAGGTATTGGCCTGCCTCCTTTTTTGTGCGTACAGAAACCTTGATGCAATCAGCCGATCAGGGCTGCTTTGTTGGCTTTGAAATAATCGGCCGGCGACTGCGGCTTTTCACCGGTCAGCGTTTCGTAGTCATTGGTGACGCCATCGAAGTTGCCAGCGCGAATGTTGGCATCAGCCGATACCAGCATGTCAGCGACGAAGCCGGGAAGACCTGCGCCTTCGATGCCCTGCTTCAACTGCTCGTCATTGATCTGCACGACGGCCAGCGGTTTGCCGGTAGCGGCGGTGATCAGGGCGGCAACCTCATCGGCATTCAGCGACTGCGGACCAGTGATGGTGTAGGTCTTGTTTTCTGCCTTGCCCTTGGCGAGGGCAGCGGCTGCTGCACGGGCGCAATCGTCACGCGAGATGTTGGGAACCTTGCCTGTGCCGCTGGAGGTGAACCACTGTCCGGTCTGTAGGTTGTGCGGCATGGCATGCAGGTAGTTGTCGTTATACCAGGCATTGCGGATGATGGTGTAGGGCAGGCCGCTCGCCTTCACGGCCTGTTCTGTGCCGAGATGGTCAGGTGCAAAGGTAACCAGCGATTTGTCCGGGTTTGGCATGGACGTGTAAAGCACATGTTTTACGCCTGCCTTGGCGGCCGCATTGACGGCTGATGTATGCTGCTTGAGGCGCTGGCCGGGCACGGCAAGAGCGTCGGTGGAGATGATCAGCAGCTTGTCGATGCCAGAAAAGGCTGTTGTCAGAGACGCTTCATCATCAAAATCGGCCTTGCGGGTTTCAACGCCCTTGGCCGCGAGCTCGGCGAGCTTGGACGTGTCGCGGCTGGCGGGCACGATATCGGATGCAGGCACCTTGTAAGTCTCCAGAAGATGCTGAATGACAGCCTTACCAAGCTGGCCTGCTGCTCCGGTGACGAGAATTTTGCTCATGGCGTGTTTCCTTGTTTGGTTTCGTGTGGCGCTGGTTTTGCGTGTCATGAGTAGCGGCTTGTTTTGCTGCTCTCAAAAAGAGACCAAGGCTAAAATAGGAATTGACCGTGTGCTGTAAAGAAGGCACTTTCGCGGTAGATCGTTACCAAAAGGGAACCACCATGGATGCGCCGACCTCTGGCTTCAAACCCAAAAACAGTGGCACTATAGATTATTCGGCGCTGGATTTCGACAATTGCCCGGTGCGTGATCTTCTCAGCCAGATTGGTGGCAAGTGGGCAACGCTGCTTTTGGAGGCCTTGGCCGAAAAACCCTATCGTTTCGGGCAGTTGCGACGCATGGTGCCTGATATTTCGCAGCGGATGCTGACGCAGACTTTGCGTGATCTGCAGCGCGACGGTTATGTCGAACGCGAGGTTTTTCCGACTAAACCGCCAAGCGTTGAATATCGCATGACGCCGCTCGGGCATTCGCTTTATGAACCTGTGTCGAAAGTCATCCTTTGGGCGCTGGAAAACCAGCAAGCCGTGCGGACTGCGCGTGCTGAATTCGACAAGGCTGCCTGACTGCTGCGAAGGCGAGATTGTTTGCGTCGCAGCTTTTATGCTGCGCTGCGCCAAATCGTAACGTTCCCTTAAAAAATATCTTGACCCGGAGAAGGCATTCTCTTATCCATCGCCAGAACCGTACTGTACGGTACTAATCCGTACTTCTGGAGTGAATGCCGTGACCACCGATCCAATCACAACACAGGAATTTTCGCCGCGTCAGAACGCTGTTCTGGAGCAGGCTTTGAAATTGCTTGTCGAGGGTGGGGATAAAGCGCTGACCACATCCGGTCTGGCACGCGCGGCCAACTGTTCCAAGGAAAGCCTCTATAAGTGGTTTGGCGACCGTGATGGTCTGCTGGCTGCAATGATCACCTTTCAGCAGAGCAAGGTCCGCACCATCGAGCGTACCGGCGAACGCCTCAGCGTCGAGCAGTTGAAAGAACATCTTGACGTTTTTGCCCATGATTTGCTGGACGTTCTGGCAGGCGATGTTTCGCTGGCGCTGAACCGTCTGGCGGTCGGGCAGAGCAGCCGTGACGGCTCCAAGCTTGGCACGTTGCTTCTGGAGCGCGGCCGTCGCCAGATCGACCGTCGCGCCAAGGCTCTGCTGGAGACGGGGCGTCGCTCCGGCCTGCTTCGCATCGATGACGTCGAAGAGGCTTATCGCATGTTTTACGGTCTTATCGTCTCGGATCTGCATGTTCGCATGCTGCTGGGCGAGGCACCGGAAAAGGATTTCGCACCACGGGCAAGAAAGGCCGTTACGGCATTTCTGACGCTCTATGGTGTGCAGAAATAATCACGCGGCTGCGGGGCAGGGCTGCCTTCCCGCACCGTCTCAACCTGATTAGCATAGAGAAGGAACTGATATGCGCGTTTATTACGATCGTGATGCCGATCTCAACCTCATCAAGGCGAAGAATGTCGCCATCGTCGGTTACGGCTCGCAGGGCCGCGCCCATGCGCTCAACCTCAAGGATAGCGGCCAGAAGAATATCGTTATCGCGCTGAAGGCCGGTTCGCCGACCATCAAGAAGGCAGAAGCTGACGGCTTCAAGGTCATGACCGTTGCAGAGGCTGCAAAGTGGGCAGACCTGTTGATGATGGCAACGCCGGACGAACTGCAGGCCGACATCTACAAGGCAGAAATTGCTGGCAACATCCGTGACGGCGCAGCGATTGCTTTCGCACACGGCCTCAACGTTCACTTCGGCCTCATCGAGCCAAAGGACACGCTTGACGTTGTCATGATCGCACCAAAGGGCCCAGGCCACACGGTTCGCGGCGAATACCAGAAGGGCGGCGGCGTGCCTTGCCTCGTTGCTGTTCACCAGAATGCTTCCGGCAACGCTCTTGAAGTTGCTCTGTCCTACGCTTGTGGCGTTGGTGGCGGCCGTTCCGGCATCATCGAAACCAACTTCCGCGAAGAGTGCGAAACCGACCTGTTCGGCGAGCAGGTTGTTCTGTGCGGCGGTCTGGTTGAACTGATCCGCGCTGGTTTCGAAACGCTGACCGAAGCCGGTTACGCACCTGAAATGGCTTACTTCGAGTGCTTGCACGAAGTGAAGCTCATCGTAGACCTGATCTACGAAGGTGGCATTGCCAACATGAACTACTCCATCTCCAACACTGCGGAGTGGGGCGAATACGTGACCGGTCCTCGCATCATCACTGCTGAAACAAAGGCTGAAATGAAGCGCGTCCTCAAGGACATCCAAACCGGCAAGTTCACGTCTGATTGGATGCAGGAATACAAGGCTGGTGGCGCACGCTTCAAGGGCATCCGCCGCATGAACGATGTTCACCAGATCGAAGAAGTTGGCGCAAAGCTGCGCGGCATGATGCCATGGATCGGCAAGAACAAGCTGGTCGACAAGGCTGTTAACTAAGCCATTTGCTTAGGTTGAATTGATAAAGGCCGGGGCGAAAGCTCCGGCCTTTTTCGTTGTGTGGCTTACTGTCTTGCGTCAACGTTCACCACTCTTCATTTCTGTACTTGTTACAGGAATCCAGCGTCGCGCGTCTGCGCGACGGAAGAGTCTTTTCATCCCAAAGACTTGGGATGACTGGACCCCTGTGACGAGCACAGGGGTGAGGGAGGTAGTGGCTAGTCACTGCTTCCTTTATTGTGAAACCCGGTAAAAACTGGTCTGATAAACCCCGATAAAACAGACAGGGCAGCCTTATGCGCGACGCAGATGTGTCTCTAACAAAAGAAGATTTGGATGCCATCCGCAGGCTGGAAGAGTGTCTGTGGATCGGTGGGAGCCGTTTTGACAACGCGTTGATGGACAAGGTGTTTGCTGCCGACTTTTTTGAATTCGGCCGCTCAGGCAGGACCTATGCGCGTGCGGAGATGTTTTTTGATCCGCATTCTGCTGAAGTGATTGATGCGACCATTCCGCTACCAGAATTCCATGCGCGTCATCTGTCTGCGGATGTCGTGCAGGTGACTTACGTCAGCGAAGTCAGATATGGTGAGAACATCGAGCGCGCCAACCGATCGTCAATCTGGAGCCGGGAGGGTGCCGGTTGGCAGTTGCGTTTTCATCAGGGCACGCCAATCCCGGATTGAAGGAATGAGCGGGCAGGTGGCCGCTCATCCAGTTTTTCATCTGGTGCAGCGGACCACACTCAGGCCGATGGTGGAATGACACCCTTTGTCAGGATGAAGCAGCCGTAAAAACGGGTTTCACCCGTGGTGATCACGCAATATGCATCTTTGGCTTCTTCGTAGAACTTGAAGCGCTCAATGCCATACATAGGGGCAGATTTGCCTTCGGCGGCATCAACTTCTTTCTGCACTTCGGCCTGCACAGGCTCCAACTGGTCCGGTGCGCCCATCACTTCCATGCGGCCGACGGATGGCTGCAAGGGGGTGTCCAGCGGCAGAACCGAAAGGATTGCCTTCATGGCGCGGGCAGCGGAAATGTTTTCCATGCGCAAGACCTGACCGACTACGGTGTGTTGTGCCACGCTGTCGGACGGGAAGTTGGTGTCGGAAATGACCAGCGTATCGCCATGACCCATGGCGCGCAGCGCGTGCAGTACGTCGGCATTGAGCGCCGGGTCGATATTCTTGAGCATTCTATCCTCCTCGAAAAATGCAAATCAGTTGCCGTGCAATCGACCCGTAAATTACCGTTTCGTCAATGCGTGATTGGCCATTGTTTGGCTGATGGGGGCAGGTAAGTGCACCGTTCAACTGCTGACAGTTGGGAATTGTTAAGTCTTAAAGGGAGTTGTAATGGAGTGTGCGGCTGCATTTGGGAGTGCGTCGTAGAGTCGAAAAATAGTACCAAAATTCGATAAGTCAGCATTGCTGACCTTTCGAGTTTTCTATAAAGATAAAAGCACAAAAAACGAAACAAGAGGAAACGTACCCATGCTTGATTGGGAACATATTTTCGCCACGCGCTCTTCGCGCATGAAGGCGTCGGAAATCCGTGAGCTGCTGAAACTGCTCGAGCAGCCGGATATCATCTCGTTTGCAGGCGGCATTCCCGACCCTGCATTGTTCCCAGATCAGGAATTCAAGCAGGCATATTCCGATATTTTTTCCGGTGCACAGGTAAATTCTGCCCTGCAATATTCCGTCAGCGAAGGCTACAAGCCGCTGCGCGAATGGATCGTTGCCGACATGGCGAAGATCGGCATTGAATGCTCCGTGGACAATGTTTTCATCACCTCCGGTTCGCAGCAGGCGCTCGATTATCTCGGCAAGCTGTTCCTGTCGCCGAAGGATACTGCGCTGGTGACATGGCCAACCTATCTTGGCGCTCTCTCGGCCTTCAACGCCTATGAGCCGACCTATGACCAGTTGAACCCGGGCGGCAACCGCACACCGGAAACCTACCGTGAAAACGCCACCAAGGCCGGTGGTTCGGTGAAATTTGCCTATCTGTCTGCCGACTTCTCCAACCCGACCGGTGAAACCGTCAGCCTTGCAGACCGCAAGAAGCTGCTGGAACTGGCCGATGAGTTGGATATCGCCGTTCTCGAAGACGCTGCCTATCAGAACCTGCGTTTTGACGGCGAAGGAATTGCACCGATCCTGGCACTCGATATTGAGCGCAGCGGCGGCATTGAAAATACCCGTACCATCTACAGCGGCAGCTTCTCCAAGACGCTGGCACCAGGCCTGCGCGTTGGTTTCGTTGTTGCCTCCATGCCGGTCATCCGCAAGCTGGTTCTGATGAAGCAGGCTGCTGACCTGCATTCCTCGACCATCAACCAGATGGCCATTGAACATGTTGCTTCGCGCGGTTTCGACAAGCAGGTCGCCAAGATCAAGGCAACCTACAGCGCCCGTCGTGATGCCATGTTGGCAGCCCTTGAAAAATACATGCCGAAGACCGCTCGCTGGACAAAACCGGAAGGTGGCATGTTCATCTGGGTAACACTGCCAGAAGGCATCGACGGTGCTGAATTGCTGGCCAAGTCGCTGTCGAGCGAGCGCGTTGCTTTCGTGCCGGGCAAGGCATTTTTTGCTGATGGTTCGGGCAGCAACACGCTGCGCATCAGCTTCTCCTGCGCCAACGAGCAGATGATCGACGAGGGCATCAAGCGCCTTGGTCGTCTGGTTGCCGGTGCAGAAGCGACAACCAGCGCGACGATGCCAATCATCTGATTGGTTGTTGATGGGTGAGGGTAGCGGGAACAGTATCCCGCTGCCTTTCATCTGCGGTTTCAAGCCTCATTTTGCCGGATGTCCGCGTTTGCCGGCAATTGTTTTTCTTCGTCATTGTCAGTTTCCGCGGCAGCACCTGCCTGTGCCTGCATGAATGAATGACGGACCATCTGACGCCCGTTTCCCAAGGAAATTCTTCGTGACCCAAACACATGCCTTTCATCAGGTCGATGTCTTTTCCTCACAGCCATTCAAGGGAAATCCGCTGGCGGTGGTCTGCGATGCCGATAATCTCTCGGACGCGCAAATGGCGGCCTTTGCAAACTGGACCAACCTCAGCGAAACGACGTTTCTGCTGAAACCGACAGTTGATGGTGCTGATTACCGCGTGCGGATTTTTACGCCAGTTGGTGAGTTGCCCTTTGCCGGTCATCCAACACTTGGCTCCTGCCATGTCTGGCTTGCCCATCATGGCAAAACCGGAATGGAGGACGTTGTGCAGGAGTGTGGGGCAGGGCTGGTGCGTATCCGCATCAGTGACGGCAGGCCGGCATTTGCCGCACCGCCTTTGCGCAAATCCGGGACTGTCGATGCCGCAACACTTGCGACGGTAGCAGCGGCCCTTGGCGTGGCATCCAGCGCCATTGTCGACGCAAACTGGACGGACAATGGTCCGGGCTGGCTGTCATTGCTGTTGAAAACCAGAGCGGATGTTTTGAATATTCGGCCGGATTACGCGGCACTTGGACATTTTCAAGTCGGTGTGGTCGCGCCATGCACCCATGAGGACGGTGTCGAAACCGATTTTGAGCTGCGGGCATTTTGCGACAACTGCGAAGACCCTGTCACCGGCAGTCTCAATGCCGGTGTTGCCCAGTGGCTGATGGACAAAGGTGTTGCGCCACAACGCTATGTCGCAAGTCAGGGCACGGTGCTTGGTCGTGCCGGGCGCGTCTATGTCGAGAAGCTGGATGACGACATCTGGATCGCTGGTGAGGTGACCGGCGTTATCGAAGGTAGTGTTGTCATATGAGGTATATTGACAGGCCTGAAAAATGGACTGTCACATACATGTTATAGATATGTGTTTTAGCGGGGCCACCTCATAACAGGAATGGACCCATGAAAACCCTTCTTTCCGCTTTCACTGCTCTCGTTTCGTTTGGCATGATTGTTGGCAGCGCCAACGCTGCTGATCTGGTGCTCTACACCAGCCAGCCAAATGAGGATGCGCAGGCTACCGTCGATGGCTTCAAGGCTGCCAATCCCGGCCTCGACGTCGAGTGGGTTCGCGACGGAACGCCAAAGATCATGGCAAAGCTGATGGCGGAAATCGAAGCCGGCAATCCGGTTGCCGACGTTCTGCTGATTGCCGACACGGTAACCCTGGAGCGCATGAAGCAGGCTGGCCAGTTGATGGCCTACAAGTCGCCGGAAGCCGCCAATCTCGACGCTTCGCTGTATGACGCCGATGGTTATTACTACTCCACCAAGCTGATCACCACCGGCATCATGTACAACACTGCCGCTGCGATGAAGCCAACCAGCTGGAAGGATCTCGAAAAGCCGGAAGCCAAGGGCATGGTGACTATGCCAAGCCCGCTGACCTCGGGTGCTGCTCTCATTCACGCGCAGACGCTGGCTGGCGTCGACAGCCTTGGCTGGGACTACTACAAGGCGCTCAAGGAAAATGGTGCGGTTGCCGCTGGTGGTAACGGTGGTGTGCTGAAGTCTGTGGCCTCTGGCGAAAAGGCTTATGGCGTTGTGGTTGACTACATGCCAATCCGTGAAAAGGCCAAGGGCGCACCGATTGAATTCATCTTCCCTGAAGAAGGTGTTTCGGCCGTGACCGAGCCGGTTGGCATTCTGTCCACAACAAAGCATGCTGACGCTGCCAAGAAGTTCGTTGATTACGTTCTGTCCAAGGACGGACAGGAAGGCTTCCTGAAGCTTGGTTACATTCCAGCACGCAACGACGTTGCTCTGCCAGAAGGTTTCCCGGCCCGCGACAAGATCAAGGTTCTGCCAATCAATGCTCCGGAAGCTCTCAAGAACTCCGAGAAAGACCTGAAGACCTTCTCCGACATCTTCGGTTCGAACGGCTAAATCACATTATGTCCGTTTTGAATGCATCAGAAAACAGCCAGCCGCGCTGGCTGTTTCCCTTTGTGATGTGGGTGGTTTTCGTCCTCAGCGCCCTGCCGCTGGGGCGTCTTGCCTATACCGGAATTCTATCGTCACTGAATGGTGACTTATGGCCATTGCTGACTGATCCTGCCCTGTGGCGCGCGGTGTTGAACAGTCTGGTCACCTCATTTCTTGGCATGATCATTTCCGTTGTCATTGGCGGCGGTTTCGCCTTGGCACTGACGCTATGCGACGTGCGCGGCAAGGCTGCCATGAGCTTCCTGTTCATGTTGCCAATGATGATCCCACCACAGGTAACGGCCCTGTCGTGGATTGGCATGACGGGCCCATCGAGCACGTTGTTGAAGGCCATTGGCCTCGCGCCAGCTCTGGGTTCACCACAACCGCTTTATTCGATTGGCGGCATTGCATTGCTGCTTGGCGTACAACACGCCCCACTGGTCTATCTGTCCCTCAGGGCCGGCCTGCTGGCACTGCCACAGGATGGTATCGAGGCTGCCCGCCTGTCGGGCGCCACCTCATGGCGCGTGCTGAAAGACGTTATTCTTCCTTTGTCGACACCGGGGCTGATTGCCGGTGCGGCCATCGCTTTTGTCTCTGGCGTTGGCAATTTCGGCATTCCGGCCATTCTCGGCATCCCGGCCTCGATTTTCACGCTGCCGACGCTGATCTACAGCCGCTTTGCCAGCTTCGGCACCAGCACATTTGGCGACATCGCCATGTTGTCGGGCATGATTGCCATTATTTCGGTGGCCGGTCTTGCGGTGCAGGAAAGAGCCATGAAGGGCCGCGATTACCGTATCATCGGTCTGTCGGGCAAGGTCGCGACCTTCCGGCTACACTCCTGGCGTTTGCCGCTCGAAGTGTTGTTGTGGCTTGCCATCTTCTTCATTCTGGTTGCGCCGCTGGCAGCCCTTGTCGCAAGCTCGCTTGCACCGGCCTATGGTGTGCCACTCAGCTTCAAGACAGCAACCTTGCATGCCTATGAGGAAATCCTGTTCCGGCAGGCCTCGACGCGTACTGCCTTCCTGAATTCGATGTTCCTCGCCAGTGTTACGGCAGCAGGTCTCCTATTGGTGACATTGCTGACCGCATACTTTCTGGTACGGGCAAAAAGCCGCTTCATGTTCATCCTGTCGGCGCTGGTGGATATTCCCTATGCCTTGCCGGGCATCGTTATTGCCGTGGCCTTCATCCTGCTTCTGGCCGCACCGTTGCCCTTTGTTGGCGTGACGCTTTACGGAACGATCTGGATTATTCTGCTGGCCTATTTCTCGTCGTTCTTTGCCGTCAGCCTCAAGCCAATGGTTGGTGCCTTCTCGCAATTCGATCCTGCGTTGGAAGAGGCAGCCCGGTTGGCTGGGGCGGGGTTCTGGCGCCGGTTGAAGGATATCATCCTGCCGCTGGTGGCCCCGGCGGCTGGGGCGTCGATTATTCTGGTCTTTCTGATCGCCTGTAATGAGCTGACGGTGTCTGCGCTGCTGTGGTCCGCCGGCACCCAGACGCTTGGGGTGGTTATCTACAATCTTGATGATAGCGGCAGTTTCGATCTTGCCTCTGCACTGTCCGTTCTTGTTGTGGCCATGGTGATCATTCTCATGCTGCTTCTGGAACTGCTTGGGCGCAAATTGCCGAAGGGAGTTGTACCGTGGCAAAACTGATCCTCAACCGTTTGTCCAAGGACTTCGGCACTGGCAAACCTGCGGTGGACGATGTCTCGCTGACCATTCGTGATGGCGGTTTTCTGGCGCTGCTGGGGCCTTCCGGTTGCGGCAAGACAACGGTGCTGCGCATGATTGCCGGTTTCGAGCAGCCAAGCGATGGTTCCATTCTGCTGGGCGAGCGTGTGTTGGCCGACGCCGGTAGCATGGTGCCACCAGAACGCCGCAACATGGCGATGGTGTTTCAGTCCTACGCGCTGTGGCCGCATATGACGGTGGCTGACAATGCTGGTTATCCGCTAAAGGTGCGCGGCATCTCCGGTGAGCGGTATCGCAGCAAGGTGGCTGCCGCACTGGCGGCGGTGCGACTGGAAAATTACGCCAATCGTCGCCCGTCAGAACTCTCCGGTGGCCAGCGCCAGCGTGTGGCACTGGCACGGTGCCTGGTGACCGAGCCGGATGTGGTGTTGCTGGATGAGCCCTTGGCCAATCTCGACCGGCATCTGCGTCAGGAGATGGAAGAGACCTTCCGTGAGTTCCATATCAGTTCCGGTGCCACGATGATCTACGTCACCCATGACCAGTCCGAGGCCATGGCGCTGGCAACCGATGTGGCGGTGATGTCTCAAGGCAAGCTGTTGCAGGTGGCACCACCAGCGGAGCTTTATGCCCGTCCGGAAGGGCGGTTGGTCGGTTCACTGGTCGGGCAGGGAGCGATCGTCTCACTGGCTTTGCCGGAGCAGGACAGTCGCGAACTGGACTGGGGCGTTCTGGCACCGGCTTTCGCCAGGGAAAAAGGCTCGTCTCCAACCGGTGATATCTTAGTTCGCCCGCAGGATGTGGTGCAGGACGCAGACGGTATCCGTTGCCGTGTTACGTCATCTCTTTATGAAGGGGAGCGTTATGCGCTGCGCCTGAAACTGCCAGATGGCCAGAGCCTGCGTGCTTATAGTCGCGATGCTGCAAATGTTGGTGATTTTATTCCGGTTGCCATCAGAGCCGCCTGGCGGCTGTAGCAGAAAAAAGCCTGACGGCAACAGTCTGTCAGGCTTTAGCTGACCGCCAGATTACGACCCTGACGTTTGGCGCTGTACATGTTGGCATCGGCCACCTGCAACATGCGAGATGGGTCAAAACCGGTTTCGCAATAGGCGACACCGAAGCTGGCGCTCAGCCCGATATCGTGGCCATCTGTGGTCGTGACCTTCAGGTTGGCGATGGCGACGCGGATTTTTTCCGCCGCCTCGGTAATGTCTTGCCGTTTGAGGAAGGGCAGGAACATTGCAAATTCCTCGCCACCGATACGGCCAGCAATGTCGTCATCTGCACTCATGCGCGACACCAACTGGCCTACACGGCGTAGCGCTGCATCGCCAGTGGCATGACCATAGGTATCGTTGAGTGTCTTGAAGTAATCGAGATCGAAAAACAGCAGGCCGCCGCTTTTTTGTCCCAGGCTTGCCTTTTCCAGTTCGCCCATGAAGGTGGCGCGGTTGAGAAGGCCGGTCAGCGGATCAAGACGCGATGACATCCGCAATTGCTCATAGGCAACGGCCAACTCGTCGCGCGCTTCTGCCGCTTCCTTGCGGGCCAGACGCAGTCTTGCAGTATTCCAGTAGTGAAGGGCCGACATGGGGATTGCGCTTGCAAGCGGGCAGATGATCGTCATGATCAGTCCAGCGCCCGCAAGCTTGCCTCCCATCATGGGAACGAATGTCACAGATATCAGCAGGGTCACGCCTAATGCGAATATTCCCGTGGCCAGAGCCTTGAGTGTGATAATCCGAAAATCAATCATTGATCTTTTGGTTCCATTCGATCCGGGACTAACCATGCCGCAGTTTTAAATTGTCTGAACGGAACCGTTAAATTGCGACGTTTTCGTATTTAATTGGTGCATTATCCACTAGCATGGTTTTTGACCCCTCTTCTGACGGCTCAAATCCTCATCGCCAATGGAATGCATGTTCTCTTGCCCGCCGAACAGCTAAGGTTCTAAGTTGCTGTTGTTGCATAAACGGGAATGATTCATGTCGCTCAGGCTTGCCACTTTCAACATCGAAAACCTGCTCACCCGCTTTGATTTTACAGGCTTTCGCAACCAGACCCGCCGCGACAGGGCGATGCAGCTTTTCGAAATCCGTGACGAGGCGACCTATCAGGCCTTGGAAAGCGCGCGTCTGGTATCTTCCACCGACGATACCCGCCAGCTTTCGGCGCTGGCGATAGCTGATGCGGATGCTGACATCCTCTGCCTGCAGGAAGTGGACAACATGGCGGCCTTGCAGGCCTTCGAATATGGCTATCTGTTTCGTATGGTCGGTAACGGCTATCGCCAGAAATATCTGGTGGAGGGCAATGACAGCCGCGGCATCGATGTCGCCGTCATCATGCGCGAAGAAACCCGCGACGGGCAACGCATCGAACTGGTGGATATCAAAAGCCATGCGGCACTGACGTACCGCGACCTGCATCTCTTTAACGCCGATATCGCTGTCACCAACCAGCCAGATGACAAGATCTTCAAACGCGACTGCCTGGAACTCGACCTGCGTATCGGCGGCAAACCCTTCACGCTTTACGTAGTGCATCTGAAATCGATGACCAATTCTCGCGAATCGACGGATGCGCGACTTGGCACCATGGCCATCCGGCAGGCCGAGTTGAAAGCCGTGCGCCATATTATTGAAAGCCGCTTTGGCGCAGGCAAGGCGCGCGACATGAATTTCGCCATTTGTGGCGACATGAACGACTATCAGGAAAAGGTGCTGATCGACGGTGACCGGCGCAAGGGCTACACCTTTACGCCCGTCAACGAGGATGAAAGCGCATTGAATGTGCTGAGTGCCGATGGTTTTGCCATCAATCCGATGCTGCGCCGTGATGTGATGGACCGGTGGACGCTGTATCATTCGCGCGGACCACAGGAACAGCATCTGTGCCAGCTTGATTACATCTGGCTATCACCGCGCCTTGCCAGCCTCAACCCAAACCAGGTGCCGGACATTATTCGCAATGGCCAGCCGTATCGCACCATTTTTCCGCCAGGGCAGGCGGTGGACCGTTATCCGCGCACTGGCTGGGACAGGCCCAAGGCTTCTGACCACTGCCCTGTCGTGATGACCCTGGATCTGGAGTGATGAACCAGCGCGGCGTGCGGGTTGGTAATCGAGATTATTTGCGGACGAGCGTGGCTGAGGCGGTGCCGTTGCCGCTGTAATTGGCTTGCGCGGAGTTTTTGCCGTTCAGAATCATGGTGATGGAGTAACCGGAGCCAAAGCTCAGCTTGTTACCGGAAATCTTCGTGCCGCCGATGCGCTGCGGATTGCCCTGGAAATAATAGGCGACAACCTTGTTATTCTTGATGCGCACCGTGCCGGATGATTTTCCACCCCATTTGCCAGACCATGTGCCGTCAAATGTGGTTTCAGCCGCCGAAACCGGCAGCGCAACAAGTGCAGAGATAAATGCGGTAACAAGAATACGGCGAGATATCATTGAGTGCCTCATTGTGTTGGAAGGGCGAAACCAGCGTTGATGTGCGTGCTGGTAATCCCGACCTAACAGTCGCCGTAGCGGGTAGCGTCACCCAAATGAGGGAGCGGCATAGGTATTTTTAGCAGTCGTGAATTTGGGAGTTTCGCAAAATCAAGGAATTGAACAGCGTCGCCCGCGCACTCGAGGCGCGACGCAATTCTTTGAATTTTAAGAGAAAAACTGGTGCCCCCGACAAGGTTCGAACTCGTGACCCCCTGATTACAAATCAGGTGCTCTACCAACTGAGCTACAAGGGCAATCCAGTGCGTGTGGAATTACCAGATTCTTTTTCTGTGTAAAGCGAAAATTGAAAATAAGCATGCCGAACATGCATTTTTTTGTTCGCAAACCAGAAATGGGGGATTTGTCAGGGTAAAATCTCACTCCTCGTGCAGATAATAAAGCTTGTGGACGATCAACCACTTACCGTCGATTTGTAGCAGTGAGAGATAATTGGTGAAGTTCGCACCTGCAAAACTATCGCGCAGTTTGACGGACGCGGTCTCGCCAGCGGTATCAATGCCCAGAATCTCATAATCCGGCTCTTGGTCCGGTGACGGAGAATCAACTGATTTGATTTGGTCGATGAAATCACTGAGCGACAGCCACTCTATGCCGCCCTGATAATTGCCGACAATAGCGGCTCGCGGATCGAAAATTTCCCGTAACCTGTCCTCATCGGCAAAGGTCATCGCGTTTACGTAATCAACGACAGTCTCAGAAATGGAACCGGGCATCGTTTTGGCCTCGCGTTTATGTTTCTTCCATTCGTATGTCTTGGTCAGTCAACTTGAGTTGGAATGCACCATACACCTGAAAGGATGGTTTCGCCATAACCCGCTGATTTCTGGGCTTTTCACGAGCTGCGTATCTATCACGGTTCGGTTTCCACAGTTTTGTCGGCATTGTTGGCAAGATGGACATGCGCCTGACAAAATTGCGGTTAAAGCGTGTTTTCCGCTTTGAAATGTCATGGCTGATGGTGGGCTTATCACCACGGGCATGGCAGGTTTGTCGTGAAAACTGACATCAAGGACTGCCGTCGGGCGTGAAAATTGCGTATGGTCTGCTTCATGCGGGTGGATCGTCGCCCTTGGTGTGAATGCGTAAAACAGGTGCTGTGTTGATCGATCCCTATGTTTTGCTTGGTGTGGCGCGTGATGCGGATGAGGCAGCGATCAAGGCTGCCTATCGCAAGCTGGCAAAAAACGCGCATCCGGATAGTGGCGGCGATACCGAGCAATTCTCCAGCCTGCAAAAAGCCTATGATCTTTTGAAGGACCCGGTGCGCCGAAAGGTGTTCGATGACACCGGTTATGATCCCCAGCTGGCAGACCCGAAGGATCTCAAAGGTTTGCTGATGCTGGAAACACTGGTCAACGAGTTCATTCTGGATGAGCGCGAGCCGGGCAGTTTCGATCCTGTTGCGGCCATGCGCCGCAAGTTGACGGACGATATTCTCAAAAGCCGTTTCCACATTCTCGAGCTTGAGCGTCATCGCACCCGCGTGCGCAAACATATGGACCGGCTGGGCAAAAAGCCGGAAACCGATGTGCTCGGCTCGATGCTGCGTTCTCGCAGCCAATCCATCGCCGAGGCCATTCGTAATGCCGAAGCGCAGATCGAGGCCATTGAGCAGGCCTATACCATGCTGGAAGGCTATTCCTACGAGATCGAGATGATGGAACGCGTCGTGACGCTGAAGGCAGAGGCGGCGGAATAAACCGCCTGCCGATTGTCTGTCATTGGATTACGGTCCATTGACCAGCGCCAGAATGAGTTGGTGCACCCGGCCACCGGGTGACATTTCCTCCCGGTCGAAATCACTGCTGCGACGACGCTGTTCGTTGGACAGTTCACCGAGCCGCTTTTGCAGCACTTCCCGAACCTTCTGGCATTTGGGGTCGTTTTCGGCTCTCAGGCCTACACTGTAAGCCTCGATTTTCTGGACCATGTCGAGAATGTGTTCGCCATGAACGCGTTCATGCGTCTCGACGCCGCGGATAAAGGTTTGCCAGCTGTCTGCCATTGCCCCAGACAGTTTTGTAGCGGGTTTGGGCCAGCTGTAGATGATGGTGAGATTGGGCCGGGCGGAGGCCAGCACACAGGCACCATCCGGCAGTGGCCGGTAATCCCGGCGCCAGGTCAGTTTGAAGGTGGTATAGGCGATGGCCTGGCCGGAGCCTGCCTCGGGTCCGCGAGCGCCGATCGACTGGTACAGCTCCATGCCGGTTGAACCGCGCACCGTATAGGGTTTGATCTGTTCTGCCGGGCGCCAGTTGTTGGCATGAGCGGCAGCGGGCAAAGCCAGCAATGCCAGAAGGGCAGGGATGGCGGTTTTTTTCATGTCGCGGATCTTGATCACTCGGGGTTCCATATCAGCAACCCACGCACCGACCGCAGGTTTCGTCGAAAGATGTATCGCCAGCCTATCGCGAGGCCGATGTTTGCAAAGCGCGCAGAATATCCATGGCCTCGTTTGCCCTGTCGTGCGGCACGAACACATGGTCATGATGTAAGGCGGCCACCATATTGCAGGCAATGCCTTTGTCAGCCAGTGCAGTGGATACCGCGGCGGTCAAACCGACACCTTCAAGAGACGAATATACCTCAAGAGTAATTCGAGACATTGGCGGCTGGGTCATTGGCAGGTCCAGCGATATAGCTTTGTCGAGCGGCATGATGAGGCTGATCCCCTCAGCTTCACGGAAAGTGGCCAGCGCGTCGACGATAATCTGTTGGTCTGTGCCGGACGGGGGCAGTGCGCAGAAAATATAGGTCTCTGTATCAAGCGTCGGCGTCATGCCCGCAATCATCCCGGCACGATCCTGAACGACTGCTCCTGTCGATGTATCCGGCGGCAAATTTGTAATCTCCAGCAAATCAAGATGAACCGACGATGGCCTGTCTGTTGTTGATTATCAAGCAACATCAAAGTCGCGTCGATTAGCGGGGCGGCATTCTAAACGAAAAAAGCCCCTGCTTTTCAGCAGAGGCTTTTCGCTGGAGCTGACAAGGGGGATCAGTCGTCCAGCTTGTCGTAATCCAGTTTAGGAGCGGCTTCGAGCGCTTCCTTTGTTGTGTCGACATAGGCCTTCCATGTGCCATTGTCGTTTTGGACAGCAACCGAGGCCGGATCGAGCACCACATAGCTCTTGTCGATGCCAAGGAAGCCACCGACGCTGGCGACAAGGCCAATCACCGACTTGCCGTCACCAATCACCACATCTTCAATCTCGCCAATGTCGTCACCGGCTGCGTTGTAGATATCCAGGCCTTCCAGCTGGGAGGCGGTCAGATCGGTTTTCTGCACGTTGACGAATTTCAGCGGACCATTTGGCGTCATGCCCATTGTGATGCCGGGGCCGGCCAGAGTGGCGTCAGCGCCAGCAGCTGCAGGGGCGGCAGCGGACGGTGCAGCCGGGGTTGTCGCTGTCTGTGCAAAGGCAACAGAGGAGGTGAGGACTGCAGCAGCAGCCAGTGCGAAAACCTTGTTTTTCATGATGTTTCTTCCCTTTCAGTATCGAACGCTATGTTCGGGGAAGTAACGGATAGGCATTGTTTTGGTTCCAGCAAAAAATGTAGATTAGAACGTCAGCATGATCTGAAATACGCTATGAGAGGATTGAGATCATGACGCGGTTCCCGAGGGTACAGGTGACAATCATGTCGGATAAAAACAGAACCATGTGCACGACAAGGGTGATCCATCTGCTTTGATCGACGAGAGGATCGAACAGTTGGGTGACTGGCGTGGTGCAAAGCTTGCGAAAATTCGCGCACTGATAAAACAGGCGGTGCCCGAGGTAATCGAAGAATGGAAATGGCGCGGCGTGCCTGTTTGGGAACATGCCGGCATTATCTGCACCGGCGAGACCTACAAAAATGTGGTCAAGATGACCTTTGCCCATGGTGCGTCAGTCGCGGACCCCGCCAGGCTGTTTAATTCCAGCCTTGAGGGCAATACGCGCCGCGCAATCGATTTTCATGAGGATGATGTGATCGATGAAGAGGCTTTGAGGGCGCTCATTCGTGCGGCCGCAGAGAGAAATGTCTCTCATAAATCAAAATCATCCCGCTCTACAAAAAAAGCGGGATCATCATAAGGCGTCCAGAAAAACTTATGTACGCGACGGGAACGTGCCGGAGAGTTTCTGCTGCACCAGATCAACACTGCCACGGACATGCAGCATCAGAGGTTTGCCGCCGGAGATTGCCAGCGCCATGGCGATAATAGACACGTCCTCTTCGAATGCACCGACGTAAAGCACCTGTGCCGGATTGACGTAGACGGTTTGATTGTGGGTGTTTTTAAAACCGATCATCATATGAGGCATGTCTCCTTTTTGCTTTGGGTGGAGATATGCCAGCAAGGGGTTGATGCAGGTTTAACGCATAATAGCAAAATACGACTTATGCGACTGCTGGGCACGTAGGCGCCAAATGCTCGGCAAAATTGGCAAATAGAAGGTGAATATCTGCGGCTAATTCTCGGCAACAGCCTTGTCGCTATCCCATTTGCTGTCGATGAATTTCAGCACATCGATGATTGAGGTCTTCCAGACGGTCCAGACGTGATCGCCGTCAGTGATACGCAATTCCGATGTGCGATTGTCAGCCTGTAATGTTTCATGCAGGGCAACGGCGCCGCGCCAGAAAAAAAAGCCGTCATCGTCGCCAACCGTGAGATAAGTGGCCGGCAAGTCCTGTCCTTCCACGACATGTTGCGCGACCAGAGTGAATAGGTTCTTTTCATTGAACAACCGCGCGTCGAATGGCGTACCAAAAGCGCCGGAGAAATGATCGCCGGTTGATGGCAGGACGATGCCGCTGGTGATCGTCGTGCGGTCAACCCGATGGAAAAAGGCGCTGTCCTGAATGAGTTTCAGTTCGGCGGGCGTTTTATCGAGATCTTCGGCTGGTACGTTTTGCCAGATTGCGCCGGACATGCTGGCGACAGCTGTGAAAAGATCTTCGTGGTCATAGGCTAGACGCAGCGCGCCAAACCCACCCATAGACAGGCCAGCTATGGCGCGACCCTGCTTGTCCTGACGAACAGGAAGCGTCTTTTCCACATGCGAGTGAAGGTCGCCCGTTATGGCTGTCTCGTAATCACCCGGTCCGCCAACTGCTGATGAGTCGACATACCAGCTGTTCTTTGCGCCCGGCATGACCACGACCAGCGGACGGATGGTGCCTGAGGCAATCATGCCATCCAGTGTTTTCTGGATGTTGCCGAGATCGCGCCAGCTGTTCTGGTCTCCATCATGGCCGTGCAACAGATACAGCACCGGCCAGCCGTTTTCCGGTGGTTCGCCGTCCGGTTGGTAGATGTTGACTGAAAGATCGGCGTCGAGTGCCTTGCTGCTGAAGGTGGCGTCTTCGATCTGCCCGGCAAAGGCAGATCCGCAGGACAGGAAAAGGCAAAGGGTTGCCAGATTTTTTCGCGTCATACCGTCTCTCCCTTGCGGGTTCGCGGGTTCCCAACAAAGTTCAGCAACGTTTACGGGTAGGTTGGGTTCCTACGCTGCATGTTTGTGGTTAACGCCCCGGTTTACCGGTCTTGCCTTTTGTGCGGCCCTTGCGCTGTTTTTCGTCCACGGCATCTTCATAGGAACCTACGCCGGGTTTGGCACGAGTGATTGGGCGAGGGTCGTCAGTGCGTTTTTCCGGCTGGCCTTCGAGAAGGGGTGAGAAACGCTTGCCGCCCTCACTTGCCGGTTTTTCGGGAACGTCACCACGCACTGGCTTTTCAGTTCGGCCGACAGTCATTTCGTCGAGCGTGTTCTTGCGGAACAACGGCTTGGCGGTGTCCGTGCCCGGTCCCATGTCATCCAGCGATGGTTTCTGGAACAGGGATTCACGGGTGGCCTGCGCGGCGCGTCTGATGCCTTCCTGCGCCTTGGATTCCTCCTTGGCGATAGGGTCGTCCATTGCCGCCAGTTCGACAGCCTTGAGGCGCTTGATTTCGTCGCGCAGACGGGCGGCCTTTTCGAAGTCGAGATCGGCTGCTGCGTCGCGCATCTGTTTTTCCAGCGCGTTGAGATGTGCCTGCAAGTTGGCGCCAACCAGATGGCCGCCATCGGCAAAGCCTTTGCCGGAAACGCCAGAAATATCAGCCCTTACGTGATCTTTCTCATAAACTGAATCAAGAATATCGGAGATGCGCGCCTTGACCGATTCCGGCGTAATGCCGTGTTCGGTATTGTAGGCCATCTGCTTTTCACGGCGGCGGCTGGTTTCTTCCATCGCGCGTTTCATCGAACCGGTGATGTTATCCGCATAGAGGATAACCTTGCCATCAACGTTACGGGCGGCACGGCCGATGGTCTGAATGAGCGATGTTTCCGAACGCAGGAAACCTTCCTTGTCGGCGTCGAGAATGGCGACAAAACCGCATTCTGGAATGTCGAGACCTTCGCGCAGCAGGTTGATACCAACCAGCACGTCAAAGGCACCAAGACGCAGATCACGGATGATTTCGATACGCTCCAGCGTGTCGATGTCCGAGTGCATGTAGCGCACGCGTACGCCTTGCTCGTGCAGATATTCGGTCAGGTCTTCCGCCATGCGTTTGGTCAAAACCGTCACCAGCGTGCGGTATCCGGCCTGCGCAGTCTCGCGGATTTCACCCAAGACATCGTCAACCTGCGTGCGGGCAGAACGAACCTCGACCGGCGGATCGATAAGGCCGGTGGGGCGAATGACCTGTTCGGCAAAAACGCCGCCGGACTCTTCCATTTCCCAGGAGCCAGGTGTTGCCGACACGGCGATGGTTGGTGGGCGCATGGCGTCCCATTCCTCGAACCGCAGCGGACGGTTGTCCATGCAGGAGGGCAGGCGGAAGCCATATTCCGCCAGCGTTGCCTTGCGACGGAAGTCGCCTCGGTACATGCCGCCGATCTGGCTGACGGAGACGTGGCTTTCGTCGATGAATAGCAGCGCGTTGTCAGGGATATATTCAAACAGCGTCGGTGGTGGCTCACCGGGATTACGGCCGGTGAGGTAACGGGAATAGTTTTCGATACCGGCGCAGGAGCCGGTGGCCTCCAGCATTTCGATATCGTAACGGGTGCGCTGTTCCAGACGCTGCGCTTCGAGCAGACGGCCAGCCTTTTCCAGTTCGGCAAGGCGGCCCTTCAGCTCTTCCTTGATCGACTTGATGGCGCCATTCAGCGTCGGGCGCGGCGTGACATAGTGCGAGTTGGCGTAAATCTTCACCGATTGCAGATCGCCGGTTTTCTGACCGGTCAATGGGTCGAATTCGGTAATGGTTTCGATTTCATCGCCCCACATAGAAATGCGCCAAGCAGCATCTTCCAAGTGGGCCGGGAAGATTTCAATCGTGTCACCGCGCACACGGAAGGAACCACGCACGAAGTTGATGTCCTGCCGTTTATATTGCTGTGCCACGAGGTCGGCCAGAAGCTGACGCTGGTCCAACTTGTCGCCCACCTGCATCTGGAAAGTCATGGCAGTGTAGGTTTCCACCGAGCCAATACCGTAAATGCAGGAGACCGAAGCGACGATGATACAGTCATCACGCTCCAGAATGGCGCGGGTGGCGGAGTGGCGCATACGGTCGATCTGTTCGTTGATCGACGATTCCTTTTCGATGAAGGTATCCGAGCGCGGCACATAGGCTTCCGGCTGGTAATAATCGTAATAGGAAACGAAATATTCCACCGCATTGTCGGGGAAGAAGTTCTTGAACTCGGAATAAAGCTGTGCGGCCAGCGTCTTGTTCGGGGCAAGAATAACCGCAGGGCGCTGGGTTGCCTCAATCACCTTGGCCATGGTGAAGGTTTTGCCCGAACCGGTCACGCCGAGAAGAACCTGCGAGCGTTCTCCCGAATTGATGCCTTCGACCAGATCGGCAATGGCGGTTGGCTGATCACCGGCAGGTTCGAAATCCGATTGCATGCGGATCGTAATGCCGCCTTCGGATTTAGCCGGGCGAGCAGGACGATGCGGGGTCCACAATTTGCCATCCTTGAACAGCGGATTACCGCTTTCAATCAGCTTCGACAGCGCATCCACCGTGGCCGTGACCGCACCGGTGGCGAGGTTTTCTGCTTCTTCAAGGCTGACATCGAGACCGGCAACCGGGTTCAGACCGGCAGCTGCACGGGTCTTGGGGTCGTTGGATGCGCCAATCGACACACCGCGCGATGTCTTTTGAGATGTGGCCTTGTTGCCTTTTGCAGTCTTAGCCGCTTCATCGATTGCAGCCTTGCGGGCTTCGATCTCGATCTTCTTGCGGTGCTTGCCCGCCTTGGAGGCAATCTCACGTTGGGTTTCAACCGAGGATGCTTCGGCTTCGGCTTCAAGCTGCTTTACCCAATCGGCCACGCTGCCGGAAAGCGGTGCACCTTCAAAAGGTGCCTGCGGCATTTCAGCAAAGCCATCGGAGCGCGAGGTCTGGTCGGTGGGTTTTTTCGGAGATTTGGCCATGCCCGGAATATGGAGAGAGTCCGCCCAAAAAGGAAGGGGCGGCAATGAAAAAATGAGTACAAAAAGGAAACGTCGCCCCGCATGGAACCGAACGAATGCTGGCGTGTTTTATCCTCCGTTTTCATTGCCGGGCGGCAGGTGAAAGAATGGAGCCGATACCTTCTACATCAGGGCATCTGCTTCGCAAAAAAGCCCAGTACACTTTTTGGCCAGATGCTGTAAGCAAGTGGCCAAATTCCGAAGATGTTCTGTTTTTCGGTTCCGGTTTCCCTCACAATCTCCAAAGGTCGATCATGCCTTTCTCTATCAGCCCTGCCCACATCTGGCCCGTCCTGATGCTCATTGCCTCAAATGTCTTCATGACCTTTGCCTGGTACGGGCATCTCAAGCACAAGGGCAGCGCCCTGTTTCTGGCGATTATGGCCAGCTGGGGCATCGCGTTTTTTGAATATTGTCTGGCGGTCCCTGCCAATCGTATTGGCTCTGAGGTCTATTCGACAGCGCAGCTCAAGACGATGCAGGAAGTCATCACGCTGATCGTATTTGCCGGCTTCTCGATCTTCTGGCTGAAGGAAAGCCTGACCATCAACCACGTTATCGGTTTTGCACTGATTGCGCTGGGTGCGTCATTTATCTTCAGAACCTGACATCGTGCATTTACGGATCTGGGCTGGCTTAATATCTGGCCCAGATTTTTCGAAGCGGCGCGCCGAGGCGTTCGGCAAGCTGCTGATCCTGCTCGTGCGTTGTGTCATCCATAGTGGGATTGAGCGCCTCGAGCGCAAAACGCCCAAAGCCAGCGGGCCAGACATAGTCCAACCCATTCAAATTCACGGTCGTGCTACAGCAGGGAGCTTCGGCGGAAAGATTTTTGAATTCGCTGGCAAAGGCCGTGTCCATGGCTTCGCCCCACCAGCCCTCGACATCCGCCTTGCAGTTGGGGCATTTTACACCCGACCAGTTCTCGCCGGGATCATAAAAGCGCACATCGTCCTCGAAGTGGCCCGAGACATTCTCGGCCAGCGGCGCCATGGCTTTCAACAGTGACACAGCTTGCCCTGACTGTTCGTCCGATGGCTGCCAGTTGGGATCAAGCGGCACGTAGCGTAAAATTGTTTCGGACATTTTTCCTCCTCCGGTCGGGCGGCGTCGGTCTCCGCAGCAATGGCTAGTTTTCGTGGGAGTCGATCCAGGAAAGTCTGATTCATTATTCACATATTGATTCCGCTGAACCAAATATCACGTTGATAGATAGAGGTAATTTGCCGCGGCATATCAATGTGACTGGCGTTTTTGTTCTATTGCTGCTCATATCCTGGCATTCAGTTATGAAGGCGGTATGATGAAAACCAGACCTGCAATGTCAGATGATGCCGAGGGCATGGCAGCCGTGCAAAACGAAATTTTCGCAGCCGGTTTGCGCAAGACGCCCACCGACAAGACTACTATTCTGGCCGCCTATATCGATCCGGAAGACCGCATCCAGTGCGTAGTGGCGGAAGGGGACGATGGGCGTATTCTCGGGTTTCAATCGCTGCGTCTTGCGAAGGTGGGCAACCCTTGGGACGTGGCTGAAGGTTGGGGCATAATCGGTACCCATGTCAGCCCGCTTGCCGCGCGCAGAGGTGTCGGATCTGCCTTGTTCAGGGATACGCTGCGTGCCGCGAGAGAATTTGGCTTGCGCAGCATCGATGCCAGCATTGGCGCGGACAATATGTTGGGGCAGGCCTATTATGAGGCCATGGGTTTTCAGACATACCGCACGCCGGATGGGCTGGTTTGTAAAGCATTCTATCTCTAGGGGCAGAAGAGGCCGGGATGGCGCCCGGCCACTGTTTTCCTATTCTTCTTCTCAAGCGATTTTGGTTTTACCGACTTTCTGAACTGCGAAATCCAGCACCAGCATCACCAGCAGGCTTAACCCTACTAGCGGGTAAAGAATGCCGCCAATCGCCAGCATCGCAATCAGGCCACGCATGACCCGCTTTTCTTGTGGCATCGGCGGAATGCCAAGCGAACCCTTGGGGCGACGTTTCCACCACATGACACCACCGGAGACCGCCAGCAGCACGGTGGCGAGGCAGGCCAAGGTCAGCACGATCTGGTTTGCCAGACCAAATTGCTGGCCCATATGGGTGTTGATGCTCCATTCGAGAGCCTTGCCCATCGGACCGTAATCCGCATAACCCATGTCGATCAGTGCTTCGCCACTATATTGGTCGAGGTGGATGACACGCTGTTTGGACAGGTCGTCGGGATAGATCGAACCGCTATAGACACCGGATGGATTGGTCGGCAGGGCCACGGCGTAACCCGGTGTCAGGCCAAGCTGCTCGAAACGGGCAATGGCTCCGTTTATGCCAATCGTATCGCTCATTGTTGGCGTCTGTTGCGTGGCAGGCATGGTGGCGTGGCCAGCATGACCTTCATGGCCGCTATCGCCCTGTCCATGGTCATGACCCTGTGAGAGCGGTATCTGTGCCTGCTCCAGCGACCATGAGGTTTTCGAGATATCATCAAGCTTCTGCTTCGACATGGGCACATCAACGCGCACACCGGATGGATAACCGAAATTGCTGCCATTGGCCCATTCATTGACCTTGCCGCCCCACACACCCGACCATGGCATGCCCGTGGCCGCCAGAAACACGATGAAGAAGCCGACAAAAATTCCGGTTACGGCATGGGTGTCGCGCCAGAATACCCGTTTTTTCGGTGTGCCGCGGACAGTGAGTACGCCGCCGGTCTGGTTGCGTGGCCACCACAGATAGATGCCGGTTGCCACCAGCAGCATGGACCAGCCTGCGGCGATTTCAATGAAATAACGGGCGTAGGTGCCGAAGTATTTCAGGCTGTGCAGATACCGCACGGTCCACATGACGGTGCCGCGATCAGGCAGCGAACCCAACACCTCGCCTGTGTAGGTGTTGACGTAAACGGCCCGTTTTCCCTGTGACGTGTTGACGGTAATTTCCGTCGATGCAGCGGGGTTGTCAGGTGTGGTGTATTTTACCGCCGTGCCAGGAACCGCAGCCAGAGCGGCCGCGACAATGTCGGATGGATTGGCTTTTGGCGCATTCTGCGAGATGTCGATGCGCTTGAGATCGGAATGAATGACATTGTCGATCTCGTCCTTGAACAGATAGAGCGCGCCAGTGATGGCAAGCGTGATCATGAAAGGCAGTATGAACAGGCCGGCATAAAAATGCCAGCGCCAGACGGCGCGATAGAGATTGATCGAAGAGGATTGCGCAGGCGCGCGCGGCCTCTCGAAAGAGGTGGTAACGGACATGGATGTCTCCGCAAAATGAAAGGATGACCGGCAGGGCCGGTGTGTTGTTCTTTCAGGCTTGCGTGGAAACGGGTGGTCCGCGAGGCTGCGATTCCCGATTGGGCGGCGTGGCCGGCTGGTCAGCCTGCGGCTGCACATAGGTAATATCCACCTTTGGCAGAAGGGCTGTTGCCAGTTCGTTTGGTGTGACCAGAAGGGCGGCGGCAGAAACCGATGCCAGGCGACAGAGCGTGCCACAGCAATTATTGGCAGTTTTGCCGGCCGGGTCCTGTTTTTCTGCCGTGCCAGCTGGAGAATGGCTGGAGCAGATAATCTCATCTGCGGCCAGCGCCATGGTAGCCATGTTGCCATGGGCAACGCCATTGGCCAGCCCCTGCAGCAAAAACAGCAGCAGCGCCAGCATGGCGACAGCGCCAGCCGAACTGCGATCCTGCATGATTTTGCGAATGAGCTTCATCGCACCTGACTGGCACAGTTTTTTTGACTTGTCACTGTGACGCTCTGTCCCGTGATCTGCCTTCTTAGACAGTTCTGGTGGGGTGCGGCGGCGCAACTCATGCGCCGCCGGTTGCTTGGTCATTGTCTGTTCATACGGATCGTGGGAAAGGGCAGACCCTCGTCATCGACTGGACTGCAGGAAATTTCCCGAAACCCGTTCCTCAGATAGAACTGCCGTGCATTTTGATTGGCGGCGTAAACATCGAGAGAAAGTCCGCCTTTCAATGTGATCGCATGTGAGAGCAATGCCTTGCCTATGCCATTGCCCTGGTGGGACGTAGACACGAACAGGCCGCCAATAAAGTTATCAATAAGCCCGATGAACCCGATAGGTTCATCCTTCATACACGCCACCCATGTATCGGCTTGTGGCAGATAAATTTCCTCGATCAACTTACGCTGCTGTCGCAGCCGTTGTTCCCCCAGAAATGCATGGGCAGTCATCGATGCTTCAAACCAGATGGACGAAAGCAACTGTTGATCCGAAGGCCCGTAAGCTCGGATGGTAATGTCTATGTTCGACATGATTTTTCCGTAGTGAGTATGCGTAAAAACAGGCCGGCTCAGATTTGAACCAGCTGTGAAACCGCCTGAAGCGGTGCTCATCTAGCTTCTGCGCATAAAACTCCTTCTACAGATTGCCCCAAAAACTACCTTGTCTTGATTTCGATGGCAAGCCCATGATGATAAGGACGCCTTGGATTACAAATTATCCATGTCTGAAAAAGGCCGCAGTTTCGCTCGATTGCCGCCCGCTTTGCTTGAGAGCCTGTCACTTCCCGAATGTTGGCAGGAGTGGCAGATATGGTTTCCTACTCTCCGACGATGGCTGCGATCCGTTTTGGTTACGGCCTGTCACCTCACGAAGAACACGGCGAGCGGCTGGATGATCTGCTTGGTCAACTGGCCGATGGCAGTCGGTCAGAACCGATGTTTCCCAGAGGTGGCATAGATGAAGCGCGGCAACGCGCCGATGACCTTGCCGAAGGGTTGAAGGAAATCCGTGCCATCAACAACGGTGGTGAGCGGGATCGTGAAGGGCGAAAGCTTTTGCAACAAAAGGCCAATCAGGCCTTCCAGCGCGATGCCGTGGCTCGGGTGACACAGGCGGTGTTTTCGCCCTACGGTTTTTACGAGCGCCTGTCCGGCTTCTGGTTCGACCATTTTTCCGTCAATGCCTATAAAACCTTGCCAATGCGGTTGCTGACGCCGCTTTATGAGAGCGAAGCCATTCGCCCGCATCTGGCCGGCTCCTTCCGTGATCTGTTGCAGGCGGCAATCCTTCACCCAGCCATGTTGATCTACCTCGATCAAGACCGGTCAGCTGGCCCGGATTCAGCCGCGGCGCAGAACCGCAGACGCGGGCTCAATGAAAATCTCGGTCGAGAATTGCTGGAACTGCACACGATGGGTGCGGGCAGCGGCTACACCCAGACGGATGTCAGATCCGCCGCACTGGTGCTGACCGGTATGACTGTCAATGACCAGTATGAGATGCTGTTTCGCCCGCGTCTGGCAGAGCCGGGGCAGATCGATGTGCTCGGCGTTTCCTATGGTGGCCGCAAACGGTCGGTCGATGATTGCCTGTCGATGCTGGATGATCTCGCCGCGCGACATGAAACTGCTGAACATATCTGTCGCAAACTGGTAGTGCATTTCATCGCCGATGAGCCACCAACCGACATGATCAAGGCCATGGTCGATGCCTGGCGGGCGAGCGATGGCAATCTGGCCAAGGTTTATGAGGTGATGGTGTCGCAGCCACGGGCGTGGAGCGACCCCGGCCGCAAGATGAAGCTGCCGTTCGATTATGTGGTGTCCGGTTTACGCGCGCTTGGCATAGACCGCAAAAGTTGGCGTGATATAATGTCTCCCGACGGTGACTCTGCCGATATGGCTGACAATACCACTGCTCCGGCGATGTCGAATGCTGCGCAAAATCCGGGATCTGCATCTGGGACGGATAGCGGACCGGATATGTCTGGCGACATGGCAAAACCTGCGCCTTTGGCGAAGAGTGAGGCGGTGCCGGGCGCCACCGGCAATGTCCGCAAACCCGGACTTGCCCGTAGCATGACGATTGCTGCCCTGAAGCGTATGGGCCAGCCGGTGTGGCAGCCGCCAAGTCCGGCTGGATTTGAAGAGGGGGTAACGACCTGGCTTTCCCCCAGTCAGATTAGCGAACGCATTTTATGGGCGCGAAAAGCCGCCAACAGTCTTGGCCGCAATATCGAGCCGAAAACTCTTTTGCAAAATGCGCTGGCAGATATGGCGCGAGACGACACGATTAAAGTTGTGCAGCAGGCCCCAAACCGGGCCAGCGGCATAACGCTTGTTCTTTCATCACCGGAATTCAACAGGAGATAGATTATGACTTTCTCTGAAGACATGCTTTTGAGCCGCCGCAGTTTTCTGGCAACGGCCTGCTGTGCCGCTGCCGTGCCGGCTTTTTCGCCGGTCAGTTTTGCAGCCATGCCGGGCGACAACCGTTTCGTGACCATTGTATTGCGTGGTGCGATGGACGGGCTGGACATGGTGCAGCCATTTGGTGATCCGCTGTTTGCCGCCATGCGACCGAGTTTGGCGATGACACCCGATAGCGGACTGCTGGATCTCGATGGATTCTTTGGCCTGAACCCGGCGGCCGAAGCGCTGATGCCGCTGTGGCAGGGCAAGGAACTTGCCTTCGTGCATGCGGTTTCGACGCCATATCGTGATGCGCGTAGCCATTTTGACGGACAGGACATGCTGGAAAGCGGTGGCCAGGCCGTGCATGACGAACGATCCGGCTGGCTGAACCGCGCGCTGTCGACCATTCCGCGCTCTGCCGACCGCAAGGCCATCGACATCAACACTTCAATGGAGCTGATCCTGTCCGGACCCAATGAGGTCGATGTCTGGTCATCGGTGTCCGACATTACCATGCCGGAAGACGAGATCGGTTTTCTGAAGCGGCTTTATGCCAATGATCCCGATTTTTCGCGTGTTCTTGGCGAAGCGCTGAAAACCGACATGTCGGCCGACATGCTGTTTGAAGATGAAAAACGCGGACAGGGTATTCGGGATGTTGCCAATCTGACGGCAGGTCTGCTGCGTGAGGATTATCGCATTGCCAGTTTCTCGATTGATGGCTGGGATACCCATGCGGGACAGAAGGCCCAATTTGCCCGCACGGTGAAAGACCTGATGATTGCCATCAACACGCTGAAAGACCAGTTGGGTGATGATGTCTGGAAAAAGACGGTTGTCCTTGCCGTGACCGAGTTTGGCCGCACGGTGCGTGAAAACGGGACTGGCGGCACCGACCATGGCACTGGCAGTGTGGCGCTGGTGGCTGGCGGCGACATTGCCGGTGGGCAGGTGCTTGGCAAATGGCCGGGCCTTGATGAAAGCAATCTGCTTGATGACCGTGATCTGATGCCAACCGGTGATGTGCGCGAGGTGGCGGCGGCAATGTTGCAGCGACAATTCGGTGTCAACGTGAATGATCTGACCGCGGGCATTTTTCCTGGCCTGAGCTTCGACAGGGCCTCACCGTATCTGCGAATGTGATCGGTCTCCTGTCGACCTATGAAGCAAGGGGCTTTCGCTAGTCGAAGGCCACTTTCGGAACATGCCTTAATCCACTCTGGCGCAAGTTTGGCTGCGTAAAGCACTTGTATTTGCTGGTGTCCAGATGGAGCGTTGATAGGCATGAATATACAGGTGCATGATAGCCTTGCGAATAATCCGGTAGCACCGGCCAAGGGCCGTCTTTTATCTGTTGTGCGCCCTTCGCGGTCGACAAACCTGATCGTCTGTTTCAACGGTTACGGCAACAAGGCCTACTCCAATCCGGGCGTACCATTTGACACCAATCTCGATGGTTACACGGTCATTCCGCAGTACCATGCGCATGTCATTTGGTTCGTTGAGGAAAAGACCTCTTGGTATCTCGAGCATGAAGACGAGATCCTCGATCGGCTGATCAAATATGTTGTCGAGAACGGCATTACCCACGTCAAGTTCGTCGGGTGCAGTGCTGGTGCCTATGCTTCGCTTCGATTCGGTATTCTGCTGGACAAGCGACTGGCGATGATTGGCAACAATGCGATGCTGGTATCATTTGCGGTAAATCCGCAGACCGGTTTCCGTCCTGAGCTTCTTGCCAAGGTCAAACAGTCTATCGCGACGCATAATTGGAACCCGAATTCTTACGGCACCGATCCGATCCTGTTGCCGCAGGCCTATTACGACGCCTATGCCCATCGCAAGATCGATATTTCGCAGCTGTTGGCACTACACAGGCCACGCAACCTTGCGGCCGTTGTTATGCATGATGCGCGCAACCCGATCGAAATGGTGTTCAGTGGCGATATCTTCACCGCCAATTATGTTCTGAACTTCCCGCAGAGCTTTGGTCTTGACCATGGCTCCGGTTGCGCCCGCCTGTGGCGCGAGTTCCTCTGGGAACCGTTTGACAAGGTCGCGCCATTTGGCAAGGCGATGTCAGGCGAAGCAATGCGATTGCTCTGAAAAACAAAACCCTTCCGGTCTGGCTTAGACGGAAGGGTTTTTTCATGCCTGCAACATTCCCTTGGGGGGAATGCGATTATGCTTCGGCAGGGACCGGAGTCGGCTGGCCGTCATCATCAAGCGCAACCATGATGAAGGTTGCCGCAGTGACCTTTTCCAGCTTGTTATAGCGCGAACGGTGTGCCCAGGCCTCAATGCTGAGCGTAATGGATGTGCGGCCGACGCGAACGATGTCGGTATAGATGCTCAGCGTGTCACCGATCTTGACCGGCAGCTCAAAGGCCATTTCCTTCACCGATGCGGTGACGACGCGACAGCGAGCACGTTCAGCAGCGCGAATGCCGCTTGCCAAGTCCATTTGTGACATAACCCAGCCACCGAAAATATCTCCGGCCGGATTGGCATCGGCTGGCATGGCGAGAGTGCGAAGTGTCAACTCTCCGGTTGGCTTGGGGGTGTCGGTCATTGCTTTGCTGTCTCCATTCGGCTGGTTATTTTTGCGATTCCGCAAGTCGGTGAAGTTTATGGGATATGTTGGCCACCTGCAATCAATGCCGCACTGGACAATCCGTATTTGCAACCGTTAAGCCGTGCGTCTGGACAAAGCAATTTACGCGATTGGAATGATGATGGATGTGAGAGATTCGAACGGCGCGATCCTGCAGGACGGCGACAATGTTACGCTGATCAAGGACCTGAAGGTCAAGGGCACCTCTGAAACGCTGAAGCGTGGCACAATGATCAAGGGTATCCAGCTAACCGACAATCCGGACGAGGTGAATTGCCGCCATGCCAAGATCAAGGGGCTGGTGCTGCGCACCGAGTTTTTGAAAAAGGCCTGATTGTCTTTTCTGACGATGGGTTTGAAAACAAAAGTCGCGCATCGGGTTCCGCTGCGCGACTTTTTTTATCAGCTATGCGTTGGCGGGGCAGACGTCAAATCCAGATGTCGTTGACGGCGGTGCGCTCTCCACCGCTTTCACCGGTGTTGAGAACACCACGCGGTTCGATGAGCAACAGTTTCACTTCATTTTCCGCGAAAGGTTTATGTTCGACGCCCTTCGGCACGACATACATCTCGCCAGCCTTCAAAGTGACGGCGCCGTCACGAAAATCGATGCGCAATACACCCTCCATCACGATAAAGGTCTCGTCGGTCTGTGCGTGTTCATGCCAGATGAAGTCACCGAGAATACGCACGATCTTGAACTGGTAATCGTTCATCTCAGCGACAACGCGTGGCTGCCAGTGCTCGGTCAGCAGCGGGAATTTTTCGTCAAAACGCACGGGTGTATAGGTTTTCTGCATGTCAGGCATCCTGTTGGAAAGTCCTGAGCATTAGGCGTGATGAAAACCGACGTCTTGAACGATCGTGCAGCGTTTTAGCCGGTTATCTCGTTGTCACCTGTCGGTGATGTAGCAGGCCCAGCCAGCGGGCCGGGCTGATACCAAAGGCTTTTGAGAACTGCCGTGTCATGTGGCTCTGGTCGGCAAAACCCGAGGAAAAGGCGGTGTCTGCCAATGTCTGTCCGGTGCGTAGTGCGGTTTTGACCGCAACGAGGCGGCGCATCGTCAGGTAACGATAGGGACTTGTGCCAAAGAGGGTGCGGAAATCGCGCGACAGGCTCCAGCGGTCGCGTCCGCACAGTTGCTCCAGATATTCCATCGTCGCTGTTTGCGGTAGCTCATGCAGATATTGCCGTGCCATTTCAGCGGAATGGTAGTCGATCAGTTTTTTTCCGCTGGCCGGTGCCGTGCCCGCTGCGGCCTCCAGGGCGTGCGCAAGATCATAAAGGGCGTCATCATATTCGAAGGTCTCGATACGGTCCTCTACGCTGCGCAGAATACGGTCGGTGGCCGCAAACAGTCGTCGGTCGTCGGAAATGCCACCATGCACATAGGGCAGGGGGCGGCCGCGCAACACAGACTGGATAGCGGCCGGTTCGATATAGGCAATGCGGTAATGAAAACCGTCCTCGGCGCCAGCCTGCCCGTCATGTTTTTCGTCCGGATGCAGGACCATGGTGCCGCCGGGACGACTGTTGCGCAGAGCGCCACGGTAATTGAAGCTTTGGATGCCGGAGAGGGTTCGCCCTATGGCGTATGTATCGTGGCGGTGCATTTCATAACCGCGCGCCGCAAAGAAGGCTTCGATGCGTTCCATGCCGACGGGATCGTTGGCGTGGCTGATCCAGCCGTTTTTCCTCTTTTCACCCTGCGCAAGCACAGAGCCGTGGCCGACATCCTTCATGGCCAGAGGACCTTTCCCGAATGTGTTTTCGGATATTCGGGAAAGGAAGATGTCATGTCGGCGATCTCGAAACGCGTGAGTTACTTACGAGATGTCGCGCCAGCCAGGAACTGCTGCGTTGCGTAAAGTGCGATGGCGGCTGCGTTGGAAACGTTCAGCGACTTGATTTCGCCCGGCATATCCAGTCGTGCCAGTGCGCTGACGGTTTCGCGGGTCTTCTGGCGAAGGCCTTTGCCTTCCGCGCCCAGAACAAGAGCGACCTTTTCGCCGCTGAATGTCTGTTCGATCGGGGCTGGACCTTCCGAATCAAGACCAACCGAGAAAAAGCCGAGCTTGTGCAGTTCACCCAGCGCATCGGCCAGATTGGTGATCTGGATATAGGGGATCATTTCCAGCGCGCCGGAGGCAGATTTCGCCATGACGCCCGATTCTGTGGGGCTGTGACGCATGGTGGTGATGATGGCGCCAGCCTTGAAGGCAACGGCAGAGCGCATGATGGCACCGACATTGTGCGGGTCTGTGACCTGATCCAGCACCAGAATAAGCGGGCTGTCCTTCAGGGCAGACAATTTACGCACTGGCAGCGGCCGGGTTTCCAGCATCACGCCCTGATGGATGGCTTCTGGTCCCAGAACCTTGTCGATATCCTGCGGCGATACCATTTCCACCGGGAACTTCTGTTCTTCGGCGGTGCCGATTTCCAGACGTGCCAGCGCATTTTGCGTGACCGACAGCTTGATAATCTGCCGCTCCGGGTTGGAAAGTGCCGCGCGGACTGTGTGCAGGCCATACAGATAGACCTGATCGGCATTCAGCTGCGGTGGCTTCCAATCATCAGCGCCCTGGCGCTTGCGTTTCTGGAAGGCGGGGGTGGGAATCTCACCCCGTTCGCGTTTTGCATCGCGTACGGCACGACGCAGGTTAGCGTAGTGCGTGTCACGGGTGGATTTGTCATTTTGATCGTCATTGCTCATAGCGCCTTATATCTCCGGCGATCTCATCACACCAGCCCCCGCGCTATCCACAGCCTGTGTAAGGCAATTGAATTTTTTTCGAAAAATTCGTGACAGGGCGTGTTGACAGATGAAGATCGGGCAGTCATATACCCGGCCACAGACGACGAACGGCGACGCGCCGGACACGGAAATCTGGACTAAAGCTTGGTAGCTTGATCCTCGCAGAATACTGGAGGAATGCCCGAGTGGTTAAAGGGGACGGACTGTAAATCCGTTGGCTCAGCCTACGTTGGTTCAAATCCAACTTCCTCCACCATTCTGCACGGATCGAAATCACCGCCGCGGGTATAGCTCAATGGTAGAGCAGCAGCCTTCCAAGCTGAATACGCGGGTTCGATTCCCGCTACCCGCTCCAATCAATTCAATCACTTACATATTTTATTGTTTCGCTCGTGTCACTGCGTGTCAGTCCACGCGGTTCAATTGTGGCTGCGTTTATTTCCGATTCGACGGCGGAAAAATTCGTCACACTTGGCAAGCTCCGTAAAAAAGCAGAGCGATTCAGACCGTTTTTTCAACAAGAAAATCGCCGTTTTTTTGCGAGTAGCGTGGGCCTAAGAAGGTCGCCAATCAGTCGCCGTCCAGATCGGCAATTTCGCCGTGAGACGCGATCAGGATGGGTGACGCCATGTCGCCGCTTTCATCGTCAACCATCACCTTGTAGGCCGCCACGCCAACGTGACGCGGAGCCATCGCGGCAGCGATTTTTTCCGCTGCTACTGGGTTGGACGCTGTCCGCATTTCACCGGGCACGATGCCGCCACGGTTCTTCTTGAACGTCATTACAATGATTTTTTCAGCCTGAGCCATGATGTCCCTCAAATCTGTTCTATAAATGTTCTCATTTGGAGCAAGAGTCAATCTGGCGTTTCGATCGACCGAAACAAAAGAGGCTGGAACCACAGGCGCAGTTGTTTTCACGTTCAAGAGATCAGGCGCTAGCCGCCGTCACCTATTCTTGAGGCGCGCGGGATCGTGATTCCGGGGTAACGGCAGAAGAGGATTTACTGCTGTCGCAACCAAGTTTGCAGGCCGGTTGTCTCGATTTGAGTGGTTACAGATGACGTGAGGTCGGTTCGCTTTGAGTTCAGCTTTGGCTGAGGCGCATTCTGCCTACAAAGACAGAAATGAGTGCCATGACAACCAGTGCCGGCCAGAGGGTGCACAGGCTGATGCCAATCCAGTGAGCGAAACGCGGCTTTGTATTGTCGCGCAGGATTTCAATGCCGGTATAGGCAATGAAAATGGCTGCAATCAGCACATAGGCGGTGATCAGGACTGGTGTGTGCATGAACTCTTTCATGGTTTTTGCAGCCGCGCCAGCACGATACGGGCGCGGAAGCAGGTAGCTTATGGTGAACGAGATGTTAATTCAACACCAGAATGGGCTGTTGTAATGCCCCATTTGGGTGATGTGCATCGCATTCCTACGGTACGGAACCGTAAGAGCAAAAGCCGATCACAAGCTATGAAAGAGAATTTGAAAACCGGGAGGGGCGGAGCGGTTTATCGCCGCGTGCTTTCGGTGCTGCTGTCTTTATCGAAAGGAAGCAGGTCCGTTTGATGTCGGCT
Organism: Rhizobium sp. CG4; assembly: GCF_023701965.1. Classification (NCBI taxonomy): domain Bacteria; kingdom Pseudomonadati; phylum Pseudomonadota; class Alphaproteobacteria; order Hyphomicrobiales; family Rhizobiaceae; genus Rhizobium; species Rhizobium sp. CG4. Next base: position 210,167 of record NZ_JABAEG010000001.1, on the reverse strand, counting down.
TGTCCTGTCTTTCCGAATCCGCCTGAACCCAGCGGAAGAAAAGATAGAGAGGCGCAATAATCAAAGTAAGGGTAACGATAGCGTCGATAAACATATGGTACATCCCATGCAAGGCACCTCATCATGAGGTGTTCTGGGGCCATATTGTCCAAGATCTGTTGAGGCTTGCTGAACAAGTTCAGTTAACGACTTATTCGTTTGCTGTTAAAATGCGGAACAAAAATTGACGAAATGCACGTCGCGCCCCGTTTTGTTTCGAAACCACAGCCATATATGACTGAGACATGTTTCCGGCAAACCAGTTGTTTACTGTTTGGTTTGCCGAAAACGAGGCATTTATTGCTGGTTACTGGCCAAGATATGGCTGGACGTAAGGCCAGACTTCGACGCCGCCATGATAGAGCATGTTGAGGGCAACATAGATAATGACCATCAGGCCGAGATAGGAAATCCAGCGGTAGCGGTGCAAAAGCTTCGCAACGAAGTTTGCGGCCAGACCCATCAGGGCGATGGAAACGACGAGGCCGATCACCAGAACCGTCAGGTGTTCCTGTGCCGCACCAGCCACAGCCAACACATTGTCCAGCGACATGGAAACGTCGGCAATGACGATCTGCATGGCTGCCTGGAAGAACGTCTTGTGTCCCTTGGTCAGGTCGGCTTCATCGTCCGTGACCTCGTCTTCCATCGAACCGTTCTGCTCGCGCAGTTCGACCCACATCTTCCAACATACCCAAGCCAGCAACAGACCGCCGACGAGACGAAGGCCAACAATGTCGAGGAGTTGTACGGTTACGGCGGCAAAACCGATACGCAGCACGGTTGCGGCGATAATGCCGATCAGAATGGCTTTACGGCGCAGATGTGCGGGAAGGCCGGCTGCAGCAAGGCCGATAACGATAGCGTTGTCGCCGGCGAGCACGAGATCGATGGCGATAACCTGAATGAATGCCGTAAATCCGGCGGCGGTGAAAATTTCCATGGATATATCCTGAAGCGGATGATGGGGCGGCGCAGGAGAAAGCGTCTAACAATGTCAGTGAAGGCAGGAAATGTGATTTCGGGCTTGGCCCGTCGCCTTTCTCCCCAAGGCGATTAACAGGCGTCATATGACATCGGAAACTTGCCGTAAACCATATCTTGCATGGCAAATCACAATAAAGTCATTTTGTGGCAGGGAATCATCTGGCCGGTCGGGGGGCACTAAAGTCGCCGCTCCCTTGTGCTTGCACCGCGCACTCTTCTTCTTATATAGGGCCCTTAACGGCACGTAAGCACGCTTATATCGCGCATTGAGGGTCGAACGGTATTTCTGTTTGACAATTAAGTCTTGCGCATTCGCTTACAAAGCCTTAAACGGCGACACCAAACCGGTTCGCCGGGGAAACTACTTCACGTTCACAGGAAGCAATTCACATGGCAAAGAGCAAGTTTGAGCGGAACAAGCCACACGTTAACATTGGCACGATCGGTCACGTTGACCACGGCAAGACATCGTTGACGGCCGCAATCACCAAGTACTTCGGCGAGTTCAAGGCGTATGACCAAATCGACGCTGCTCCTGAAGAAAAGGCTCGTGGTATCACCATTTCGACAGCCCACGTTGAGTATGAGACGCCTAACCGTCACTACGCACACGTTGACTGCCCCGGCCACGCCGACTACGTGAAGAACATGATCACCGGTGCTGCCCAGATGGACGGCGCGATCCTGGTTTGCTCGGCTGCTGACGGCCCAATGCCACAGACCCGCGAGCACATCCTGCTTGCTCGTCAGGTTGGCGTTCCTGCTCTGGTCGTGTTCCTCAACAAGGTTGACCAGGTCGACGACGAAGAACTGCTCGAGCTCGTAGAAATGGAAGTTCGTGAACTTCTTTCTTCCTACGACTTCCCAGGCGACGACGTTCCTGTTGTTAAGGGTTCGGCTCTTGCTGCTCTTAACGATTCTGACAAGAAGATCGGTGAAGACGCTATTCGTGAGCTGATGGCTCAGGTTGACGCCTACATCCCAACACCAGAGCGTCCAATCGACCAGCCGTTCCTGATGCCAATCGAAGACGTGTTCTCGATCTCTGGCCGTGGTACTGTTGTTACCGGTCGCGTTGAGCGCGGTATCGTCAAGGTTGGTGAAGAAGTTGAAATCGTCGGCATCAAGGCGACGTCTAAGACGACTGTTACCGGCGTTGAAATGTTCCGCAAGCTGCTCGATCAGGGCCAGGCTGGCGACAACATCGGTGCACTGGTTCGCGGTGTTACCCGTGACGGTGTTGAGCGTGGTCAGATCCTTTGCAAGCCAGGTTCTGTTAAGCCTCACAAGAAGTTCATGGCAGAAGCCTACATCCTGACAAAGGAAGAAGGCGGCCGTCATACACCGTTCTTCACGAACTACCGTCCTCAGTTCTACTTCCGTACAACTGACGTTACCGGTATCGTTTCGCTGCCAGAAGGCACGGAAATGGTTATGCCAGGCGACAACGTTACCGTTGAAGTCGAACTGATCGTTCCAATCGCGATGGAAGAAAAGCTGCGCTTCGCTATCCGCGAAGGCGGCCGTACCGTCGGCGCTGGTATCGTTGCCTCGATCATCGAATAATTCTTTCCCGTAAGGGATGGATTGAGAGCCCCGCTGGAAACAGCGGGGCTTTTCTGTTTTGGGCATAACAGGGGAGCCGCACGATGCAATTTGTCGAAATCAGCGCATTTGCACCAACGGAGCGTGATGCGGTAACGGCGCTTATCGTCAAGATCCAGCAAGACGAGTTTGGTATTGCGATCACGGCGCAAGACCAGCCTGATCTCAGTGATATCCCTGGCTTCTATCAGTCCGGTGCGGGCGGTTTCTGGGTGGCGAAGCTCGACGGCGACATCGTCGGTACGATTGCCCTCAAGGATATTGGTGAGGGGCAGGGCGCCCTGCGCAAGATGTTCGTGGCGGAGCAGGCGCGCGGCAGGGAATTGGGTGTTGCGGCGAAGCTGCTCGGTCACCTGCTTGAGGAGGCAAGGCGCAGCGGCATTACACAAATCTACCTCGGCACGACGGACAAGTTTCTGGCCGCGCATCGATTCTATGAAAAGAATGGCTTTGCCGAAGTGGAAAAAGAGACGCTGCCAAAGCGCTTCCCTGTGATGGCTGTTGATACAAAGTTCTATTGCATCTCCTTGAAATGATGTGTCTACCCGTGGTGACACGGGGTTTTGGGGTGCGAATCATTTGCTGGGAATGCTGAAGACTGTGATTCTGGCCGGGTTTCTGGTGGGGCCGGCCTTTGCGTCGCCAGTTGGTGCGCAAAGTTGCCCGGATCGACCAGCCTGCAAGGGCTGTGGTTGTAAAGGTGGTCCGGGTTATCGCGGGCCAGACGGCAGATGCGTTGGTTTCAAGGTGCTTCACAAGGTGTGCGGCAATCCACTGGGAACGCGGTGCACATTTGAAAATGCGCCGGGCACTGGAGAGAACCGGGAATGCGCCCTGAAATCGGAACGAAAAAATAAGGGCTAGAGAGTTTTCCCGTTACTCTTTGCAGGAAAAAGAAAAAACACCCTTGCCATTCGTTTCAGGGCGTCTTAAAGAGCCGCATACCGATTACGGAGATGGAAACATCCACGGTTGGTCGGAGTGAAGGGGTATAGCTCAGTTGGTAGAGCGGCGGTCTCCAAAACCGCAGGTCATCGGTTCAAGCCCGGTTGCCCCTGCCATTTTCCAGCAATGACAAGCGCGTTTAATTTGCGGCATGTTGGCTGGAAGGGCCGGATGGGATTTCCGGTGGAGTTCATTGAATGTCGATTTCCTCTTGTTAAATTGAGAATCGGCGTTTATGTAGGGTAAAACAGACACGCGGTGCGTGGGGCTGATTTATCGGCTTTACGTGCCGTAATTGCGTGGGCAGTCAATGGCATCCAAAACCAATCCATTTGCGTTTCTTCAGCAGGTTCGCTCGGAAGCGTCAAAAATTACCTGGCCATCGCGCCGCGAGACCATGATTTCGACGGCCATGGTGCTCGTCATGGTTATTGTGGCTGCGCTTTTCTTTTTCGCAGCTGACCAACTCATCGGCTGGTTGCTTCGCCTTGTGCTGAGCGTCGGTCAGTAACGGATTTCCGGAGATAAAGATGGTAGCGCGCTGGTATATCGTTCACGCATATTCAAATTTTGAAAAGAAGGTCGCTGAGTCGATCGAGGAGAAGGCTCGCCAGAAGGGGCTTGAGCATCTCTTTGAAAAGATTCTCGTTCCGACTGAAAAGGTTGTTGAGGTTCGTCGCGGTCGCAAGGTCGATAGCGAACGCAAGTTCTTCCCAGGTTACGTGATGGTTCGCGCAAACCTGACGGATGAAGCGTACCACCTCATCAAGAATACCCCGAAGGTTACGGGTTTCCTGGGTTCGGACAACAAGCCTGTTCCTATTCCTGATTCTGAAGCTGATCGTATTCTCGGTCAGGTTCAGGAGGGTGTAGAGCGTCCGAAGTCTTCGATCTCTTATGAGATTGGTGAGCAGGTTCGCGTCTCCGACGGTCCGTTCGCATCGTTTAACGGTGTTGTTCAAGATGTCGACGAAGAGCGTTCGCGCCTCAAGGTGGAAGTTTCGATTTTCGGCCGCGCTACGCCGGTCGAGCTGGAATACAGTCAGGTCGAGAAGGTCTGATTGGAAGAGCGAAAGCTCTAATCGCGTGGAAGACCTGCTGGCTCTAGCCGGGTCAGCATCGTACCACGCAACCGCAGCCGCCGGAGTTTCCGGCATATGAGCCGGGCAACCGGTTCGATTTGAAAGGCAGAGAGATATGGCTAAGAAAGTTGCAGGCCAGCTCAAGCTTCAGGTCAAGGCAGGATCGGCTAACCCGTCCCCGCCAATTGGTCCTGCGCTTGGTCAGCGTGGCATTAACATTATGGAATTCTGCAAGGCGTTCAACGCTGCTACGCAGGAAATGGAAAAGGGTATGCCGATTCCGGTCGTCATCACCTACTACCAGGACAAGTCCTTCACATTCGTGATGAAGCAGCCTCCTGTAACTTACTTCCTCAAGAAGGAAGCTAAGATTCAATCCGGTTCCAAGACACCGGGTAAGGGCGCAAAGGCTGGTTCCATCACCAAGGCTCAGGTCAAGACGATCGCAGAAGCCAAGATGAAGGATCTCAATGCTGCCGATATCGAAGGCGCAATGGCAATGGTTGAGGGCTCTGCCCGCGCCATGGGCCTGGAAGTGGTAGGTTGATCATGGCAAAGCTTGCAAAGCGCGTACAGAAGACACGCGAAGGCGTTGATGCTAACAAGCTCTACGTCCTCACCGACGCCATCTCGATGGTTAAGGAACGGGCTGTAGCCAAGTTCGACGAGACCGTTGAAGTTGCGATGAACCTCGGCGTTGACCCACGTCACGCTGACCAGATGGTTCGTGGCGTTGTCAACTTGCCCAACGGCACAGGCCGTGACGTTCGCGTTGCTGTTTTTGCTCGTGGTGCCAAGGCTGATGAAGCCAAGGCTGCTGGCGCTGACATCGTTGGTGCAGAAGACCTGCTCGAAATCGTTCAGGGCGGCAAGATCGACTTCGATCGTTGCATTGCCACTCCGGACATGATGCCGCTGGTCGGTCGCCTCGGTAAGGTTCTCGGCCCACGTGGCATGATGCCTAACCCGAAGGTTGGTACGGTTACGATGGATGTTGCTGGTGCCGTTAAGGCTTCCAAGGGCGGCGCTGTCGAGTTCCGTGTTGAGAAGGCTGGTATCGTCCATGCTGGTATCGGCAAGGCTTCCTTCGACGCCAAGGCTCTTGAAGAAAACATCAAGGCATTTGCTGACGCGGTCATCAAGGCCAAGCCTGCTGGTGCAAAGGGTAACTACGTCAAGCGCGTAGCGATCTCCTCGACCATGGGTCCTGGCGTTCGCATCGACCCATCGTCGGTTACTGCATAATTTCGACAATCCCCGCATGGGGTTGTTACACAAGAATTTCCGGCCTCACCGGCCGGAAGTTTCCGGAGAAATCCGGAATTCCTGTCCGAGATTGTAGGTGGCCTTTTTCCTTTTCAGGAATTTGGCCTTAATCACGTTAACCTACATGAGACGGGTACGAGCCCGATTTTCGCATCCCTGTGGTGCTTAATAATCTGGTTTGAACCTGGTGTGCCTTGTGCCTTCAGCCTTCGGGTGAGAGAGCAGGGGGACAGGATCCTCGAGCGTCACTCGGGACTTTGATTTATCAAGGTTTCTTGGGGCAAAGGCAAACCCGATGGGGCCTGCATGATTGCGGTCCTGTCAACTGGAGACAGACAGTGGAAAGAGCGGAAAAACGCGAATTCGTCACGGAGCTGAACGAAGTCTTTAAGGCTTCCGGTTCGGTTGTCGTGGCCCACTATGCTGGCGTCACCGTTGCGCAGATGAACGACTTCCGTTCAAAAATGCGTGCTGCGGGCGGCACAGTTAAAGTCGCGAAGAACCGTCTGGCCAAGATCGCTCTTCAGGGTACGGAGTCAGAAGAGATCACTGGTCTTTTCAAAGGACAGACGCTGATTGCATACAGCACTGATCCAATGATCGCTCCGAAAGTCGTCATGGACTTCGCAAAGACTAACGACAAGCTCGTTATTCTCGGCGGCGCCATGGGTGCAACCGCGCTCAACGCGGACGCAGTAAAGTCGCTTGCGACCCTGCCTTCGCTGGACGAGCTGCGCGCAAAGCTGCTGGGCCTTCTCAATGCCCCGGCAACTCGCGTCGCTACGGTTGTTGCAGCACCGGCAAGCCAGCTTGCCCGCGTGTTCTCGGCTTACTCAAAGAAGGACGAAGCCGCTTAAGGCGGTTTTTCGCTGTAAATATTCAAACCGGTTCAAACCGAATTAAAGGAACTAAAAAATGGCTGATCTCGCAAAGATCGTTGACGACCTCTCCGCATTGACCGTTCTGGAAGCTGCAGAACTGTCTAAGCTTCTCGAAGAAAAGTGGGGCGTTTCCGCTGCTGCTCCTGTAGCAGTTGCTGCTGCTGGCGGCGGTGCTGCTGCTGCTGCTCCTGAAGAAGAAAAGACAGAATTCGACGTTATCCTGGTTGACGCTGGCGCCAACAAGATCAACGTCATCAAGGAAGTCCGCGCTATCACAGGTCTCGGCCTGAAGGAAGCTAAGGACCTCGTTGAAGGTGCTCCTAAGGCTGTTAAGGAAGCTGTTTCCAAGGCAGAAGCTGCTGACCTCAAGAAGAAACTTGAGGATGCTGGCGCCAAGGTTGACGTTAAGTAATATCGGTACTACTTACGGGAGATGGCAAAAGCCGTCTCCCGTTTGCTGTTCCGCTGAAACCAATTACCCAAAAGCCGCGTGAAAATGGCTTTTGGGTAATGGGTTCTTCAAGAGAATAGTTTCGAACCGCGCTGTACAGGCAATCCGGCCTTACCGTTCGGGACGTGAAACGAGATTGATTATACCCATTAATTGACGGGATCGACTGGCCAGCGAACCCCGTCCGTTGCAGGCCCGGATGCAATTATTAAAGGAGCGACGATGGCTCAGACCCTTTCGTTTAACGGTCGCAGGCGCGTACGCAAGTTTTTCGGCAAAATTCCAGAAGTAGCGGAAATGCCAAACCTCATTGAGGTTCAGAAGGCTTCGTATGACCAATTTCTCATGGTTGACGAGCCTAAGGGCGGTCGTCCCGACGAGGGATTGAATGCTGTTTTCAAGTCTGTATTCCCAATCACAGACTTCTCAGGCGCATCCATGCTTGAATTCGTATCCTACGAATTCGAACAGCCAAAATTCGACACTGAAGAGTGCCGTCAGCGCGACCTGACCTACGCAGCGCCACTGAAAGTGACGCTGCGCCTCATCGTGTTTGATATTGACGAGGATACAGGCGCGAAGTCCATCAAGGACATCAAGGAACAGTCGGTTTACATGGGCGACATGCCGCTCATGACCAACAACGGTACGTTTATCGTGAACGGTACCGAGCGCGTTATCGTGTCTCAGATGCACCGTTCGCCGGGCGTATTCTTCGATCACGACAAGGGCAAGAGCCACTCTTCCGGCAAGCTGTTGTTCGCTGCTCGCGTTATTCCTTACCGCGGTTCCTGGCTCGACATCGAATTCGATGCCAAGGATGTCGTTTACGCGCGTATCGACCGTCGCCGCAAGCTGCCTGTTACCTCGCTGCTGATGGCGCTCGGTATGGACGGCGAAGAAATTCTGTCGACGTTCTACACAAGCTCTGATTACAAGCGTGCAGGCGATGGCTGGCGTATTCCGTTCCAGCCTGAAGTGCTGAAGAACGCCAAGGTCATCACCGAAATGGTTGATGCCGACACCGGCGAAGTTGTTGTTGAAGCCGGCAAGAAGCTGACCCCGCGTCTGCTGCGTCAGCTGTCCGAGAAGGGCCTCAAGGCTCTCAAGGCAACCGACGAAGACCTGTACGGTAACTTCCTGGCCGAAGACATCGTTAACTACGCAACGGGTGAAATCTACCTCGAAGCTGGTGATGAAATCGACGAGAAGACCCTCGGCGTTATTCTGAACGCTGGCCTGGAAGAAATCGCGGTTCTCAACATCGACCACGTCAATGTTGGCGCCTACATCCGCAACACGCTTTCTGCCGACAAGAACGAGAACCGTCAGGACGCTCTGTTCGATATCTACCGCGTCATGCGTCCGGGCGAGCCGCCGACCATGGATTCGGCTGAAGCGATGTTCAACTCGCTGTTCTTCGATGCTGAGCGTTACGATCTTTCCGCAGTTGGCCGCGTGAAGATGAACATGCGTCTCGACCTCGATGCAGAAGACACCGTGCGTACACTGCGCAAGGAAGACATCCTGGCCGTGGTCAAGATGCTGGTCGAACTGCGTGACGGCAAGGGCGAAATCGACGACATCGACAACCTCGGCAACCGCCGTGTTCGTTCGGTCGGTGAGTTGATGGAGAACCAGTACCGTCTGGGTCTGCTGCGCATGGAACGTGCGATCAAGGAACGTATGTCCTCGATCGAAATCGACACCGTGATGCCGCAGGATCTCATCAACGCAAAGCCAGCCGCTGCTGCCGTTCGCGAGTTCTTCGGTTCTTCGCAGCTGTCGAAGTTCATGGACCAGGTGAACCCGCTTTCGGAAATCACCCACAAGCGCCGCCTTTCGGCTCTTGGACCTGGTGGTCTGACCCGCGAGCGCGCAGGCTTTGAAGTCCGTGACGTTCACCCGACCCACTACGGTCGTATTTGCCCGATTGAAACGCCGGAAGGCCCGAACATCGGTCTGATCAACTCGCTGGCCACCTTTGCCCGCGTCAACAAGTACGGCTTCATCGAAAGCCCGTACCGCAAGATCGTTGACGGCAAGGTGACAACAGACGTGATCTACCTCTCCGCTATGGAAGAGGCCAAGTATTACGTTGCACAGGCTAACTCGTCGCTTGAAACTGATGGTTCGTTCTCGGAAGAGTTCGTTGTTTGCCGTCACTCGGGCGAAGTTATGCTGGCGCCACGCGACAACATCAACCTGATGGACGTTTCGCCGAAGCAGCTCGTTTCGGTCGCTGCGGCTCTCATCCCGTTCCTGGAAAACGACGACGCCAACCGCGCTCTGATGGGCTCGAACATGCAGCGTCAGGCCGTTCCGCTCGTCCGTGCCGAGGCTCCGTTCGTCGGAACCGGTATGGAGCCGATCGTTGCCCGTGACTCCGGCGCTGCTATCGCAGCTCGTCGTGGCGGTGTAGTCGATCAGGTCGACGCGACCCGTATCGTTATCCGTGCAACGGAAGATCTCGATGCTGGTAAGTCCGGCGTTGACATCTATCGTCTGCAGAAGTTCCAGCGTTCGAACCAGAACACCTGCATCAACCAGCGTCCGCTGGTGACTGTCGGTGACGTTCTGAACAAGGGTGACATCATTGCTGACGGTCCATCGACCGATCTCGGTGACCTGGCACTTGGCCGCAACGCGCTCGTCGCGTTCATGCCTTGGAACGGCTACAACTACGAAGACTCCATCCTGATGTCCGAACGCATCGTTTCCGACGACGTGTTCACCTCCATCCACATCGAAGAATTCGAAGTGATGGCCCGCGACACCAAGCTTGGTCCTGAAGAAATCACGCGCGATATTCCGAACGTTTCGGAAGAAGCCCTGAAGAACCTCGACGAAGCCGGTATCGTATACATCGGTGCGGAAGTTCAGCCTGGCGATATCCTGGTTGGCAAGATCACGCCGAAGGGTGAAAGCCCGATGACGCCGGAAGAAAAGCTTCTGCGCGCCATCTTCGGTGAAAAGGCATCTGACGTTCGCGACACCTCCATGCGCATGCCTCCTGGCACATTTGGTACGGTCGTTGAAGTCCGCGTGTTCAACCGTCACGGCGTTGAAAAAGACGAACGTGCAATGGCTATCGAACGCGAAGAAATCGAACGTCTGGCCAAGGACCGTGACGACGAACAGGCTATCCTGGACCGTAACGTCTATGGCCGTCTGATCGACATGTTGCGTGGTCAGGTTTCGATCGCTGGACCGAAGGGCTTCAAGAAGGGCACCGAGCTTTCAAACCTCGTTGTTTCTGAATACCCGCGTTCGCAGTGGTGGATGTTTGCCGTTGAGGACGAGAAGGCCCAGGCCGAACTCGAAGCTCTGCGTGGCCAGTACGACGAATCCAAGTCGCGCCTTGAACAGCGCTTCATGGACAAGGTCGAAAAGGTTCAGCGTGGCGACGAAATGCCTCCAGGCGTCATGAAGATGGTCAAGGTGTTCGTTGCTGTTAAGCGCAAGATCCAGCCAGGCGACAAGATGGCCGGCCGTCACGGTAACAAGGGCGTTGTCTCGCGTATCGTGCCTGTTGAAGATATGCCGTTCCTGGAAGACGGTACGCATGTCGACATCTGCTTGAACCCGCTGGGCGTGCCATCGCGCATGAACGTCGGCCAGATTCTCGAAACGCACCTTGCATGGGCTTGCGCCGGTATGGGCAAGAAAATCGGCGAGATGCTGGATGAGTATCACAAGACGCTTGATATCACTGACCTGAAGCGCGAGCTGACGGAAGTGTATGCTTCTGATGCCAAGGATGAAGTCGCTTACTTCGACGACGAGTCCCTGCTCAGACTTGCCGAGCAGTCCAAGAAGGGCGTTTCGATTGCGACGCCGGTCTTCGACGGTGCGCATGAGCCTGACGTTGCTGAGATGCTGACCAGAGCTGGTCTGCACGACTCTGGCCAGTCGGTTCTCTATGATGGCCGTACAGGTGAGACGTTCGACCGTAAGGTGACCGTCGGCTACATGTACATGATCAAGCTGAACCACCTTGTCGACGACAAGATCCACGCTCGCTCGATCGGTCCATACTCGCTCGTCACCCAGCAGCCGCTCGGTGGTAAGGCGCAGTTCGGCGGACAGCGCTTCGGGGAAATGGAAGTCTGGGCACTGGAAGCTTACGGCGCAGCATACACCTTGCAGGAAATGCTCACCGTCAAGTCGGACGACGTGGCCGGCCGTACCAAGGTTTACGAAGCGATCGTCCGCGGCGACGACACCTTCGAAGCCGGTATTCCTGAGAGCTTCAACGTTCTCGTCAAGGAAATGCGGTCGCTCGGTCTTTCCGTTGAGCTGGAGAACTCCAAGCTCGAGGCCCAGGAAAGCTCCGAACTGCCTGACGCGGCGGAATAAAGATGACCAAGGCAGGCGCCGAAAGCGGCGCCTGCCGGTTTCTTCCAAAAGGGCATTGCCCTTAGGCGGATAGTTTCGCCGCATTTCGCGGTTAATCGTGTTTTAGGCACTGACCAGTTATCCCGGGAACGACTGGTCCAGATGCAAACAGAGGCGACAACAAGCCTCTCAAGGAGACAAGGCATGAACCAAGAGGTCATGAATCTGTTCAATCCTCAGGTGCCAGCGCAGCATTTCGATTCCATCCGGATTTCGATTGCGTCGCCTGAGAAGATCCTCTCCTGGTCCTATGGCGAAATCAAAAAGCCAGAGACCATCAACTATCGTACCTTCAAGCCGGAACGCGACGGTCTTTTCTGCGCGCGTATTTTCGGACCGATCAAGGACTACGAATGCTTGTGCGGCAAGTACAAGCGTATGAAGTACAAGGGCATCATCTGCGAAAAGTGCGGCGTCGAAGTTACGCTGTCGCGCGTTCGCCGTGAGCGCATGGGCCATATCGAACTGGCAGCACCTGTTGCCCACATCTGGTTCCTGAAGTCGCTTCCTTCGCGTATCTCGACATTGCTCGACATGACGCTGAAAGATGTTGAGCGCGTTCTGTACTTCGAAAACTACATCGTGACCGAGCCAGGCCTGACTTCTCTGAAGCAGAACCAGCTTCTGTCCGAAGAAGAGTACATGATTGCCGTCGACGAGTTCGGCGAAGATCAGTTCACCGCCATGATCGGCGCTGAAGCCATCTATGAAATGCTGGCTTCGATGAACCTTGAGAAGATCGCTGGCGATCTGCGCGTTGAGCTTGCCGAAACCACTTCGGACCTCAAGCAGAAGAAGCTGATGAAGCGTCTCAAGATCGTTGAGAACTTCATGGAGTCAGGCAATCGTCCCGAGTGGATGATCATGAAGGTTGTTCCAGTTATTCCTCCGGACCTGCGTCCGCTGGTTCCGCTGGATGGTGGCCGTTTTGCGACCTCCGACCTGAACGATCTGTATCGCCGCGTTATCAACCGTAACAACCGTCTGAAGCGCCTGATCGAGCTTCGTGCGCCGGGTATCATTATCCGTAACGAAAAGCGCATGTTGCAGGAATCTGTCGATGCGTTGTTCGACAACGGTCGTCGCGGTCGCGTCATCACCGGTGCCAACAAGCGTCCGCTGAAGTCGCTGTCCGACATGCTCAAGGGCAAGCAGGGCCGCTTCCGTCAGAACCTTCTCGGTAAGCGCGTCGACTATTCCGGTCGTTCGGTTATCGTGACCGGTCCTGAACTGAAGCTGCACCAGTGCGGCCTGCCGAAGAAGATGGCGCTCGAGCTGTTCAAGCCGTTCATCTACGCCCGTCTCGACGCAAAGGGTTACTCCTCGACCGTCAAGCAGGCCAAGAAGCTGGTTGAAAAGGAAAAGCCAGAAGTTTGGGATATCCTCGACGAGGTTATCCGCGAGCATCCGGTTCTCCTGAACCGCGCACCGACGCTGCACCGTCTGGGTATCCAGGCCTTCGAACCAATGCTGGTTGAAGGCAAGGCCATTCAGCTGCACCCGCTCGTCTGCACGGCCTTCAACGCCGACTTCGACGGTGACCAGATGGCTGTTCACGTTCCGCTTTCTCTGGAAGCGCAGCTTGAAGCCCGCGTTCTCATGATGTCGACCAACAACATTCTGCATCCGGCAAACGGTCACCCGATTATCGTTCCTTCGCAGGACATGGTTCTCGGCCTGTACTACCTGTCGATCATGAACCAGAACGAGCCTGGCGAAGGCATGGCCTTCTCCGACATCGGCGAACTGCATCACGCCCTTGAAAACAAGGTTGTGACGCTGCACTCGAAAATTCGCGGTCGCTTCAAGACCGTTGATGCCGATGGCAAGCCGGTTTCGAAGATCCATGAAACAACGCCTGGCCGTATGTTGATTGGTGAATTGCTGCCGAAGAATGTCAACGTGCCATTCGACACCTGCAACCAGGAAATGACCAAGAAGAACATCTCCAAGATGATCGACACGGTCTACCGTCATTGCGGTCAGAAGGACACGGTCATTTTCTGCGACCGCATCATGCAGCTCGGCTTCTCCCATGCTTGCCGCGCCGGCATTTCGTTCGGCAAGGACGACATGGTTATCCCGGACACCAAGGTGAAAATCGTTGGTGAAACGGAAGCCTTGGTGAAGGAATACGAACAGCAGTACAATGATGGTCTCATCACCCAGGGCGAAAAGTACAACAAGGTTGTTGACGCTTGGGGCAAGGCTACCGAAAAGGTCGCCGAAGAGATGATGGCTCGCATTAAGGCTGTGGAGTTCGATCCGGAAACCGGTCGCCAGAAGCCAATGAACTCGATCTATATGATGTCGCACTCCGGCGCCCGTGGGTCGCCAAGCCAGATGCGTCAGCTCGGTGGTATGCGCGGTCTGATGGCCAAGCCTTCGGGCGAAATCATCGAAACGCCGATCATTTCGAACTTTAAGGAAGGCCTGACCGTGAACGAGTACTTCAACTCGACACACGGTGCCCGTAAGGGTCTTGCAGATACGGCCTTGAAGACGGCTAACTCCGGTTACCTGACACGTCGTCTCGTTGACGTCGCGCAGGACTGCATCGTCAACTCCAACGATTGCGGCACCGACAAGGGCCTGACAATGACTGCCATCGTCGATGCCGGTCAGATTGTTGCCTCGCTCGGCGCACGTATTCTTGGTCGTACGGCTCTCGACGACATCGACAACCCGGTCACTGGCGAGAACATCGTCAAGGCTGGCAAGCTGATCGACGAAGCTGAAGTGGCAATCATCGAAAAGGCTGGCATCCAGTCCGTTCGTATCCGTTCGGCTCTGACCTGCGAAATCCAGGTAGGCGTTTGCGGCGTTTGCTACGGTCGTGACCTTGCACGCGGTACTCCGGTTAACATGGGCGAAGCAGTGGGCGTTATCGCTGCTCAGTCCATCGGTGAGCCGGGCACCCAGCTGACCATGCGTACGTTCCACCTTGGTGGTACTGCGAACGTGGTTGACCAGTCGTTCCTTGAAGCATCGTACGAAGGTACGATCCAGATCAAGAACCGCAATATGCTGCGCAACTCTGAAGGCGTCCTCATCGCGATGGGCCGTAACATGGCCATCACCATTCTCGATGAGCGTGGCGTTGAGCGTTCTTCGCAGCGCGTTGCATACGGTTCGAAGATTTTCGTGGATGACGGTGACAAGGTTAAGCGCGGTCAGCGTTTCGCCGAGTGGGACCCATACACACGCCCAATGATGACGGAAGTCGAAGGTACTGTTCAGTTCGAAGACCTGGTCGATGGTCTCTCGGTTCTGGAAGCAACCGACGAATCCACCGGTATCACCAAGCGTCAGGTTATTGACTGGCGTTCGACACCTCGCGGTTCGGACCTCAAGCCTGCCATCGTTATCAAGGATGCTTCCGGCAACATTGCCAAGCTTTCTCGTGGTGGTGAAGCCCGCTTCCTGCTGTCGGTTGACGCAATTCTGTCCGTAGAACCGGGCACGAAGGTTTCCCAGGGTGATGTGCTTGCACGTTCGCCAATGGAAAGCGCCAAGACCAAGGACATCACGGGTGGTCTGCCACGCGTTGCTGAACTGTTCGAAGCCCGTCGTCCAAAGGACCACGCTATCATCGCCGAAATCGATGGTACGATCCGTCTGGGCCGCGACTACAAGAACAAGCGTCGCGTCATCATCGAGCCTGCTGAAGATGGTGTAGAGCCAGTCGAATATCTGATCCCGAAGGGCAAGCCCTTCCACCTTCAGGAAGGCGACTACATCGAAAAGGGTGACTACATCCTCGACGGTAACCCAGCTCCGCACGACATTCTGGCGATCAAGGGTGTAGAGGCTCTGGCTTCCTACCTCGTGAACGAAATCCAGGAAGTCTATCGTCTGCAGGGCGTTGTCATCAACGACAAGCACATCGAAGTGATCGTTCGCCAGATGCTGCAGAAGGTTGAAATCACGGATGCTGGTGACAGCCAGTACATCGTGGGTGACAATGTCGACCGCATCGAAATGGACGACATGAATGATCGTCTGATCGAGGAAGGCAAGAAGCCTGCCTACGGCGAACCAGTTCTTCTGGGTATCACCAAGGCATCGCTGCAGACGCCGTCCTTCATCTCGGCTGCTTCGTTCCAGGAAACCACAAAGGTTCTCACGGAAGCTGCAATCGCCGGCAAGATGGACACGCTTCAGGGTCTGAAGGAAAACGTTATCGTCGGTCGCCTTATCCCGGCCGGTACGGGCGGTACCATGACCCAGATCCGCCGCATCGCGACGACACGCGACGAGCTGATCATCGAAGAGCGCAAGAAGTCCACTGGTTCGGACTCCGCAACGCAGATGTTGCGCGACATGACCAAGGACGAAACGGTTCCTGCCGGCGAGTAATTCGCTCCGGTGTCGTGCATCATTTCGGTGCACGATACCTGCTTCGGATCGATGGTCTAATGGGTGCCAATTTGCCGCACCCTCCAGAATTGATAAACCTAAACGCCCGAAGCAATTCGGGCGTTTTTGTGTTTGGTGGCCTCTTGCCGTTGATCCATCGCAAAGGACCAGTTTTTATTTATTCTAATTTTAATCCGTTCACAGGACGCAGATCTTCCCAACCAGGAGCCCGCAAGGGCAGGGGATTTGCTTCCCAACTGAAGGGCCGGCCCTGTTGCTTAAAACCAGGAAGGCAGGGTCGGCGAACGGAGGCTGTTATGAGGAAATTTCTATACACATTGGCTGCCGGAGTTTTGGCAACCACGGCCGTTTATGCGGCGGACCCGGTTCCGGCCGAGTTGCGGCAAAGCGCACTTGAGATATTCAGGCCGCTGCCCTCAACCATTCCAGCGGTCAAGGACAACCCGATCACGGCCGAGAAGATAGCGCTCGGCAAGGCACTGTTCTTTGATCCGCGCATGTCGGCTTCGGGGGTGTTTTCATGCAACTCATGCCACAATGTCGGAACCGGCGGTGACGATAATCTCGAGACGTCGATCGGCCACGGGTGGCAGAAGGGACCGCGCAATTCACCGACCGTGTTCAACGCGGTGTTCAACGTTGCCCAGTTCTGGGATGGCCGTGCGGATGACCTGAAGGCGCAGGCGAAAGGCCCGGTGCAGGCCGGTGTGGAGATGGCCAACACGCCAGTGAAGGTGGTCGCGACGCTCAATTCGATGCCGCAATATGTCGCGTGGTTCAAGGCGGCATTCCCCGGTGAGGACGACCCGGTTACCTTCGATAATTTCGCCAAGGCGATTGAAGCCTTTGAAGCCACGCTGATCACGCCGGCACCCTTCGATGCCTATCTGAATGGGGATGAGAACGCACTGACGCTGGAGGCAAGACAGGGCCTGCAGCTGTTCATGGACAAGGGCTGTGCCTCGTGCCACAGCGGCATCAATGTCGGCGGGGAAGGGTACTATCCATTCGGTCTGGTGGAGAAGCCAGGTGGCGATGTTTTGCCTGAAAATGACAAAGGTCGCTTTGCGGTGACAAACACGGCTGACGACTCATATGTGTTCCGTGCTGCACCACTTCGCAATGTGGCGCTGACCGCGCCTTACTTCCATTCGGGCAAGGTCTGGGACCTGAAGCAGGCGGTGGCGGTGATGGGCACTGCGCAGCTGGGCGAGGAGCTGAATGATCAGGATGTCGATCTGATCGTGGCGTTTCTGGGATCGCTGACCGGCAAGGCTCCCGACATCATCTATCCGATCTTGCCGGCTGAAACGGCCACTACACCGAAGCCAACGGCCAATATCAACAACTGATACGATCTGTTTACTGTTTAAAAAAGAAAACCGCCTGGTGACAGGCGGTTTGTCTGTTTTGGCTATAAGGGTTATGCGAAGCGGATAATGGCGACTTCGCCTTCCAGCGCACCCTGATAGGCCGAGGCATGCGGCTCTTCGTCGGGGATCTCCGTCAGCATGCCGATCTGGTCGAGGTCGGCCTCGAGGAAACCTTCCTCCGAAAGTGCATTCAGCGTGTCGCGGACGGCTGTGTCATCATCGGGTGCACGTAGGATCACGTGGATGTCGATGCCTTCGTCGCCATCCCGTTCATAAGCCTTGCCTATGACGATGAATACCATGGGGTCAACCGATCCGTTGTCGTTATCATTATGGGGGAGGGTCATGGTGTTCTCCTTGCTCCTGAAGGCCGTTTTTTTGCTGTGTGCTGACGAACAGCCACGGTGATGGTGTCACAAAGCGTCGCTTGAAGAATCAATAGACGGCTTTGGTATAAAGCCCAATACGGAATACGTGTTTTGGCCGATATATTGATGAAACAGATTAACAGCAGCGGTAAATATGCTAAACGAAAGCCCGAGAAGGCCGGTGCTGCGGGACAAAATGTGGATTCACCCTTGACGAAGTAGGGGTAAAACAGTAGTACGCCGCCCATCGGAACCTGTATGAGGTTTGGCCGTTCGGAATGACTCGTTCCGGATATCTGCTCAAACTGGGTCCAACGCACGTTGAAGACACGAATGCTGCACGCACGACGTAGCGATACGTCCTCTGCCTTTGTGGTCCATCCGATCATTCGGATTGGGCCACGTTTTGCGCATGAAGTATAGCGTGTGCCACCGCCGGAAACGGCATAACGTCGGCCCGAGAGGGCGATAGATACTAAGGGATGGTTGTATGCCTACCGTAAACCAGCTTATCCGCAAGCCACGCCAGGCACAGGTAAAGCGTAATAAGGTTCCTGCTCTGCAGGAAAACCCACAGAAGCGCGGCGTTTGCACACGCGTTTACACGACGACCCCTAAAAAGCCTAACTCGGCTCTTCGTAAGGTTGCCAAGATCCGTCTGACGAATGGCTTCGAAGTCATCGGCTACATTCCTGGTGAAGGCCACAACCTTCAGGAACACTCTGTAGTCATGATCCGCGGCGGCCGCGTAAAGGACTTGCCAGGTGTTCGTTACCACATCATCCGCGGCGTTCTCGATACGCAGGGTGTAAAGAACCGTAAGCAGCGCCGCTCCAAGTATGGTGCGAAGCGTCCGAAGTAATTCGGCAATTAACAAATTCGGCGCTGCGCGAGGTTCTCCGCGTGGTTGAGCGTCAATAACATTTGAGAGACAAACAGTATGTCCCGTCGCCATAGTGCAGAAAAGCGTGAGATCAACCCGGATCCAAAGTTCGGCGATCTGATCGTCACCAAGTTCATGAATGCTATCATGCTTCATGGCAAGAAGTCCGTTGCTGAAAGCATCGTTTACGGCGCATTCGACGCCGTTCAGGGCAAGACGAAGCAGGAGCCGCTCGGCGTGTTCCATTCGGCCCTCGATAACGTTGCTCCGCACGTTGAAGTTCGTTCTCGCCGCGTTGGTGGTGCGACATACCAGGTTCCTGTTGATGTTCGTCCTGAGCGTCGTCAGGCCCTCGCAATCCGCTGGCTGATCGCTGCTGCTCGTAAGCGCAACGAAACAACCATGGTCGATCGCCTGTCCGGCGAACTCATGGATGCTGCGAACAACCGCGGTTCGGCTGTCAAGAAGCGTGAAGACACGCACAAGATGGCTGACGCTAACCGCGCATTCTCGCATTACCGTTGGTAATCTAACCGATCCGAAAGGCAGTCCGTTATGGCTCGCGAATATAAAATCGAAGACTACCGCAATTTCGGTATCATGGCGCACATCGACGCCGGCAAGACGACCACAACCGAGCGTATTCTTTACTACACCGGTAAGTCGCACAAGATCGGCGAAGTTCATGATGGCGCTGCCACGATGGACTGGATGGAACAGGAGCAGGAGCGTGGTATCACCATCACTTCTGCTGCTACCACGACCTTCTGGAAGGGTCGCGATGGCAAGATGCGTCGTTTCAACATCATCGACACCCCCGGCCACGTTGACTTCACGATTGAAGTTGAGCGTTCGCTGCGTGTACTCGACGGTGCTATTGCTCTGCTCGACGCCAACGCTGGTGTAGAGCCGCAGACTGAAACCGTATGGCGTCAGGCTGAGAAGTACAACGTTCCGCGTATGATCTTCTGCAACAAGATGGACAAGACCGGTGCTGACTTCTACCGCTCGGTAGAAATGATCAAGACCCGTCTCGGCGCGACAGCTGTTGTCATGCAGTTGCCAATCGGTGCAGAAACCGAATTCAAGGGCGTGATCGATCTCATCGAAATGAACGCTCTCGTATGGCGCGACGAATCGCTCGGCGCACAGTGGGACGTTGTTGAGATCCCAGAAGATATGAAGGCTAAGGCTGAAGAATATCGCGAGAAGCTGATCGAGACTGTTGTCGAGATCGACGAAGAAGCAATGGAAGCTTACCTCGAAGGTAACTACCCAGACAACGACAAGATTCGTGCTCTCGTTCGTCGCGGCACCATCGACGTGAAGTTCCACCCAATGTTCTGCGGTACTGCGTTCAAGAACAAGGGCGTTCAGCCGCTTCTCGACGCTGTTGTTGAATACCTGCCTTCTCCGCTGGACATTCCTGCGATCAAGGGCATCGACTTCAAGACCGAAGCTGAAATCGAGCGTCACGCTGATGATTCCGAGCCGCTTTCCATGCTCGCGTTCAAGATCATGAACGACCCATTCGTTGGTTCGCTCACCTTCGCACGTATCTACTCGGGCAAGCTCGAAAAGGGCACATCTGTAATCAACACGGTCAAGGACAAGCGTGAGCGCGTCGGCCGTATGCTTCAGATGCACTCCAACAGCCGTGAAGACATCGAAGAAGCCTTTGCTGGCGACATCGTTGCTCTGGCTGGCCTCAAGGAAACCACAACGGGCGACACGCTTTGCGATCCGTTGAAGCCGGTTATCCTTGAGCGCATGGAATTCCCTGAGCCGGTTATCCAGATCGCGATCGAACCGAAGACCAAGGGCGACCAGGAAAAGATGGGCCTCGCGCTCAACCGCCTGGCTGCTGAAGATCCTTCGTTCCGCGTCAAGACTGACGAAGAATCCGGTCAGACAATCATCGCTGGCATGGGCGAACTTCACCTCGACATTCTCGTTGACCGTATGCGTCGCGAGTTCAAGGTTGAAGCGACCGTTGGTGCTCCGCAGGTTGCTTACCGTGAAACGATCACGAAGCTGCACGAAGAAGATTACACACACAAGAAGCAGTCCGGTGGTACCGGTCAGTTCGCTCGTGTGAAGATCATCTTCGAACCGAACCCAGAAGGCGAAGACTTCAAGTTCGAGTCCAAGATCGTTGGTGGTGCTGTTCCTAAGGAATACATCCCAGGCGTTCAGAAGGGTATCGAAAGCGTTCTGTCTTCCGGTCCTCTGGCTGGCTTCCCGATGCTGGGTGTCAAGGCAACTCTCATCGATGGTGCATACCACGATGTTGACTCGTCTGTTCTGGCGTTCGAAATCGCATCGCGTGCTTGCTTCCGTGAAGCAGCAAAGAAGGCTGGTGCACAGCTTCTCGAGCCGATGATGAAGGTCGAAGTTGTTACCCCAGAAGATTACGTCGGTGACGTTATCGGCGATCTGAACTCGCGTCGCGGTCAGATCCAGGGTCAGGAATCGCGTGGCATCACGATCGTGATCAGCGCGCATGTTCCTCTTGCGAACATGTTCAAGTACGTCGACAACCTTCGCTCCATGTCGCAGGGTCGCGCACAGTACTCGATGACGTTCGATCACTATTCGCCTGTTCCAAGCAACGTAGCTGCTGAAATCCAGGCAAAGTATTCCGGTCAGAAGTGACCGGAATACCCACACAAAAATTTTAAGGTTTATTCCCTTTCAGGGATAAGAATGGAGAGCCAATAATGGCAAAGAGCAAGTTTGAGCGCAATAAGCCTCACGTTAACATCGGCACGATCGGTCACGTTGACCACGGCAAGACATCGTTGACGGCCGCAATCACCAAGTACTTCGGCGAGTTCAAGGCGTATGACCAAATCGACGCTGCTCCTGAAGAAAAGGCTCGTGGTATCACCATTTCGACAGCCCACGTTGAGTATGAGACGCCTAACCGTCACTACGCACACGTTGACTGCCCCGGCCACGCCGACTACGTGAAGAACATGATCACCGGTGCTGCCCAGATGGACGGCGCGATCCTGGTTTGCTCGGCTGCTGACGGCCCAATGCCACAGACCCGCGAGCACATCCTGCTTGCTCGTCAGGTTGGCGTTCCTGCTCTGGTCGTGTTCCTCAACAAGGTTGACCAGGTCGACGACGAAGAACTGCTCGAGCTCGTAGAAATGGAAGTTCGTGAACTTCTTTCTTCCTACGACTTCCCAGGCGACGACGTTCCTGTTGTTAAGGGTTCGGCTCTTGCTGCTCTTAACGATTCTGACAAGAAGATCGGTGAAGACGCTATTCGTGAGCTGATGGCTCAGGTTGACGCCTACATCCCAACACCAGAGCGTCCAATCGACCAGCCGTTCCTGATGCCAATCGAAGACGTGTTCTCGATCTCTGGCCGTGGTACTGTTGTTACCGGTCGCGTTGAGCGCGGTATCGTCAAGGTTGGTGAAGAAGTTGAAATCGTCGGCATCAAGGCGACGTCTAAGACGACTGTTACCGGCGTTGAAATGTTCCGCAAGCTGCTCGATCAGGGCCAGGCTGGCGACAACATCGGTGCACTGGTTCGCGGTGTTACCCGTGACGGTGTTGAGCGTGGTCAGATCCTTTGCAAGCCAGGTTCTGTTAAGCCTCACAAGAAGTTCATGGCAGAAGCCTACATCCTGACGAAGGAAGAAGGCGGCCGTCATACACCGTTCTTCACGAACTACCGCCCTCAGTTCTACTTCCGTACAACTGACGTTACTGGTATCGTTTCGCTGCCAGAAGGCACGGAAATGGTTATGCCAGGCGACAACGTTACCGTTGAAGTCGAACTGATCGTTCCAATCGCGATGGAAGAAAAGCTGCGCTTCGCTATCCGCGAAGGCGGCCGTACCGTCGGCGCTGG